>JBAZAX010000050.1:0-4439 GCA_041671765.1 Candidatus Babeliales bacterium | reverse complement strand
TCCAACCGTACCTCCGACTAGGCCTACAACGCCAACTGAATTCACACCTATGTAGTTCATATGGTAAAAAACTTTTTTAATCTTGAGCTTTGTACTAAACAAAGACTCAAGAGTTTCATAACCAAACAGACCTAAGTCTCCCAAAGCTTGACAAAACTCGATTGTTTTTTTACCTAGGACATCAATGAAATTGATCCCCACTATTTTGTCCTTTTAAGTTTTTTAAATTATTCTTCGTCAGTTGATTCTTCTGGCACTGAATTTACCGGTGCCGAACTTATAGGAAGCGACGTTTGTTTTGTTGTTGAAGAAGTGTCTGCTTTAAAACCTGAAAGACTTGAATACTGTCTTTCGTTTGATTTAATCAAAGAAAGTCCAAGCGCGCCAAGAATAAATAGTGTCGCCATAACCCAAGTAACTTTTTCAAAAAAGCTACGACCACCGGATCCACCAAATAAGATTTGTGACCCACTTCCAATACTACCTAATCCCATATCCCCTTTACCTGGCTGAATTAATATAACAATAGCAAGTAAAGCGGAAAGAATTACAAAAAGAACCATCAAGAACGTATACATCTTCTCTCTCTTCGAAATTTTAAAGGTTGAACGGAATTATTTTAGTTGTTATTCCCAAGAATAGTCGATTTTACGATTTTTTCAAATAATTCAAAGTTTGTACTCATTTTTCCTATTAAAAAACCATTGATATAGCTTATTTGGCCGATTCTTACCGCATTTTCAACATCAACACTTCCTCCATATAAAAATTGCCAATTTGATATTGAATGATGCTTCTGAATTTGGGCATTGATCCAAGCAAAAATTGTCTCCAATTTATCATTAGATGGCGTTTTTCCGGATCCAATACACCACTCAGGTTCGTAGGCTATATAAATTGGTAACCCATTAATTTTTTTTGCCGAATGACTTACGATTTCAATAACTCTTTTTAATTGTTCATTAATAACTTCCAGAGTTTTACCATTTTTATGATCAAGCTCTGATTCTCCAATACATAAAATTGGAGAAATTCCATCATCAAGAAGCATCTCAAATTTTTTTGAAATCATTTCATCGGTTTCACTCTTATATCTACGAATTTCACTGTGCCCAATAATACAGCTTTTACAACCCATCTGATTAAGCGTTTTTGCACAAACTTGTCCTGTAAAAGGTCCTTTTGTATGATCGGAACAATTTTGTGCACCAATTTGCACCTTTGTTTGTCGAAAAATTTGCGTTAATGGATAAAGCATAGGAAATGATGGACATAAAATAATGGAAGCATTTGATAAATCTGCTAATGATATAATTGAATCCAAATTTTTAGTTGCATAATTCATTGATTCATTAAAATCGAAATACATTTTCCAATTTGCAATGAACGTGTAGCTCTTCTTCATTTATCCCCTTTTTGAAAAATCATACAAATCAAAACTTTAACAAATTATAAATGGTTACAACATGAAAAGAAAGAAAAAGTTAATAGCATAAATTAAAGCTTAAAAATATGGGGTTCGCTCTTGGCTTTCCCTTGACTAAAGCCAAATTTAAAGTAAGCTCAGTGCTTAACACAAGCTGTTTTTTCTTTAAATGACAAAAATGACAAAACTTTAAAATTTTGTACAAAAATTTGGATAAAAAATGATTTCAAGCAGAGCTTACTCTTTAATTTTATTAATCTTTTTAATCCCAACTGCTGCATTTGCAACACATACAGGAAGCAGATATAGCATTTTTCTTGAAAAGCCAGAGCTTTATGTAACCAAACAAAAGTCACTTATCGATGTCTCTGTTTTTTACGCAACAGCGTCAACAGCATGTAAACGCTACGGTGGAACATGCGGAATTCCAGAGTTATATGGGTTTTATGATTTAAAAGATGTAATTTCAAGCTTACAAAAAACAAATCCCGCTAAACATTATGATCCAATTAATGAAGTTACAGGCTCGGATGAACTTGAAGGCCAAGAGTTGAAATTTGGTGTTACAGGAAAAGTAAACACTGTAGGATTAATTCTGGCATATGAACAAAATTTAAAATTTGCCAACTTAAAAAATGTTACGTTTGGAATTTGGCTTCCGGTAATGAATTCAAATGTAATCAGTCGCTTTGCGTTTAATAGAAAAGAATATCAAAAAACATATAACATAGAATTAACTGATCCTGAAGTTCAAAAAATTGATGCAATTAGAAGACTCACACATAAGGAAATTGGATTCAAGGGAACAAATGTTTCACGCAGTGGAGTAGGCGATATTGATGTACACCTGCGTGGAAATTATTTTATAGATCACAAGTTAATGATGCGAAGTATTGATCTAAATTTGCAAGGCGGCTTAGTAATTCCAGCAGGTCGTAAAATGGATATTGATTATCCCGCATCAACTCCATTTATGAATGACGGACACTGGGGTGTTTATCTCGATTTCATTCCAGAATTTGAGTTAAAGCAGGATCTAAAAGTTGGTTTAATTCTTGGTGGACTTTGGCAATTCAATGATACGCAAAATCGCAGGATTGCTGTTTACAAAGAACCTTCAATATACAGCGCTTTAGTTGGAAAAGTTGAAATAGATCCAGGTAATGTTTTTAAAATTTCTCCGTATGTAACACTTGAAAATCTTGCTGATGGGGTACACATCCAGCTTCGTTATACATATTTGAGACATGGCATGGATAAGTGGAGTGATAAACGAGATGATAAATCAATTGCTTGTTATCTAGAAACAGACGCCAGATTAAATCCAATGGATCCAACACAAAATATATCGCATGAAGATCTTGAAAAAAATCTTAATGATAAAAATCAGTTATCAAAATGGAGAGCTCATTATTTTACAATTCAAGCGGCATATGATTCAAAGCTTGCATTAAAAAATTGGTTTATGAATCCTAAGTTTTATGCATCTTATGATATGCCAATTAATGGTAATGGTTTTTGTAAAACGCATTTAGTTACACTTGGTGCACAACTTTTCTTTTAAATAATTATTAATAAGGTTATTTTATATGAAATTTTTCCCGGCAACGAAACTGTTTAGTTTCTTTTCTAATGATATGGCAATTGATCTTGGAACTGCAAACACCGTGATTTACGTTAAAAATCGTGGTATTGTTCTCAATCAACCATCGGTAGTAGCAGTAAAATCTACATCAAATGAGGTTTTAGCTGCAGGCGATAAAGCAAAGTGTATGTTAGGTAAAACTCCTGAAAGTATTACCGCAAGCCGTCCGATGAAGGATGGTGTTATCGCTAATTTTGAACTTACTGAAAGTATGTTGCGTTATTTTATTAGCGAGGTTCACAACAATCGCCGTACGCTGGTAAGACCACGTATGATCATTGGAGTTCCGTCTGGAATTACACAAGTTGAGAAACGCGCAGTTGAAGATTCAGCAAAACAGGCCGGTGCGCGCGAGGTTTTTACAATTATGGAACCAATGGCGGCAGCTATAGGGGCAGGGCTTCCCGTAAATGAACCTACTGGCAACATGATCGTAGACATAGGTGGCGGCACAACTGAAGTTGCTATTATTTCGCTAAAAGATGTCGTTTACTGTAAATCAGTGAGAGTTGGCGGTGACGAAATGGACCAAGCGATTGTTCAGTATGTTAAGAAAAAATACAATCTGTTGATCGGCGAAAAGACAGCCGAAAGTATTAAAATGCAAATCGGAACTGCAATGTTAACAGATGATGTTAAGCAGGTTGAAGTCAAAGGACGCGATCTTGTAACCGGAGTACCAAAAACCACAAAGCTTACCTCTCTGGAAACTTTTGAAGCACTGACTGAACCTATTTCTATAATTGTTGATGCCGTAAGGTCTGCTCTCGAAAACACACCTCCCGAACTTTCTTCTGATCTTGTAGATCGTGGAATTATGCTTTCCGGTGGAGGATCACAACTTAAAAATCTAGCTGAGCTACTTTCAAAAGAAACAGGGTTACCTGTTAAAGTTGCCGAAGATCCGCTCTTGTGCGTAGTTCTCGGAGCCGGACAGGTTCTGGAAGAATTGGACAATTTTAGAGAAGCTTTGATGAGATAAATTTTTCTAAACTTGATTACTTATAATATTTTCAAAAAAAGCTCGTCTTCGTAGGCGAGCTTTTTTAAAATTTCTCAAAAATATTATCCACTATTTGCTAATATCAATACCAAATTTTTCGATCTTGCGATAAAGCTTACTTCTGCTAATTCCAAGAATTTGGGCTGTGCGAAAATAATTATTTTTAGTTTCTTGCAAAGTTATCTCAATAATTATCCGTTCAACTTCGTGGATAACTAAAGGATAAACATTACACTTTTCATTTTTACTTAGACCACTTATCATTTTTTGAACATCACGCTTTAAAATATCATGCAACGACATTTTTTAAATCCCAGAATTCAAATTTTTATTAAAATAACTTAAATAAAAAAGATCTATGAATA
>JBAZAX010000049.1:0-4586 GCA_041671765.1 Candidatus Babeliales bacterium | reverse complement strand
TTAAATTTTGCCAAATCAGAGTTGCCGCATTTTGAACACTTAAGATTTTTTGGAGTAACGCCGGCATCAATCAAGTCTTGAACTGTCACTCTGTCCCAGAATTCAATACCTTCTTGCTCAACTTTATCTGCAACCCAGTTAACAAATTCAGCACTAATAAATGCATTGTCACAATATTCACAAAGCAGTGCAGGAATTGGAGTTCCCCAGATTCTTTGGCGAGAAATACACCACTCGGTACGATTGCCAGTAAAGGCCATCAAGCGGTTTTTGCCCCATTCTGGAATGAAATTAATTTTCTCAATCTCTTTTAATGTCTTCTGAACTAAATCATTTTTTTGTAAATCACAAAACCATTGATCCGTTGCTCTGAATATCAACCCATTGCGGCAACGCCAGCAGTGTGGGTATGAGTGAGTTATAGATTCTTTATGAATCAATCGCCCTAGCTCAGCTAATTTTCTTATTACCCAAATTTGACCGTCAACTACAGGCATGCCATCAAGCTCTTCAGGCTTTATTCCATAAGTATATTTTCCATCATCAGAAATTGGCGAATAAACTTCAAGCCCACTCTTTACACCAAAAATATAATCTTCAAGTCCGCAACCCGGAGCACAATGTAAACAAGCTGTTCCGTCTGTGGTTGTAACAAGATCACCGGTTAATACGGGAATTTGTAGACCGGAAATAAACGGATGATTAACTTTTTTACCTGCAAAGACATCAGGATTAAATTCGCAGATTTCATGTTTTTCAATATTCAGCATGGAACAAATTTTACCGGCCAAGTCTTTACCGACGATATATGCCTGGTTTGGCTCTTTGCCTTGGATTATTACATATTTTGCTGTTGGGTTAAGAACAACTGCACGATTGAGAGGCAAGGTCCAAGGAGTTGTGGTCCAAACCAAAAATCCAAGTTTCAAATCTGGTTTTTGCTCAAATGCATATGGGAAAATAAGTTTTGCTGTTTGATCTTCTACAGGGAAGAAAACATAGATTGCTGGATCTTTGCGATCTTTGTACTCAATCTCAGCCGTTGCTAAAACCGTCTGACATGATGCGCACCAAGGCACAGCCTTACCTTTACGTTCGATATAACCTTTTTCAACAAAAATTCCAAATGCGCGCAAAATGTCGGCTTCATATGGCTTGCTCATGGTCATATAAGAGTTGTCGTAGTCTGCCAGTTGTCCCATATCTTTGAGCTCTTCGCGCTGTATGTCTATCCACTTTGATGCATAGTCACGGCAATGTTTTTTAAATGTTACGCGATCAATTGTTTCTCTGGTTCGTTCAATGCCCAACTCGCCTGTAACCTTTAATTCGATTGGCAAGCCGTGACAGTCCCAGCCCGGAACAAATGGAACATAGCACCCATCCATTCTTTTTACTTTGCATACAATATCTTTTAAAATATTGTTCAGTGCATGGCCGGTATGCAAGTTACCATTGGCATATGGAGGGCCATCATGCAAAATAAATTTTTTATTACCCTTGTTTTTTGATGTCCCTTTTTTGTAAAGATCACCCTCTTCCCAACGTTTTAAAATCTCAGGCTCTTTAATTGCAGAATTAGCACGGATTGAAAACTCGGTTTTTGGCAGATTCAGCGTATGCTGAAATGGGTTTTTATTACTTTTCTCTGTCTCACTCATGACAATCCTAAAATTAGCAAGACTTAACTCGCATAAGGTTAAACAATAACTTTGAATATAAGAATTATAAGATATAAAGGCTAATTAATCAAAAACAGACTTTTTTAAGCCCAATTTCACTTATCCCCCGCAGGGGATAGTTATATTAAACATTCTTGGTTCGGATAATTTTTCAAAATAAAAAACGCAATGGCAATTGCGGCTGTTGCAAATCCACAAGCTGCGAATCCTGCTACGCACAAGCAATTGTGTTTTGCACAAATATCTTTCAGTACATCTAGCTGCTCAACTGACAAATTTTGCCAATGCGCTTCAATTTCTGGTAAAAGCACGTTTTTATTCTCAGTAATTTTATTACGCAGATACAAAATGAGATCATTGGCTATCTTTTCCATTCTAGTCTTTACTTCAAAAGTAAGACCGGGAGCATATGAAAAATCTCTTATTTCAGACACTGTACTCACAGCTTCCACAATATTATCAAAATTTAAGACAGGAAAATTATTTTCAAATAACTCTAAATGCCCTAATTCCGTATGCTTAGACAGAATAACTTTTGTTTTTTCACTTGCACATACAAAATTTGGTAATTTTAAATCATCCATTTCTGACGACATGGCTGCTGCAGTATTTGTAATTAAAATAAATGAACTTAAAAGACATATCTTATGTAAAGTTTCAACTAATTTCACGACTATCTCCTTTATTTTATCTGATTAAACTCAAGTAAACTCAAAAACACGACTTTTTCGCATGCCAAATACAAATCTATTAAAATATCGGCACAATCGTGGTTACCATTCTGAATAACATCTTTATCTATCACAACACTCCATTCTTCAGTTGAATCAACTTGCACCCAAGCTGCCACCAAAATATCTATAATCATCGGATTTGTTAATGCAAATCTCCATTGCAAAAGATGTTTAATTGCCTTAATAACTTTTTCAGGGGTATTTAATGGCCAATCGGCCAATATTTCTTGTGTTAATCTCGCTTTGAGCGGCACTACCGGCACACTTAGTGAAAACTCCGGCGCTTCGTAAGATTGCTCTACTTCGTAAGATTGCTTAATATATGGCTCTTTTCCAACTGCACCAGCATCTTCTGCGGTTCTTTTCATAGCATCGGCAGAGAAAGTTAAGCCTAAAAGCACAAACGCTCCAAATACTTTTCTTATCTTTTGCATTATTCAACACTTTCTTTTAATTATTATTGCCATTAAACACTTTTGCGGCCATATGAATAAAAAAGAGGCGAGACTAAAAAATCTCGCCTTAAAAAATTTTTAATCTGCTGCAAATATTATTCTTCTACTTCAAGCAACTCAACATCAAAAAGTAATGTTGCGCCGCCGGGAATAACATTTCCTGCACCTGAATCACCATAAGCAAGCTGTGGTGGAATTACCAAACGACGTTTTTCGCCAACCTTCATATCCAAAACGCCTTCATCCCAGCCTTTGATAACCTGTCCAACACCGACACGGAATGAGAAAGCTTGGTTGCGATCAACGCTGCTATCAAATTTGCGTCCCTCTTTTCCATTCTCTTCAAGCCAGCCGGTGTAATGAACCGTAACCGCTTTGCCGTTTGCCGGTTTTTTTGCATCATCTGGAGCAACTTTTAAAATCTCAAACTTAAGCCCTGATGGCAAACTTACCATTTTTTCTGTCTCTTTTTTATCCGCCACGTTAGTATCCTCTGTTGTTTTTACTGGAGGCTGAGAACAACCACACAATAATGCACATGCTACACATACATAAGCCAAAACCATCTTTTTCATCAAATCTCCTTATGAAAATATTAATATACATGAAAAAATATTAACCGACATGTATAAGATTGTAAATTTTTTAAGAATATTTTCTAGTCCTAATTTTACATAAATTAAAAAAATAAAAAAATAATTTGCACTAGCAAAATTAAAACGTAATGATAGATTTAAAAATTAGGTTTCCAAAATTGGTAAAAAGGAGAAATTATGAAGTATTTTTTAATAATTTTATTTATAGCTATTTCATTTAGCACTCATATGCAAGCAAAAGTAAATGTAGAAAATGGAAAAGACTCCCAAACAGAAATAGCAAATCAAAACAAACCCCAAATTGGTCCTGTAGTTATTAAACCTAAATACAAAGACATTTTTACTGCGATTGATAATGATGCAATAGATGATTTAATATCATTAATTCAAAGCGGAGCAAATGTAAATCAAAAACGAGAAAACAATTCTACAGCATTACACAAGGCCCTGGAAAATAATAAAATTAAAGCCGCTCAAATTTTAATAACAGCCGGAGCAGACTTAAAAGCACAGGATTCACTCGGAAGAACGCCACTACATATATCATTATCAAAAAATTTACCTGATATGGCAGAGGTAATTTTAGAGTTGGGTTCAGATATAAATAGCAAAGATTTATGCGGTGAAACGCCTTTACATATAGCAACTAGCTGGGGTTTAATCAATGTCGTAGAAACACTTATCGCACAGGGAGCAGATGTAAACGCAACAGATGGATTTAATCAAACCCCTATGCACATAGCCATAAAATTAGGTCATATAAAAATCATTGAACTTCTAATTAAAGCCGATGCAAAGATCCCTTCGGATGTTCAAAAACAATTAAGCAAACTGAAATTATAAATAAATTAACGCGAGTTCGAGAATTAAATATTGCTTTATGAATGCCACTATAGCGTCGCCCCGGCGTAGGACCAATGTCATCAACTTAAGAAATAAAGATTTGGGATAAATCAAAACTTTTGCGCTTCGAAATCGGCTAACGCCCGCACCAGATTGTCGCCCCGGTGAAGACCAGGGTCCAGGCTTTTTTCTGCTTGCATGCTTAGAAAAATCATATACGCTAAAAACATGAAAAATTATTACATATACATTTTGTGTTCAAAAAGAAACGGAACC
>JBAZAX010000048.1:0-4631 GCA_041671765.1 Candidatus Babeliales bacterium | reverse complement strand
TATCCATTCGATTAGCATACTACATTTATGCTGATGATCAGACTCGCCAAGCTCACCTTCAAATAGTTGAGCTGTCGAATGTATGGCTGCGAGAAGTATTGGTATGGCAAAAGCAATGGCCTCAACTTCTATCGCTTTGGATTCTTGGTCATGAAAAAGTTGCATGATCATTGCAAGCTTCAATAAATATGGACTCCATCGTTTAACAAAAGGCTCCAGTATTTCTTGGCTTTTATCGTTGAATGATTTTTGTATGGCATATATTTCTTCATGTGCAGCATTAAAAACAATTTTTGCTGATTCTGAAAGCTGGTATTGATATGTAGCGTCCATGGTTTCTAGAATTTGTATCACCATTTCTTCTGCCAAGGGATTTGAAATCGTTTGGCATACTGGCAATGCTGGTGGAATCTCGTCTCTATGCCGTGGTGCAAACATTAGAAATCTAGCAAAAAATCCACTAGCTACGTCAGAGGCTTCAAGATTCGGTTTCAACCATGCCATTGTAGAAACTCCGCATATCGAGAAACATGGTTTGTTTAGAATGTAATCTCCCTGAGTTCTTGTTTTATAACGGAATGAATGTGGGACATCATATAATTCGGTAAAAATAGCCTTGAGGTCGCTATTGTGGTTTTTATCTAAATTTTGGAGCCATCCCCCAAATTCTCCGGCAAAAATCACACCATTATGACCCTGGCTCAAATGCTCAAGCAGAGCTTCGGCTGTAAGCTTATTTGGCAAAATAACATTTTGCAGTGATGTTTTAAGGATCTCTTCTCTGATTTCAGATTTTTCCTCCTCATCAAATGTTGTTCGCATGGATGCTTCAAGTTCTTTGATTCTGGTTGTGACAGCTTCATTTTTTTGAGATGCAAGTTTTGAGCCTTTGTTTAAAGCTGTACTTTTGAAGTGTCCGCTTTTTGTAACATTCAGTATCCAAAGGTTCGGGAAAAGTGTTTGAAAATATTCACCCTCTGGAATAAAGACTCGTTTTTCTAAAAATGCTGTAAAAGTTGTTAGAACCGAGCTTGTAACCATTATGGGATGAGCGTTTGTAGTTTCACTTATAATTGACACATAGTCGCCTAAAATTTTGGGTAGTGATGATATCCTAAAATTGGCGCAGGCGTCTTTTTCTAAGAGTGATTTGCGTATAATTATTTTCAACCTATTTGCTTCAGTGGGTGGTAAGGCAGCCGCTGTAAGCTGCCTCTTTACCTCGTCTAAACCACAAGTTACGTGTAGATCATTGAAATCTGTGTAACTCTTCCCTTCGGGAATTGGATCAATAGTTTCTGGAAAAATCGGTAGTGCAATGCTGCAACAAATTTTCTTAGCCGCATCAGTTGCTTTTTCCGCACCAACTTTATCATTATCACCTGCGATAGTAACAGTACTTTTCGCGAACTTTTTTTTGAGTTTTTCAATTACACAGAGCAACCCATGAGCACTAAATGCGATTACAGTCGCTATACCAGTTGCAAGATGAACGCTTACACCGGTAGCATAGCCTTCAGTAACAAATATTGGGTCTCCATCAATAATGGTTCCAATTGTGTGAAAATTTCCTTTCAATTCTCCACCATCAAAAAATGTTTTATATGTTTTACCGTTATCATCTACTGAGATGTACTGGAGAGATCTAATTTGACCCTCTATATTTTTAACGTCGATAATTATTGATGGGTAGTTATTGGAATTAAGTCCAAATCGCAGCCCTATGGGCTCAATTCCCTTATTCTTTATATAGCGTAAATATTCATCTGAAGGTGGTTCAACTGGGCTTTCGTTCCATATTCTCTGCGCTTCTGTTGCCGCAGCGTCACGTGTTTTTTGCAATTTTGACATGGTTTCTAGCTGTTTTTTTCTTAATAATTCATTCAGCTCCTTGCGAGATTCTCTGTTAAGTAAAACGTTTTTATTCCATGATATAAATTTGTATTTTACACCTGTAATCCAGTCACCATATACGCAAATTAAGTATCGATTACCTTTTGCTGAAATTCCATCATGAGCAACATACCATTGATTACGTTTACATGTATTGTCATTAACTGCATACCTATGGATATTGCCATCTGTGTTAAGAGGATCTTGGCATTCTAGGCCATTTTCGGCCATATGTTGTCTGCACGTCTCCAACAGATCACTTAAATCTTGTGGACATAATTCGCTTGTGTTAGAATTTGTCATAGTTTATCTTTCGTATGAGTCGGCGATCACCGGCCCTTTACATTTAATAATTATTTATAATTTATATATACGATTTTTCTTTTAAGCGGATTCTCTATTTATGGCTGCACAAATTTCACTTTGGGTGCAACCGTTATAACATTCAATCTTAGGTTCACCGTTTCCACCTTCTGAAATTTTTAGTGCAGAATTACATAGTAGACAACGGCCAATGTTTTCGTGCTTTTTCCCCCAATTTTTAACTGGAGATTTGGTTTTTTGGGATATTACTACACAGCATTTGTAGCGCGATGTACTATCATTAACTATCTCTGTATTTTTACTCAAGTTTAAACTCCTCTTTTACTGGCTTGGATCTTTTATTTCTCTGATCCACACGCATGAGAATTAAAAAGACCTCGACAAGGTTCCTCTGCTCAGGGACAGTTGGAGGTTCATTTTTTTGCGAAGATAGGTTCTTCATCTTTTTACTCTCCCATCTGTCGCTTATTGTTTATCTTCTTGTTCAATTACCAATGGACCAGCTCCGGGTGAGCTTCCATTGTGTGTGTGCTGATGAATGAAATCAGCAACGCTTTCCCTTTTATAAAGAACCTTGCGCTTAAGCTTGATAAAATCCGGACTATTGCCATGAACTCTGGCTAGATAAGCAGCATTGGTGCTGCTGTAAAGACCAATCGCGACCAAGTCGCCGACACTTAGAAGTGCTGGCATTGAATCAATGCTGAAACACTGTTTGTTAACCATCGAATTCTCCTAATTCTAGGAAAATCCTCGCGGTATATTTAAAAAGATGGTCTCCAGGGAATTATGTACTTCAAAAATTATGTACATAAAATCCAAAAGACTTTAATATGAGATTTAGACTGTGATGTGGGATTAAATCCCATATTAGGGAGGCCGGATGAGTTGGCGCTCTTCGGTCTCCTTTTATTCTCTAAAATACGCGGAGATTTTCTCTAATTTTTAATGTTACCATTCTTTTTTCCCACTTTTTTTCTATCGTCTTTATTAGCTAAAATAGCCCAATCCTCGTAGCCTTGTTGTTTTAATGCTACCCAAATTGCCCTTAAAGACTCTGGGGTAACTTTAGTAACCCCGGCAATTGAGCTTGCTTGGGCAAAAGAGTAATTTAAGCGTGAGCGAGTAACAGGGTTTCCTGTTCTTGTCACAAACACTGCTGACGAGATTTTTCTATATTCTACTGTTGATCCTACATATCCATTTAACTCCTCTAAAAGATGTGGGTGAAAACTGATATTTAAAAGATTATTTTTTTGGTTGAAACAAATTGTATTGTCTTGCGGATTAATTTGGCTAACGGTTATGTCCAAAACTTCAGAGATTCGTCGACCTCCTTGCATTATCAAACGTGCGATGATTGAGTCTCTATGGTTTATTTCATATAAAACATCAATGAATGTACGCCAGTCCGAAAATGATAGGACTTCGTTAACCATATCTGGAGACATTTTATATGCTGTAGGGGTTAATAATGCTTCCATTTTAAACCATCTATAACTGATTAAATCTAGATAATTTACAAATGAAATGTAGCAGTCAATCATTTCTTGCTTGATAGTGCTATCTAAGTTTTCTGTTTTTTTAATGTAATCAATAGCTGCTTGATGCCTGATATATCTGAAGCCACCGATTGTAAAGTCTTTTCCATCTGCAAAAACCTCATGCATAATTTTTCTATCGAAAAAGGTCTGTATATATTTTGCATATTTTTTACGTACCCGTTCACTTGTTTTTTTTAACCATACGCCAAGCGCAACTTTCATGGGTGTATCTTCTAATTCTTCTCTGAACTCTGATATATTGTGATCTATTTCATCCAGGTGCCGTAAAAATTTATATGATGCATCGTTGTACTTAAGAATAGGGAACTCTTCCTCATCTTTTTGCATACGATGGGCTAATTCGGAATATTCAAGCAATTTTTCTTCGGATATGACTTGAAAGTTAACCTCAGGATCTTGTTTTTGTATTTCAGCAAGTTGTTCTGGGGTTAAAGGGCGAAGTATATTTTTGATGGTCTTATTCATAAATTTACGGCCTCTTAAGTGTGAGTAAATAACAATTGGTCAAATTGTACACTAAAAAAAACTTGTGCGCAATATATCTTATTAAATAATTTTGTATATAATGAGTGCGTGTTTAAATCTATAAAAAGGTGAGATGTTTTTTAGTTGAGGTATTTTGAGGGCCTTGATAGTTTTTGATGCCAAATCAAGTTTCTGGTAAGAAGACGATTTAAGGCATTATTAAATACGTATATCAAATTGCAGGAGTTTGCACAATTATGAAAGCAATAATTTTAGCTAGAGTGTCCAGTAAAGAGCAGGAAGAGGGGCAGTCCATTCCATCGCAGGTCAGAAGACTTACCGAGTATGCGGAAAGAAAAAAATTAGACATAGCACACATTTTTC
>JBAZAX010000047.1:0-6096 GCA_041671765.1 Candidatus Babeliales bacterium | reverse complement strand
GGAAATCAACTTGTTAGAACCAAAGATGGTATCAGTGTCCTATTAGAATCTGGAGATGTTATTGATTCAGATAATAAAAATACAGGTAAAATTTTTGGACATAACGAAAGTGATAGTTTTGTTATTTTAGCGAATGGAACAAGGCAATAAACACGAAAAACAGTTTAATATAAACAACAATTTTTAATATGTGATTAAATTGTTTACTTAATATCCAGAGCTGGAATATTTTTGCAGGTGTAGTGTGAAAAGCTACACCTGCAGTTTTTAAGTCAATTAAGTAACGTCAAAGGGGAATAAATATGAATAGAATTCGATTATTTTTGGTCTGGGCTTTAATGTTTAATACTTTAGTGTTTAATAAAATATTAAACGCCACAAGTGTAAATGGAACAACCAAAACGCCGATATCTCAAAACACTCAGTATAAATATTATGATGGAGATTTAGCAAAATGCTTTGTTCTCACAGATAAGAGGTTTTCTGTCCCTGCCGGAACAACAGTTTCAATTGGAAGCAAAGAATCTAGCTCGCATGATATAAAAAAGAATAAGACAGAAAAAACTATTCCAATCGAAAATTTAAATTTAGGATCTAATGTCAAAATTCAAAATGGCGGGAAATCAGACACACGATTCCCTTCTCCTATCTATGTCTACCTGAATTTAGATTTAATTATTCCTGCAAGTACGGGTATTACAACAACATGCGATACTGTTATCGACGGACAAGGCCACGAAATAATTTTCGAAGACGGAAACGCCGGTGGATTCATTTTTATAAATGGCCCGGTCGGAACAACCCTTACATTAAGAAATTGTATAATAACAGGCTTGAAAAACTACCCCGCAGGATATGGAAGTATTGTGTTTGGAAATAATGATGACCAAAAACTTGTTTTGAACCAAGTCTGCGTACATTTGGCAGGAAATTATAATTTCAGCGGAGGAATGCTTGATATTAAAAATTTTGTAAGTCTAATAGGAACTACATACTATTTTGCCTATAACAGCGAATATGAGCTTACAATAAAAGCTGACTCAACACTTTTTATTGATACCAGAACATATTTTACTTATGATCCTGCGATAAAAAAGAAAACACCTACGAAGGGAATGTTCGCAAAACTAATTGTAATGGAAGATATATCGTCAAGACTGTTTTTGAATGGTTGCACCCTATATCTCCCTTTAAAAGAAGGGCTTATTTTAACCAATGGGCACCTAATTGTTGATCACAAAACAATTGTATACGGAAACGGATTTATTTGCGGAGATTATGCCTATGGAATGGCTTTTGGAAATGGAAAAGAGGCAAACAATTTATTGGTTGATATAATGCCGGGCGCTACTTTTGAAGTCCAAGAAATGACACTACATTACAATAATGCTAATTAGGGAGAGAAGCATGCAAATACTGTTCATATTTTTTTTAATTTGTTTGGGATCAACTTCTTACATTAGTACCGCAACACCGGAACCCAATATAAAATTTGGAAACACAGGAGCTTCTATTAGTTTAAAAAATCACGGTGAACTAAGAAATGAATGTAAAAATCTTATTGTCGATGGCGGACAAATAAATCGATCTGAAAATGGCAATATTTCAGGTAATCCATTCTATTTTTTCAGGGGAGTCCTGGGGAGCTTTTTATCATCATCATTTATGAGTGGACGCTATGAACCAAATATATTAAACGTTGAAGCATTGGCGCCTTATTATGACCCAAATGATGAGTTGAGTATATTTTATGGAGCTTTGGAATTAGGACTTAACCCTGATCCAGCTGATATTGATTTTATGATCGCAAATCCCGGGGGACTGAGATATAAACTTTATGTAAAATCAGGCGCACAATTTTTGCGCGGGCAACCATTATTTTTTGGTGAAAACGACATCGTTTTCGAACCTAATGTCTCAGCAATATTAGCAATCGCCATCCAAAATACGTTGAACACAAACATAATATTAAATAATGGATATATAGTACTTCAAGATGATTTGAAGCTGGGCGATGATGCCATTATCAAAAATGGGGGACTTGTTTTCTTCAATAACCGAAAACTTTCTCTGGGAGGCGGCGTTTCAACTTGGGATGACACTATTGTCTGGAGCAGTGCATTGGATTTGCAGTTGAACAATCAAACAACTTTGCACGGTACGTGGGCATTTGAGGGTGACGGACAAATAAATGGAAATGGCAACGTTCTTGATATTTCCAATGGAGGAACCATCTTTATCCATCCTAATTCTGTACTCAGATTGTCAAGTGTTAACTTGAGAGGTCTTGGAAGCGGAAATTTTTACATGGGTGACAATTCATATTTAATTCTTTCAGATGTTGAAATTGAAATGGATTCAGACTTTACGTTTGATTCCGGTAATGTCTGGGTTATTGGAAATACTCGTATTATTACAAAAGATAAGTTTTTAAGATTTGCTGAAAACACCGATGCCGGAACAAAAGGAACACTTACTGTAGATAGTGTTGCCCTAACTTATGATCCACTAGCGTTTGGAGACAAACATAACATCCAGCCAACACCCGAACAGGACCCATCTCAAGAATTTGTAACGATTTTTGGAAAAGGATCAATCAGAACATTAAGAGTCGAATCAATTTCATTTGCAATGTTGGGTAATAACTCCAAATTACAACGATATATAATCTTGTGGCCTGAACGTCCAATGACAATATATGCAGGAGCTGATTCTGAAGGCCAACCTATTTATGATTTTACAGTTGATGGCGGAACACAATTTTTGGGCTTTACATCATCAGAAACACCTCTTCTAATTGTTGATACAGATGTTCATGTTGTTTTTGAAAATATTTTATTCAGAGATTTTGCCCCTGCTCAACTTGAATTAAAAGATGGTGCAAGTCTTGTATTTGGCAACGAATCAACAATTCGAGTATGGCAAGATGATACGTTAAATTATCCATGGGTCTTTCAAGGCAACACATGCATTCGTGGAGGCGGAGCAATTTTAACATTGGGTGAAGAAGGTGAAATTGTACTCAAAGGAGAAAATTCAACACTGTTAATTGAAGGAATAACACTCAAGGGAATCAGTGGAACAAAAATTCGATGCGAATCTGATACCTCAAAAATTATTTTCCAAAATGTAAAATGGGTACAGGATGATGATTTTAATTTTGCAACAGGATCATTTGAAGTATTAAATGATTTTGTACTGATGGGAAATGAAACTTTTTTCAACTATACAAGCAATCAAACCGCTACAATAGATTCAGACTCAATGATGAAATTTATGTGGGGAATTACATTTAATTATGAACCAACAAATAAAACACTTAACTTGATAAAAATGGCCAACATAACTTCAGCGCTTGCCTTTGATACGGCAAACTTATCAGCTCCAAATGGCATTCAACTTACAAAAGGCCGACTTGTAATTCAAGGCGAATGCTATTCGTCTAATGAGAATTCACAAAATAATAGTAATGCAATAATCTTTGGCGATGGAACATCAGACGGAAACTTACTGTTCAACAGGGACTTAATGTTTATACAAATGTCTGGAAATTTTGTCGATTTAACTGTTAGATAATTATAAATAACAAGAAGAGGCACTAGCTTAACTCTGGGCTAGCGCCTCTTCTTTGGTTATTGTGAACTGTCTATTTTACTTTTCTTCTTCGTCGTCGTCTTCTTCTGACTCTTCTCTTTTTTGCTTTTTTTTGGCTGGAGCCTGCGATTTTTTATCTGCTTTTTTAATTTTTTTTGTTTTTTGCTTAGGAATAGATGATGCAATTTGTATAGATGAAGTATGATCTGCTTCTTTTATGGATACGACTTTAGGTTCGATTACCCTTTTTTTACAATCCACAACAATCTTAGCTCCATCTCTCCCTGATATACTTATCCCAACAATTTGAAATTCTTCATCAAAACTGTTTATATATTCTCTATGGGTTATCTGGGCTAATGCAACATCCGCTGTTTGTGCTCGCTTTAACTCTATGATACTTCCTACAAGTTTTCCAGCCTTTTCTGTTCTTATAATTAGGTCAGCTCGACCATCTCCAGTAATAAATTCAGCAAAACATAAACTACTACCCATAAAATTTACCAAACTAAACATGAGAAACTGGTAGTACTGCTCAAGATATACCCTTTGGGAGGCAGGAATTGCATTAAAAATTAATTCCAATCTATTCTTAAGCCCATCACCATCTTTGGGATCAGCCGGAGTCTCGTCTTCGCTCCAGAAAAGAGGCTGTAATCGTGATAAATCACCAGAAACCGGCGCCAATTCCGTTGTTGTTATTTTAAAAAAATTGGATGTTTTATATCCATCAGAGATATCGACTAAAGAATGACTTTTTATTGAATATTCTAGCATCGATATAGACGTTTTTATATTAATTTTGTCTGACAATAAAGTAATTTCAAATTCTAACAAATGTGTTTTTTCTTCACCTGGCACATTTGATGTGCATAATTGTACGACAATTTTACTGTAATCAGAATTATGACTTACTTTTTCTGCCAATTCTTCTGAAGTTTTAACATCATCCGTATTCACTGACATTGTTAAACACATTGCAAGACAGAAAAAAAGCGACTTATGATAATTCAAAGCATCTTGTCTTAATTGCAGTTCAAAATCTGCATCATTTTGCCCTTTAGTGCGTTTTCGTGTAGAGTTTTTCAATGTGCTTGGAATTTTTTTGTAAAAAGAGTTTAATAATTTGAGTACTTTTTCTTTTATTTCTTTTTCTGATAAATTGCTGTCGACTAATTGCCCTTGATCATTGCGCTCTTTATTATTAAGTGTTTCAATTATTTGCCTGCAATAATTTGTTATCTTTATTGTTGCTTTTATAGCTGATGGAGGCACCATTTCAAGTCGTTGCCCAGATCTTAAAGGCGTTACAATTCCTGGTACTGGTGCTGACGCCGCCGTCATTGCAGCACTTTGTGGATCTTGATGGGCTTCTTCCTCCTCCATAGCCCAAACATTGGAAAGGCTAAAACCAAAAGATACTAGAATTGCCAAAAATACAAGTTTCATTTTGCTTTTTATAAATTTCATTTTATATCCCTATATAAATTTAACTTTAATTATTTGTCAGTTTTGTCTTGAGCTTGAGGCGCATAATCCTCTTGCTGAGGCGCCGCATCTAATTGTTGTTGCAACACGCTCAATTGCTCAAGAATTTCAGGATATTCTGCATCCACCGATTGTAATTCATCTGCTGCAAACGCAACAGGTTGTTTTTCTTGTAAAGCTTGAAATTCCACCTTTCGAATTTCTTCTAAGGCTTTAACCAAAACTTTAGCTTCTTCAATTTGGGAGTATGCCCTCTCAAGCAGTTGCTCCGTTTCTCTCTGCTCTTGTAAAACCTCAACTAGTTCAGATGCTTCGATCTGAAACTGAGGCTGCGTCATTACATCAAACGCATTGATCAGCTCTGTAACATGCTTTAGTAATTTTGCTTGCACACTTTGCTGTTTCAATAACATTCTTTTTCTCAAAATTAATTGTTTTTGTTCTGCCCCTACTCGCTGGATTGAATTAAGTCGCTCAAGATCAGTCTTTATTTTTGCCAAAGAAAGATTGAGAGCCTTTTGTCGTTCCAACAACTGTTCTTTTGTCTCTTTTGATTCTAAATGTTTTTGTTCTGGTGCCGGAATAAGTCTAAAAAGTGAGAAACTTTGCGTAGCCGGAGCTCCGGGCTCTTCAGCTTTAGGCTTCTTTTTGCTAGGTGCTTGCGATACTGCTTGGAATGCTACAGCTTGAGGATCTTGCAATTCTTGAGTTGCCGGAACCGGCATTTCCGGTTGCGCTGATGCGGCAGCAGCAACTTGCGGTTGTATAAACCTGGATGAGATCGCGTTCCAAAGCCTTTTCATTCCAAATGCATTTTGCATACCCATAGAAGTAATTAAACAGAATACTGAAATAACTAATAAACCCTTTTTCATGACATAACCCCCATATAACCTAAAAAAATAATTTCCATTTATAATATTATTATTATAATGATAATTCATATTTTTATGTTATGCAAAGGCGTAGCCACCGTAAAAGTCATATTTCTTCATAAAAAGTTCTCCTTGTCAT
>JBAZAX010000046.1:0-6204 GCA_041671765.1 Candidatus Babeliales bacterium | reverse complement strand
TCCATGATCAGGGACGCCACACTTTTTCACTTGAACCTCTTTGAAAAATTATATTCTTTGAATCTTGCGTTAAAAAGCAGCTCATTACAAAATATTTTTTTTGATAATACCAAACCAAAATTCTCAGACTTAACAACACTGACAATGCGAGATGAAGAAACGCTATTACCGCTAAGTATGAATGATGCTGGATTAAAAAACACCGTAAATAAAATATTGTTAATTATAGAACTAATTAAACAAAATAATTATTCAACAGTGCGCCAAATTTTACAAGAACCAAATGAGTTTATTTTAAATAAAAAAATACACGAAATACTTTCCAAAAACAAAAGCTTGCAATCTACCTGGGAAACCGCTGAAAAAATTCATGCAATTCAATTGAGCAATAAAAAAAGCTTTGTAGATCAATGTGAATATCTTTATAATCTAGTAGTTAATATGAACATCTTTTCAGTAAATAATTCTTGTTTATCAAAAGATAATCCACTTCCATTTAACAACACTTCCAGCTGGAATCAAAAACAAAAAAATATTTATCAAATTATAACAAATGAGCGACCTAACACTGTTCTCGATATTAACGCAAGCTCCGGATGGAATTCATTTTTAGCGGAACATGAGGGCGCAAATGTTATTGCAACTGATATTGATGAATCGGCAATTGATAATTTGTATCAAGCATCAAAAAAACATAACTTAAAAATTTTATCTTTATTTATGCCGTTTTCATCCCTGTCAAAAAATGTTTCTTGCGACTTAGTCTTGTGTCCAGAAATAAATAACATCGTATCAAAGCAAAATATGAAACTGGATGATATTTTTAAAATACTTTGCAATGTAACCAAGAAGACACTCGTTTTAGAATTCGCCAATAAAAAAGAACAAAACGAAGTAAATAACAATTTATATACAATCGATATAACAATAAATTTTGGACTTCAGTACTTTAAAACAGTTGAAATTTTGGATGCGCATATGGATAGCAATAAACTGCTTGTGTTTAAAAAATAACATACGGCAATATAATTTAATTCAATCGCATGAATTTATCGCAACTTGTTCAACACAAATTCGACGCGCTCATCGACTGTTAATGCTGGAACGTTAATAACCGTGTACCCAAGGGATGTATAAACATCATTTAAAAGATTATGTATTTTGCGAGCCTCTTCTATGCCCTCGTGACGAACTCCGTTGGATGAATAAGTCTTTACAAAATCAAGTAGGAAAATATAGTCATACCTAACTTTTTTTAATAATTCTGTGAGTTCCTGGGGTATTGTTTGATTGTTGAATTTGCAGTAGGTAAAACTGTCTATACATGCTCTATCAAAGAATATAAGCTCTTTATGATGCGACAATTTTAAAGCCAAATCTAAACATTCTTCTTGTTTGGCAACAATTTTAAGCTGAAATTGATCCAGATTACTCCACGGGGTCATGTTTCCACTTTTTTGCTCTTCTTCTATAACAGTTGTTGCAGCCTCTCGAATTACATAATACCCCTTACTTTTAAACGCATTTATCAACGTTGTTTTACCTGTGCACGGACCACCCGTAAACACAACTTTTATAGGCTGACAAAAAATTGATGCTAGATTAAAAACAAAAACTGTAACTAAAAGTAATTTTTTCATAACTTTCTCCATATTTTGCGTAATTATTTCAGATGATAAATTTTACACAATTTTAACAACATGAATATCTATGTCAACGCAATTAAGGATATTTAAAGTAACTAATCTCTTATTTACACCCGATACTGAGACCCTCTTCCTAAATTATTAAATACAAAAAATATTTGAGTGAATAGTTCATTTGATAACAAATGTTGCGAAACCGTAACCTAATATTAATATACACTTACTAGAATGATTCACCAAATACAAGGTGCCATCCATAACTACTATCGCCAGGCATACGCTTCTCCCATTTCCAACCAATATCAAATCGGACCGATCCAATTGGAGTTTTGTAGCGTACTCCTACTCCTGATGTTGGAAACCACATTTTAAAACCGCCCAAGCCCGTTTGGCTAAGGGCTCCAAGATCTTGAAATACTACTCCATAAAAATTATTAAATATTGGCACTCGTAACTCCAGGTTTACATTGGCCATAGAACTTCCACCCTGGATGGTATACTCACGAGTAACGCCTGGTGGTGGTGGGTTTTTAATTTGATATGCAGTATAACGTTCAACTCTACCATCTGGATATGTATCCGTAATTCCAAGCGGCGGCAACGAATCAATCTCATAACCACGAACGGAATATGGACCACCAAGGTAGAAACGCTCTATCGGCATGATATCTTCAAATTTTCGTCTAAAAACGTGCCCAAACCTAACTCTTGTTCCCAAAACAAAGTCTTTATAAATTGGATAAAATGCGGACTGCTCAACTTGTAATTTAGCTGAACATATTCCAATTTTTTCCGGTGCCATAAGTTTTAATGAAGCAAAACTCATAAGCCCCTTTTTTGGGTTTAGCCTATCGTCCAATTTATCTATAACCAATGACGGCTCAATAAAAAGATATGGCGCTGATACATCTACCAAGTCAGGAGATAGTTTAAGATATCCATGAATATTTTTTGTAGTCATCCATTCATTACCAACATTAATACCCCAATGGTAACACTCTTTGTATTCATCGTTCAAACCAATTAAAAAACCGTTTTGCAAGGATGTATATGCAGGAGCCGTTTTACCAATCTGAACAGGCTGAATATATTTATTGGAATAAACTTTAAACTTGGTAATCGCAGGATAACTAAAAAATGATGGCAGCTGATATTGTGTATCGAATTTTCGTTCAAATTCGGTCCAATCAAAATCCAACGATAACCTATCTGCCTTGTTTAGAGGATTTTTTAAAATCAACGATGAACCAATTTTTGGAGTTGACTGATGTTTAATCTGAATAATATTTTTACTTGTTACAAAATAACCTACACGTAAACGAAACTCAAACGGGTCATCGTCCACCAATGATAAAATTATTGGCTTTTCGCTAACGTTTTTTGACATTTGATATGGCTGAATTTGAACGGTCTTAAAAACATCCAACCTCTTTAATTTATTTCTCGTAAGTTCAATTTTTTTACGAGACCAATCATCGCCTTCTTTGAATTTTACCTTTTTCAACACCTCTTTGAATGGTAGCCTTGTATTGCCACGTAAAAGAACTTTACCAAATTTAACTTTTTGCCCCGGATCAATTTTCCAACGTACTGAAACTTTTACTCCTTGAAGGTCCGTCTTCCCGGAATCCACCTCAATTAATTCAGGTTCAATTTCTGCATACCAAAAACCTAGCTTCTTAAAATAATCCAGCAAAAAAAATCTTTGCTCATAGAGCCATTTTAGGTCAAATGGAACAAGTTGGTTATCTGCAACTAATGAATACTTTTTAAAAAATTCATTATTCTCAAGATCTCTGAATTTTTCAATTTCTACACCACCCCAAAATCTTTGAATCCCTTTATCGACAAAAATTTGAACTGAGTAAGTTTTTGACTCAGCATTATGCACAAATTTTTTGTCAACAATTCTAAAATCCCAAAAACCCTGGAACTGATAAAAATCACAAAGCTTAGAAATACCGGCATCAAGTTTTTCTTGATCAAATAATTTTTTAACCAATATGTCTTCCCAAAAAACATTTGTTGATTCCGGAATATGAGTGATATAATCTTTAACCTCAATATTTTCAATGGTTATAGGCAATCCCTCATTGACTGTAAAAAAATAGCCATAGTCAGCTTTTTTTTGGTAATCAATTGAAACATCCCAAAATCCATTTTTATAATATTCGTATCTAAGTTGTTCTGAAATGATATCTGGAGAAAATAACCATTCTGGCTGATTATTTCCAATAATATCATCTTTAATTTTTTTCTCCGAAAAAAGACTATTCCCTTGGAATTTAACAATTTTACGTTTACCAATCTGAATATCAAAAATCAAATCTAGCGTATGTTTTTTTAAATTTATACTCCGTTTAACTGTAATATGCGGACCAACAAAGCCCTTCTGGTTTAAAAGTGTTAAAATCCTTTTTGCCTGTTTCCTGAATGCTTTTTTCGCATAACTAGAATTAACCAAACTACTCCCAAATTTTTTCTTAAAAAATGGGCCCAAGTTTTGATATTTCTGATTATCAATTTTAAACTCAACGTCTTTTACCGTGAAACGACGCCCACGATCAACTTTTACCCTTGCCTCAATAGATTTATATTTTTTGTTATATATTAACTCATCTTCAACAACACAGCCCAAATACCCTTGGTCTTTTAAATATTGCTTTATCGATTTTAAAGATTCTTCGTGCAAAATAGAATCGAATACATCTCCCGGTTGTTGCGCATAAAGTGACATGTATTTTTGCTTTCCAAACCATATGCCTTCAAATTTAAGTTTTCTAAATATCCAATTCGCGCTGAGCTTAAAGTGTAAATGCTTGCCTGCGCCAAAATCAAACATATCTACATCAATATTATTAAATCGTTTTTTTGACATAAGAATTTGATAGGCTTTATCAACAGCCTCGGGTGTTACAATTGTATTTGGCTTTAATTCAGTCAAATACAAAAATTCTTCGATAGAAAAAGGAATATCACATTCAAGTGTTATTTTGCTTAAAAGAAAAGAGGCTGAATTGAAACCCCCCGCTTGATTAAAAAGTTTGGGGAATGTTCCACCATAACCACAATTTAACCCATATATCAAAAAATTTGATATAAAAATAATTGAAAATAAATGTAAAATTAATTTTTTATTTATATGCACATCTCTGCCTAAAATTCTCTACTGCTTTACTATTTCATTTTTATTTTGTATGATTTTTGCAAATTAGCTTATGATATGAGGTTATCCCCATATCGTAAGGATACATGAAAAAAATAGATTTTTGAAATGCGGCCCCATCGTCTAACGGTTAGGACATTGCCCTCTCAAGGCAGAAATAGGGGTTCGATTCCCCTTGGGGCTGCCAGTCTTCGCTTCTACAAAGCTTCTTCTGGCACCGCCAGGCTGCGGTTAAGGTCATACTTTAAATAGATCAATAAAAGCTAGACTGTCCGACAATGCGTTTTAAATGCATAGACGGACAGAAGTAAAAATACTATACTTGTAATTAATTTAACCTATAATTCTAAAAACTCCCCTGTAGTCTTTTTCTGTAACAAAAGGCTCAACCAAAATATCTTTCAGTTTGGATTTTTCGATACCTTTATAAAGAAGATCGATAAAATTATCTAGCTTATCCGATACACCACAAGCATGTAAAATAAGTCCGTCATTCCCACCCTGAATAGTTCCTTCTATCCCCAATACTCCTGCATTTTTTTGAATAAATAATTTGTATGCTTCAATTTGAACACTACCGGTAATTGTAATCAAAAGACACTTTCTCATTCCTTTTCCCTTTTCAAAATGAAAATCAACAAAACTCGCGTAATCGTAACAGATGATTTTTCATTAAGTCAAAAATTTCATTAATTCGTAATTTTTGGTTGAGATTGAAAGGAAAGTCTATTGCAAAATTTTTTGGTAAAGTTGTACATGCTTATCTATCATTACATGATCACTAAAATCACTAATCTCATCATTGAAATTACTCATTTTTTGCCATAACTCTTTATTTTCAATTAAAAGTCTCAAACAATCCGACAATTTATCAAAATTTTTAGGAGAAACTAAAAAACCATTTTGGCCATTAAAAATAACCTCAAATATTCCTCCTACGTCATACGTAACAACGGGCAACTTGCACAAACGCGCCTCAACAACGGCTATAGGCAATCCTTCCCATAAAGAGCTCATCGCAAAAACTTTCCAGCCCCGCATCCAAACTTCAACATTATTCTGCCAACCAAGCAAATCTATTTTTTCGGATAAATTATTTTTACTAATCCATTCCTCAATTTGATACCTCAAAACGCCATCGCCTATAATCTGCAAGCGCACTATTTTTTTATTTTCTTCCGATAGCTTGCTATGTAAAATTTTAAATGCATTTAAAAGATCGAATAAATTTTTTTGGGGCTTAAAGCACGAAATTGTTCCAATAACAAAAGACTTTTCAGGACAAGCCTTGTCTAAAGAAATTTCATGTTTTTTTAATGCAGGAGTATAAAATTTATCCCATTCCACAGCTGCACGAATAATAGAGCTTTTTTGCCCAAACTTTGGAAATTT
>JBAZAX010000045.1:0-7051 GCA_041671765.1 Candidatus Babeliales bacterium | reverse complement strand
TTGTCATCAATTTTTCACTAAAAAACGCACTTTTCGTTAAAAAACAAGAAAAACCACCATTTTTATCTAATAATCTCAATTCTTGCGCTTAAACGACGGGACCATATTTGCATAAAATGTTACAATTCCGGATTTACCCCACTCAAATTTTTCAAATCCACCAAGATTTTTTATTTTGAGCCCGTTCGGAATATGTAAAATCCATGGCGCCATCAAAACATTTCCACAAAATTCTGCGTGTTTAGGCGCAAAAGATTTTGTCGGTTCAAGCAAAACCTCAATATTGGTAGTTCTTGGATGTCGAGATGCAAGCTTTTTGCTGGCGATCGACAAACCCAAAATCGACAGACTCGAGTCAGACACAGAATAAAAGTTGATATGATTTTGAACCACTTTCATATCAGGCAAAAAAGCACTGTCTCCATTATTTGCTGTACCTATCGTATAAATAATCTGAATTGAATTTTTGCAATCAAAAACCTCTACCCCATTTTTAAAAAGTTTGTTTTTATAAGTTTGCACTTGGCTGAATGCATCAATCCAAGCAGCTTTTATTTCATCGATAAATTTAAGAGAGATGTTTTGCTTAATTAACTTTGTTAAATTTGGATTCACAACGTTTGATGATTCAATAGCATTAAAAACAGTTTTAGAAATCTTCCAACCCCAAATCAAAGTTTTTAAAAGCGTTTCAGGATTTATTGTTCTTGTTAAAACTTGGTCAACATCTTCAGCGTCTTGTCCCAAATTTTTTATGGAATAAATCAGTTCATATATAAAAGAATCGGTCAATTTTGTATTTTCAGGGTTGAGTAATCTGGTTGCACAAGCCATTACCTGCCCACCATAACCATGTCCAATAAGAATTATTTTATTACCGGCTTTAATTTCATTTAAAATCTCTTTTGCTATTTTAACCGCACTATAAATTCGTTCCTGCGGCAAAATTCCCGCAAAGCTTTTTTCAGGACTATCTGCATCAAGCCATGGAACGCAAACAACCTCACGCCCCAAACTTTGTGCCGACTCTTTTATTAAATCAATATATCTACTGTTCTGATAATACTTTATTCCATCAGTCCCAAGCCCATGTGTTATAAAAACCGTGGCTTGTAGAGCTTTAAATAACAGTATAAACGACAACGCCAATAACACTGAAAGCTTCATTAATACCCCACTATTATTTTCACGACTATCTTCTTAAACCACCTGTTAAATTATTTACACAAGAATTATATAAAACACATTAAACCGAATTTACTTTACTAAAGTAACGATGCCCGCTTGGCCCTAAGATCTCTTACCTTTGTAACCTTTGTCGTATTATTTAGAAAACTAACTACATTGTTTTTTGTTAATACGTCAATATCCGGTTTTAACTCAACTTCTATATTTATAATCGCTGCCCACTTAGAAACCATTGCCTGCTGCGTTGCTGTTAAGAAGTTCTTGGTCGCAGAATTTGTTAGCAATGTCTTTAAATCATTTAAATTCAAACTTCCACGAACATTAAAGAACGATTGCAATTTGGCATAGATTTGATCACCACCATTTGCACCCTGGAATATTGCGAAATTAAATTTATCTACGGAAATGAGATTAGTATTTAATAGTGCAGGTGTACCGGATTTTGTTGAATCTCCAAGAATTGAGATCAATTCTAATTTAAGAGATGCATTCGTCACCTGAATTATCCAGTTAGAAATGTCGAGCTTTTGTAATGTAGCTGGAGTTGTTGCCGTTGCCACAGTTCCAGTCAAGAAATTTTTGTCTGCAGCTGCCACTAGCAAATCTTTAACGGCAGATAATGTTGTGTCACTTTTAGCGTCGTAGAAACTTTTAATTTTAGTGTAAATTGAATTAGCAGCACTCGGGTAATTAGCAAGATAGGACAAAGTGTTATACACAGCTTTGGTTGTAGTAGATGCACCTGTTGCAACCAACGCATTCAACAAAATCAGAGTATTAGCAGAATCAAGAGATATTGAAAACTCATACTTATTTATTTCTTCATTGCTAGGACTTGCAATCGAAATATTTGTATAGGTTACCAATTGATTATATCCTCCAAATCCAACATATTTTAGGTTTTTTAAAGCACCAGGAATCGTCCATGATCCCTTCTGATTAGTCCCAACAGTCACAGATCGTCCATACGTCAATGTGTTCCCCATTATTTTAATCCAATAATCAGTTAAAGTTGAGGGAGTTACGGCAGTTGCATCAGCAATTATATTGATATCGGTAGGGATACCATTAACACAATTCCTCAACCACGTTTTTGTATTACCAAGCCCCCCAATATTTAATCGCACATAATTAGTACTACTTGCCGTACCTGCATCGGCAACAAAATGAACATATATATCATTTGCTGCTTGCGCCTTAAATTTAACGACCATATAATTTGGAGTGCTTACCAGCCACTTGTCCGCGGCATAATATGCCTTTTCAGTCCCCTTACTTGGATCAAATAAAAATTTCGTACCGCCAGGTGTAGTCATATCAGTAACAACTTGTGCCAACCAGTTTGAGACATTAGTTGATTGTGGTACCACACCGGTTGCAGCAGTGGTAGTCAAAAAACTTTTACCTACAGATTCTGTTAACAATGCACGTAAATTGGTTAAATATGTTAAATCAGAAGTATTAATTGAAGTCGTTCTGGCATCATAAAAACTTTTAAGTTTATCATAAATCGCATTACCACCATTGGCACCCTGATAAGAAATACTATCAAAAAACTTAACAATGGAAAACATGGTTTTTTGTGCAGGCCAAACATCAGACGAAACTCCAATACCAAGTGTCGTAGAAGCAAGAGCTAAAGTCAAAGCATCCAGATTTGTTTTAATTGTTGAATTTGTATTAATTGCAATTTTTTTTGGAATAGTTCCAGGGAATGGGGGTATTAAAACTTTTGTTTTTGTTCCCACGTTATATAAATACATTTTATTGTCCGAACTATCAATGTACAATAATGTCCCAGATCCATCATTAGATACCATAGCAATTTCTTTTGCAAGCAATCCTGACTGATAAACCCATCCGGAAGATGTATTGGCTCTGTAATAAACAGTGTTGCTACCACCAATATGCACAGACTGTCCACCTGTACCGATGGCGACCTTATAGGCCTCAGTGCCTACCATTGTACTCCAGCTTCCGCTTGTTCCAACCACTCCATTGGATTGACCTATTTGTCCAGAATTTCTCCCTGCACTTAAAAAATTTACACCGGCCATAATCATTTTGCCATCAGGCCCAATGGCTATATCTACCCCTTGCCAATCAATTTGCACCCACCCAGCACTTGAGCTTGCTCTGTAAAAAATATTATGCGCGCTATTAATGTGAACAGCCTGTCCATTTGTGCTCATGGCAACTTTGGAGGCACGCGTTCCGGATAATCCTGTCCATACTGCAGAAGCACGAGAAATTCCGGCAGATTCGTAGATTACGCCATCTGATGGATAATTTGTTCCAACCACAAGCATTTTTCCATCGGTACCAAGAGCAATTTCGTACGCTGACCCGTCAATTTTTGTCCAAGTAGGACTTGATGTTGAGATATTTGATGAATAATAAATATTGTTATTGGTGTCAATGTAAACAGCATTTAATAAAGCGGGAAAAATTGCTCGAGTATATACTACTGTAGAATCATCTCTAATAAGAGTATTATCTGTATTAACAACTTCTACTACAGGAACATCAGGAGTAACTACTACTACCTCAACATTTGGCTCAGATACCGTAATTACTTCAACCTTTGGCTCTGACACAGGAACTACTTCAACATTCGGCTCTGACACAGTGATTAATTCAATATTTTGGTCTGGAGCAGTGATTACCGGTAAGGTAACGTTCCAATACAAAACCAATGTTAAAAATACAAGCAAAAATATGATTCTTTTCTTTATTTTCGTAATTTTTTTATTCATACGGCAATCCCTTTTTTATAAAATGATTAAGTTAAACTTGAAATTCAGAAAACGCTTACACCTGTTTACCAAAATCTTCATGTACTAATAGATTGACTAGATAAAATATATTTCTCAATATTTTAAAAACTAAGAAACGATAATCATTTATAGAATGCATTCCTAATCGAATTTCAAATAAGTATTTTCTCAAAAAACCAACAGCAAAATTCAATACATGCAAACATAAGTAGACAAAATATTGCCTTTATTCAACATTGATTGATATAATTTTTACAAATAGCAACTAAAGCTTTTTATTACTAAATATTTTTTTAAAAAAGGTTAACCATGAAATTTAGAAATGTACTGATATCGTTTTTAATACCGTTTTTTAGTCAAATGAGTTTTGTATCATCAATTTTTACAATGGAAAATACAAAATTTTTAAATACCGAAGAACTTAAGGCCATAATTAAATCAATCCGCTCGCCACTTGCAAGCCCCTTAGCAGAGAGCCTATTTTCAGGATTTGAAAAAAAATATATTTATGCTTTTAACCATTACCTTGATAGAGTCATCGAAACTTATCGTACAAATCCCCAATATGGCATTTGGAAAAAAGAAGATGTTTTGGTCGGTGTGGTTAGCAAATTCTTAAATGAATCTAATTCTTTGAATAAGTATTACCCGCAAGAATATGTCACCTCTGTCAAAATTGAATTTGTCTTAAAAATACTTCGTTTAATTACATTGGCAGAATTTATTTCCATCTCAAGCGGAACAAATCTTACAATATGGGGTGAATTCGGTGACGTCTATTGTTCAACAAAAAGCTACGAAGAATGTCATTATTATGATAAAAATCATTATGACGTAAAACTTTATAAAATTCATTTAATGCCAAAAGAAACAAATTATGAAAAATTTTGGATTCGTTTTTTAAGTGACCTTTATAAAAATAAAGATATTTTATCAAAAACACTTATGGTAAAAGCAAAGACAGCTCCAGAGGAATTATGTAAATATCTTGGGGCCCCAAAAATTGTTTTGTACATTCCTGGTGGCAAAGAAGACGCTCAATATGTTTTAGACAAAATTTATGAATTATACCATTCTGAAGAAGGCTGCGAATACACACCTGCTTTTAATGAAAAAGTTACGAATTTTATCTCATTTGCTCAAGGTAATAGGGACCAAAAAAATAAAGAGCTTGAAGAAGGTTATCCCGAAGATCAAAAACACTTTGAATTATCGGGATTAATTTATTTTAAGGCTGATTTCGATGGAACCTCATTTGGAAATCCTCCTAAAGATTACAAATTAAAAAATCCGGCAAGACATTTTCAACATGATACTTCCGGAATTATTGGAACTTCACAACAACGCCGCGCAAGTTTTTAGAAAAAAATGCTCGATTTTACCTTATAATCTATTTTTTATGCATTTTCGCTCGAAAAACATCACTTTAGTAAAAAAGGTGGCAATCTAAGGATTTTTCCGTTAAAATCTATATCTGTAATTAAACATGGGGGGAATTTTTGAAGTTTAGGGGGAAAACAGCTATGGACAAAGTAATAAAAGTATCAAAAGCTAAAGATCATAATTTAAAATCCATTTCAGTTGAGATTCCAAAAGAAAAACTCGTTGTTATTACGGGACCTTCAGGCTCGGGCAAAAGTACACTTGCAATGGATACGTTATACGCCGAGGGACAAAGACGATATGTAGAATCTTTATCGTCTTACGCACGTCAATTTTTAGGAATATCCAAACGACCTGACGTTGAAAAAATAGAAGGTTTATGTCCTGCAATTGCTATTGACCAAAAAACCGTAGGTTATAACCCCCGCTCTACCGTTGGAACAATTACTGAAATTTATGATTACATGCGCGTTTTATTTACACGCGTAGGTATTCCACACTGCCCATCATGTAATATTCCAATTAAAGCTGAATCACCACAAAAAATTACTCATGTTATTATTACAAAATTTTCGGGTAAAACAGTCACAATTGCTGCCCCAATCGCCGTCCAAAAAAAAGGTGAATTCGCAGGAGATTTAGCAAAATTTTTTGGGAATGGCTATTATCGATTCTTAATTGACGGAACAGAATATAAATTTAAAGATTTATCTGAAATTCAAAATTTAAAATTACCAAAAACATATAAGCATGATGTCGGAATTGTTATTGATAAAATTGAGGTAAGCCCCGATGAATCAGCTCGACTTCAAGAGGCCGTCGAAAAAGCTTTCGAATTAAATGGCGGATTGTGCGGAGTGATTACAGATGATGGGAACATACAACTTTTTTCATCAAAACGCATCTGTCTTGATTGTGTGCGATCATTCCCGGAAATCGAACCTAGATTTTTTTCGTTCAACTCTCCGATTGGAGCATGTAAAAATTGTCACGGACTAGGATTTACTTATGAATCAGAGTCCGCAATTGCAAAATCTAATGATGAATTCGGACCATCTTCTTACTGGAGCTTTCATGCTCAAGAGCGAGTTTGTGAATATTGCCAAGGCAAACGCTTGCATGATGAAGCTTTGGCTATAAAAATTCATGATAAAAACATTCACGAATTCTGCTCAATGCCGGTAGACAAATTACTAGAGTTTCTACAGAAAATTAATTTTTCCGGAGAGCAAAAAGAAATCTCCGAGCCATTACTCCGAGAAATTATAAATCGCTTAACTTTTTTGAAAAACGTTGGGCTTTCTTATATAAATTTAACACGTACGGCAAGAACACTTTCCGGCGGTGAAGGACAACGAATTCGACTTGCCACACAAATCGGATCTGCTCTTAGCGGAGTACTCTATATACTTGATGAACCAAGTATCGGACTTCACCAACGTGATAATGACAGATTAATAAAAACACTCAGAATGTTACGCGATCAGGGCAACTCTGTCGTCGTCGTTGAACACGATATGGACACCATAAATCAAGCGGATTACTTAATTGACATGGGGCCGGGTGCAGGAATTTTGGGTGGAGAAATCACAGCAGTTGGAACACCTAAAGAAGTTGCTAAAAATCCAAATTCTTTGACCGGATCATTTATATCAGGAAAACGTAAAATTGAAACACCTAAAAAACGCCGTAATCCCACTGGA
>JBAZAX010000044.1:0-8330 GCA_041671765.1 Candidatus Babeliales bacterium | reverse complement strand
CGCAAGTACAGGACGAGTTAGAGTTCTCATAAACAGCCAAGGGAAGCGCATTACACAGGTTCTTCCATCAATTCCGGCACAGGTTGTTGGATTTGACAACTTTGCTACTGTTTCTGATTGGTTGACAGTTGTCCCTCAAGATGTTTATTCAAAAGCACGCCAAGATAAACAAGAAATTTCTCAGTCTGCAGAATTGAATCAACAGCAGGGCGTAACAATGGGTGATTCGGCTTCTCGTGTAAAAGGCGAAGCGCAAAAAGTTTTAAATTTAATTATAAAATCAGATACACGTGGATCTATTGATGCGGTTCTTGGTTGTATTCAAAAACTTTCAAAGTTAAGCAAAGAAATTAATTGTCCAATTCGTGTAATGCTTACCGGCATTGGAGATATTTCTGAAGGCGATGTAGAACTTGCAGAACATTCTCATGCAATTATTTATGCATTCCATGTAAAGCCTGAAAAAAATGCCGGAATGTTGGCAAAAGAAAAAAATGTTGACGTCAGGCCTTTTGATATTGTTTATCATTTGGTGGAAGATATTGAAAAAATTCTTGAGAGTAAACGTAAAATTGAAACAGTTTGGAAGCAATGCGGTGAAGCTACAGTTAGAAAAGTCTTTGATATAAAAGGCGTTGGAATAATAGCTGGTTGCTACATGCGTGATGGTGTGCTTTCAAAAGGTAACAGAGTTACATGCATGAGAGATGGCAGAAACCTTGGATTTGGAAAAGTAACTAGCTTACAACGTGATAAGAAATCTATTAAAGAGGTTCACGCCGGTTATGAGTGTGGATTTGTTTGTGAAGGTTTCAATGAGTGGCAAGAGGGTGATACGGTTATTTGCTCTTCCGAGGTAAAAGATAATCAAAAAAAATAGGTTTTTATCATGAATAAGAACCTATCAAAATTCATAACGAATTTATGGGAAAAGTCAGCCGAAAAAAAACGGCTGACTTTTTTTGAGAAGATATTTTTCTTAATTCTTTGTTTTTTCGAAAAATTTTACTGTACCATTTTTTTTATTGCCCAAACTTTTGGTAAAAAAAACGGCAACAAAATCGTGCCTAATTTAAAAGTTATATCAGTGGGGAATCTCACAGCTGGGGGAACGGGTAAAAGTGTATTTGCGGGGTTCCTGGTTCAAATTCTGGGGTCTAAGCATTGCTCAATAATTTCTCGAGGTTATGGTGGTGGTTACAGTGGTAGCAAAAGTTTTTTAGTTAGTGACGGGAAAAATTATTTTTGTACTCCGGATGTTTGTGGTGACGAACCGTACATGCTTGCTCAATCATTGCATGTTCCTGTAATTATCGGGAAAGATCGCTATAAATCATGTCTGTTGTTGCGTGAAAATTTTGGGATATCTAAAGAATATGCCATTCTTGATGATGGATATCAAAACCATCAATTAAAAAAATATTTTGAAATTGTTTTGGTCGATGCAAGAAATCCTTTCGGTAATGGTTATTGTCTACCTGCAGGAAATCTGAGAGAAAAAGATTATTCACGTGCCGATGTTATTATTTTAACGCATGCTGATGAAATCAATATTAATAAAGAAAATTCTGAGACAGTTTGTTCTGAGCAATTATCAAAAATAAAAACAAAATTTTTTCCAAAATTTGATCAAAGTAAAATTCTTTGCGGCAAGCATAAACCTGTAGGGTTATTTTTATTTGATGAGCAACAAATCGAATTGCATTATTATAAAGATAAGAAATTTTTAGTTTTGGCTGCGATTGGTTCGTTTAGTGGTTTTGTACAAAGTTTGAAAAATTTTGGGATACAAACCGATCAAATTTTACAATTTCCAGATCATCATAATTATTCAGAAGAAGATGTTACGCTAATTTTTGATATTGTAAAAAAACATGGCCTGAGTGGTGTTGTAACAACACAAAAAGATTGGAGTAAAATATCTTTTTTAATGGAAAAAGATAAAAATAAATTAGCAGTTTTTGTTTTTAGAATTACATTCGAGTTTATTACAAAAGATGAAGAAATTTTATTTAAAAAATATTTAAATATTTGCAAAAATGGATCATAAATATGAATCACGAATTTCTTTCAAAAGCAGCTTTGTTTATGTTTCTTTTCTTTGGAGCGCCGTTTTTGGGTGCAGTAGAACTTATTTTGAGTGGTGATGAATATATTGAGGTTGCAGTTTTTCACGGTCACATGAATGCGGTATCTTCAGTCTCTTTTAGTCCAGATGGAAAAAATATAGCGCTTGGTCTTTCAAATGGAAGAGTGGAATTATGGGATACAGAAGAAAAGAAATTTAAAAACCAATTCATGAGTAATTTTGGATGCATATGGCCGCTAATATTTAGTCCTAATGGCAGTTTTATGTTATTAAAATCTTTAAGCGGGAACGTTAAGTTATGTAACGTTTCAGGTCGCGAAATTAAATCTTGTTTTTCTGAATATTATCCAAAACAAACATCTTCAGTAACGTTTAGCCCCGATGGTAGTTTGATAGCTGGAGGTTTTCTTGATGGAAAAGTCAGATTATATAATGTGGCGGGAAATAAATTTGTACAAGAATTGTGTGTTCCTGGTTGTGTGATAATGTCATTAGCTTTCAGTCCTGATCAAAGATCAATCATTGTAGGCGGTTCTAATGGTGCGATTGTATTATGGGATATAGAAAAAAATATTGAATACAAATTACCTGTTTATCCATGGTGCATATCTTCGGTGGCATTTAGTCCGGATGGTATGTTAATAGCAGCGGCTTATTTTGATGGTAAAATTAGATTATGGAATGTGGGAACAAAAGAGTTAATACGAGAATTTTGCGCCTCTGCAAGTGGTGTATTTAGGGCGGGTTCGATCGCATTTAGCCCAGATGGAAGATTGATTGCCGCAGGATATTCTAATGGAATTGTAAGATTGTGGGATATCATAGAAAATAAATACATACATGAATTTTCTGATCATACTGATGCAATAACGTCTATTGCATTTAGTCCTGACGGTACGAGACTTGCTGCAGCTGGTGGGATCTTAATTATGTGGACTGATAAGCTTGCAAGAAATTCTATGCAAAAATTGAGAGAAACTGATAAAATTTCTTTACTTGCACTTGCAAATTGTACACATACGCGCCTGGGTGCAGAGTCACCTGCGCAAATTTTGTACCCGGATCTTTTACGTTGGATTTCCGAATTTTTTATAATTACTCCATGGAAAGAAGTTTTTGAGAAATAAATTTTATTAAATGAATTGGGATAAAGTGCAATGACAGGAGTTAATCGTTTTTTCAAAATAATATTTTTAGTGTGTGTTTGGCTATGTTTTACATTTGGAGAAACTAATTTAATTGCTGCAATTTCTAGGTTAGACTTGTATTTAGATAAGCAATTTAATGAACGTAACGATAATAAAATTGCGCCAATTGTTTTTAGCCTGGATAATACGTTAGTAGCTTTTGCAACTTCGAATAAAACGATTAGGCTGTGGAATTTGAAAAGACGATGTCTCATTTGTGAATTTTTTGGGCATTATGAAAATATAAATTCGATAGCGTTTAGTCCGAACGGCAAGTTATTAGTATCCGGATCTTCTGATAAAACAGTGAGATTGTGGAATGTAAAAAGTGGGAGTTGTGTACATGTATTTTATGGGCACAACTCTGAAGTTTGCTCAGTGGAATTTAATCCTATGGGGTCGCAGATAGTTTCCATGTCTTTTGATGGAATGGTTATGATATTTGATGCATTTACACACAAGCGCTTGAGGGTGTTTTACTGGCCTTTGTAAATTATGCTGCACTTTTAGTTTGAATTTTTGTCTGTGTCAGAGTACAATTCTTTTGAGAATATTTTGAGAAAAAAAAGTATGTAGTGAATTTTTTACAATCTCCTGAAGAGAGGGAGGCTAGTTATGAACTTTGTTTTAATTCGGCATGTCTTCTCATTTGGTTTTTCTTTTTTTCTTTGTTTTTATATAATACCGAAATTAATTAAGTCATCACTTCGTTTTGGCATCATGGATATTCCGGACGGTAAAATAAAGTGCCATCAGGCTCCCATTCCGTATCTTGGAGGAGTTGCTATTTATTTATCTTTTATTGCTGCTTTGTGTGTTGTATACCCGTTTGAAAATAAAATAGTTTGGCTGTTGCTTGGTTCGTCTTTGCTTTTGTTAATTGGGTTGATTGATGATTTGCACGTGTTAACACCGGCGCGGAAATTTTTTGGTCAAACAATTGCTACTCTTTGCTTTTTAAAGGGTGGTTTTTCATTAAAATCAGAGTTTTTATCATCATATTTTAATTTATTTATTTCAGGTTTTTGGATGCTTTCCGTAATTAACGCATTTAATCTTGTTGATGTTATGGATGGCTTATCTTCTTTGATAGCAATTGTTTCTTCATTCTCTTTTTTAATTATTGCGATTTTGTTTAAACAGTATGAGATTAGTCTTTTACTTACTGCATTTTTGGGGGCTGTTATTGCGTTTTTCGTTTACAATAAACCGCCTGCAAAGATTTATATGGGGGATGCGGGATCTATGTTTTTGGGAGGGTTTCTTGCTTCAATTCCACTTCTTTTTTCTTGGAGCAGTCATTCAATTGATGCCTACTACGCTCCGGTTATAATTTTGGCTATTCCATTACTCGAAATATTTTTTTTAGTATTAATAAGAACATCGATAGGAATTCCGTTTTATAATGGAAGTCCTCATCATTATTCGATTTATTTGATGAAAAAAGGCTGGAGTAAATATAATATTTTAATTTTTACTATGATCATGGGAATTTTATTCTCAAGCACTGCATTTTTATTTTTGTTTGGAATTATTAATCTTTTTGGGTTACTTTTTGTTCTTGGTTTTTTATTTTTAATCTGGTGTTCTTTTGTTTTCTACAACAAGAAATCGGGCAACGTTATTAATCGTTGATTTTTTATAGTTCTTTTGAATAAAGTTTCTATATGTGGGTTTATGTAAATTTTTACGTGAAGGATCTTTATGAGTATGAATTTAAGACTTATTTTATTGATGCCATTATTATTTTTTCAAGTTCATTTAATTACTGCAAATGCCGAGTGGAGTATCCTTGTATATATGCAGGCAGATAATAATTTATGTGAATTTGCAGATAAAGATATGGTTGAAATAATAAAGGGATATCAAAAAGCAGTGTTCTGTGATGCAGTTAATGTAAACACATTGGTTCAGGTTGATTATCCGCAAGATAAAAAAACTTGGAGATTTAAAATTGACGGTGCAGGAAAAATTGAACATGGTTCCCTGACCCAGGAAATGGGAGAGCGCCCAGTCGAGGAGCTTGTTGCATCAGCTGAATGGGTTAAGGGAAATTATCCGGCAAAACACTATGCAGTAATACTTTGGAATCATGGTAGCGGTATAGAGGATTACAGAAAAATAAATACTGGAAATGCGCGAAATTTTAACAGTATTTGGATGGATATTTTTGATACAAATATTTTAGGTGTTGATAAAGTTAAAAATATTACAGAAAAAAATAATATTAAAAATAATACAAGTGATATAGGGTTGGGTGATTTATCTAAGAGTGGGCGTGGAATTCTTTATGACGATTCTGAAAAAACATGTCTTACAAATCAGGGTTTGAGCATTGCATTGTCTCAGATTAAAAATATTTTTGGTAAAAAAATTGATTTAGTTGGAATGGATGCATGTTTAATGTCAATGGTTGAGGTTGCATATGAAATAAAGGATTTTGCAGATATTTTAGTTGCGTCGCAGGAGACTGAGCCGGGGTATGGATGGAATTATTCAGGAATTATAGCTCCTTTGGTTAGTGCGCCTTCAGTTTTTACATCAGAAAATTTGGCCAGGTTAATAGTGGCGTCTTATGCAAATTTTTATGAAACAACAGATATGCAAAATTATACGCAGTCTGCTATAAGTCTTAATTTGTTGGACCAATTATGTGCTAATATTGAATTGGTATCTTTAAATGTTTTGGAGTGTATTACTTGTAAATCTACCATAGTAAAAAAAGCTTTGCGTACGGCAAGATTGAATTCAAAATCGTTTGAATCAGCAAGTTATGTTGATTTACATTCTTTGTATTTTGCGTTACGTGAGGAATTTACAAAATTGCGTCACGACGCAGAAAATGAACAGCCAACATGTTTTGGATTTTTAAATAGACCTTCACCTAATTACATTCCAGCGCTTGATCAATTAGTTCAGCATTTGAATGATGGCATTGGGCTTATACAAAATGTTGTTTTTGCAAATGTTGTCGGAGTAAGAAGTAATGGGGCTCATGGAATTTCGATTTATTATCCATATTCAGCTTCATCAATACATCCGTCTTATCCGAATACCGCATTTGCTCGAAATACCCACTGGCTTAATATGCTTAGAAGCGTTTAATTTAGACGCTTATTTTAGGAGAATTTTAATGAGCAAGATGTTTTTTTTAAAAACGGTGTTGAGTCTTGCTTTTTTTAGCACATATTTCCCCAATCTTTCACCTGTAGCTGAATGGTCTTTGCTTATTTATATGCAGGGCGATAATAGCTTATCCGGTTGCATTAACCCTGATATCGAAGAAATATTAAAAGCGCATCGAATGGTTACAGGTATTCCTCTCATGGTTAATACACTGGTTCAGGTTGATTATCCTCAAGATCAAAAAACGTGGCGTTTTAAAATTGACAGATATGGGAAATTGGACGATGCATCTTTAAATGAAGAAATGGGGATAAGCCCTGTGGATGAGTTGGTTGCATCAGCCAAATGGGTTAAGTCAAAATATCCCGCCAACCATTATGCGTTAATACTTTGGAGTCATGGAAGTGGGATTGAAGATTATAGGAATAGCTATCTTAAATTATTAAATGCTAAAAATTTTAAACATGAATTAAACAACAACAAATTAGAAAATAATTTTGATAAAAGCAGGAGAGGTATACTTTACGATGATTCGCAGGGGACATGTCTTAGAAATGAAGATTTAACAAGTGCGTTATCTCAAATTAAGGAAGTTTTTGGACGAAAAATTGATATAGTTGGAATGGATGCATGTTTGATGGCAATGGTTGAAATTGCTTATCAAATAAAAGACTACGCAAATATTTTGGTTGGATCGCAACAAATTGAGCCGGGAACCGGTTGGATTTTTGACAGATTTTTGATTCCACTAATCAGTGATCCCTATTCATTTAATGCAGAAATTTTAGCAAAATTGATAGTAAAGACATATGGTGATTTTTATATTGCAAGTGGTACGCAATCTGCAATATATCTTGATTCATTGGATTTACTTTATGGAAATATTGATGCTGTTGCAAAGACAATTTTGGAATGTTTGAATTATAGATCACCTGCCGTTATTGGTGCGCTAAAATACGCGCGTTCAAATTCATTGGAGTTTGATAATAAAAAATATATTGATTTGTTTTGTTTTTATCGTCAGTTAAATGCAAAAATTCCGGCGTTGCGGACTGAGGCAGAAAATTCAACACAATCATGTTGTTTTGTAAAGCCATCACAAAAGTATTTTATGGCTCTTGATTTGTTGCATCAACATTTAAGTGCGGGAATGCTTATTATAAGCGATGTGGTTTTTGCAAATGCAGCGAATGGAAATATGAAAGATGCACATGGCATTTCAATTTACTATCCTATTTCCAGGTACAAGATTCATCCGTCTTACCCAAAAACTATGTTTGCCCAACAGGTTCCAAGTTGGCTAGAACTACTTAAAAAATTTGTTTAGTAACCATAAAATCATTATAAATTAAGGAGAATTTATGCGAAAAATATTGATCATTTACTTGTTACCTTTTTTATTTTTACATCAATGTGTTTTTGCTATAGCAGAATGGACAATGGTTGTATATATGCAAGGTGATAATAATTTATCACCAATGCTTGATCGCGATATGGCTGAGATGGCTTCGGGTTTGGCAAGAGTAAATATTGATCCGGATCATTCTGTTAATATTTTAACTCAGGTTGATTACCCATCAGATAAAAAAACATGGAGATTCATAATAACACCAACGGGCAAAATTGAGCACGGATCTTTAACTTCCGAAATGGGAGTTCGTCCGATTGATGAGTTAATTACAACCGGACGTTGGGCAAAAATGGAATGTCCTGCAAAAAAATATGCATTTGTACTTTGGAATCATGGAAGTGGGGTTGAAGATTATAGAAAAATTTCATTTGATCAAGATCAACCAGAATTAAAAAGTACTGATAAAATTGATATAACAAAAAAAACAAATAATACAGAGTTAGGTAAAGATGCCAAAGATTTAAGAGGCATATTATATGACGATTCTGAACAAACATGTTTGACCAACCAAGGATTA
>JBAZAX010000043.1:0-8360 GCA_041671765.1 Candidatus Babeliales bacterium | reverse complement strand
CAAGAAATGTACAAACAACAGACACAGGGTAAAACCCTTATGGAAAAATTATGCTTGAATGGGTATGTAAGCAATGACGTATTAAAACAAAAACAAATAGATTTTGAGGCAACGTTACAAAAAAAGATTAAGCCCCCTGCTCCTGGAACCGCTCTTGATAAAACAACCGAAGACGGCAAAATTATGATCAATAAAGTAAAAAAATTACGGGAACTTTTTGGGGATATCCAAGATCCCGACGTAAAAGTATATCAATAAAGAAACCAAAAACCTCAGTCTGAGCACACGTTGAGCGCCGCACCGCACCAACGTGTGCTTTTTTTTATCTAAACCATTGACAAAAATACGTCAAATTCAGCATTCTAAATACAGTAGTTTTAATAGCGAAAGGAATAGTAGAATGCGGTCGAACAACAGAGCTTTTATAAAAATAATAGCACTCAAACTTTTATGGATGATAAGTATAATTACGATTATTCTAAGCATCGTAAAAAAATTCAGAATTTAACGTCTATAAATTTTAAATCATTCAGTTACTTTTTTCACGCACTTTTCAAAAGGTTTTCTAACTCAATATTTTATAGCAACGGTTAACCCTTTATGTACCAGCCTAATTCAATTATCTTTTTACTTTATTGACTAATATGAAATCAAAATTATAAAATCAAGTTGAAAAGATAATAAATTCAAATGCATTTTAAATTCAACGCTTTTATTAAGGGGACTTATTAATCCATGGATCCTGAATCAAGTTCCAGCCGTCGCTGAAGCTATGGCTGACACGCAGGATGACAAAGAAGGGGGGAGAGGCACATGAAAACATTTAGAATTTGGGTACTTGCATCAATAATTTTACTTAATTTCTCAAATTTTGGCCTAACCGGAAACACAAAAGATGATGGATCACTGAGCAACGAGGCGCTAGGTAACAAATCACTAGGTGATGAAACTTTGGTCTCAGCACACCAAGCGCTGCAAGATTTTAAGCTTTATCTCAATAAGCAGATCGCAAAAAATAATCTGACACTTACACCGGAACAAATTGAATCATTTATTGCCAAAGGCCGTAGTTTGATATACGAAAACTCACATGAGGGTAATATTAACCAATCAAATTCGCGTAAGATCCAAAAAGACTTCAAGCTCTACCTCAAATCTCTTTATCCGGAAAATTTCAAAATAAAGAGATCCAAAAACGAAGTTAATTACAAACTAGCGCGCCGCAGAATCCGTGCCACCACAAAAGATTTTGTAATAAACAAACTACAAATCAAAAACAGTACTGAAGTTAAAGAGTATTGGAATAAAGTCAAAGACCTGGTTTACAAAAAACTCGATAAAGCTGCATATTTTAATGATTTTAATGAACTTGTCGTTGATGAATCTGCTATTCCTGAGATTATTGGAAAAGTTTTCACCAAACTCGAATTGGATGTCCCTAACGGTAATAATGGCAACGCTGCAACCTCCAATAATCAAAATAATCCAAAACGTAAGCGTAAAGCAGTTGTTCCGGAGAAAATCTCCGCACCAATTGCAGAAAAGCTGGTTGTCTTAATGATTCGAAATAAGGGAATTAGTGCAAAAAATAATGAAACACTAACTCGCAAAATAATGAAAAAAATAAACAAAAATATTAAAAGAGGTCGAGTAGAAAAAGAGTTTGTTATAAAAACAACCAAACAAGAAATTAAAGAGTTTCTGGATCTGAAAAGTAATGTAACAAAAAAACCATCTGAACGATATTTAGATAGATTTATTAAAGCTATGGGCAAAACGCCGGAAACAGACCAAAACTAATCATAAAACCCAGTTAGAACTTAATAAGTTCTAACTTCTTAAGTTCTAACTTATTAAAATATCGGGGCGCATTTGTGGCGCCCCTTCTGTTTTTCAATGGTTTTTATCATTTATTTGCAAAATGACGCCGCTACCGTCATAATGAGACTCAAAGTGACGAAATTGGCGTCAATTTGTTTATTATTCTTTAATTTGTTCAAATTTTTGTATAAGAGCTAAAATATAAAGGCCCAAACATGAATTTAAAATATATAACTCGAGTTTTCAAAGACCCTGAGAAAAGTTATTTTCTCTTCGGTCCTCGCGGTACCGGCAAATCAACAATGACGGAAAAAAATCATCCTGATGCATTATTAATCGATTTACGGCAGGCTGATATTCGATACCAACTTACTGCAAAACCAGATCATTTAACAGAATTAGTCATGGCGCAGCCGGATGGAAAAACAATAGTAATTGACGAGATTCAAAAAATACCGGAACTTTTGCCAATTGTGCATATGCTTATTGAAAAAAAACGTATGTGGAAATTTATTCTTACCGGTTCAAGTGCCAGAAAGCTAAAGAGGCAAGGGGTTGACTTGCTTGGCGGACGTGCATTAAAAAAAGTACTCCACCCTTTTATGGCTTGTGAACTCAAAGAACAGTTTAATCTTGATGATGCTTTAAAATACGGGCTCTTGCCGCTTCGTTTTTCTTACGAGGATTACAGATCAACTTTGCAAGCTTACATAGATTTATATTTGGAAGAAGAGGTAAAAATGGAAGGCCTGATTCGACATTTTGAACCATTTACCAGATTCTTACAGATAATAAGTCTCTCTCATGGCGCCATTTTAAACGTTACAAACATTTCTCGCGAATGTCACGTAAAGAGGACAACTGTGAATGAGTGGATCACCATTTTGGAAGATTTATTAATTTGTTATCAAATCAATATTTTTACACAACGAGCAAAACGAGAACTTAGCTCTCATCCAAAATTTTACTTTTTTGATGCCGGTGTTTATCGAGCCCTACGTCCAAAATCGATTAAAGACAGTGAATCGGAAATCAATGGTGCCGGATTAGAAGGGCTTGTTGCACAACATTTGATGGCATGGAAAGATTATACAAATGAAAAGCATGAAATCTCTTTTTGGCGCACCAGATCTGGAGTTGAGGTAGACTTCGTTGTTTTTGGAGCACTTGGATTTTGGGCAATTGAGGTAAAAAATACTGAAAAAATTCGTGACGAAGATCTGGCAGCTCTTTCTGCCTTTCATGAAGATTATCCTGAAGCTAAAACTATTTTTCTTTATCGAGGCAAAGAACGTTTGTTAAAAAATAATATACTCTGTTTGCCATGTGATGAGTTTTTCAAGGCACTCTGCCCTGATTTGCCGTTGTTATATGGACTGGTTTAAGCAGAATGGGTGAAACCCCTTGGATAAATCTTTCAATTTGATTGCGGAAACTCTTTTTTAAATATTTTTCAACACAATTTTATCCAACAACTGAATCAAAAGCTACTTGTTCATCTGAAAAAAATAATTGGTTGATTTCATCATCGGTCAATTCCAATGTACAACCATTGTTCAGATATTCTTGATAAAGAACATCAAATTTTTCATATTGATCTGGATTAACAAATTTCTTTACTTTAGGCCAATGTTTTAACGTCTCCTCAAGAAATTTAGATGCCGTTAAAGATGAATTACTGTAATCATCTTTGGAATTATTAATAAGTTGCCGAAAAAATTCTGTAATCGGAAAATATGCATAAGCAAATCCCCATGCCCCAGCTCTAAAGACTTTGGCCACCAAACAACCGGCAATAAAAAAATCAAGAAGTGCGCAATCTCTATTAAAGAAATATCGAATCGGCCTAATTCCAAACGTTTTTTCATATCCCAGGAAATAACTCATTACTGCAGCCGCCGTAATAATTCCACACGCCCTGGCAGCCATAGAATTTTCAACGGCTCTTTTTTCTTTTAACTCTAATGTCTCAGAATGGTAGGCTTCTGTGCAAATTTGATTTTTTTCTGAAATTCCAACACAAAAAACAGTTTGTACTACACAAATAAGTATAAACCCCATTCCAATGATAATTGGATTTTTAAAATTCAAATTCACAATACCTCTCTCTTATTTAAAATCACAATCAGGTTTGGAGCGCGGATGCGCCCCTTCTACCAATATTCTTCTCTTAGCCATCAACCCTTGTATCCTTGCGTAAAAATTTGCACATTATTTACGGTTGAATGCTGTTTTATATTTAGTTTCAATAATAAAATCAGAACACCCAGTAATCAAATCCCGATAGAGAGGAGTATTAACTCCGCTACTTATCATACAATTCCCACTAATTATTATAGGTAGTTCAACCGAATTCATATCAATATCATCTGCAGAAAGCCAAGATTCACCTAAATTGCAATTCTTTTCTTCATTGCAATAACCTTTCTTTTCTGATTCATCAAGAGATACTCTTTCCTCTCCACGAGCCGCACAAAAAAATGAAACACCACAGTAATCATCGAAATTTTTTTGGCGTAAAAATGTAACCGAAATATCGATTGAATGCTCCGCCTCAGTACGAATCTTAATTTTCGAACAACACTCAGTGATTTTATTTTTATCAGAATCAATTAGGCTAAGATTAATAGGTCTTTCTTCTACTCCACCAAGCAAACACGTATAAATAAAATCAATATCCACAACAAAGCAACTATCATTGGGATTATTTTTATTACCCTTAAGTCCAATAATTTTATGAAGACTTCCTTCCAATGCAAAAAGCTTATTATCTTTGAAAATAGGGTTCCAGGAATATGAACCATTTTTGTAATCATTTGGATAAAAAATCTTTAAATCACCTAGTTTTTTGGACTCTTCTGATGAAATAAAGGAACAATGCGTCATCGCATAAACAAATTTTTCTAGCTCTTTTTGCAATGATTTATACGCTGCAGTGTTAAAGCAATCATTCAACAGTTCATTTCCCTCAGTGATATAGTCTTTTACAATTCTTTCACGTAACATTTCATCTGTTGTTATATTCAAGTAACGACCAACATTCTCGTCGTCACTTCTTGAATCCATAGATGTAAATTGTAATCCTAAAAACAACTGTGCTTCTTTTTTCAATTCCAATTCATAAGAAGAATCTTGATTATATAGTGAGTCTTCTTCCATTGTTGCCTTTGCAAATGCAAAAATGTCACTATTTGATTGCCCAACCCCATTAAAAATTTGACTGACACTTTTTATTCGTTGATTTTTTTTGGCATTCACTTGCACAAAATTAAGACTACAAAACAACACAAGAACACAAGTTCTAAATATAAAATCATAAAACATAAATTTCTCCTAAAAAATAAATCTGCTAACATTATGGAAATACTACGCAATTTTAAGAATAAATATAGTATTTTGCTGCGATTATTGGCACTAAATGTTGATACATCACAAATAAGTTCTCGTGATTATGCATTACAAATAAAAGAATTTGTAGAAAATAATCCAAACCCACATGTATTTAAAAAATTGGCAGCAAAGAAATAGCTCATTTTTTTTGTTTAATTGTTTTGGTCTTTGTTTCAGACTGTTGCCTCTTCTCTTCCAACTGTTCCACTAGATCAGATTTAGTAAATAAATACCTTTTTGCCAAAGAGTCTTCATTTTTCAATATTTCGTCAACTGACAAAATTGCAACCTCACCAGTTTCTAATTCTATTCTTATGTAATCATTTGTATAATTTTTTAATATGGCACTTCTAAAATCATCAATAGTTTTTACTAGAACTCCGTTAATTTTTGAAATTATATCCCCAAAACTGATCCAGAAATTTTTATCACATTCAGAATCTTTTAATCTTCCTAAAATAATAATTCGCGAATCAAACAATTTATCAGGTTGGAAATATTTAAACGAATTTGAAATAGATTTGTAATTTGAAATATTTTGCTTAAATCTTTCCAAAAGCATATTCAAGTGATTGGATGTCAATTCAGATACAATTAAACCTCCAATAACTTCATATTCCGGACTTGGATCAAAATTCGGATAAAAATATCTTATTTTAAAAGGATCATTGCTATCCAGGGTTAATTGGATGGTTCTCTTTAATCCATTTCTATAAATTACAAATTTTACATCCGAATAAACTGGCTGTTCGTAAACATAACTAAAACACCAAACATTTCCCTTGTCCACTAAATTAATGTATCCATAATGATCTATCTTGTATCCATTTACCGTATAAAGAATATCCCCTTGTTGAATTCCTGATTTATATGCAAGAGAATTCTTTTGTATCTCGTAGACATAAATTCCACCATCATTAGGAGCATTTAAATGGCTTAACAATATCTCGGTTGTACCGTGGACAAATAAACCCAACCACGGATCATGCAGAACTTTATTTTCTTTTAAATTTTGTAATTCTTGTTTGAGTGTATTTACTGATATTAAGTATCCAATCCCTTCAGCAACATAAGACTTCATACACACAATTCCAACAACCTGTCCACACTTATTCAAACAGGGCCCTCCTGAATTTCCAGAATTTACTGGCGCTGTTGTCTGAATCCACTTTCCTTCCCATCCGGAGATTTGCCCCCTAGAAATTTTTAGATTTTCTTGTCCCAGTGGGTATCCAACTATCATAACGTCTTCGGCCTCTATCAATGCATCCGAATCTCCTAGCTCAAAAAATGTTAGCTTAGATCCGGGCAGCGCTTTTTTTAATGTTTTCAAGCTTTCTTCGGTCAATTTTAAAAGTGCCAGGTCTTTGGATGGATAAACACCTTCTATGGTTGTCTTAAGTTTAATTTTACCAGTACATGGAAGTTGAATTTCAACCGATATTGCATTCTCCACAACATGGTAATTTGTAATAATGTATCCATCATTTGATATAAAAAAACCAGAGCCTTGTTTTTTATAATTTTTTCCCGTTATATATGGAGTATAATAGTTATATTCTTCAGAATCTGAAATTATCTGAACTACTGCATTTTTATAGTCTTTAAAGATCTCGGTCCAGTCAATGTTTGCATTTTTATTTGACTCATATTTATTTGTAGTTGAACCGCATAAACAGACGCCATTTATACTCGCTAAAAATATTAAAAATAGATAAATTTTTGAAAACCTGGCAAGCATTATGATTCCTAGAACTCTAAAGATTTATGTCATTTATAATCAAAAAGTACGCAAAATATAACAGAATATCGATATAAATGCAAAGAAGTGAGGTAATAAATAAGGGGCGCAACTGCGCCCCTTATAGCTTTTAACGTGAACTTTTAGATTCAATGTTATTATTTTTCGGCGTTATGCCAAAAATTATTTTGAATTTATTTTATTTCTTCAAAACATCACAGCAGCGTTTGCACAACTGTTCAGCATTATCTGTCACTTCCCACTGCCAACAGCGCAAGCATTTAATCCCGTCAGCATGTTCAATCTTAACATGCAGCCAGTTTAAATCTGTTGACTCAAGGTGCTTGTTACTCTTCTCAAACTCAACTTGAGAAACAATAAACCAGTCTTTAAAAAATCGAGTAGCGTCTTCTTTCTTAGACAATTTATCGATAAAGTCTGTCAGTTGCTTACCCTCTTCTGAGTCCGGATTAACATGAAGCAAAACTTTGGCTTCAAGTGAGTGTTTAACAATGCCCTTCTCTCTCAAGCCTTCAATTGCTTTAAGAACAGTATCACGCATTCCTTCAAGTAAAGGCCAAACTGTTATATCCATATAATCTTGCGTAAACGCTGGGCTTAAGAAATTCTGAAGATGAATTGAATCTGATTTATTTTTTTGATAAAAATCAGAAACCTCTTCAGCCAAGAAAGATAAAACCGGAGCCATCAAGCGTGCAAGTGTATCAAGGTTGTGATATAAAACCGTCTGAACAGATCGACGCATGTGGCCATCGGATTGTTCGACATACAAACGGTCTTTTGATACATCAAGATAAAGTGCACTTAAATCATTTGCGCAGTAATTATTCAACGTAGAAACAACAAGTGAAAACTTGTAATTCTCATAAGCAGCTCTAACGGTCTTATCAATTTCAACCAGTTTTGCCATTGCATACTGATCAATTGCAAGCATATCTTTGAATGCAACGCCATCTTTTGCAATATCAAAATCATAAAGATTGGAGATCAAAAAGCGGCATGTATTACGAATCTTTTTGTACATCTCAGATACGTTACTCAAAACTTTTTCAGAGACAACAACTTCACCCTCAAAGTCTGAGCTAGCAACCCACAAGCGCAAAATATCGCGACTATGTTTTTTAACAATATCCTGAGGCGCAATAACATTGCCAAGTGATTTTGACATCTTCAATTTTTTTTCATCAACCACATACCCATGGGTTAATATATTTCTGGTCTGGGTATGTCCATTGATAACCATTGAGCATAATAATGAACTCTGGAACCATCCACGATGCTGGTCCGAGCCTTCAAGATAAAGATCAGCCGGAACACCCAATTTTTCAGGCTCGCGCGCTAAGACTGCAAAAAAGCTGGCCCCTGAATCAAACCAGACATTAAGAAT
>JBAZAX010000042.1:0-9183 GCA_041671765.1 Candidatus Babeliales bacterium | reverse complement strand
TACTCAATTTTATCTCACTGATATTCACGGGGATTTACAGATTATCAACAGGTTAAGTGCCGTGCAAGACCGCTTATCAGTAACAGAAAGAGGGGAAAAGATTCTAGCTAAAGAAATCCCAAGCGATATTAGAGTTCTTGATAAGAATATCTTGGTTACATATGTTGATAAAGTCATTAATAAAATAATAATTGAAGGAAGGCTTCCAGTGATACTTGCCATGGGTACAAATGAATATTTTCGTTCATTCAGAGAAATTGAGATAAGGATGCCTGACGTCGATTTTTTCACCTTTGGATATAACTGTTTTTACAAGGGTGAGTTCGGTGAAGAGATGGGACACAGAGAAACATACTTGATTGAAACGCTTTGCTTTAATAAAGCAGATATTTTTGAGGACATCGCATTACCCCAAGAGCTGCAAGGTCAAACAACTCAAATCCTTTACAATGTCCTAATTAAACGTGGGCTAGAAGGATCGGCATATGTTGTGTTTTCGTTAAATCAAGATCCTGAAGCTGATATTTTTAGGATAACAGAAAAACATATTGTAAAAAAATTTAAAGCAGACGAACAACTCAAAATTCGTACAGAAATTAACGCAATTCGAGCAGGGCAAGAGCTTTCATTTGATGCTTCTGAGCTTCAATTAGTCACAAAACCTAACACATTTATAAGACAATATAAGGGAGCTTTGGCTACAGTTTTACCAGATACAATTAAAAGTTTTTTGATTAAAAGTGTCATAATGGGTGGTAAGAATTCGGAGAAATTGTTGCACCTGTATTTGAAATTGCTTGAAAATGAAAAAATTCGCCCTCACATAGAAAAATTATTTGAATTTGTTGTAGAAAAATACAAAGAAATTTCAGCATGGACACGATTCGAAAAAATGAAAATGGTTGTTTTTAGTTTTCCAGAAAAAAGTACCCTGGTAAAAGAGAATCTTAATAAACTAATTGATGCGCTTTTTGTATTTGATAAAAAAAATCAGGACGAATTAAAAAAATACTGTAATCCTGCGACAGATGAGGATTATGAAAAGTATATGAAAGAAAAAACTGAAAAAACAGAATCTGACATATAAATAAAAAATAATCTATGGATAAGCTAGATTTGAAGAATCTTGTGACTGGCTTGTCCATAAAAATTTACTTCAATAAACCCTCAATCTCGACAAATCAGTTTGTTAATGCTAATTTCAGATTTGTTAAAATTTATATCTCGTGAAGAAAAAGGGGTATTTTGTGAAGATCTTAAGATTCATGATTTTGAGTGTTCTATCGTTAGCAATTTGTGGTTGCCTAAATTTGAATAACCGTACACATGCAGCACAATTGAAATATGATCTTAAAACCGTTAATTTTGATCAAAACACTTTTGATTGTGTGGTTTTGGGTGGAGGAATTGGCGGGCTTACATCATCTATCTACATGGCAAGATCAGGTTATGCGCCTGCAATTATTCAAGGTGAAATTCCAGGTGGGTTAATAACCCAATCAACAGAGGTCGAAAATTGGCCCGGTGAGATAAAAATTAGTGGGCAAGAACTTGCAAATAAAATTAGAAATCAAGCCATTCACCATGGTGTAAAAATTTTACAAGGCAGGGTAGGCGGTGTAGATTTTCAAAAATGGCCATATATAATTTATTTAAAAAGTTTGGATTCACAAACGGTAACAGAAATCAAAGCTTTGACGTGTATAATAACAATGGGTACAACCCCAAATTTACTGCAGGTGCCGGGAGAAACTGGCCCAGGTGGATATTTTGGTCATGGTATTTCTACATGTGCTGTTTGCGATGGAACCCTTTATAAAGACAAAACCGTTGCCGTTGTAGGTGGTGGTGATTCTGCAGCGACAGAAGTTCTCTATCTTTCTAAAATTGCAAAAAAAGTTTATATGCTTGTACGTGGCGATAAGTTAAGAGCCAACTTTGCAAATCAGCAAAGTATAAAATCAAGATCTAATATTGAACTTTTATTCGAAGCAAAGATTACCAAAATTAATGGTGATGGCCAAAAAATTGAATCAATTTCAATATTTGATAAAAAATCAGATGTCGAAAAAAACATTAATATAGATTGTCTGTTTTTAGCCATAGGCTCAATTCCAAATTCTGAAAGCTTTAAAGACCAATTGTCGTTAGATGAAAAAGGTTATATAAAACTTTTTGATTATCAAGAAACGTCACGAAGAGGAATTTTTGCTGCCGGGGATATTTCCGATTCAAAATTTAAACAGGCCGTTACTGCTGCCGGAGACAGCGCAAAAGCTTCGTTGCAAGCAATAGAATTTTTGAACAATATTGGTCATGCCCCAAAGAGTAGCTTAATAAAAAAAACATGTACGCGATCTAACGAATTACAGGCTATTTCCGTAGCTAAAAAACCTGAGACAAAGTCCATATCTGAAGAAAAAAGCAGTGTAATAAACATTGAGAGCGAGTTGCAGTTCAAACAGATATTAAGTAAATCTAAATTTGTAATTGCTGATTTTTATGGTGATTTTTGTATTCCATGTCAGCAAATGATTCCAATATTTAATAAAGTAGCACAAGCCTTTGTAGATGAAGTAGTTTTTGTAAAAGTTAATGTTGAAAAAAACAGTGTGTTGGCTCAAAAAAATAAAGTTAGTGGTGTGCCGACTTTCATCATTTTCAAAAATGGGCAACCTGTTAAGAGGTTCAGTGGAACCAGAGGCGATAACAGATTGAAACAAGAGATAAATGAGGTAATGGATTAAACTTGGTCCCAGTAATCCCATGATGGGTATGGTTCGACTTGGTCATAATCCTCAAACAGTGGCTCTTTAAATAATATTCCAAAATAAGTTGGCAATGTTATAGACTCAAGAAGTTTTAGAGCAGATTTGAAATCATCTCTGTTTCCGAATCTTACTACAATTTCCGAATCAGGATCTTTTAAAATCATTTCGAGTGTAGCTACTAAACGTACAAATAACCTGGCAGCAAACCGTTGCTCATCAATTCCTTCATAAAATTTAACAACCCTTCCATGTTCCATGTATCTGCGTTTAATTTTTTTACTTTTGGGATCAGTGTTGGGATTGTTCTGTTCCGGCTCAGAATTTTCTCTTATATCATATGGGCCGTTTCGCTTTGCATCATTGGCTTGCCAGCTGTAGAGCGACTTCCAGTAAGAATTTTTGTAAACTCTGTCGCATAAAACCTCTGTTGGCATCACTGTTGAGTTATCAAGTTCTGATTGATATTTGCGTACGAATAGACTAATAGTAGAACCGCCATATTTTTGTTGCTTAAGTTCATTCAAATTACAATCAAATTGATAAATACCAATATTTGTTGCTCCGGCATTCCAGTCAATTCGATATGGGCGCTCCATAACTTGAACAAATGTTTCAGCCTTAGATGATTGCTGAGTATTAGTAAGATTAAATATTTTACACTTGTTTAAATCTTCATTGTTTATATTTGATTCCCAAGACGGAAATAGTCTTTGAAAAAGATAAAAACAACCATTATCGCCCTGAGTTAAAAAACATGGAATTATTTTTAAAAACTCATTTTCCAGACTTATATGGGAATCATAACCATTTTTTGCGAATAAAAGATTTGTAATTGATGCATACCAATTTGCGCGTAACATTCGTAAAAATGGTGTCAGCGAAAGTTCGCAGCGGCACTCAGGTTCAAACATGAATTGTACTTTAACATCGTAATTTAAATCTGTGGGCAAGTTTAAATTACAAGCACCGGAATCTTGCTGTAAATTAGCATCTTGTGGTTTTCCAATATACTGCCACAGATCATTTAGCGCCTGATTTCTAACTTTATTTGTAAACAGATCCTGTAATACATCAAAAAATGCAACCAGACGATGAAAAGAGAGCAATTGAATATTAACAAAAGACTTTGAGGTGCCATAAACTTTTTCAAGAGATTCAATTTCGTGACGGAGTTTGTTCCAAACCAAATCCTGTAAAAATTTTGATTCAATAAGTTGCTTATTATTCTCTAGTTCATTCAAAAGTAGTTTTGTTATATCAGTAAAAGAGATACCTGCCAAGTTGTCTACCTTGTGCTGTAGTATCAATTTATACAATACAATTCTTAGAGCAGTTTCGTATTGTATTGACTTATAAATTTTAAAAGATGACTCGTGATTTAACAAACAGTTTAGGAGTTCACCACCACTTACAAAATCTTTATAAAAACTGTAATTTGGATCAGCGTCATTATAAAGTAATCCCATCTGCTGTAACAAATAATTAACGCGTAAATTTTCACGTGATGAACGAGGGTACATACTTAAAAAATCAACAAATACAACATTTTGTATATCTTTGTCTTTTAGTTTTTCAACAAGATCTCCAAGGAAAATGTTGTAGTGTAAAGGTAGTTTCACTCCCAGATTAAAAATCATCTGTTCGGATTCAATATTTTTTAAGCCCTCAGATTTTACGTTTTCAAGCTTTTTTAGAAGTCTGATATCATAAGTTTGCTTTGAATTAAAAATAAAATGCTGATCTTGATATGAAAATGGCACAAACTTATTGCTGTTTATTTTTTTAAGTAAGATATTATTTTTTATAAACCAATATTCAGGTTTGTTTATATCATTTAATTCACAATCTAAAAAACCTTTGGTTTCAATAGTTTTCTGAACATGTTCGGTTAGAATGTAATATTGTTCGAGCAAATTTTTGTGATTTTCTTTAATAAATTTTCGAAGATCTTCAACTTGTGTTTTATTAAGTTCGTTTTCAATATCGGTATAAACAAAACCATCGGGCTTGTATGTGAAATGGCTTATTTGAGCAGGTAGGTCTGCAATATAAACATTGGTATTAAATTCAAAAAGCTCAGCTAGCTGAGACGAAGTATTATCAACATGCCCAAACGAGTCAATATCTTCGCCATACTTCATCCAATTTTTAATATTCCCAAGCATCGTGCTTTTGCCGACTCCATCAACAAAGCTACAAAAAATATAGACAGTTTTTTGGTTATTTATTGGAACAAGTTTTTTAACCATCTTTTGAACAAATTTTTGAGCGTGTAATGTTACCTCTTTTTTCTGTTTACATGAAATTTCAATTGGATAAGTCAGATCAGGTCCCGTGAAAAATTTTAAAATCGGAACATCTGAATTGATCAAGCTTTTTACGTATTCAATAGAAAATAAAATATCCTGCGTTCCCGCTACTTGTTTGTTTCCGGTTTTAAATGCATTTGTGTAAATTGTTTCCCAAAAAGTTACTAAATTCTTTAAAATTCCATTTATGTTTTTAGACATATATTTTTTAAAGATTGATTTATATGCTTGGGTAATTAAATCAAGAGATTCTCCAAATGCATGTTCTTGAAATATTTCAGCTCGATCATCAAAGATTGGAATGGTGTCAACGTCAACATGTTCAAAAACAGGTTCAATCCCCGGATAAATTTTTTCAGACACTTTATTGAGATCTTTAAACAGATATGCAGTCATAAAACCAAAGCGGTTATGAAGTCTTTGGGACCAACCAACTTTAGTTTTTAGGATCATTTCATCATCAATTTGTGGTTTTGTAAAATCAGTATAATAACTTGGAACGGCATTTTCTTCATAACCGAGAATGATAATTCGTCCTGCGATATTAAAATTTTTTTCTCGTAATTCTTGTGCAAGTTCATGCAAGCTTTTGGCAGTATGACTTAAAAGATAAGGGTGATATTCGTGGGTGTAGCGACCCTCCGGATTGCATTCGTAGTGGTTTATAAAACTTTGAACAAAATTTTTATCATCAAGAGAAATTTCAGCAAAAATTGGTGTGAAGTTAGTGGCAATGGTGAAAAAAAGAAGCCAAGGGCCAACTTTAGTGGTTTCGCATAAATAACGCCTGCAGACTCTTTTATATGTGATGTCACATGAGCTTGATAGTGGAAGGCAAATTTTGGCGTGTTTTTTGTCATCCTGAACTTGATTCAGGATCCATGGATTAATAAATTCCCCTATTAAAGTGATAAGTTTATTTATGTAGGGTTTATTAAACAACATCGTTTAGTTCCGTAAATTCTTTGTAATAATTAGATGCATCACTTGTTCCTTCAGATTCTGCTTTTCCCAAATTATTTAAATTATCAATTCCAAGTTTTTTCTTAAGAATTCCAAGCAGCTCTTTGCATGTCTTTGTCGTTTCGTAATAATCGGCTTCTTTGGGTGTATTGCGTAATTTTTCTAGAATATACTCTATTTCACTAAAATATTTATTTGCTATGTTTAAGTTTTTTAATAAAATTCCCTCATTAAAAAACTTAACATGATAGTCGAATGCAAGCGCAAAAAATGCCGTATAAGAACTGATGTTATTTTTTTGAAGATAGCTTAGAAGTGTTTGGCTTTTTGGGATTAATACATCCTCTTGATAATTAAAATATCCTGCAAAATCATCCCATGCAAAACCATTTTCGAATGTTATTTTTTTGGTTTTTAAATCTACTTTTGCATGTTTTAAAAAATCATGAATAATGCCGCATTGGTCTAGCACGTACTCCCAGTAATAGATTAACCTAAAACCTTTTGGTGAATTTTGAAAATAAAACCATGGCTCTTTTGTAAAGACATGAACAATATCATTTAGTGCTTCTGCAATTTGTTCAACCGTCATATCAAGAAATTTTTGTCGAATTACATATGCTTTAGGATAATATTTTGCAATATATTCACTATAAAATGAACTTAATTTTTCGTCCTGTTCGAACGATCGTATTTTTTCGTTGCAGATATCTCCGTCTTGAATATCCATATCGATTTCAATATTAACGTCGGCATCTTTGTTGTACCCGGCATCCTTCGACAAGTTCAGGATGAGCGGCCCTTGTGTGAAGGCTGGGGCATCCTGCTGTGCCGGCCATAGCACCTCAAGTGCGTCGGCTGGACTGTTCGTAGTAGCCTTGGTGAAGTCGAAACCTTTTTTAATCGGGTCTTTGTCTTGCGGGTCCATATCGATATTAATATTAACGTTGGCATCTTTGTCATCCTCGACTTGATCGAGGCCTGTCCGCCATAGCTCTTCAAGAGCGACGGCTGGGATCTCTCTTTTTTCATCGTTGGCTGACATGCCAAAATTTGGCTCTGAAATACCCAATAAAACCAGCAAAATAATTAAACTAATTTTGCTATGCATTATTTTGCAAAGAATTTTCTTGTAAAAAATCTTCTTCATATAAATACAGTCCGCAATCGTAAATAAATTTTGAAAATTGTTTGCAAAAAGCCAAGTATGATGTGGTTGCCTGATTAACCAAATTTGAATGTTCTTGGGCATCCGTGCATGAGTTCAATATGCATGAAATTTTATCAGTAAATAGGTTAAGATTTGTAGCCAAAGATAAGATGTCTTTTTCAAGACAAGCAATCTCGAGGCTGTCTTGCCCAGTTTCTGAGATTACCATGCATTTTATAAAACCGATCAAATCTTCAACCCATCGAACAAGCGTGGTGTGGTTAATTAAGATATCCGCAAACATAAGATCGAAAAATTTGCTTGCATTTTCGCCTTTTGAATTTTGTTCGTGTTGTACCAGAAAAATTCCTAATTGCTTGATCAAATCGTTTAACTTCGTGTTTTTTTGTTTATAAAAATTTGAATCTAAATCAATTCCACTAAATTGATTTTTTAATGTGTCGCCACTTTTATTAATGATAGACCAAACTGAAGTACTAACTGCAGTAAATACGACGACATCTAAGGCACTGAGAGCATCTTTTTTGGCTCTGCCAGGAAGCGTTTTTTCCCAAGCCTCCTTTTCTAGCTGGGCTGTTTTTAACACATCCTTTTGGGCTTTTATGGATTCTGGCGTATGGACTATTTCTGGGGTTGTAGTGTCCGCTTCGCTGCTTTTGACCTTTCCTTGTGCCATAAAGTAGTGATTAAAAATTAATATTCCCAATCCTGTGCATCCCGCACCAATTGCAAAATACTTTAACCGCTTAATCCACTCTGCTTGAGATTGTAGGTGCTCATATTTTTTTACAGCCTTATCGATTCTAGAAAAATCAACATATTCCAAAACCACTTTTTGTGATTGGGAATTTAAAATAGGCTCCACATTTTGAGACGAGCAAGTACTGATTAATAGCGAGAGCATTGTAAATGTGTATGTAAATAGTTTTTTCATTTTGAATTATTACTCTAAAATCCACCCGCAAATGAAGTTGGCCCATCATTGTTATAACCATACGAATTAGAACCTGCATAAGCGTTATAAGGACTTGGTTTATAAGTTGAGGCTGTGCTTGTGACGGTATCTTTCATTGAATAAGATTTAGGCTTTACTTCTGCTTTGAGTTGCTCAAATAAATTCCAAAGATTTTTCTTTATTGCAGGAATAATTGTTCTTTGAGATTCAAGCTTTGTGTCTAAATCTTTGAGTGACTTGGAATTAGTCAATAATTTACAAGTTGTTTGTAACATTTGGCAAATTTGATTTGAGTAAAAAGCTACAATATCATCTTCGTCATAATATTCTCGTCGTTTTTCAAACAAAGTTACAAAATAAGCAAATTGTTCAGCATACCCTGATGCCAGACTTGCCCACATATCAATTTCTTTTTTAACTTGTACTTCAGTTCCATTATCATCAAATTGTCGTGAAACCGAATCTAGACTTCGCGTAGAATCACGCAATCCGTTGCGAAGCATATTATCAATATCATCGTAGGCAGCCATTATCATCTTTTGCCAGCCGTCCAGTTTTTGATAATCAAACGGTTCATTATTGTCGTGAAAGAGAACATTTCTAACTAGACTTCCAAAGTCAGATAATTTTGCAAATAAAAAATCCCAAAGACTTCCAACAGAAGCGTTTATTGTTGCCTTTGCCTTGTCCTTCATAACCTCGCTCAAAGGGACAGACATTCCCTCCCAAAGACCTGTATACCAGCTATCAATTTCATCCTCGTTAAATTGATTTCGCCTATCTGATCCTGCAAATATTTTTGCTAAAATTACACCGGTTGTGCTTTTATTACGAATCAAAGCTCTATAATTGTCTAAATCTGTTTTAGATAATTCTGCCTCTGATCTAGATTGGGCTAAACTTGTATCTATTTTTGCTTGTCTTGTTGCTATTTCTGCTTGTCTTGCGGCTATTTCTGCTTGTCTTGCGGCTATTTCTGCTTGTCTTGCTGGAGTTGTTGTGCCTAGAGCATTT
>JBAZAX010000041.1:0-10232 GCA_041671765.1 Candidatus Babeliales bacterium | reverse complement strand
ATTTTCCAGTTTCAAGTCTCTGGTCGCAAAATTATCATAATGACAATCGTATATTGCCGGTACTAAAATTTCTGATCTCACAACCGACACAGATCCTGAATTACAGATGGTAGTTTGTGCAGTATTATTCGTTAAAATACATGGTTTTCCACATGCAAGAGCCTCACGTGGCGTAACGGAAAAGCCCTCACCCATTGATAAGAAAACATAACAGTCTAAAGACTTAAAAAATTCTAAATATTCATCCCAATTATACGGTTTAACTATAAGCTCTACATTGGTAAGCCCATATTCAGCAATCTTATCAGAAAGTTCTTTAATGATTGCTTCTTCACCAAATCTACCATGCAGCCTTAGCTTAACTTTTTTACTATTCCCAAATTCGCGAGCAAATGCATCCAACACTCGTATGTGATTTTTCCTTTTCCAAAAACCTCCCGACATCCCAAAAACAAATGGCTTATGAGCCTGTGTTTGAAGTTCTAACTCAAAAAATTTTTTCAACATAAGTGGTAACGGTAAAACAAAAATTGGTATTTGAACACCACAATTTTTATAAACATCAACAAGAAATTGATCCGGAACAACGGCCATATCAAACTTGTTGTTTAAAATTTGCGCCCAATTATTTGGAATCTCTGTAGATTCAAACATTGTATAAGCAATTTTGATATGACTGTCAGGCACCTTTTTATAAATATTTAATTCTTTGTCTGCAAGAATATCAAGCAAAATGGCAACTGCCCCCACATCTTTTTTATTTGCAGGATCAAGCCGAGGAAGCCCAAGTTGTGCATCTTCTACTTCAGCCGAAATATCACGAGTACTTAAAAAATTCATCTTTATATTCGACCCAAGACACTCTTTGAAAAGAATTGGATGTCTACCAATTCCATCCGCAAAATTAACAAATCCGACAAGTGTTACATCATACTTAAATTTGGGCGCTCCATGGTGTGAAATATGAAAAACATCTTGAACATAATCGACCAGATTGTAAAAATTTTCAGAGATTGCATGCCCTACCTCATGGACCCCATTTCCCAATTCATGCGCATAGGTAGCAATGGATTCAAGAAATTGAATTTTTTTCGATTCCACATGCTCTGCTTTTAGAAAAACACTTGATGAAAATGTAATCGCCAAGAATAGAATAATCACATAATGTGATTGCACAAATAGACACATTATCTACCCCCCTAAAAAATAATACTAAAAAATCCCTGCCCCTATATTTTTAATAATAAGTGTATACAGTTTTAAATTTTATGATGACCAAAAGTCAATAGTTTTAAACCCCAGTCGATATTTTTACTTTCCGGCTGAGTTTTTTCTAATCTGATTATTTTTTAAAACACGCGTTTTTAGGCCATCAGTATCTTCTATTAATCGTGAAATTGGACCTAAAAAATATTTAGCTTCATATACGCATGGACAATTTTGGAACTCATGCTTGTTTATAGGATTATGACATTGCGGACACTGTATGGAACGGTCACAAGTATAGAAACACTCTTGATGAAGCACACAGCCACAATCAAGAACTGTTAAATTTTTATCTGACACAAATCTCTTTTTACAAGTGCTACATTTAAAGCCATTTGTAAAATTGTAATACATATATTCAGCTACATTGTCATCCTCAACACAAATCGTAATACTTTGAAGCCCTACAAGCAATTTTGGTTGAATTAAAAATATTACAGATTTTTTAAACAAATTTTTATAGTAAAAATCTGTTGATGCCTCTTCTTTTACAAGCCATATTCTTGCTATAATATTTTTAAGAAAATCTGAAGAACAAAAAGGAATTTGTGTAAATGTTGAAGGTGAAAGCTTTTTTGAAAAAAACTGAACCTCTCCGACGCTACCTATTCGGTTATGTCTTATACTTGCATTTAAAACAAATGTTTCACTTTGTTTCATTGAAATAAAAAAATCATACTTAGATGAATTAATTAAAGATACATTCATAAACTCTTCCAACTTTGAATGAACCTCGTCTTTTACAGTTGGAGTAGAAATTGAGCAGATAGCTGAATTAAATGCCAAAATTTTTGTCAAAAGTATTGCAATCACCAATAAATTTTTAACTAAATTCATAAAAAAATCCTTTCTTGTTTAAGAACAACTTATAAATTTATATTACAAATCAAAGAAACGTCATGTCATTAGTTTGCTATAATTATGTACATAACGTACGTGTAGTTAATAAAATTAAACACGTAGTATCTTTTCCATAATTTCTCCATTAAAATAGGTCACAATATTTATTTACAGATACATTTTTTATTCAGACGAAGGATTATTTAATGTCGTATTTTACAAAAATAACTAGTTTTTTCTGGGGCGAAATGAGCAAAGACGAGCTCAAACGGTTTGGAATTTTGTCCGCTACATATTTTATTTTAATCGGAGCCTACTGGTTAATTAGAGTAATGAAAGACCCCGTATTCTCAACGCTAGTTGGATATCGGTATCAACCGTTTGCAAAAATGGTATCACTTGTCTCCATAATATGCGTTCTGCTTTTTTATAATAAATTAGTTGATCTTTTAAAACGCGATATTCTTTTTTACTGCATCGCAACTTTTTTTGGTTTTGGTTTTATGGGACTTGGCTATTTGGTAGCAAATCCAAGTATACTAACAGCACAATCAGGCTCAATTCTCGGAAATCTTTTCTCATTTATTCCAGGTAAATTTTTAGGCTGGTTCGCATACTGCTTTATTGAAGCTTACGGATCAATTATGCCGGCACTCTTCCTTTCAATTGTAGCCAGCACAATGTCAACAGAATTGGCTAAAAAAGGCTATGGAATGCTTTTTACATTTTCCCAACTTGGATTAATTCTTGGAACCTGGACCGTGGCAACACATGTTAAAACATTAGGCTCTGGAGCACTTCTGGCAATTGGAGGTACATCTATTTGTATTATGCCATTTCTTCTAAGATGGTACATAAAGCATGCCCCAATAACTCTTGCAGAAAAAATTGAAAAAGCTGAACACAAACATGAAAAAACAGGGATGTTAGAGGGCTTAAAAATATTACTCAGCAGACCATATGTCGCCGGTTTATTAGTAGTTACAACAATGTATGAAATTATTGGAACAATTGTTGAATTTCAGATGGGTTTATGTGCAATTAAAATTTATCCGGTAGATATTGATGGAGGTGCGGGATTTGCTTGGCTCAAGGCAATGAATGGCATGACTATTGGATTTTTATCACTAATTTTTGCATTACTGGGAACTAGCTTCTTGATGCGAAGATTTGGATTAAAATTTTGCATAATTTCATACCCAACAATAATCGGAATAACGGTAGCATCTATCTTTGCCTTTTATATCGCCGGTGCAAGTCTTTATTTCCTGATGTGGGCATTCTTTGTTGCAATGGTTATATTTAAGGGACTTAGTTATACATTAAATAATCCATCCAAAGAAGTCATGTATATCCCTACAAGTAAAGACGTCAAGTTTAAAGCAAAAAGCTGGATTGACGGGTTTGGCTGCAGGACAGCAAAAGGCGCCGGCGCAACAGTAACAGGTTCACTTGGAGGAAATTTTTCATATCTGCTTATTTTTGGAACATTTGTATCGCTTGGCCTTGTTGCATTCTGGATTTTTGTTGCAGCATTTGTTGGCAACAAGTTTAATCAGCTGCAGAAAGAAAATAAGATTATCGAGTAACGTCTATTTACTTCATATCCGAAAAAAGATTAGCATACTTCTTTCTTAGACTTTCCCCTTCATTTTTAAGCCTAATCACAAAACTATCAAAATCTTCCTTAAAAACAGAAAGTGTAAAATCTTTTACATCCCCAAAACCCATAAGGCCGAGAAATTGACGTTCCAATGCATTGAGTTCGCCAAGAGCTATTCCACCAACGCGAGCACTATATCTGTTTGTACAATAATGATCACTTCCATCGAAATATTTTGTTGCAGCAACAAACGCTGCTAAATATAATCGATGAAACGTAAATTGATCAAAACACGCTAAATGAAATTCGTTCATATATATATTATATCTACTTATAAATCTCTCGATATACATAAGAGCTATTACATAACAGTATGATGAGCATTTCAAATAATCTTTCATACGTTTTAAATAATGTTTTGGCGTTACTGGAGGAATTTCACCTTCACAATCATAGAAAACGCGAAAATCAGGTGGAACTGTAGAAATATTAATTACGCTCTTAGTCTGATTAGAACTATCTTTTAAATCAAAAATAATATCAATAATTTTTAAAAAAGTTAACTCGATCAACTCCAAATCTTCTTTATTATACAAACCTGCAGAAATTTGCCATTGAGGCACGGCCGCGGCGGACTGATGCGCAGCTGAGGCGCATCCATTATGGGGTCCATCTTCCATGCCATATAATCCAGACATTCCTATAACGACAGACACGAACCATAAATAAATTAGTGATATAAATTTTTTGCAAATCACGGATGACACCCCCAGTAATTAAAATAAATATTTTTAATTATTTAAAATAAGCTAAAAATTGAATTAATATTACAACGTGAATATTAATAATACACGAAAATTAATCAATTTAAAAGTGCCTTAATACCAAAAAAAGCCATCATTTCTAATGAAAAGCGTCGATTTTATTAGAAATTTTCAATTTAAATACAAAATTTAGAAGCCTGAAAGATAAAATACCTAAAGGCAAAATAAATTCAAAATTAATCCCAACCATACTCGCTGTAAAAAATTTTTTCTTCCATCATCTTAATCACATGGATTAGTCGTGGAAATGTGTTTTGAGGTAGATCATATAGTGCAAACCAAGCAACATCATCATGCTTGTGTGGCTCCATATTTTGTGGCTCGCCTTCCCACACCGTCGCCTCCATAAAAAAGCCAACGCTCTCATTTGCCCCATCTCGTTGCTTAGAATGAATAACATGTACAATTTTTAAGTTTTCCTTTTTTAATTTTATCCCAAGTTCTTCATCTGCTTCACGAATCATGGCTTGTGTAATCGGTTCATCGCCATCCACCCCACCGCCGGCACAAGCATAAAACCCATCTCCACTTCCTGTATTGAATCGTCTTATGAGTAAAATTTTTTCATTTTTACGCAAAATCAACGCCACAAATGCGCCTATTTTAAATCGTTCTCTAGCCATTTAATTCCTTCGATTTAAAAAATTTTAATAATTTTCGAAAAATACTTTTGCTCAAGTTGATTACTCTATCAAATTAATAAAATACTGTTAAATTCAGCATAAAATCAATTTAATTTTTTGGAATTTAACCACGAAGCCAACAGAAGGAAAACGTCTATGCCCAAACCCATCGATCTAACCCACAAACTTACAACATCAATGCCAATACACCACTTTGATGAGCCAGCATCAATCGAAAAAATACGTAATTTAACTGATAATAAATACAATGATTGGAGGCTGACTTCAGGAATGCATGTAGGAACTCACATCGATGGTCCAGGACATCTAACCGAATCCAAAATTTTAATTTCTGACATTCACATTGATAGGTTTGTTGGCAAGGGATATTTGATAGATGCACGTAATAAAGCATTCGATGAATCTTTATTAAAAAACATGCCAGCAGAAGAAAATTTAATTGTTTTGATTTTAACAGGATCAGATAAAAATTTGGCACATACGGCTATTTTAATGATCATCCAGTAATTTCTACAGATTTTGCTCGTGAACTTGTAAAACATAAAATTAAAATGATTGGAATAGACTTTTTTTCGCCAGATAAATATCCATTTGAAACACACAAGATATTTTTTGAAAATAATATTTTGATTATTGAAAATTTGACAAATCTCGAAAGTTTGGAAGAAATAAAAAATTTTACAGTTATTGCACTACCACTTAAAACTGAAACTGACTCAGCATTAGCAAGGGTAATCGCGATTATTGACTAGAACAATACATCTATAATTTGGAAATGTAGAATTATTACCTCAAATTATGTATCCTGTACTTATGGGGTGTATTGGAATTGGAGTAATCGTATCATAAAAAAATTATACACAGTTATAGGATTTAACCAATTCCCGGTTTTTCAAATGAGGTAAATTCTTATTATGCAGTTTGAGAAAAATATGAGCCTGTATCTACAGCAATGGCAAGAGTGGTTGAACAACTTGCCTAATTTTGTAAATCAGATTGCCGACCACTGGCAATTATCAAATCTACAAGCTTTGCCAAATCTTTCATACAATCATGTCTTGAGATGCGTCCAAAACGAAAAGCCTGTCATATTAAAAATTTGTTTTTCTAAAAAAGAGTTGCAATCAGAGGTAAATGCCTTACAAGTTTTCGCAGGACATGGATGCATAAATTTACTTGACCATAATATTGAACTTGGAGCAATATTATTACAAGATGCTACACCAGGAACATCTCTAAAAACTTTATTCCCAAATCAAGACGAGCAAGCAGTTAAAATAATAGGTCAAATAATTAGAGAACTTCAATGTGCAAATTTACCTAAACATGGAGAGTTTCAAAATATTTCAGATTCATTAAAAACCCTTGAAAAAAATTGGGATCTCCCACGGCAATATATTGAAAAGGCTCGCAAATTAAGTAAGCATTTATTAACATCAACTACAAAACAAGTTTTGCTACATGGCGACTTACATCACGACAATATTCTTTTATGTGGACAGACTCAATGGATTGCAATTGATCCAAAGGGCATAATTGGCGACCCTGTATATGAAGTCGGAGCATCAATCCGTAACCCAATTCCAGAATTGTTAGAAAATCATGACGCAAAAAATATAATTAAAAATCGAATGAGTTTATTTGCAGATATTTTGGGATTTGATAATAAACGAATTTTTGATTGGTCCTATGTTCAAGCCGTTTTAAGCGCATGCTGGTCAATTGAAGATGGCCATGATAGCGCATATTGCATTAAATTTTTAGAAGTGCTTGAAAGTATTCAATAAACGCCCATTCTAATAACTATCTGTTAAGCGCGTTTGCGTTTAGTCTACCTATATGTTAAAATAACTTAACACTTGGTTATTTATAATTTTATTGATAAAAATAAGTTTTTAGGAGTCAATTATGCTCATACAGCGTCATTTCTGGCAACAGTTGATTGAAAAGGCCTGGAAACAACGTACAATTATTTGGCTTATGGGGGTCAGGCGTGTTGGTAAAACACACCTTTGCCAAAGCCTGCCTGATATTGAATATTTTGACTGCGAACTGCCTCACGTTCGCCAATTGCTCGAAGATCCGGAAGCATTTTTAACAAGCAAAAAAGGAAAACGTCTGGTTTTTGATGAAATCCATCGTCTTGATAACCCATCTGAGATTTTAAAAATAGCAGCCGACCATTATCCTGAAGTCTTTATCATAGCAACGGGATCTTCAACTTTGGGAGCAAGTGCAAAATTTAAAGATACTTTGACCGGGCGCAAAAAGGAACTGTGGTTAACGCCACTACTGTTAAGCGAAATCGGTGATTTTGGCAACGAAGATATACGACATCGCATGTTATTTGGAGGATTGCCATCTTTTTTTGCATCAGAGAACTTTCCGGAGGATGAGTTTAAAGAATGGTCCGATGCATATTGGGCAAAAGATATCCAGGATATGTTTAGCGTTGGAAAGCGCTATTCTTTTCAAAAATTTACGGAACTTTTATTAGCACAAAGCGGCGGCCAATTTGAGGCAAGTACATTTGCTGCACCTTGTGAAGTCAGCAGACAAACCATTTCTAATTATTTGGCCATTCTTGAAGCTACGTTTGTTGTGCACGTTATTAGGCCATATTCGACACGCAAAGCCAATGAGATCGTTATGGCTCCCAAGGTCTATGGCTTTGACACTGGATTTGTGTGTTATGCCAGGGGATGGCGTGAATTAAGAAAAGAAGATCAGGGACTACTCTGGGAGCAGTGCGTTTTAAACGAAATTCATGCACATCTGCAAACACATTCAGTCAACTATTGGCGCGATAAGCAGGGACACGAAATTGATTTTGTACTACGTAATAAGGTAACCCAGGAGCTTACAGCTATCGAATGCAAATTTAGTAGTTCCTCATTGTCTAAAAATCGACCGACAGATTCTGCTTTCAGTACCAACATTGAGGCATTTCGACAGCACTACCCTCACGGGAAAAATTATATTGTAGCAAGCGATATTGTAGAACCATTTGAACGACGATATGATGACACTGTTATCACCTTTATAAACACACGGGATCTCGTTGAAAGGTTGCGTTAAAAAATAAAATGGAAAAAGTCGCGCAGGCTGCGCGACAAATTTATGAAATAAAAATAATTCAAAACCTACCATTAGGATAGCAATGGCAAGAGAATCTTTATATCCAATCTCTAATATTTTTATTAATCGTTGGTCTTCACGTGCAATGTCAGATGAACCGTTAACAGACGAACAGTTGATGCCGCTTTTTGAAGCTGCACGCTGGGCTCCATCTGCTTATAACGAGCAACCATGGCGATTTATTTATACACATAAAGGTTCAAAACTTTGGAATGAATTAATTGCTTTGATGAATACATTTAATCAAAGTTGGGCAAAAAATGCCGCCATTTTAATTATAATAATTTCTAAAGATTTTTTCGAACGCAATACTAATCCTCGAGGCTCCAAGCAGTCACATACACATACATTTGACTCAGGCGCTACATGGATGAGCCTGGCTTTGCAAGGATCAATTAACGGCTTGGTTGTACATGCAATAGCAGATTTTGACTATGACAAGGCCAAATCAATTTTAAGCATCCCTAATGAATTTAAAATTGAGACTATGGTTGCAGTTGGCAAACCGGGTAAGAAAGAAAATTTGCCACCAGCACTTCAAATTCGAGAAGTGCCAAATGATAGAAAGCAACTCGACGAAATTGTTTTTCAGGACGTGTTTAAATTATGAAAAAGTTGCACAGACTGTGCGACAAATTGTACATGCAATAAAACCAAAATTAAAATAATTTTATGAACGTAAAATAACGCAAGGATCAAGATGAATAAAACTCGCATTGTTTTGTCAATTTTTGTTGTATTAGTTTTAAGTTCAATACTTGTTATGCGGCATATCGATAAGCCTGCCCCGATCAACATGGCAACAAAAACATGTTTAGTTACCGGCGCATCATCCGGGATTGGATTAGAACTTTCACGAGAGATGGTCAAACGTGGATGGAATGTTATCGGCATTGCACGACGAGAAGATAAACTCAGAGCGCTTGAACACGAACTCGGCACAAATAACTTTGGAACAAATGACTCTGGCTCACAAGCATTCATCCCATTTGTTTGTGATGTTGGCAATCGAGAACAAGTTCACACTATTTCTGAAACAATAAAAGCCATGGGGTTAAAGCCTACACTATTTTTTTTGAACGCAGGAACTGGCGAATTGGAGAATAAATGGAAGGTTTCTACTGATATTCACCAACAAACATTTGCAACAAATTATTTTGGAACCATTGCATGGATAGAAGAATGGCTATCATCAGTTAAACAATTTGGTGGTGGTACTTTTGTCGCAACATCCTCGATAGCAGCAATTATGGCAATGCCCGGCACTACTGCATACGCCACAAGCAAGATAGCACTTGTACATTGCTTTGACTCTCTCAGACGTCAATATCTCTATGACAATATTGGTTTTATAACTGTTCTTCCCGGACCTACGGACACCGAAATGCTTAAAGGTGCCGGCGCAAAAAACATGCCTTTTATTCATAAGGCAGACGATGAAGCTCGATATATTATTGATCAGGTTTTTGCGGGTAAAAAACGAATTGAACCTTCTTGGTTTTATTCTTGCATGTTAAGAATATTAAATTGGTTGCCAGATAAAATTGCGTTAAAACTATTTTAGAGGACATATTTTATGAAAAAACAAAAATTTCAGCCAAAATTTCTTGTTAATGAAGAAGGTAAAACTATTGCCGTTCAACTTGATATCAAGGCATATGAAGCATTGCTGGAAGAGCTTGAAGATTCTTATGATGTAAAACGTGCCGAAAAAATTATGACTAAAAAAACTAAGACTCACACCCTTGCAGAGCTAGAGCAATCGCTTTTGGGTAAAAGGAAGTAAAAATGGTTCATCCACCATGCATTGGATACACAATTTTTTTTACTGACGATGCAAAAAAGGATCTTCGAAAACTAGAAAAACAGATAATCTCAAGAATATTCGAAAAAGTAAAAGAACTAACCTCTAACAAA
>JBAZAX010000040.1:0-10825 GCA_041671765.1 Candidatus Babeliales bacterium | reverse complement strand
AGATCTAAGAGAGGCGCAAAAAAATTTGATCCAACAAATTGGTCAAGAGTTCCACACACCGATCTGAAATTACGAGCGTCTATTGCCTGCTTAAAAAAGCCTTCTTGCATTTTGTATAATTCAAGATTTCGCTCACTCATTTGCTGCTTTATCCCATGGACAAACGTAAAAATGCTTGCCATCAAAAGGCTACAAATTAACCCTTTAAAATACCTCATCAAACGACCCTTCTTCCTAAAAACTAAAATACCAAAAAACGGTTGTAGTGCTTGTCATGTCCGGTAACAATCATTTTTTTATAAAATTGGTAATTTTTGCAAGCAATTTGAAAAAGTGGATAAAATTATTCCAATTTTCTGCAATTTGGTAATAGGAGCAACTAATCCATGGATCCTGAAACAAGTTCAGGATGACACAACGCCTATCAGAAGCCATTCTCGCGAGCAATCAAGGCTTACAAAAACACTTAGGACAGCTAAGAAATGAATTCTCGTAAGCTACGCCGGACGGGCAGGATGACACCATACTCACTTGAGGTTTCTGTAGATATATCCAAAATACATCTCAGTCACTGTTTTCAGTGAGTATTGAATTATCGAGTTAGCGTTAATAATAGCTGGACATTATTGATTTATTTGCACGTCCAAGCCCTGGAGTTCGATCTGAACAACGCCTTCCCACTCATTTTTCATTACATAACCCGCAATATTGAATGGCTTATCTTCCAAAGATGACAAGATATTAAAAAGTTCGGGGCGATTAAAAAAGATAACCGGCTTGATAACACCGTCGGCAAAAACTGTGCATTTAACATGTAAATCTTTTAATAGCATTGGTGGTTTAAGTTGAGAAACATTTTTAATTAAAAAAAGTGGCTGCGGATTTTGATTTCCAAACGGTTCAAGTTGTTCAAGATCTGAAATAAGCTTTTTGTTTAATTCAGGAAGCTGCACGGTGCCATCAATTTCAAGCTTGGGAACAAGTTGATCAACTGCAACTGTTTTTAATATTATCTCTTCAAATCTCTCTTTAAATATTGGAAGATTCTCTTGTTTTATTTTAATACCTGCTGCAAAAGAGTGTCCCCCAAAACTTATTAATAAATCTTTGCAACTCTGTAGAACGTCAAAAATATTAATTTCAGGAACAGATCTGCATGAACCTGCCGCATTGCCATTTTTGTCGATATGAAGCAAAATTGCAGGCTTCCCATAATTTTGTGCCAACTTGCCGGCAACCAAGCCAATTATTCCGGCAGGCCAGTCGCGGCTTGCAGCCAAAATTAAATTTTCTTGAGATAAATTAATCGACTTATTTTGAATTGTGTACTCAACTTCTTCATAAATTTGACGATCAACTTTTTTACGAGCCTCGTTAACCTCTTTTAAAATTTGGCCGATTCTTTCAACCTCGTCGGAGTCTGAACTTATCAAAAATCTTACGGCTTGGCGTGGATTACTCAGACGACCAAGAGCATTAAGTTGAGGGGCTATCATAAAACCAATATCAAGAGAATTAAACATTGATTTATTCAGGCTTGCATTTTTGCGCAAAACTTCAAATGCAATGCTACGTCTCTTATTAACTTTTCCCAATCCATATTTTACCCAAAATCTATTTTCACCCACAAGCGGCGTTACATCGGCTATTGTTCCAAGTGTTAGAAGTTCATAAATTTTGTCAGGCAGCTCCAAATTTTTATGTTCATATATCAAACTTATTAACTTAAAAATAACGCCTACACCGGCAAATTCTTTAAATGGATATTCGCAATCATTTTGGTTAGGATTAATAATTGCAACAGCATGAGGCAATTTATCATGAGGCCTATGATGATCCGTAATAATTAAATCTAATCCAAGTTGTTCAGCTTTTTGTGCAGCATCAAAAGCAGTAATTCCATTGTCTACCGTTATTATAAGTTTATACCCGGCATCAAATGCCCTTTGCACAGCAGTTGTGGATAAACCATACCCATCACTGCGCATTGGAAGAAAATAATTAATTTGAGCATCAAATGGAATTAGTGCTGCAAGAAGCAGTGATGTTGACGTTATTCCATCAACATCATAATCTCCAAAAATCAAAATCTTTTCATTCTTTTCAATTGCACATAAAATTCGTGCAACCGCTAATTGCATACCTTTAAATTTTGATGGATGGCTGACATCTTTCTCAAACGAACTAAAAAGAAAATTTTGGGCCTGGTCCGTATTTAAATAACCGCGATTATAAAGCGCTTGAGCAACTGGAAAGCTAAGGCTATTTGCATGTGCTATTTTTTGAACTTCAGCCTGATCCGATTCTTTTATTTTCCATAAAAATTTTAGGCCTCGAATAAATTCAGGCATCTTTTTATTTTACGTGTTTGAGCGTAGGAAAAAGAATAACGTCTTTAATTGAACCCGTATTAGTCAAAAACATAACCAATCGATCAATACCAATTCCGACGCCAACAGTTGGAGCAAGCGCATGTTCAAGTGCAAAAACATAGTCCGCATCATAGTGATGTGCTTCCTGATCACCCAATTTTCTGGCTTCAACTTGACCTTTGAATCGTTCAGCTTGATCAAATGGATCATTTAATTCTGTAAAGCCATTTGCAAGCTCCATGCCACTTGCAAAAAGTTCAAATCGAGCGGCAACATTGGAATTATTTTCATCGCGCTTGGCTAGTGGAGATGTTTCGATTGGATAACCAATAATAAAGGTTGGTTGAACAATCTTCCCTTCAACAAAATGTTCAAACAACATAAATATTTTTGAACCATAAGGAGCTTTCAAAGATATCTCTATTTTATTTTCGGTAATAAGATTATCTATATTTTTTTCGCTTATCTGCTCTTTAGTTAGGCCACCAATCTGAATCAAAGAATCTTCCATAGTCAAACGCCTGAACGGTGGTGTAAAATCAAGAATATTATCTTGAAACATAATTTTTGGTGATGGAAAGTTTTTATTTACGACATAGTTTATGAGTTGTTCAGTTAATTCCATTCCGGCTGTGTAATCACCATGCGCCATATAAAATTCAAGTGTAGTAAATTCAGGATTGTGCCTAGTGGAAACACCTTCATTTCTAAAATTTCTGTTGATTTCAAATACTCTTTCAAAACCACCAATTACAAGACGCTTTAAGAAAAGTTCGGGCGCTATGCGTAAAAACAAATCCATATCATATGCATTATGGTGAGTAATAAATGGCTTTGCTGCGGCACCACCGGGAATGGAGTGCAACATTGGGGTTTCAACTTCCATGAAATCGGCATTTTGTAAAAAAGTTCTTATAGCCTGAACAACGCCTGAACGCTTTTTAAATTTTTCTCTACTTTCAGGATTACTTATCAAATCAAGATAACGCTGACGATAACGTTGTTCGGTATCTGTTAATCCATGAAATTTTTCTGGAAGTGGATGTAGACATTTACTAATCAAATCGACTGCTGAAACTTTTAAAGTAATTTCACCTGTTTTTGTTGTAAATATCAGCCCTGATAGCCAAATGATATCACCAACGTCAACAAATTTTTTAAAGTTTTCAAATGATTCTTCACCAACCTCATCTTTTTTGATGTAAATTTGCAAAATACCTGCACGGTCTTGAATATGTCCAAAAAAAGTTTTTCCGTGATCTCTGAGCCTTATCAACCGACCTGCAACTGTACTAACTTTGGGAGAAAGAGGATCTTTTTCGAATTCAGAAATCGCTTGTTGCGTAGTCATACTCACAGGTTTAAACGCTGGCCATGGATTTTTGCCATTTGCAATCATCTCTTTAACTTTGGCAAGCCTAATATCGTGCTCATTTACCCCTACTTCACCAGCAACCTGACTAGCGTCTACTTGATCTTTTCTATCCATACTTCCACCGATCTTTTTTAGAACAAATAACTTACATCAATAATTTTTTTCTATTATATAGAAATGTAAAAATTGCAGCAATTTTTTAGATACCACTTTTTAAATGTTATTGCCATTATTATTTATACCAATGACTTCATTATTTTCAACAGTTTTAACATATTTTCTACCCATCATATATGCAATCACAAGCCATATTGATGAAACAGATGTAATAAATACAAACATAAAAGCGGTCTGTAAACCAGCACTCTGAAAAGCCGTTAATAAATTTATTGTAGCCCCTGATGATTTTGAAATTGTGCGTCCAAATGAGTCAATCCATGACTTAGATTTAAACTGAATATCCTTGATTGTTGGAATATATAAAATTTCACGCATTGGATTATTAAAACCATAATTTAAAGCTCTGGAAATTACCAAAACTACAAAAATTGTAGTTAAACTTGGATATGAAAAAAGTACGAATCCAAGGACTAGCATTGTTAATGGCATAACAAAAACACCAACCCTAATTCCAACATACCTTAAAAAAGCAGTCGCTCCAAAAAATGCAAAGAAAAAACTAAGGGCTTGAAATGTTCCAGTATAGATCATCATAAAACGACTCATAGCGGCCACATTATTATTTGTCTCTATTGACATCAAAACTTCCATTTTATAATCAAAAATTATATTGATTATTTCAAAAGAACAAACCATACCAAAAATACCCATAACATACGGTTCCGTCACCATCAATCTAAGACCTTCAAAGACCCCTGTTTTTTTCTTTGATTGCTCCTTTTGAGCACTTGCTACATATGCAGCCTCATAACCGTGCAACTCATCACGAGGAATCTTTTTAACAATTCGATATAAAAAAAATGCAGCACCCAAAAGCAAAATTGCTCCTGAAAATGCTATTAATGAAATAGATACACTGGCTTCCAAAAATGTATTATTTAACAACAATACACCCAATCCAGTTGATACTATTCCACCAATTCTGGAAGCAGCTACTATCATTCCGTATGTCTTATTGGCAAAATTGGGAGTGCTTATCGAAGTAACAAAACTCCAAAATCCTGATACAATCAAAGCTTGATAAAAATCCATAAAAAATTCAAATAACCATCCAACAAGCCTATATGGAGATGTCATAGTATTTCTTACTCCATAAACGGGATGCATAAAGACTCCTGCAAATATCAAGCAAACAATCGCATAAAATATAAAAACTATCAGCACAACTTGATATCTTCTAACTTTATCAACAACCTTCGAATATAAAAACATCACGGGAAACAACATTGCCAAGGCTAATATTTTTGCCAATGGTTGATATTCCCGACCTACAAAACCAAGAAAAATTGAAGCTTTTAAGGATCTTAATATCGAGTATGACCCGATAATAAAAAAGAAGGTAATTGCTAAATTAACAAATTTTATTCTATCGTTTTTTTCAATCTCAAAGAATTTATCAATCCAAGATCTAATAACACCAAAAAATCGCACGCTCATACATTCTCCAATTAGTTTTTATCTAAAGTTAAAGTCTCTCCAATAATTTTTTTATTATCTATCGCATCTTGAAGTGTTTTACCCAAAAAATACACTATCACTATCCACACAGATGTTAACCCTAAGCTCAGCCCTAGGCTAGAAAACATAGCAACAGCCGGCGAAACACTTCGCAAAGATACATTGAAGGCTGACCCAAAACTTTTAGCTATTCGCGAACCAAAAGCATCTGTCCACGCCTTGGCCTTAAATTTGATCTCTTTTGTTGTAGGTATATACAAAACTTCTCTGGTTGGATGATTAAGAGCATAATTAAACGCTCTTAGGCCAACGAGTACCCAAAAAATTACACCTGTAGTTGGACTGATTAAAGTAATTATTAAGAAGATTAAACATATTATTGGAAAAACAAACAACGACCATCTAAGCCCAAAAACTCTTAAAATTGGCGTTGTTCCAAATAAAGTAACCCCTAACCCAATCAAATTGTATATCAAATAGTAAAATGCATAATAACTAGTCATTCCGCCAACTGTTGAATAAGTTGCATCCGCATTCAAAGCAAGCATAAAATCAAAAATTACAACCGTTACCTCATAAAAAACACAAAGAGAAAAAATACCCATAACATATGGGGTTTTTATGATCAAAATAAGACCATCAATTGGACTCTTTAGAATTTCAAACCAAGATCGCTCCGCTTTTTCTTTGGTCTTTTCAAGTTGATAAACAGCCTCGTACCCATGCATATAACCACGAGATACATTTTTTCTTAGAATATAGATGGAAAACGCCGCTACAAAAAGAGCACAACTACCAAACAAAAGTGAATTTGGAATTAATGATAAATGTGTAGAAGTAGAGGTATGTGAAAGAATCAAATAAAGTCCTCCAGCCCCAAAAATTCCACCAATCTTTGAACCTGCAACGACATAACCGTAATAATTTCTCGCATCTTTTGGATTACAAATAGAATCTGCAAATGCCCAAAATGTTGTTGCAAAAAATGCATCAAAACTTTCCATAAAAAAATAAAAAGCCCAACCAGTCCATCGGTTTGGGCTCACAAGTGTATTTTGAATTCCATAAACAGGATGTGACATCAATAAATAAAAAATTATGCCTATAATTCCGTGAAATAATGTAAACCAATAAACTAACTGGTGACGCCTCAGAACATCAACAAGCACAGAATAAAACAAAATCATCGGAATTATGAATAGAAGAGAAAACAACTTAGCAGTTGGAATACTGGCAGCCCCAACCATTTTTGAAAAAATTGATATCTTCAGAGGTCGCCAAATTACAAGACAAATTGTCATCAAAAGAAAAGTCTGAGCCAAAAAGTATATTTTTAAGAGAACGGCCTTACGAGTTTTTGAAATATCTATCGAGCTACCGGCCCCATCGGAATTAGTACTCATGAGCTTCCTTTTTATTTTAATTTTTTTCAATTAATTAAGTCACATGGGGGCAAGCTAAATAACTAACACCCAAAACACCAACCCAATGCCAATCTTACCATGGGTTCAACCCATTAATCCATTTTTAAATTTGGTTTTTTAATTAAACCTAGTAAAATTTCATATTAGAAAAAAATATACGATTTTTAGTGCATAATCGTTCGTTTAAAGTATAAAACATACAGACAAAACGTCAATTTAATTTATTATTTGCCCCCACTAAACTCCAATTTTCTACTTATGCTCACATTAAAACATTGTTATTTACATTATAACTTTAGTTTTGTAAAATTAGTTTGTATAAATTTATTTTAAAAATTAAAGCTAGAGGGTTTTTAACTAAATTTCATGGAAGACTTAAAAAACTTAGTTTCAAATGGGGAACCGGTGTCTCTGCCAGTACTCCCACTAAAAAATCTCGTTGCTTTACCAAGAAGCATCATACCTGTAGTTGTAGGCCGCGAAATTTCAATAAAAGCGGTCGAGTCTGCAATGCGAACGAATAAAGAAGTTTTTGTTGTCGCGCAAAAATCCATGAATGCTGAACAGCCAATCGCGTCTGATTTATTCGAAATCGGAACTCGTGGAGTTATTGTTCAGATCGCCAGAATGCCAAATGGCACTCTAAAAATCCTAGTTGAAGGACTTTCCCGATCAAAAGCCATTGAATTCAAAAAGGAAGAGGGTTTTATCGGCGTCATGGCGCAAGATCTTCCAACATTACCAATTCAAGACGCCTCGCAAAATGCAGCACTGTGGCGCAATATTTATGATTTATTCAAAGAGTACGTTTATCTTAACGAAAAACTTTCTGCTGATATTCTTGGCCTCTTTCGTGGGCCAGAGGATCTTGATTACCTAACTGATACAATTGCGGTACAGATGACGCTTGACTTCATCGAACGTCAAAAAATACTTGAAACTGTGGACTTGCAGGAAAGAGCTGTACGCATCTGTGTTTTACTCAAAAAAGAAATCGAGATTCTTCGCGCAGAGAAAAAGATCAAAAAACGCGTACAAAGCCAAGTTGAAAAACACCAAAAAGATTACTATTTAACAGAACAACTTCGTGCAATTCAACGCGAGCTTGGAAAAGAAGATTACCAACAAGAAATTAATGAGCTTCGCAAGAAGGCCAAAAAGCTCGGACTACCTGCTGAAGCGCTGGAAAAGGTTGAGGCGGAACTAAAACGCCTTGAACAAATGCAGCCCACATCGCCAGAAGCTTCTGTAAGTCGCAATTATGTTGATTGGATACTTACAGTACCCTGGAAGCAAGAATCAAAGGATACGGTAAGCTTGACGCAGGCCGAACATATACTAAATTCTTCTCATGCCAGCATGAAAAAACCAAAAGAACGCGTAATCGAGTTTTTAGCTGCCCGTAAATATGCCGGCGATAAGTTAAAGCGCTCTCCTATTATATGTTTATCAGGACCTCCCGGAGTTGGAAAAACTTCATTAGCCCAAGCAATTGCTGATGCATTGGGTCGCCCAATGGTACGTATTTCATTAGGTGGCTTGCGCGATGAGGCAGAAATTCGTGGGCATCGTCGCACATATATTGGTGCAATGCCAGGTAAAATAATTCAAGCAATGAAAAAGGTAAAAGTTTTAAATCCGGTGATCGTTTTGGATGAAATCGATAAAATGTCGGCTGATTTCAGGGGCGATCCAGCCTCTGCTATGCTAGAAGTTCTTGATCCAGAGCAAAACAAGGCATTTGTTGATCACTTTCTTGAAGTTGAATATGACCTTTCAAAAGTTATGTTTATTGCCACTGCAAACGTCGTAGACAATATTCCATATCCGTTACTGGACAGACTTGAAATAATTTATCTAAATGGATATACGCTTGAAGAAAAAGCAGATATTGCTAAAAACTTTCTGATTCCAAAATTACTCAAAGAACATGCTTTGGACAAAGAAAAAATTAATTTAAGCGATATAACACTAAAAAGATTAATCGACGAATACACAAAAGAAGCAGGCGTACGACAACTTGAACGTGTAATTGCTAAAATATTAAGAAAATCGATTCAATGCTTACTTAAAAACAAAAAGCTTACCTCAATTGAAATCAATGATGAGTTGATTGAAAAATGGTTTGGAGCTCCTCAGTTCAAACGTGAAGAAAAGCGAAGAGAAGATACAATCGGCTTAGCTACCGGACTGGCTTGGACAGAAGTCGGTGGCGATGTACTTGAAGTTGAAATTGCTGTCATGAAGGGAAAAGGCGGATTAACCTTGACCGGACAACTCGGTGAGGTTATGCAAGAATCTGCACAAGCCGCAATGAGTTACATCAGATCTAAAGCAAAAGAGCTTGGATTAAAAGATGGATTTTACTCAGACCATGACATCCACGTACATGTACCTGAAGGAGCAATTCCAAAGGACGGGCCTTCTGCCGGCATAACACTTTGTACAGCGATCGCCTCTGCGCTTACGCACAGACCTGTGCACTGTAATACTGCCATGACCGGAGAGGTTACTCTTCGAGGAAGAGTTCTCGCTGTTGGAGGGCTAAAAGAAAAATTGTTAGCGGCATCAAGAATGGGCTTTACCCGCGTAATTATTCCAAAAAGCAATGCCAAAGATATTAAAGAATTTGAATCTGAACTTGATAAGTCACTTCAGTTAATCTACGCTGAGTCAATGGATGATGTGCTTGTAAATGCACTTGAACCAGCTCAAGCAGCCCAAGAAACTACAAAAAGCACAAAAACTAAAAGCTCTAACAAAAGTAAGAAGCCTAAAATTAAAAAATAATTTTTTTTATTTATAGTAACTATGCAAGCGTCCAGAGAGTTCTGGACGCTTTTCTTTTTTCTTAACCCAAAGTCTTGCATTTTAAATAATATTTTGTTTAAAATCTTGTCATCATATAATTTATTTCGTTTTGCATTTTTTTTATGAAAGGAGAAACGGCAAAAATATTTAATTAATAACCCACAAAATCGCATGTGCGCCTATTTCAAAATATTCAAAGGAGAATCGGTTATGAGAAAAAATTTATTTTATCTTCTAATTTCAATTTTAATATTTGCCAACGTATTCATAAATGTGAACGCAATACCCCCTGCAACATTCACATACAATCCCATATCAGGAGTTCCGGGTGCTGCTTTTACAAATCCCGACTGGAAAACAGATTCGCCTGGCAATTTTGTAGTTACATTTGATGCAAACACACAAAACAACATTTATGTTCATTTGTATGCACATAAAGTTAGCCAATCCTATGTTGCCTGGCAACATGGGGGATATTACTATCACGTTAAAATAGATCCTTACCAAACTGATATCTTGTGCTTTAATGGTGAAACAAATAAAACCACTCTAACACCTAACAAATCATTAAAAGTCAGCATGGGAGTCAAGGAATCTTGGTGGATTTCTTTGAAAGACAATAAGACATTAACCGTTGGCAAAGGTATATATCCTAACGGCACTACAGCATCTTGGACTATTCCTGATGATTACGCTCTTGCGGCCACATACTTCGGATTTGGCGGAGCAGGTGCGCCAACCTACTTTGAAAACATAAAAATTATTTCCCAAACAAAAGATGTACAGACGGCAAAAAAAGGTAGATTCTTACATCGAAATTCAGCTAATAACATGTATTATTTCTCCGGAAATACCGACGCCAATGGCCAAATGGCTTGGAAACAAATCGATGGTGCTTCAAAAGATATTGCCATAACTGCCGATGGTCAAATGATATGCGTTGGTATGGATGATGCCATTTGGTATTCTTCCGGCGTAGATGCTAATGGAAAAGCTAACTGGAAAAAACAAAATGGTACAGCTGCTACTCATGTTGCCGCCCGTGGAAACAAATTCATGTGCAGAAATTCAGCTAACAATATGTACGTTTTTTCCGGAAAAGCGGATTCAAACGGGCAAATGAGTTGGAAACAAATCGACGGTCAAGCAAAAAGCGTTGCCATAGCAGGCGATGGTCAAATGATGTGCGTTGGCATGGATAATGC
>JBAZAX010000039.1:0-10945 GCA_041671765.1 Candidatus Babeliales bacterium | reverse complement strand
CGTTTGTGGGGTAAATAAAGGTAAAATTTTTTCGTAAAGACTTAAGTCTTTACCGCTTGTGGCGCTATCCAATAAAGCAGAAATGTATGTTTTTTTATCGGTTGTGATTTTAACTGCATCATCTAATTCTTTGATCCATGAAACCATAGTATTAACTTGGTTTGAAGCGAGTAAGCCAGCTGTATTTTGTATTCCTGTGAATAAGTCTTTCATAGCGATTAGATCTTCTTGCGTTAAATCTCCTCTGGAATTAAATAATTGAGGAATAACTACGGTAATTAGATGTTTCCTTTCATACGAAGCATTTGTTGCAGTTACTTTATCTAAAGTGTTTTTGAGTAGCTGTATCTGTTCTTTTACCGTTTTAGACTCAAGCTGTGAAAATAAAATACTAGTTACTTCAACAATTTTTATCCAATCTTCAACAGATTTTTGCATGATGCTATCAAAAATATTTTTGCTCTTAAATGTGACGGAATTCAGATTGTTTAAAAAATTTTTTAAAGCATCAAGTTCCGCACCGGTCATTTGTTTTCTTTGACTTAATAGACTTGTGCCGCCATCTATAAAACGTCCTTTTTCAAAGCTATCAATATCCTTAGTTATTGAGTTTGAAATTTGTAGGTAGGCAGCAATTTTTTTTGATAAAACTTTTTCCGAAGATGCAATATTAAGTTGGGACATTAATTTAAGAGAATTTAGTTTTTGAGGACTTACGGCAGTTGCCAGTTCAGTAATGGTTTTTATTTTTTCAAGCATAATAATTAGAGCAGTTAAATCCTCTTTTTTTAATGAACTTCTGTTATTGTACAAAAATGTGAGTTTGTCTCCAAGTAATGGGACCAGGGCTTTTTTGTTATCAGGGCTGGTTATTTTAGGAAATAGACTAATAACAGTATAACAAATTTTAATTAATTCTTTATAATTTTTTTCTGCAGTGGTTAGCTTTTTTTTAAGATTATCAATATTAACAATTACTTTTTTCTCAGCGGCTTTAGCGGGAGTGGGAACTGTTGCTTTTACGGCGGCGGTTAAAGTTGGCTGTGTTGGTGTGAAAGTAGGTTGAGCAGTAGTTGCTCCAGGTAGAGGCAAACCGGCAGTTGGCACAGTGCCAGGAGCGGATGATACAGCTGCGCCTACAGGTTGCTTAGTTTTTTCAAATTCAGTTAACACGGCTTTTTCTGCATCGGTAAAAAATTTGTTTGCCCGAATAAATTTGAAAAGATTAAAAATTTTTTGTCGTGTTGCATCATCGCTTGCAAGATTTAACAAACGGCCGATATCTGTAATCAGATCTTTCCGGTTTGAAAGTGTTATTGATTTATTTACATTTATAATTAGTCTTTGGTAAGCGTCAATTTTATTTGCAAATTTATCCGCAGCCATTGCTTTTACGGCATCAAGCTGATTAGCAAACTCTGTTTGTTTCTTGACTTGTGATTCCAGTTTGGTTCTGCCTGCAAGTAGGCTGGTATAAATTTTATTAAACATTTGTGTATATTTGGAACTTGATGGTGAGGTTGTCTTTTTTACGTCGTCTTGAACTTTTTTAAGTAATAAGAATGCCGGATATTTATCAACTTCAACAGTTGCTTTTGATGGTTCTCCCAAAACTTTTGTATAAACATCTTCCAATGCTGAATCTGATACCAGATATGTTGATGAGTCTACAATTGGATTTAAAACATCCGTGTATAAACCATCAAAAATTTTGCGTTTTGTATCAAGATTTACATTGGCAAATAAAGCACTTAAAGATTTTAAAATTACTTTATAGATTTCGATTTTGCTTTTTCCTCCAGCTGTTTCGGTGTAAAGAGGAGTGCTTGGTGATGCAGCTTCTGTTACAGCATTGCTGATTTCAGCTTCTGTTGCATATTGTGTCGGCAAAATTGAAACGGTTAGTGCCGCAGTTATGCCTATCCCGGGAAGTGCAGTTGTTGCAGGCGTTTGGATTGTGCTTGCAGTAGGAGTAGTGGTAGCGGTTGGTTGAGATATGCTTGGTATTGCTCCACCATCCATTCCTGGCATAGATATAATTGAGTTATACCAAAAGCAAAAGATCAGTGCCATTAGAAGATTTATAAAATTTTTTTTATTCATAGCCATTCTCCAAAATTTAAAAATAAAATATCTTGAATATCTGATTTTTAAAAAATAATCGTAACAAAAAGCAAGTAATCTTTTTAATTACTTCGATTTCGTAGATAAAATCAAAAAAAATCAAAGTAACCAGCCATAAACCATATCTTATATGAATCAGTTCACTTTTCACAACAATAATGGCATGATAAATAAAAGATACTTTTTAGTAATCGCTTTTTATAAAAAATTGTGTAGATAAAAAAGGATTAGCATGCATTTTAATATTTTTAAAAGTACCGCTTGGCAGTTGATTATGCAATCAGATTGGGTTTGCAGTCTTATTCTTCTTGGCCTTTTTGTACTTTCTGTTTTTTGTATAGCAATAATAATTTATAAAATAATAATCTTTAGATTGCATATGCGGCAATTGAACGCCTTGCTAAATCGTATTAAACGGACGAGCAAATTTCAGGATATTGTTGCCGCAAGCAAAGATCATCAAGATGGGATAGGCGGAGAATTTTTACAAACTACTCTTGGTGAGCTAAAAATAATTTTAGAAAAACATGCAAAAAATAATTTGGTAAGTCCTTCTAAATCGGTTACCTCCGAAGAAATTGAAATGCTTGAATCTTCAATTCAGCAAGAAATAGCAAACATAATTGAAGAAGAAGAATCTTACTTTACTGTTTTATTTACAAGTGCGTCAGCTTCCCCCTTAATTGGTCTTTTTGGAACTATTTGGGGACTGATTCATTCATTTATCGACATAGCACAAGAAAAAAGTGCTGATATTACAACCGTTGCGCCAGGTCTTGCAGAAGCTTTAATAACAACACTTGCCGGGTTGATCGTAGCTATTCCTGCCTTGATGGCGTATCACTACTTAACTCGTCAGACTCACAAGATTGAGTTTGCGTTATATGAATTGGGCGATAGATTTGTAAGAATTTTAAGGCAAACATTTAATAATCAGGATGCGCAATGAAATTAAGGAGGCGAGTGTTAAAAAAACATGCTATGCCTGAATTAGTTTTGACACCACTCATTGATACTTTTGCAACAGTTCTTGTAATGTTTATGATAACAGCTCCAATGGTTCAAAATAGCATAAAGGTTGATTTGCCATTTGGTAAGAGCAAAGAAGTTTCCACCGCTCAAGAGCATATAATCACACTTTCAAAAGATGGCAAAATTTTTTTTAATAACTATCCAACTGGTAAAAAAGATCTTGTGGCTGTCGTTCAAAAAGCTTTGGGAAATAAAGAAGATTCCCCTGTTTTTGTAAAAGCTGACAGATCAATTTCTTATGGCAAAGTAATTGAAGTTGTTGATCAACTCAAAGAAGCTGGTGTTAGATACGTTGCAATGTCAACTCAACCAATATGATGTAAAAAATGATCAATTCGCTGAAAAAATATCTTTATATTTCGCTCGGACTACATCTTTTTATTTTTTTAGTGCTACTAATTATTTCAAGTGGTGGCAGTATAAAACAACCGTTTGTTGTTTTTGGTGCGCATTCAAAAAAAGATTACCATACTCTTTATAAATCAAAAAAATCTATTATCCCGTTTATGGGTCATGGTTCTGCTAAATTTGGATCAAATAAGTCCGGTAATGGAAAAGGCAAAATAGGATCAGGAAAGAATAAGTTGGGAAAATCTACCAATTCAAGTTCAAGTAAAAACAAAAAATCAAAAAAATCAGTTAAGAATTCAAAAATTACAGAAAAATCAAAGCGAAGTAAACTTAGCGAAAAAAAATCAAAAGCTGCAGGCAAGTCAAAAAAAGATACTGTTATATCTAAAAAAGACGCGGCTAAAAAGACCGGAACTGTAAAGACTACGGCCAAGGCTGAGAAAAAACAACCCATTACCGAGCCAAAAAACAAAAAAGCGCTTGCAAAGAGTAAAAAAGAAAAGCAAAAAGAGCTTGAGCAAGAAAAAAAGATTGAGGCAGAGCTGAAAAAAATTGAACTCGAAGAACAAAAAGAGATAGATGAAGAAATTAAAAAAGAAGAAAAACGTGCGGCTGAAAAGCTAAAAGAGCTTGAAGAGGCAGAGGCCCAAAAAGAACAAGAAGCTAAAGAGAACGAAGAAGCTCAAAAATCCTCTGAGATAACTGAAGATTTGAATGATGCCCAAGATGCCAAAACTGATGAAAGCGACGACGCAAATGATGAAACGGATGATGGTCAGGATGGGGATGGGCAAGAAGAATACATATTTACGCTTGGTGATTTGGGTGCATATGATAAATACATTCAGTCTGAAACTGGGAGACTGTGGAAACCTCCATTGGGGGTTCCAAAGGGAACAACTTGTAAAGTGAAGTTTGTTATTAGCAAAGAGGGTGAAGTAGAAGATTTTCAAACAATACAAAAATCTAATGTAATAATTTACGATTTAAGTATACTACGAGTTGCTCATCTCTTTAAATTCGATAAATGTTTATGGGGGAAGAGTTTCGTGATTGATTTTCGCCAATAACAAATAAAAGACATCTTATTCTCAATGAAAGGTTCATATGCACAATTTTTGTAAAAAAATGGTATTTATTTTATTAGTCTTAAGTTTTAATCAAAATGCTTCTTGTGCCGATTCTCAAACTGTTAAGACAGCATCTGTCTCGACTAGTTCAGTCTCAACAACTTCTACTTCAACTGCAAGTATAAATTCAAAAAAAAGTGACGAAATATCAGTTCAAGTTAGTGCCAATTCGTCAGCTCATTCAAAAATTAAAACATTAATGCTTTGTGTTGGCAAAGATGAGTCTTTAACAACACTTGCCAAGATAATTAAATTCGATCTTGAATTCACCGATCAACTTGATGTTGAATTAAAAAAAACCGAAGAAGAACCTGATAAAAAGGTTTTATCTAAGCTTTTTAAAGATGGCGTTTCGCTTTTTATATGCTTAAAAAATAATGATGTTTTAAATAAATACAGGATTGAGGTTGTTTTAAAAGAGCCAAGTTCAGGCGTTGTTTTATTTAACAAAGCATTTGCATATTCACATGAAAATCTGGTACTTGATGCACATACAATTTCCGATAAACTTTTGCCTGCTCTAACAGGTGAAAAAGGACCAATGCTTAGTACTCTTGCATATTGCAAGCAAATCTCCCCTTCATGTAAGGCAATTTGTATTGCGGATTATGCATGTAGGCAAGAGAGAATTTTATATTCATCAAAAATGATGAACGTTGCACCTCGTTGGCACACGCAAGCGCCGATGATATTTTTCTCACAGTTAACAAAAGAAAATAATAGATTAATGTCGCTGGATTTGAATTCAAATAAAACAAGAATTATTTCATCATACGAGGGGTTAAACATGCAACCATCATTTTCTGAAGATGGTTCCAAATCGGTACTGTGTCTTTCAGGTCGTAAAAATTCAGAGCTTTATCTTTATGATCAAGCGCTATGTAATAAATATAAAAAGAAGGTCTTTATCCAGCTTACTCACAATGAAGGCAATAACGCATCTCCATGTTTTTTACCAAATGGTGATGTAATTTTTTGCTCGGATTACCAGACTGGCAAACCTCAGATTTATTATCTAAATTCAAAAACTAAACAGACTAAACGTCTCACAAATGGTAAAGGGTACTGCGCAGCTCCGTCATACTGCAAGCGTAATAACTCAATTGTTTATTGCCGATCCAAAAAAGGATTTTTTCAACTTTACACAATAAATCTTAATAATAAGTTTTTTGTGGAAAGGGCTCTCACCACTGATCAGCATAGTAAGCAAGAGCCTGTTTGGTCTGAGTGCGGAAATTATATTACATTTTCAACAGACTGTTTTAATCTTAAGACCGGCAAAAATGTTTCCCAAATTGCAGTTCTAAATGTCAGAAGTGGAAAAATACGTGTACTTACAAGCGATGATAAGTTTAAGAATTTTCCATGTTGGACAAATAAAACGTATTACTGCTGATTATTAAAACGCTGATCTAATTATATTTTTGTATTTTTCGCAACTGGCAACAGAATGAGTTATGTCTCCCGATCTGGCACCTTCAAATTTAATTTCGGGGGCTACTTTTCCGACTTCTCGTTCGAGCATTTTTATAAGATCAATTATGCTGATACTTTTACCTGAAGCAATATTGAAGACTTCGCCATTTAGATTTTGAAGCATGCCAATTCTTAGATTTGCATCTACAACTTCACAAACCGGTATAAAATCACGAGTTTGGGTGCCATCACCAAAAATAGTTAAGGGTAAGTTGTTTTCAAGATTGTACTTGAATTTTGCTATAACGGTGGCATAATCTCCATTGAAATTTTGTCTCTCACCGAACACATTAAAATATCTTAGGCAAGCGGTTTTGATTGCAAAATCTTGCGAATATTTGACACATAAATTTTCAGCCATCAATTTACTCTGTGCATATGGTGAAAGTGGACATGGTGAATCGGATTCATTGCATGGACTCTGTTTATTGCCATATATTGCACAGGATGATGAAAATACAAATGTACTAACACGATTTTTAATGCAACCATTAAGCAAGTTTTTTGTCCCCTGCGTATTAATTTTATCACATAATTCAGGATATTTTATTGATTGTGGAACTGAAACCAATGCAGCAAGGTGAAATACCATGTCTTGATTATGTGTTGCCTTAAGGCCGACGTGATCAAGACTTACATCTGAATAAATTATTGTTACGTTCGGAATTACATTTTTAAGATTATGAATTTTCCCTGACGAAAAATTATCAAGTACGGTAACGCGTGCCCCAATATCAACAAGCTTTTCTACTAAATGAGAACCTATAAAACCAGCTCCACCTGTTACTAAGACTCGCTTACCTTCGTAAAATTTTTTCAATTGTTTCATCACGACTGTTCCTTTTTTTTGTTTCGCCTTTTGTCCTAAAAAATTTTGCTTTTAAAATTTGGTGTTTCAAAGCTTAAATTTTGTCTGTTTTTTATTAAGTATGAGTTGCCAAGTGGCGTTTGAATTTCGTTAAGAATGTGCTGGGCTACATTTTCTCCATCAAGGAAAGCCTCTTGCATGCTTGAATAATTCCATCCACCAAAGCGCCCTACAGAATAAATTGATGATTGTATAAGTGTATCCAAAATTTTATTTAAATTTTTTTCTCTCCAATAATCGTATATTACATAAGCGTGTTCCAAGCGCAAATTCTTTTGTACGACAATATTATTTTTAGTTAGTCCCAAAAAATTCAATGATTCATTAATGGATCTTTCGGATAATTTATCAATATGCTTTTGTGTTTTTGTGCCTTGTAGGTAAGATGTTTCGCCATAAATTCCGGTGTGACCGGGTTTAACGCAGGACTTCGAAACATTGTTCCAAAATCCTAATCTGTAAAATGGAAACTTATTTTCCGGAAAATATAACCAATGCCAAGGGCCAATATCCGGCGAATTAAAACCAAGATTAAAATTAATAACTGAGCTGCATAAAAGCTTGTCTGAAAGATGTTTATAATAGGAAGTGCTTTGCAGTAATGTTTTTAGTGGCATTGTTGTGATTAATTTATTGTATTTTTCAACATGGCCATTCTCAAATGTTACAGTTTTATTCTTTAGATCAACAAAAACAGCCTTATGATTTACTTTAATTTGTTTATTTAGTTTTGATGTAATTTGTTTTATAAGAAATTCAATTCCTCCAGATTTAGGGTAATAAAACGAATTATTGTAACCAATATTTTGGTCTTTAGGTTTTTCAAGGGCGCCATTTAGCATTAGTTTTAAATTGGTTTGAGGCACAAATCGTCCGGTCCAAGATGGTAATATTTTTTTAACATCATAGCTTAGTAGTTTGCCATTATATGGAAAGAAAAAATGCTTTCCTAGTCCCGGTCCAAAATATTTAAGTACCCACTGGTGAAAATTTGCAGGGTTTTTAATATTGGTTTTACGCTTGATAAATCCATTTATGCAATCGTAAATGACATCAGTTGGTAGGCCATATAAATTCATCTGGAATGGATATAATGCAAAGGAGTTTGAATGAAAAATAGCACTTTGGCGTTTATTATTTGTTGTATTTTGTTCAATGTTGAGGACTGTATCCAAAAATATTTTGAACTTGGGATTATTAATGTGCAGCAAATGCCCTGTATAATCAAAATTAAAATTATCAACTGATTCGGTTTTTAAAAGTCCACCGGGTCGTGAACCTTGTTCAAATATTTCGTAATCAAGATGGCCGTTTGCCTCAAGATTATACGCTGCACTCAAGCCGGTTAGCCCGGCGCCTATTATTACTATCTCTGCCACTAAGTTCCCTTTTACTACTAGATTAATTCATATCTAGAATTCAATAAAAAGTTTTCAACTTTATTTTTATAATACCAATATGAGAATAGAATGCAATAAGTTAAGATATGATAGAGATCAATTAAAAATATTAGACAATTATTCTAATTGGGAGAGATTAATTGATTTTTTATTTTGAAGCGTAAATTTTCCTGATTTAAGAGCGTTTTCTTCGTGTTTTGAAAAACTTAAAACAAGATAATAATTATTTATCGATACAACCTTTTGATCTACATTAAATGTAAGCTCTTGTTTTTTTGTGTTCCATGTTCCATCACAAACAAGGTTGTGTTGTATTGGGATTAATGTAGAATCCATTTCTTTTTTTTGGTAAAGAGAAGCTTGTAGTTCGTCGATTTTTTTTCCATACCACTGCAAGTTAAGAGTTTTGAGTTTTAAAGGAATTTTACTTTTCATAGTTATTAACCCAATCCAGGCCCATTTTTTTTGCTTAAATTCAGGCAAATTGCTATTCAATGCAAATTCTTTCCAAGTGCTTGTTGTACAAAGTTGAAATAAAGGACCAAGATTTGTAATATTTTCATAAATTGAAGAGGGTGTATTATCCGCTGATATTTGAATATAAGCTAGAACTAGTCCGAGCAACAACATAATATTAAAAAGTTTAATCTCAAACATCATACGCCCTTCCTCCTTTAACTTTTTATTTCATCTTTTGATATTATTCTAATGCATTTATTATAAAAAAATAAAGTATTCTTTTACGGCGGTGTTTTATGGGTTGTTAAAAGCCAAATTCTGTTATTTTGAATAAGTTTTGTAAAATTTGGTAATAAAACTGAAAATGGGCTTGCAATTTGCAAGCCCATTTTCAAAAGTGTTGAAATAAATGCTACAAAATTAGTTACTTGGGTTGTAATAGATATAACCAAAGTTATTTAACAATGCGCCTGACAATAATTGAATATTCATGTCTCCGGAGGCAAGGCCGTTGCCAATTTCAAAAGAATTTTCCTGAGTTGTGTTGCCATAAACGGTTACTTTGTTTTCAAAGTAAATTGTTCCACTCGTCAGTTGCCAACCACTGTCAGGTAATTGTAACGTGCATTCATCAAAATAAATTTCGGATGTTGCATCTGTCATCTTAATTAAATTACGTTCTGATTGAGTATGACGTGTTATTAATCTTGGGCTATAACTGAATGTTGTGTTTTTATCAAAGTATAAAGTTGAATGTGGCGCGATATAAGAAGTTTCTGTTGATACGTAGCTGAATTTATTTGTACCGGTTATAAACACATCATCCTGAATAAATAATTGCCCTTGCGTGAATGAGTAATCACGATCAAAACACAGTGCTGTATTTTGTAATGTAAGTTTTGATGTAGGGGATCGCATTTCTATTTGAGGGGATCCGGCAGCACGCCAGTTCAGATTACGCAATGTTAATGTAACATTGCTATCAATAATTAGTTTTGAGTTGATTGCATTTTTAAGCTCATTGCCTTGACCATCAAGTACACCACTTGAGATGACTTTGATTGCAACATTGGTTGGCAATGTTAAATTTCCGCCAAAGACCATTGCATTACTCTGTAAGTCAAAATTACCGGATGAATCAACTGTTGTTTGGTTTGATAGAATCATATCACTCCCCAAAGTAAGCGTTCCACCTTGCAGATCAATTGGGCTTGATAAAATTCCTCGTCCAGCGATGGCCGTTGTTCCAGTTACTCCTCCAAGTGCAGTGAGCTTTCCATTATTTATGGTTACAAAATGATCAGCTTGGTATTTTATAGCATTGCTGTTGTTTGTTATCTGTTGCTCAAGACCATTTGTTGTATTTCCAAGATAAATAATAGCGTTGCTGTTATTTTTGATGTTGAAAGCAAAAGCGTTGCTATCGGTTCTGACTCTCGTGTTCAACCAGTTGGCAGTGTTACTGGTTGATTTAATCCAAGAGACAATGGCGTTGCTGTTGGCGCGAGTCATAGCAGGATCACCAGAAGAAGCAAGATAAACTATAGCGTTGCTATTATTTTTGATGCCATAAGCGAAGGCATTACTGTCGGTTCTTAAGTCTCTGTCAAGCTTAATAATGGCATTACTGTTATCGATGGAGAGTTCTCCGGTTTCATTGCTTAATTTAATGATGGCGTTGCTATTATTTTTGATGCCGAAGGCAAAAGCGTTGCTGTCTGTTCTGGTGGTTCTACCGAGAGTGACAATGGCGTTAGAGTTGTTGCGATCACCAAAGAGTAAAGCGTTGGATGTTGTACGGTTCAAGTAAAGCATAGCGTTGCTGTTCACACGAACCTTGCGATCGAGTAATACGATGGCGTTAGAATTATTGCGATCGCCGAAGAGTAAAGCGTTGGATGTTGTGCGGTTTAGAGCCAAGAGAGTGTTAGAGTTGTTTTTAATACCATAAGCGAAGGCATTACTGTCGGTTCTTAAATCTCTGTCAAGCTTAATAATGGCATTACTGTTATCGATGGAGAGTTCTCCGGTTTCATTGCTTAATTTAATGATGGCGTTGCTATTATTTTTGATGCCGAAGGCAAAAGCGTTGCTGTCTGTTCTGG
>JBAZAX010000038.1:0-11080 GCA_041671765.1 Candidatus Babeliales bacterium | reverse complement strand
TGCTGATTGGGCTAAACTTGTATCTATTTTTGCTTGTCTTGTTGCTATTTCTGCTTGTCTTGCGGCTATTTCTGCTTGTCTTGCGGCTATTTCTGCTTGTCTTGCTGGAGTTGTTGTGCCTAGAGCATTTTCAATATTTAATCTAGCACTTTCAGCGTTTAATACAGCATTTTTATCGTTTAATTCAACCCTTTCAGCAATAAACATATCAATTGTTTTCATGTCCAAATCAACAAAACTTTTCTTTTCTTTTATTTTACTACCAGTGAGACTATCACGATATCCAGATCTCAAAAAATACCTCTCTTCCTTCATTCTTTCGATCCGTTCGATATCATCTACGCCTTTGGCGCAAAATGTTTTTTGATTTGAAAATAGATAAAGCAAGGACGCAACAAAGCGCAATATTTTTTTAGTGTTCATTTTAAACCTTTTGGAAAAATAGATTTTTTCACATATATCTATGCCTTAAGTACACAAAAAATAGCATGTAATCCATGCAATTCGTGGCTTAGATCGAAACAGGATTATAACAAGATTATGCGGGAATAGGCAAGGTGAAATCAATAAAAAGCAGTTTTTGGAACGATTTTGTTTGTCTTAGCGGTAGAAAACTCAATAATTATAAAGAATTAGTAGGCAAGTTTGACTTCGTCCTTGCGTACCATCGTAACCTTGGTGGAGCCGTCTGCTGTGGCCATAAAAAGGCGTAGAAGGCAGTTTTTAGTGCTTATCTTTATACATATCTACAGATCAGAGTTGATAAATATAATTTATCGATTAGACTGCCAGTATGTTTTTATATTATTGTCCTGCGGTTAAACCTCTAAACTTATACAAGGGTTATATCATGAATGTGTTTAAGAAAATAATGTTGTTGGTAATTATAGTAGGCAGCGCAAGTTCAGATGTGTTTGGAATGGATAATCCTGGATCGAATGCTTTTTTTGATAAAGTTAAAGGTGCGTTTGATGAGGCTGAAGTCATTAGGGGCCGGAATGTAAAAAATTTTGAAATATTTTATGATGCTGTAAGTCACGGTACAGCAGAGTTAGTGAGAGATTTGTTAGAGGCTATACCTGTAGAACATAGAGTTGTATTTGTTATGAATACATTAAAAGGTGATACAGTATTGCACCGGGCGATATTTAATGAATACAATACAACGAATGGTCAAGTAGCCATTGTAAGAGTATTGCTAGAGGCAGTACCTTTAGAGCGAAGAGCTGTATTTGTTATGACTAAGGATAAAAAAGGTCATACAGCACTGCATGATGCTGCATTTGAAGGTGATGTAGATATAGCAAGATTATTGCTAGAGAATTTATCCGAAGAGCAAAGAGTTGCATTTATTATGAGTAGAGATAAGCGTGGCGCTACAGCATTGCATTATGCTGCAATGTGCTGTCAAGCAGTATTCGCAAGGATGCTGATAGAGGCCATACCCACAGAACAAAGAGTCACATTTATTATGACTAATGATTTTGAAGGGCATACCGCATTGCATGGACTCGCATTAAGTGGTCATGTAGCTGATGAAATAGGTGACATATTAGAGTTTGTAAAAATGTTGATAGAGGCTATACCTGCAGATCAACGAGCTATATTTGTTATGTCTGAGGATCCATGTGGGCATACTGCATTGCAGTATGCGATAGTTCAAGGGCAGAAAGAGTTGGTAAAAATGTTAAAGGGATATTGTCAGCAACAACAAGAGCCAGAAGAAGAAGTATCAAGGAAAAGGACTCGGGATGGTGTTGATGAAAGTCATGTTGCTTCAAAAAAACGAGAAGCTGGATCTGGTTGTAACATAATGTAATTTACCAAATTTATATAAGGTTTATACGATGAAGATATTCAAGAAAATAATGTTGTCGATAATTATGGCAGGTTGTTCAGGCACATTGGCATTTGGAATGAACCCATTGGGGTTAAATCCTGAAGAGCGAAAGGCTTTATTTGATAAGGTTTGGTATTCGCTTTATCTTGGTCATCATGAATGGAAATTGGTACATCGTGATCCAGGAAACTTAAAAAGTGTTACAATTGAAAGGCCCGCCGTAAGAGGTAGCGACCTGGATATATTCCATGACGCGATGCGAACACGCCTGGTATGTTTGGTGAGAACATTACTGGAGGCCATACCTGTGGAGCAGAGATTCCAATTTATAGCACCGTCTCTTCATTCTTATAATATTCTCATTACCGCAACAGAAACAGGCGAGGTAGAAATTGTAAGAATGTTACTGGATATTATACCTCAAGAGCAGCGGTTTGAATTTGTTATGACTAGGGGTTGGGAAGGCTCAACGGCTATTATGATTGCTGTAGAAAAAGGCGATTTAGGGATTGTAAGGATGTTATTGGAAGTTGTCCCTCAAGGGCAGCGGATTGCAGCTCTTATGACTAGTGATATGGCTAGGTTTTGGCCAATGACAGTATTTGAGTCTGCTTTAAGAAAAGGTAACGTAGCGATGGTAAGATTATTGTTGGAGACTGTCCCTGCAGAACAAAGGCTTCAGGTTATTATGACTAAGGATTGGAGGGGTTCAACCGCATTGCAGTATGCTGAAGGAAATGGTCAAGCAGCAATAGTAAACATTTTTGCTGAATATTGTCCGCAGGTGGCGCCACAACAAGAGGAAAGAGAATCAAAAAAAAGACCTCATGATGATGGGGATGGAAGCCCCGAGGATCTAAAAAAACAAGAAACTGGATCTGGTTGTAACATAATGTAAATTGGATTGGTAAAGATCGGTTAAAAGGCACTTATGCAAATTACGTAAGTGCCTTTTTTTATGAATATTTTTTCAATTCTATGAGTTTATTTATCTAAAAAATTAATTTTTATGTTGACAGTATTTGTTGGGCCTTTTTAACAAATGCATCACCAAAACCCTCTTCTTCTAAGATTTTGAGTGCCACTGTTTGGCTAGAGATGCCAGGTTGCAGGGTAAAGGTATACTGTATTTTTTCGCCCTGTTTTTCTATGACAGAAACTTTATAATTCCTGAATAAACCCGTATTTTCAAGCGTTGTTATCAATGGAAAATGGGTATTTGTTACACATATATTTTTAGAATTTCTGCCTAACTCTTCAATTAATGTAAAAGCAGCAGCTTGCCCCTCTTTGAACGTAGTTCCATTGAAAACTTCATCGATGCCAAATAACCCGAATTCGTTTTCATGTAAATTATTTGATGTCTCGATTAACTGTCGTGCTCTTATCACTCCAGCCTTAAAATGTGAATTTCCTGCAGCAATGTCATCCGTAATATTTAAATAAGTCATGATATTTGAGAATGGTGTAAAAGTTAAAGCCTTGGCGGGGGCAATTCCCAAGCTTTGGGCAAGAATAATGCCATAAATAATAGCTCTTGTAATCGTAGATTTACCGGCAGCATTTGGTCCTGTAATGATAACATTTTGTGGCGATGCAAATGGCTCGCCAATTTCAATTGAGTTTGTAACAGCTTTTTCTTGATTCAGTAATGGATTCCAGAATTCCACAGCCTTGATTGCAGGGCTGGTTGAATTTGAAGCAGTCAGGAATGTTGGGAAGCAAAATGTGGCACTGTTTTTTTGTGATTCTTTATAAAGTTTTGCAATGGTTAATTGTGCATCTAACTCTCCTATTGCCAGCATCGCTTCAATAAATTGGTCCTTTTGTTCTATCATGAGTTTGTATGCAACCATAACGCGACTGTAATAAATTAACCAAGAATATTCGCTTTTAAAAGTGTCAGTTTCTAATAATTCAAGCAATTGTCTGAAGTCAGATGTTTTTGTATTGAGATCTTCCAGTGTAGTGATAAAATTTTGAACGGCAGGCATTTTTGAGGTTAAAACTGAATTTTTGGTTACAAAATGTGCCATCTCTTTAAGCTTTTGGAGATACTTGGCAACGTAAGATATTTTTTTGTGCATACTTGAATATGCAACCACGTTATTTTGCATTTCTGTTATTGTTTCATATGTTTGGTTCGCATCATCATAAACAGATACAGATGCAGCACCTCTTGAAGAACTTTTGCTAATAATTAAAGATAGAAGAGCTAGGGTTGACGTTGGTAAGCCGCCCGGACCATACGATAACTTTTCAGTTATTTTTCCAGTTTTTTCATCTTTTTCTTTAGTCGATTGAATAAGTCCTGAACCGAGTTTATTTTCTCCTGTGAGCGCGTAAACAGATAATGCTATTACGCCGTGGGCAACAATAAGTATGGCTAATGTGGTAAGGATGCTCTTAGCGCGTGAATAGGTTTCCAGCATGAGAGGTTTTTTTTTGACCCATTCAGATAATTTTTTTACAAACTCAATCCTGTTTTCAAGTGGAATTTTAAGCTGCATTTGCTCAAACATTAATGTAAAAATATCTTCAGGATTCCAGAAGGATAATAACGCGTTTTCAGGTATTACGAGATTTTTAAGTCTTGTATTAAGTTCATCAAAAAATGGTTGGTTGTTTATTAACTCTTTAGTAATAGATTGCTGAGTTTTCAGAGCTTCTATGTTTGCGTTTGGTTGGATAAGCATGCGTAAAATTGTTGCTGTTCCAGCGGCTGTTACAGTCCGCCCATTAGTTATTTTTGAAGCCAGGTGCATTCTATTATTTGATTTTGGTCCACATAAAATATTTAAATCTTGCCAAGTTATTTCATCCAATGCTGGCGACTGTGCCAGTTGGCTATTTTTATTAAAATGCTTTGCTAGAAGTTTTAGTATTAATCTTTGTCGATCATATTCTGTTGGGTGTAGCTGTGATTCAAGGATTGATTTAATGTAGCCACTTGTGCCATTTTCTTCAACTTCATTTACATAAGCACAAAGTCCCGCAGGTTCTTCTGTATAAATAGAATTAAGTGATTTTAAATTTTCTTGAGCAATCAAATTGTAAATATTGCTTTGCGCTTGCAATGAATCAGCCATGGGCTGTTGTGGTTTAATCGGATTAAATGAAATGATGCAATAAAATAAGGTTATCAATGACAGAATATTAATTTTAAATTTCATAAATTTAAAATCTTCCGATATTTTGCAAAATTTTGAATTTTTTCTATGCGTATTTTTAGTTCATGTTAGATTGCTTGTTTATTTTCGCATAAAATTTGATACAATTTCCAATTACAAAGAATTGTATGTATTAAAAAATATTTTGCAAGTCCAAACAAAATTACTTGTCATAGAGATTTCTTGTTGTTATGAAAAATCCACAGCATAAAGGTTCCAATCTGCTAAAAACATGTATTCGAATTTTACCGTTTTTTTGGGTTAAAGATTCTAAAATACGAATACATATTGTATTATCGTTTTGCTTTATGTTTTTAATGATAGGATTGAACATTGGAACTCCACTCATATTTAAAAAAGTAATTATTATTCTTTCTAATCCTAAGAATGGTATCACTCCTATATTTCAAATAACTCTTATATTATATGGTTTATCGTGGGCTATTGGTCAAATTGTTTCCCAATTGCGATCAATAATGATGTTTCGTTTGCTAGAGCGCAATATGCGGATTATGAGTTTGCAAATATTTGATCATTTACATACGCTTTCATTGAGATTTCATTTGGAACGAAGAACTGGAGACGTTACAAGCGCAATAGAACGAGCCCAATTTGGATTTGAAATGGTTTTTTGGGGTTTGTTGTTATTCTTACTTCCAACTGTTTTAGAGATGATTCTAGCCATGGTTGTACTGACATATTTTTATGGTATTTTTTATAGTAGCGTTCTTTTGTTTATGTTAGTGTTTTATTTGTTGTTTAGTATTCTTGCGATAAACCGTTCGTCAAAACTACAAAATATTTATAATGAAAAAAGGGCTAAATCAAGTTCTTTTATTATTGATAATCTCCTTAACTTTGAAACAGTTAAATATTTTGGTAATGAATTTCATGGCCATGAGCAATGCAATAGCATTTTACAGGAGCAAGAAAATGCAGGAAATGCAAAATGTTTTGCAGATGTGTTTATTCAGTTAGGGCAAGTTTTAATGATTGGGGGTGGGCTCGTTTACTTAACAGTGATGACCGGAAATGCTGTTATTTTGGGACAGATGAATGTAAGTGATTTTGTTTTAATTAATGGATATCTTTTACAATTCGTAATTCCATTACATAGCTTTGGATATGTATTAAAACAAGTTCGGCAGGGTTTAAATGATATGGATAGCGCAATAAATTTAATGGAAATTAAACCAGAAATTCAAGATGCTGTTGATGCAATAAATCTTAACTGCGATAAATCAGAAATTAAGTTTGAAAATGTTGTTTTCGGGTATGACGATAAGCGACAAATACTTAAAGAAATATCGTTTACAGTTCCTTCGGGACATACAGTTGCAATCGTAGGCGCTACAGGCGCAGGAAAATCAACTATAGCGCGGTTAATTTTTCGGTTTTATGATGTAGTTTATGGTAGAATTTTGATTAATGATTTTGATATACGTAAAATTACGCAGCGTTCGCTTCATGATGCAATTGGCGTAGTTCCGCAGGATACAGTGTTGTTTAATGATACTCTTTATTATAATATTTCTTATGGTTGTCCATCTGCTACCAAAGAAGAAGTTGAACGAGCTATAAAACTTGCACATTTAGATGAATTTATCGAGTGTTTACCAGATGGATGCGATACAATGGTTGGCGAGCGTGGTCTTAAATTATCCGGTGGAGAAAAGCAGCGGGTTGCAATTGCAAGAGTTATTCTTAAGAATCCTCAAATTTATATTTTTGATGAAGCAACTTCATCACTTGATACTCACACCGAACAAGAAATTCAAAAAAATCTTGAAGAAATTTCAAAAGGCGCAACGACTTTGATTGTAGCGCATCGCCTTTCAACGGTGATTCATGCAAATGAGATAATTGTAATTGACCATGGAATAATTGTTGAACGGGGCACTCATCAAGAATTATTAAAGACCAATGGCCTATATGCAAATTTGTGGAAAAAACAGTCATATAAAAAAATAAATAATTTTCTAGACATTTCAAAAAACATTATGTAATTTTGGCTAAGTTTTTAATTTTAAAATTCATTTATTTAAAGGAGTAATAATGAAAATATTTACTAAGAATCAAATCGCAGAATTAGGAAAAGTCTCTGAGCTTACACTTGGCTCGATCGGCCATAGGATTGAACGTCAGTTTAGTCGTGTTTTCATCATGAGATAAACAAAAATATTGTTAAAATTTTTTCTAAAAAAATTTATTTATTTTGTATGAGTTTCATTTTTTAATATCATAAAACGAAGGAGTTGTTATGAAAACATTTAATAATCAAATTGCAGAATTAGGAAAAGTCTCTGCGCTTACTCTTGGCTGCGGTGGCCATAAATGGGAAGGGGGGTTTAGAATTCGTGGGATATGGCCATTGATTGGATAAGATTACAGTAGATTAATTAGTCCGCTTATATTTGCGTAACGAATTCAATATAAGCGGACTAATCGATATAATGAATGGTTCCAATGATTTATTTTTCTTTATCTCTTCACGTTTATGCTGCACGTTTTGATGATGCTATAGTTGTCTTAGATAGTGTTCAGGATAAATATTTTAGCATTGTTGATTCTGCTGCACAATATTTGGATGATATACTTAATGACTCATTTGAGCAAGATCAACAAAAAAGATTCGTCTCTGCAGAGAAAGAGTATGATTCCGAACAACTCAATTATTGGATTTCATATTTTATTGAAAAAAAACTTATATTTATAATGGATGACTTCAGGGCTAATCGTAAACTTATTTCATCAGCTCCATTATTACCTGGTGGGCTCAAAGATTATCAATGGGACACGAAGAGTAATTGGAAGCCGTTTAAGCAAGCCTCCAAAATAGAAATTATAAAAACGTTTTTTTATTTAGCGAAAATACATCGAATTTTGAAGTCTAAAGGCATTCAGGGAATCCTTGATGAAATAAAAAAAATAGTATCTAAACAAAAAAAATCTAATATCCCCTGTGAACAAGAGATCAATAGCCTGTCGGCAGCAATCGATGCAGCTTCGTTATTATATCCTAAAAAAACATACTGTCTTGCATGGGCATCAACTTTTGTATTTATAGCTTTAAAAAAAAATTGGGCATGTAATTTAGTTATTGGAATTCAAACAAATCCATTTTATGCACATGCTTGGGCTGAGTTGGCAGGACAAGTGATACATGATGATCCTGTTATTGCACAGGTTTTGTCTATTATTCTAAAAGAGCCTAATAAATAAGAGAGTTTATTACTATGGCATTTTTACTTGGCGCTTTCGGCGATTTTTGTAATTCTGATCGTATTGAAAAATCATTTCATATTGCATTGCAGCAATCCGCTGAAGGCACACTGAAAACTATGACGGTAGGAAAAGGCATTGTTTTTGCAGGACAAAAGCTAGATGAAAAATATCACTATGACCAAGTAATCCCTCTTCATGCGAACCAAGGGCTCTTAGTTGGAAAGTTATTTGATCGCGAAAAATGTAACGCAGTAAAATTTAATGCTGATTATGCCCCCCTGTTGATTGATAATCCACAAAAAATTTCCGATTTATTTTGGGGGCGATATGTTGGGGTGCTTTATAATATGACATCGAAAGCAATAACTTTGATTCGTGATCCACAAGGTTTATCTACTCTTTTTTATGTTCAGAATTCTGATGGTATTATATTTTCTACAGAAATTGAGCTTTTATATAAAGTCCTAGAAATTAAGCCTTCAATTGATTTAACTTATTTTGCGGAACATATAATTAATAAAAATCAATCTTTGCCAACAACACCATTTCAAGGGATAAAAGAACTTTTGCCAGGGATGGGTCTTTGCGTAACGCTAGATGGAAAAATATCACAGATGTTATTGTGGAATATTTCTTCGTTAAAAAGCTCTTTTATTACAGATGAAAATGCTTTTGAAGAAGAGCTTCTTGCAACATTAAAGTCTTGCACCAAGGCTTGGGTTGGCGATGCATCAGGCGTTTGCGTGGAGCTTTCTGGAGGGGCTGATTCATCCGGTATAATGTTGCTTTTGCAAAGCCTTTTACCCGATGATAAAAAATTAATGGCGGTCAATTATATTGATAGCCAAACTCAAAGCTCAAATGAAATTGAGCATGCTCAAGAGGTTGCAGATGTTTGTAATGTATCGTTGCATTTTCTTGATTGGCAAAATGCTTCTTTGTTCGACAAACTACCACATTCATGGCGTCCGAATAAACCGAGTTCTCTTTTGTTGTTTTATAATCATCGCAAACAACTACAAGAACTTGCTTGGCAAAATAATTGTCCAGAAATTATGAATGGGCAGGGTGGTGATCATGTATTCCTTGCGCCACCTCCAATAAATGCATTAGCTGATCATTGGTTGGATCATGGTTTTAATGGAATTACGACATCTATAAAAGGGCTTAGCAGTGTTTACCGCATGCCATTGATGCCACTCATATACGATAATGCAAAAGCTGTTGTAAACTATTATGGAAAATTTCATGCGTCGCAAAGTTCTTCGACTTTGTTTCTAAATAAAAATTTTGCAAAAACCTTCAAGCAACATGAATTTTATATTAAAAACACTTTGAATAAATTTTATCCTGCAAAAGCAATTCAAATAGAATCTCTTTGCCAAGCGGTAGCTTTTTCAGAACGAGATCAGTTTGCCTATAATACGATAATAACCCATCCATTATTGTCTCAACCGATAGTAGAATTGGCTTTGAAAATACCTACATATCAGTCGTTTAAAGATGGATATGATCGAATTTTTTTCCGACGAGCGATTAGCCGCATTAAAAAGACAAAATCGTTATGGCGTATGATTAAAGGGCAAACAACAGGAACCATAGTTAAACAGTGTGCGTATCATGCCCAAGATATTAAGGATATAATTTTAAATGGAAAACTTGTTTCTGGTGGAATGATAGATAAAAATTGGTTAAATAAAGAATTGGTACAAATGCGACATGGACAAGCCGAAAATCTTTGGCCAATTATACATATTTTGACTGGGCAGTTGTGGCTCAACCAGTGGGAGTTGTAAAACTTTGGTTGAAATTTTTTTATTGCAAGCAACAAGGCCCTTCAAAGTTGTTTCTAAAAGTCTAGGTTAGGCGCAAAGATGTTTTTTAAGATATTTTCCGGTAATGCTGTCTTTATACTGAGCAACTTGCTCAGGCTTTCCCTTTGCAACAACATATCCCCCAAGTTCACCGCCTTCAGGCCCGATATCAATCAGATAATCAACTGATTTTAGCACATCAAGATTGTGTTCTATTACCAACACGGTGTTGCTGCGGTCAACAAGTTTTTGTAGCACAAAAAGTAGTCGTTCAACGTCTGCGCTGTGCAAGCCTGTTGTAGGCTCGTCAAGAATATACATAGTGTTTTTATCGCGTTTTGCAAGCTCATTTACCAGTTTGATACGTTGAGCCTCTCCTCCTGAGAATGTTGGAGACGCTTGGCCAAGCTTGATATAGTCGAGGCCGACTTCGCATAAAAGATCTAATCGTTTTTTAATTCGAGGAAATGTTTCAAAAAATTTGCATGCTTCAAGAACTGAAAGATCAAGAACTTGGGCTATATTTTTGCCTTTAAACTTTACTTCTAGGGTTTTTTGATCATAGCGGGTGCCATTACATGATTTACACGTTACAAGAACGTCTTCTAAAAAATGCATAGAAATTTTGTTGTGTCCTGCTCCGCCACACTCAAAGCAACTGCCCTGAGGGACGTTAAAACTGAAACGGCCTGCGGTATAACCGCGAGCATTACTTTCTGGAAGTGATGCGAATAAATTTCGTATCTCATCGAATATTCCAAGATACGTTGCGGGATTTGATCTGGGGGTGCGGCCAATTGGACTTTGATCAACAAGAACTACGTTTTTTAATTGGTCTACGCCAAGAACTTCATCAAAGTCTTTTCCAATTGCATAACCGTTTCTGAAGTGATTATGCAGTGCTGCGGCTAATGTGTGCATCACAAGGCTACTTTTGCCTGAACCGGATACACCTGACACGGCAGCAAAAACTCCTACAGGAAATTGTACATCAATATTTTTAAGATTGTTTGCGCGTGCGCCCTTTAATG
>JBAZAX010000037.1:8247-11121 GCA_041671765.1 Candidatus Babeliales bacterium | reverse complement strand
AGCCCCTATTCCACCTCCAGAACCGATTGGTCCTCTACAGGCTGGAGGTGTGCTGTCTTGGTATCGCGCGAGATACATTCTCCCGCATCGAGGGCAAACATGCCAAAGAGGAAATCTGAGAAATGGCAATTTCAAATTAAGATTTGACTGTGACGCATCCTGCCCACGCGTGGGCAGACGAAAGTCCGGGGGCTGCACAAAGTAATCTACATCTAGCCGACTGGATAACCGTTTTTCGTCATCAATGATAAACTCCCGGTGTTCTGGTTCCCCCTCCTTGAACGGCCACGCATCTAGGCCGGCGTGAATGAGAGACACTGGACCTGGGAAGTCTACCAGTGCACCGATACCGAAAGGAGAGATTGCTTGCGACCTTCTAACTGGACGGCTCATGCCTGTTCATCCTGTATCGAATTAAAGAAACGTGTTATCTCTGCCTCACAGGAAGCATCGACATTTCGCAGAGAAGACATGGTCGGCCAGCTATGACCATCCCAATTTGGCGGCACTATACTACCTGCAGGGTATAGCAAAGGAGGATCTTCAGATGCAGCTGCAAACCCACCATACTCGCTCGGTTGCCATTTTTGCCACTGATCAAGACGCAGCTGCAGTTGTTCCATTACTGAATCACGTTCTTCTGGTGCAACAATTTCGACGCGCTCTTCAATCATTTCATCGACCAGATTTCGTAACTCGGCACTTTCGCCAAGCGGAAAAGGATCCGGACTACTTGACTCAGCATCCAACATTCCAAACTGCCTCACAGCTGCGACAATAATGCCATGAAGGGAACGCTCTACCGCCGGGGAGCTGAAGGGGGTGACACTGGTAGGCTCAACCTGTGCGTATAGCCGCTGGTGGTAGGGTCTGAATCGTTCAAAATGACTACGATCTCGAGGTTTGCTCTGTCCATAGAGTACTGCCACCAAACCCGGCTTTTCAGGATCACGCCCGACGCGACTGGAAACTTGAATGTACTGGGAAGTTGTTTTTGGTTGTCCAACAATTGCCATAAGAGCCAAACGACTAACGTCAACGCCCACCTCGATAATGTTCGATGCCAAGCAGGCATCAACAACATCATTATCATCTGCTGCACTCTTGTTATTGCCAGTTTGCGTGCGAAGAGTCCTCTCAAGTCGTTCCAACTCTTTGGGTACTTGGTCGCTACGAATACGACTGGTCAGTTCAGAAACGTTGAACAGTTTCCGGATTTTTTCATACTTGATACCTTGCCTATCAAGTATGACCCGGAGATAGTCTCGTGCATCCGCAACAAACAATGACGCCGCACCACCAAGCTCCCGCAACGAGTTGAAAAAGCAGAGGAGAGTCCACCATGGATCCCTGCCAGCCTCATCGGCATTCATAATGGCGGCGTGCTGCATGAGACATGCATATACGCGAGCCTGCGTAGTTTGGAAAGATCCGTGCGCAGATGCAAGAATACCCACGTAGAGGCGCCCCGGCTTTGACGTCCCGTCATCATTGAGGGCATCTCGGGCAAAGAAGGAATCCCCCGCTTCAAGTCCGGAAGGTGGGAACAGGAACACATCATTCCGCGCGTACAAATGTGATATCTGATCTCTTGCACGGCTGATTGTTGCGGTTGACGCGATAATTTTTGGTTTGATATCACCATACCCATCCTTCCGACAGAGACGCTCAATAACCGTCTCATACGCACCAACCATTGATCCCAATGGCCCGGAAATCAGGTGAAGCTCATCTTGGATGATAAGGCTGGGTGGAATTCCTTCATGCTTGCCGTTGCTTCCAATTCCAAACATCCTCCGCACCCCTGGCTTCCAGGCGAGCATTGCGAACTTGTCAACGGTGCCGATTACCAGACTTGGTGGATCTTCAATAAGGTCTTCATCAATGATCACAATCGGTAGTGGCGGACGAGGTTTTTGCATCGAGGAAGCGGTCCCAAAATCACATGCACCATCATTGCATCGAAACACTACTGTCGCTGGAGCGCCATTTTTCCTAGTGTATTTGCTGTAACCAAGAACCTTAGGGATACCCATTTCAGTCGCGTGAATACCTCGTCCTTTCGCACCACCACGTTGACGATGCCCACCCTCGGTAGAAGATGGGCCAAACTTGGCTCCGCACCATGGGCACTTGAGCAAAATGAATGGATTTTCGCTCTCTGGGTCTCTCTGAAGACTTTGCAGTGCGTGAAGCGCTTCCTCACGTGTATTTGGGGATGAGCTCCCACCCACCCACAGACCAATACGGAACGGTTTTTCTCCAAGCTTGGGTGTCTTGTTTCGAATCTGCTCCATTGCACAGAACAGAATCGCCGCTCTCTGAAACTGCTGCGCTGTCAGCAGTCGCAACGTATACCGCATCAGTACATCTGCTCCGCCTGATTTTCTACCTGAGAGTCGGTTGAACAAGATAGTAAATGCGGTGAGTCCCAGATAGGCCTCAGTCTTGCCACCACCTGTGGGAAACCAGATCAAATCAACGATTTCCCGATCCGCACCATCTGGCTCGGTAATTCCACGTAACGACATCAGGAGAAAAGCAATCTGAAAAGCTCGCCAGTAACCTCGCCCTTGCGGATCGGCAATGGAAGGATCAGGATTCAAAATCGCAGGTGACCAGACTATACTTTTTCCGTCACTGCCAAGACTGGGTTCACGCACATCCCTAGTTGCCCTAAGCTGGGCAATCAACATTGCTCTATTAGCCAACACAAACGCTTCTTTGGCTGCGCACGCAACAGTGGAGCTTTCCTGAAGAAACCTCACACCATCCTCAATGCGTTCTAGGCATTCTTCGCAACGCTTGATGAGTCCTTCTGCAGTCTCTGTCATCTCCCCAGAAATACTGGCCACACCCTTACGTTCCTTTTTT
>JBAZAX010000037.1:0-8237 GCA_041671765.1 Candidatus Babeliales bacterium | reverse complement strand
TTTTTTAGCTCATTGATCCAGCGCTTGTAAGCCAGAACAAGCGCGTCAATCTCAGTGGATCCATCGTCCTCTGGATCCAATTCAGCAAGTTTTCGCATGCTGACCTTGATTGGCTGCTTGCTGCCATCCACATTTTTGACAAACAGATCAGCACTTGTCATGGGCGTCTCAAAGGCAGGCATTACGTCAGTCCACACTTCAGAAACTGTACTTGGGGATTGCCCTGCCCAATCTGCAGCACAACCATGGCCGATCGCAAAAGTCTGGTGTTGCCTGTAAATCAGTCGATTGATCTGTTCATCCGACATGGGATCCATCACACCCAGTTTACTGACCTCGGTTTCAGGGTAGGGTTGAATCCAAGGCGATCCAGTTTGACCTTTGACACGAATCCCCGCCTGAAATAAGCATTGCTCGTCAAGATTGCCTGCACCCAGCTCTTTCCTATTAACAAGAGATACGGTTATCAGCCTCTGTGTTGACGTCAGGCGTGAATAGCCGCCTCGTGAAACCACCACTATTTCCAGCCCTTGGCCTATGCCTTCGAGCTTTTTTATGATTGCTCCTCTGGATTCAAGAAGCTCTGCTGAAGAAATTTCGATGAATGGATATTGTTTAGCATCGTTCAGCAAGGGAACCCTGAGCCACACGGATCTTGGAAATGGGACCCCCCCTAGGTCTCCAACTATCACCTTTGTCTGTTTGTAGATTCCAACCGGAATTTCCTGAGTCTCATCATTACTGAGACGACCAACACTTACGACCTCCACCCGCAATCCCGTACCCTCGACGGTAAAGTCCGCAAGAAAACTCAAGCCAATCGCCGATGGCCTGAAGGCATTAGCCAATGTAACGGCGTAGTCTTCCGATTCTTCCATCGCAGCGTGTGTCTTCGCGGCTCTTCGTTCAGCACGCTTTTCAAGCATCTCGTCCACATCTTGATTCTCACCCGGATCAATATCAGAGCCACCCTGCCGATCCTCACCGGCACGCAGTTGTTCATGTTCTTCAATAACTCCAATCGGAAAAAGAACACCAGCACCATATCTCTTGGCAGGTGGGTCCTGCCATACCACCTCTTCGCCGTTGAGCTGTTTTTTTGGTTTTCGAAACTCATCCCATGAAAACTTTTTTTGCTCACCGCTAGGACGGATGTCAAGTTCTATACCAGCCGGATCCGGCCCAACAATCTCGGCACGCAATCGCGAAGCAAGCCATTTGCGATTTGAGAGGTTGGTTGCAAGTTTTTCTGAGAGTGACATGATCTATTTCCTCGATGACATTTCAAGACCAGCATCCAGAATTCGGTCATAACTGGCACGACAGCTTTCATGCATCAGCATGAATAGCCGGATTCTGGCTCTCGACATGCCGACGTAGAGAAGCGCACGAGACCTCTCGTCGTTAAGACTATCAATATCAGTTATGATCACCGCCGGTGCTTCTAGTCCCTTGAAAGCATGAATACTGGAAAAAGGAATCGTCTGTCCATCCTGCACTTGACGTATCGGTGCAAGACGGACGCCGGCGGATCCCGCTAAAGCGCTTCCAGCGCAGGAGCTTTCGTCATTCCGCATAGATAGAACCATTATCTCTCCGGCCTTGAATGTTTCCTTCAAATTGCTAATCGCATCTGCAAGATGCCTCTCTTGATCAGCTGCCGACGAGTAAAACAAAGGATCAACATCAGATCCCTCATTATCGTGAAGCACCCTCTTGTAACCTGGTGCAAGTCCGCTTGTTATCGCAAGTGTCTGCGCAATTGGTTCAGCATTCCTGCAATTGATGCGCAGCGAGGTTTTGACGTGACTGGGAGCACGATCCGATAGCCCCTCAAGCGCCTGCTGAACTCCCACATCACCTTCTGAAACATAGATTGCCTGTCGCTCGAAATCGCCAAAAAATATCCATTTCCCACCGGCAATACCCCCCTTCAGCAGGAGGTCAAAAACATCGAGGTACTCTTCCTCCAAAAGGTCTTGCGCCTCATCAATTACAAGCATGTCATAGGAATACCATGGACGAGCATCGTCCAGCAATCTATCTAATGCTCGCACCGGCAGGTCTTTTCTCCAATATGAATTACCAAGCCCATTGGCGGGTTTTTCATTGGCAATCTCCAATAGTAGACTGTGGAAGGTTCTACACTGGAGTAACTTCGGATTGTCCGAATAGCCGGTGGTCTGCGCTTGCAGCCAATCTCCAAGCAAGTTGTTGTAGCAGAGAAACAACACACGGCTTCCCTCTGCAAGTGCTCGTTTCGTCGCCTCCATGGCAAGAAATGTTTTTCCTGTCCCCGCAGGCCCTTTGAAAACCACTCTGTCGTTTTCCTCCAGCAGATCGAGAGCATCGAACTGCTCCTCGGTAAACCGGCAGATCATCTGTTCTAAGTGTTCCAGATCACGTCGGGGTGAAACGGTGTATTCAAAATTATCCCGAAGAAGGGCGACCATCTTTCGAATCTGACCTTCATCGGGGCGGCTCCCCGTCTTGTTGTACCAAGAGCGCAGCCCTACGCAACTCTCAACATGCTCATGCGCACGTTGAAGGATATTACTGATACTCACAGAGATTGGACACCTTACAAATAATCTACTATTTATGTACTGCCATGAATGCCACTCCGGGGACTGCTCATCAAAATTCACTCGAGTAAAAATCACCGCCGAGAAGAAGAGAAGCTTTGAAAGATTGCAGTCTTTACTGACGAGATAAGTACGCAGCGAATGCATTGCCTTGGATGCTTGCTTGAATGGACCTTCGATAGAAGTCTCATAGGGATAAATCCATTTCCCATCCTGACGAGATACATCGCACCCTTTTACCTCGATACATAGAACACCCAAGTTTGGCACGAGCACCACCATGTCAAGCTGACCCTCAATCTTGGACTGATGTTTCTTCAAATCTAGTGAATGCAGCACTACCCAACCCGCAGTATCTGGATCATCCCTTAGTTTGTTGAAGAGATCCTTTTCGCCCAAGGGAGTTTTTGTCGCACAAGCAGGGGGAATCATCCGAGCCATTTATTACCTTTCAAGTCATCTACCTGACCAAGACGAGAAGGAGGGACATAGGCTGGATTGCGATCAACGGATGAGACACGAAGAATCAGAAGCTCTGCACCCGCATCCCCTTCGATGTGAATGATCTCTCCGCCCAGCAACTTGCTATTTCCATTTTTTAGACGGCTGAAAAGCGCCTTGAACAGTTCTTGGCGAATCAGGTTACCAGCCTTGTGGCGAACACTTCTCAATCCTTGGAGACTATTCCAGCGACTATCGATATAACTGTTAAGTTCTAAGCCAGCCTTCTTTATTTTCCCCTTGTCAGCAAGCAAAATTATCAGATTCCTAAAAACAAGTTCGTCGCGCGGTCCGAGAACGTCTGGACCACACCATTGATGAATACTGGCTGCACTTGTAGGCGCGCCTCTTTCTCGGAGTAGCTGAGAAATTTCTTTATTACTGTGTGTAACGAGCAGAGCTTCAAGCGCATCCTTCCAGTCAGTCGCTATCTCAAACATGCTTTCATTTTCTTCGCTACTCATAATACGGTCAGTTGCTTCATCAAGCAGGAACCCGGAATCACCTGATCTCAAAACTATCAAATCACCTTCGCTGACACTCTCAACACGAACTAAGCATAGGTCAGCTTCGTCTGTCACATCACCATCAGATGGTAACGATAAAATGCGTCCATTAGCTGGGAAAAAGGTGCCTGTACCATCGCAGAACAGCATGTAACTGGCAGGAACAAAATTGTGCGAACTGTTTCTATCAGCACCGTGAAGTCCTTGCCAGAAAGATTCATTCACCCATGTATCAACTGCAGACAACGAAGTCTCACTCGATATTACACCTACCTCTTGCTCAATCTCAGTTTTCTGTAATCTCCCCGCAAACATACTGTCAATTGGGAGTTCCAATCTTTTTGGCAGTTGAAATCTTTCCCCTTTATATAACAACATTTCAAGGCTGGCGGCACATCCAGAGAAAAACAGGTCTGACAATAACGAGAAGGGGGTATTGACACAAGCACAGGGTAAAATTACCGTTCCAAACACATTAGCACTCATGTGTTTTCGCGACCCAATCAACATGAGATGGTCACTTAACGAAGTCAATTGAGCATTTCTTTCTGATGGCCATCCTGGCGACCTCCCCGCAGACAAGGTACAAAAAATCCCGAACTTTCCTTCATCCTTCGCAATACTTTCGTCAAGAATACGGAGCAATAACTCACGCTTGGGGTTTTGTCCCACACCAACGATATTCGTTACGTGCATTTTCAATGTTTCAATAGACCGAGTAGCGTCAGGCAATCCACGTGATGACTGCTCAAGCTCATTCATCAGAAGCTGCAATCGCAGGGCTGGATCATCAAATGGAAGTACGGTAAACAGGATTGACGACCTGAGCACCCACAATCGAAGTGAGACCTCAGCTTGAACAGGATCGGAGCGATCAAGCATCTGGAACAATCGAGATGATATCTGTATGACCTCGGCAATGGGAGGAGAATCGATTTCGTGCCTTTTTAAACATGCATGTCCGACATTTTTAAAAACGCGGCAAGATCTTGAGAAGGGGCTGTTAGCAGCGGTCATTATTCGTCAACCCAATACCCCGCAAGCTCAAAGCCAGGCGAAAGTAAATTTGGCATGATCCAATCAGGCTTAAGGTTTTGGCAATCACTTGAAATGCTTCTAAGTTGCATTACTTCGTCATGAATTCCTTGTTGAAATTCTGATCGATCAAGAATCACAAGCATATTGGAACCAGCGGTCAGATGTTCGTGTGCCATAAAAGCTCTAGCACCATCGAGGATTACAATAGGAAAGTTTCCCGAAACACTCCCCTTCGGATGATCAATACGCAGCTTCGCATGGCTTTGAACTGTATTTCTTTCAAGGCAAAGCAGATCAGACAAGGCAATCGGATTGCGCCCTGCAATCGAAAGTGAGATTCCGGCGATTGCACTTTCAAAGGCTACCACTTGGGTAATGAGCAGCCCTTCCGCTCCATCAGACCATATCCACTTTGGGTTAAGATTCTCCACTAGGTTGTTCAGCGAGCACGCAGCCGCATGGAAAGATGCCGACCTTGGCGCAGTTGGAGGTTTCTCTTCTGTGAAGCGATACTCATCGAAATAGTTTTGAGAGATCTCACGACGTGTGCCTTTTTCCGATCTCTTTGATGCTTTCGTTACATCAACCACTATAAATTCTGATCCACCGGATTCCTTGAAGCCAACAATATTACCGCCATAAGATTTCGTTCCATTCTTGGATGACCAGAAGACACCTCTTCCAGCTGGTAACTTTTTGAACGTTGACCAAGAAAGTACATCCTCAAAATTGCTCGCACCTGCAATAAGACAACCAAGGCTGGCAAAAGCAGCTGCAAGTTCGCGTGTTGGAATAACTGCAAATACAATCAACCGCTTACCATGTAACCTACAAGAGCGGCACCACGCACCAAGCCAAATTAAAGATGCCGCCCAGTCTGGCAATAATGACTTTTCGCGCCCATCGAAAACATAGATACTTTTACTTAAAGTGTCAGGCAGAAGATCCATTAATATTCTGAGGGTTTTGATGAATTTAGTATAAACAAAATAACAAGCTAGTTACGCTTGAAACCTTCATGCTCCAGTCGGTCCAGAACCTTCATAAGGATGGCAGCTTGTTTATCAGACGGCACCCATCTTCCTTGCGATGCAAGACGAACCAAGTCTGCCTCCCTTCCAGCCAATGGGCAATATCGTTTTGACCAATCATCCAATCTCTTCCAGCAACCAACTTGACCCAAATTAAATACTTCTACAACGGAATTAATTACAGCATCCTCTGTCGCCTGACCAACTGCATCGTCATGTTCACGTTTCACAGCACTTTTGGATATAAGTTCCGTATGTAATTCCAGAGAAAGGGGAATCGATATTCCATGCACCTTACTCCAGCAATCTTCCTTCTTGCACCATTCTCCTACGTTCATATTTAAAACTGGTGGGGTTGTTATAGCTACCGAAACGACTTTAGCAATATCCTCCAGTTGATTGGCAAGTGCAGGGGACACCCCCTGTCTCAACCAAATAGAATTAAGATTCAGTGTAGCCCCAATAGCTTGATCGTCAATCATCGACACCAGTTTGGCAATGGAGTAGGTGACAATCTGTGCTCGATAATCGCCGCCATACCATGTCTTTTTGGCTTCTGATACCATCCATTCCGCAAATCTGAACAAGATTGCTTTGGCGACAACCTCTTTGAAGTAGACCTCATTGTCAAACTTCGCGCCATCGGTTCCATATTCTTTTTCAACGTATTCGGCGAAGAGCGAGAAATTCTTTTGGGCATGACGGCTGACAAAATGCGGTTGCTTTCGCCATGAATTTTCGAACTTAGCCAAATCAGTCTTATTTATGAGCTGTGAACGAGGATGTTCCAACAGGAATGTCTTCTTTTCCTTTATAGTCATTCTTGCTTGCGCATTTACATACTGTCCTCTCGCACGTTCATAAAACCAGTAAGTATTAAATGTGGCTCCAACTGCTCGCGGAGCCGGAGTTTTCCTTGAATTCCTTTCAATTGCACGATGAAATGCATGATTGGAAAAAAAATCCGCATCATTAACCTTGGTTTGTGAATTAGAGTAACGCGCGACTTTCTGAATCATCTCATCCAGCATTTCTGTATCCTTAGCTCTCACGACGGATAGCTTCATGGGCACATAAATTTCGCTGAGATCAGCTTTATCCTTTCTTTTAGCAACATTAAGTGAAGCTGTCGTCTGTCCACCATTTACAATTTGCAGATATTTGGCAGACATAAGTCTTGGTCCATCTACAGTATCTTCAACGACTGCAGATGTGGCAGTTGCAGAAATCCCATTGTTGTAAACAAAAAATCTGTCTGGCTCAGCCCTGATCGTTGCTTGAATGCCCTTGTTAATTTTCACGGTGGCACTTAGAAATGAGCGAACGTTGCCCTCAAGTAATCGGCTTCCATAGCTATTATAAAGGTCAGCAAGTGCATCACCTTGAATTACGCAAAGATAACCATCGTAGTCTTCTGTCTGGCTGGCTCGGAGACACGGGAATCCTCCATCAGTAAATTTAGTAAAATCAATTTCTAGTTCTTCAGTCCCAAGAATCGAAGCTGACACAGCCTTGAGCCGACCAATATCCCAAATATGACGCTCTATTGGAACACCATCCAGCTCGTCAATCGGCAAGTCCTTGACTCGATCACTAAGGACAGAATCCGTTATTAGATAGAACCGATATCGACTGACCAGCCTGTTCCCATCCTCCCTCACGCCATGGCGCTGCTCAATCGTGCCAGAAAGCTCCTTAGTTTGAATGGATTCACCTAGAGAAGAACTCCAAATTTTGCCAGACGATGAGTCCTCCACAAACGCTTTCAACTGGGCAAATACAGCCTCTGCACGTATTCTAGTCATTGTATCGATTTCATCACGCCCCTTGAAATCAGCAATTAACAGGCGTATAGAATCATCAACCTCATCTAGCTCGTAACCATCTACACGAAGTTTTTTTGATCGACTTCCTGCTCCGGAACCGTGACATGGAATGAAATCTTGAAATTCTTCGGCGTCAGACAGTCTCGCACCAACTTCACAAACAAAAGCAAAATCCAGCTCTTCAATACCACATTCGTCCGGTGCTCGCTCCCTAACAGCATCAAGCAACTCCTGACGAAACGACTCCAAATCGGATTCTTCTGCCACTTCACGAAGTTCACTTATCAAATCCATGCTTACTTTCACATTACATTTTTGAGGAAAAACTGACTCGTAAAATAGGGCTGTCAGTCGGAAAATACTTAACAGTCTATACAAAAAATATGGATATGGAAATAAAAATGGGCAGTATAGAAAGCTGCGTTAAACATCTGCAATCTAAGCTACGAACTGCAGGTATCGGGCAACGAATTTCATACGGCGACGGACTAAATTGGGCGCACTCCCACACTTCAACAGCATCCGTTTTGTGGCAGAAAAAATATTTTCCGAACATATCACTTAACAATATGGAAAGTATTTTGAAGAATATCAGTTAACTATTCGCATAGATATTAGAAAATTCTTAGGAACAAGTTAATTTCACGGTAATCCCCCATTTTTAGTTGGGGTCAGAAGTAGAGTTTGTTAAAAAAAGCTAACTACTGTTTCGGGGTGATGCCGCCGAGCGCCATGTTCGGGCGTTCGTGA
>JBAZAX010000036.1:0-11657 GCA_041671765.1 Candidatus Babeliales bacterium | reverse complement strand
GAAAAAAATTCGCAGTGAGATGGGTTTAAAGAATGTTAAGCTCATGTTACCGTTCGTTCGAACTCTGCAGGACGCTAATGCTGCCATTTCTGAGATGAAAAAACATGGATTGGAACGGGGCAAAGACAATCTTGAGATTTACATGATGTGCGAGATTCCATCCAACGTTTTACTTATTGATCAATTTTCCAAAATATTTGATGGATTTTCAATCGGGTCTAACGATTTGACCCAAACAGTTTTAGCTGTGGATCGTGATTCTGATTTAGTTTCAAGTATTTTTGATGAGAGAAATGACGCCGTGAAAATTATGCTTGAAATGGCGATCAAAGGTGCTCAGAAATCAGGGAAAAAGATTGGAATTTGTGGACAGGCACCTTCGGATTACCCAGAAATTGCAGAATTTTTGGTAAAACTTGGAATTGATTCGATTTCATTAAATCCTGATTCTGTTTTGAAAGAGATCTTGTTGCTTGCAAAAAAATAATACAAAAAATAAGTAAATTAAATATGGGGAGGCGCTGCGCCTCCCCATATTTAATTTACTTACAAAATCTTAATGTTTATTGGTTAATTTACTTTCCATTTACTCAAAACGTTTGTATAAGCAGGTATACTTGTTTGTGGATTTAATCGTCCTTGTATAACCATCGTCCAGTTTGTTCTCCCTGGGCATGGGTCTGCAATGTATAGTTTATATGCCTTATTGTCTGTTGGACTTACAGCTTCAAAGTAAAGCATTATCTTAGGAAAATTATCTGAAATGTGTTTGAACAATTGGTACGTTTGAGATTTTGACGCATTTCCACGTAAACTGTTAAGAACGGCAGGGCTTGGAAGAACTCCGCGGCTAATCAATTTTCGAACCTGAAACTCATCTCGAAATAGTTTAACGGAAGTTGTATTGTTTTTTGCCCAATTTGCATCAAATCCAACATTTCCAGCGCTATAGGAATTTTCTCCGGTGTTATCTGTTATTATAAAATTGGAGTTTTGTTGTGGATTGTTTTTGTTTATAAGCGCAAAAAGGTCCTTGATTTGCCAACTTGAGCCAGCTGTTGGAACCTGGATGTTTCCTTGACGAACTAAACTTGATCTACTTGAAGTAGTTCTGCTTTTTGAAGCGGCCGTGGTCCTGCTTCTTGGAGCAGTTGTAGCTTGTGTTGCGGTGCGGTAGCTTGCAACTAAAAGCATAGTTATCAAGCAAAATGTTAGAAATTTGAAATTGATATTCATAAAATCCTCCCCTTCTCCCCCTAAAAATGATAAATATTCTAAATCTGTATTGTTTATATATTTCAATCTGTAAATACATCTTCAATTATCATATTACTCGCTTGCTTTAATTAAATGCAAGAAAAATATCATTTTGAATGTTTTTGTAGGTGGCGTGATAAAAAATGGATGTGTTTAAGAAGGCGGATATTTGGATGTAGGAGTAGTTTTAAACGCTAGTTCGATAATTCAACACCCGCTGAAAACATTTACTGCAATGTATTTTGGCTGTGCCTACAGAAGCTTCGACCGAAGATTGTGTCATCCTGAATTTATTTCAGGATCCATGGATTAGTTGTTCCTATTACCCAATTGCAAAAATTTGGAATAAATTTATCCATGGATTCCAGCCGTCGCCCTCGTTGCACTCGTGGCTATGGCGGACGGGACTGAAACGAGTTCAGCATGACAAAACTGCTTAGCAAAGCGTATCTAGAAAAAAAATCTAAATGATAACTAGTTATCGAACTGGCGTTAATTTAAGGCTCTTAATACTATTCTGCAAAAATATAGCGCTCTTGGTGAGTGCTGGCCGCATCCCTCGATACACGTACTACGTGCGCACTTGGGACGAGCGGCTGGTGTACGTGGGAGCCAAAAATTAGATTTTTTGAGTTAGAGAGAGCGATATAAATTATAACCAGCCAAAATATTTGGCAATTTGTTTGACTAAATCAAATGAAAAATAAACACCTATGATAACAAATGCAACGGCAGTGGCATAAGTTGCCAAGTGAAGCTGTTTTTGTCCAAGTGTTTTACGAAGATTGCGTGCAGAGATTGCAACCGTTGAGAATGTGGTTAGCGATCCCAGCGAGATCATTGCACTTGCAATTAACGAGTCAAGGCGTGATATGGACACAACATTTTCCGGAATAACTTTGACACTAATGAACATAAAAAAGAAAATGGTGATTGGATTTATAAGAGTTAAAATAAAAGACCTGGCAATAGTAACGATTGCTGGCTCTTTACACTCAAGAGTATCTGAATCATAGGATTGTTGCTTTATGAGCATTCGTATGCCGATAAAGATAAGAAGAATGCTAACAACTAAGTCCATGGCAATTACTATTTTACGAGATGATTCTAAAAAACTGAGCAACCCGATAAAGCTTAGTCCAAATAACAGTCCATCACCCATGGCTGCTCCAAGGGCAGTTATAAATCCCTTTTTAAAGCCATATAAAGCTCCACGATTAAATACTAATACAAAAATCGGACCTATTGCGGCTGCGGCTGAAAGCCCTACCAGAAAACAATTTCGATATAAAGTAAAATTCATTTAAAACCCCTCTTACTTTTTAAAAATCTTTCTATTATTCTAGATTTTAGCATACAAAGAGGCAAAAAAGCCATTTTTTTGAAAGAACAAATTTGTATGACGACCATTGTAAATATTATAATTTAAAATTAACGCTTTGAAAAACGGGATCATATGAAAAATGCGATATCATTTGGAACGGATGGAATAAGAGGAAATTCGGAAAAGCACCCATTTACAAAAGATGGATTAAAAGCATTGGGGGCCTCTATTTCTCGTTGGGCAAGTGAGAAATACGGAAAAAATAGTCCTAAAGTTCTGATTGGATATGATACACGTCTTTCCGGTATAAGAATAAAAAATGAGCTGATCGAGGGCTTGAATTGTTTTCATGCCGATGTCATCGATGGTGGAATTCTGCCCACGCCTGCAGTTTACCGTTTGATTAGCATTGATGAATCTTTTGATTTTGGAATAGCAATATCAGCTTCGCATAATCCATTTCATGACAATGGAATTAAGTTATTTGATGCAAAAAAATGTAAATTGAGTCGCCAGGACGAAGAGAAAATTGAGCAGTATTTTGATCTTTATTTTAATAAGCATGAGCTTTTAGTCGAAAACTCAGATAAACGTACTGAATGGATTGAAGCGAGTCAAGCCTATATTGATTTTATCTCTTCAAAATTTTCACAAAACTATTTGTCGGGGATGAGCATTATTTTAGATTGTGCAAATGGCGCAACTTTTGAGGTAGCACCTCAGATTTTTAAAAAATTTGGGGCTACGGTAATTACAATTGGATCAGCTCCATCCGGTATTAATATTAATGAAAAGTGTGGATCAACACATCCTGAGAGAATTAAAGATCTAGTTGTTCGCAATAAAGCAGTAGTTGGATTTGCATTTGATGGTGATGGAGACCGAGTTATAGCCATTAATAATCTCGGCCAGGTCAAAGATGGGGATGATATTTTAGCTATTTTGGCTGAGCATCCTGATTATAAAAATATTAGTGATATAGTTGGAACAATTACGACAAACCAAGGGTTTGAGGTTGAGTTGCATAGATTAAACAAAAATTTAATTCGTACTCAAGTTGGTGATAAGTACGTTGCAGCAGCACTTGAAGAAAGAAAGCTTTTATTAGGTGGTGAAACATGTGGGCACATAATAATTAAAGATTATATGCCGACCGGAGATGGCATATTTGTGGCACTGAAAACGTTAGAATCGATTATTGCAAATCAAAATTTAGAGATGAAAACTTTTGATAAGTATCCTCAAGTTTCGATAAATATTGTGGTCAAAGAAAAACGTGATCTATCAAATCAACCATATTCAGATATAATCAAAAAAGCGCAAGAATCAATCAAAGATGGGCGAATTGTTGTTAGATATTCCGGAACAGAGAATCTTTTGCGTATAATGACTGAGGCGGAGTCAGGTGAAATTGCGAGAGACATAGCGCAAACCCTTGCAAAGGATCTGACAAAAGCGCTTGAATAAGATAATTTTTTTTAGATGAAAGGGTGGGTATATGTTTTTAGAGACGCTCAAAAAAATAATACATGACCTTAAAAGTTTGTTTATCAGTGGATTATTTACAATAATTCCAATAGCAGCAACAGTGTTTTTTGTTAATTTTATATATAACTTTTTACTTCGTTGTCTTGAGCCGCTTTATAGGATGGAACCAGTAATTTTGCATAAAATTCCCGGTTCGCAATTCTTTTTAATAATATTTTTAATTATTATTATGGGCGTATTTTTAAAGATTTTCATAGCAAAACCAATGATTCATTACTTCGAACATCTGATTGATAAAATACCGCTTATTAGAGTCATATATTCTGCTGCCAAAATTTTGGTTGATTTTTTCAAGATGCCAAGTTCAACATCTAAGCCTAAAACAGTTGTTTTAATCCCATATCCCAGAAATGGACAGTTTCATTTAGCTTTTTTACTTGAATCTGCGGATTCTACTTACAAAAAACTTCTTCCTCCATCTCACTGTTCAGATCCGAATGAAAAATATTACAAAGTATTTATGCCAAATTCGCCAAATCCAACAAGTGGATACTTTTTTATAATGCCTGAAAGAGATATAATTCATACGGATATTACATTCGAAGAAGCGGTTAAAACACTTGTTTCCTGCGGTCTTATCACTCCGGAATCGTTAAAAAGTCTTAAGTAAATATCGTAAAACATGAATAAAATATAATGGTTCTTATAAAATATTTTTTAAAAAGATTTTTTAAATATGTTTTTGTTATAGGCTTTTTTTTGGCATTTTTGATCAATTTTATAGAATTTTTTGAAAAAATTGTGCATGCAAAAGATGCCGGTTTTAGTGCCATTTTAACGCTAGTATTTCTTAACTTTGTACCATCTTTTTTCGATTTACTTGGAGTTAGCTGTTGGCTTGCTTCATGTTTACTAATTAAAGAATTTCAACAACAAAATGAGTGGGAAGCGTTTTCGTTGCTTAACATAAGCTATAACAACATTATAAAGTTGTTTATGGGGGCAAGCTTTTTATTGATGATTTTCAGTTTTACATTTAAAGAAACTTTAGTTGAAAAATTAACTTTTTATTCAGAGCAGTACAAAATGGAGAAGTTTAAACAGAAATCTGTACAAAAGCTTCTTGGTAAATGGTTGATGCTGAATAAAGAGACAATTGTTTATTTTGGAGTGCTTGACCTTTCTACCAATTCTGGCAGTGATATTCTTATGCTTTATTTGAACCCCGATTTTACAATTAAAAAAGTTCTTAATTCAAAAGAGTTTTACATTGTACCAGAAAAAAAAGAGTTATGTATTACGACAGGTCTTGAGTTTGATATTGAAAATAATGCACCTGAGGTGATTAATAACCTCAAATTAACTGTACCAACGTTATTCTCTCAAATTAAAATTAATCTGGATGTTCCAACAATTTCTAATATTTGCCAAAGTCTTTTGAATAAAAGTGTTCTGCCCGTTTCTGTTCAAAACGAATTAATGTATTCCCTAATTAGCCGAGTAATTTCGTATCTAAAGCTTATGTTTTATCCGATATTAACATTTATGCTATTTATATTTTTTGGAAATTTTGTTATGGCAAAATGGGTTGCCATTCTTGTGCCCTACGTTTTATTTACGTTTATTTCATTGCTTACTGACTATTTATTTACAATGGGTATTAACCCATTAATATTTTTATTATTTTATTTATTTATAGTTTTTTTAATGCTTTATATCCATCGCAGGATAATGGTTCGGGAGCAATAGAATACGCTTTTTGGATAAAATTTTTACTTCGATGACGAATTTGCATTGCAAAAACGTCAAGCTCGTATCGAAAATGCATTCTCGTTTTCATAAAGGCTCTGTGTGAGCAGGAGAACTTGCCAGAAGAATGTTTGGCTTGAAAACGATAAGTTTTGCTTGCATTAAAATTATTCATAGATATTATTTTCGTACGTAATTATTTTTAATACACCTAATACAAAGGCCTTTTATGAATTTTTTTAAAAAATATCTAATTTTGTGTTGCATAGTTTTGATCAGCAGCAATGTTTTTGCAATGGAAGAACATCCTCAAGATCCTCAACATTTTTTCACAAGCCTGTATTTTGAAGGAGGCGATGTAGAGTTAGCCCCATCAGAATTTAACCTTCAATTTTCAGATGGAAGAAAAATAAAAGTTAAACCAGAAGAATTAACTAGTACTTTTGAACAATTCATGGTAGAGATGACAGGTTTACCTGAGGAGTTAGATGATTCTGAGACGGAAAGATTTGTTGTATCGGCTGCAAAAGATTTTTCAAAAGAACTCAAAGCCATAATCCAACAATCAATTGATGCAGGTGCAAAATATGGAACACCTGCATCTAGCTGTATCCCAATTTATATTTCCTCTTATAATGGTACATTTAAATCTGCTATATATTCTTGGTTTGATGATTTTTGTGGCGAAAAGAGTACTCCTCAAAATTTATTCAGCGAAGCTTCAGTAATAATTTTGGGTCTTTTAAATCCATGCGCAAACTTCATTAATGAGCCTGCTCTTATCTTACAATACCTTCGAGGAATACCAACGTGGTTTAATAACGTTATTAAACTTTCAATAGCACAAAAAATGAAATGTCTTCCAGATACATACGAAGTTCCTTCTAGTTTGAAACAAGATTTAGGTATCAGGGAAACGGTTTCTCGCGAAGAATATAATCGAAGAGTATTCACAATATTTAACGATGCCAAATTGATTAGCTTTGCTATGAAAGTGGCATATAATTTCATAGAAGCAACAAGAGTAGAAATGAAAGACGTAGAGCAGTTTAAATAATATTTAAATGGTATATGTAATAAGAATGGTATACCTAAAACATTAATTTTTACAATTGAAATTTCTGAATGTCGTAGTGTGTATGGCTTACACATTAAATGAGAAAAATTAAGGGGGAAGAATCCGAATTTTGTTAGAAAAAGAATTCGTTGAAAAAAGTTGTTATTCTACTACACTTAAAGCTGGTATTCATGGGGATTTTTAGATTTGTAGTTGGTGGTATAAATTAAGTTTTTTTTACTGGAGATTTTTATGAAATCCATTTTTCGCAAGTTACTGCAAGCAGCAGTTATTGTTAGTCTTACATTAAATTTTGTTTCTGCTTATGATTTAAGCAAGAAAACATCAGCTTCTATTTTTAAAGGATTCGGCAAATATCCTTACCAGTTCAAGCTTAATCCATTTAATAATCAGGTAGATGTAATACTTTATGGATGTCTCGATGAAAATTCAAATGTAAAATTGGTTAAATCTGCTGATGATTATGCAAATCTTGTCCCTGTCCAATTCACAATGAATTTCCCAGATAACGGCACTAAGAAAAAAATGACATATCATGGTTATTATGCTGATGGAACATATACAACGAAGATTGCAGATTCAACATTGAGACTTTTTGGAATGCTTCCAAGCGAAGATTATAAGAAAGATTTTAATGATGATTTTTTAATGGCAGAATACGAATCCGGAATGCCAATTAAGATGGTTTTTGCAAATCTTGATCAGTTCAAGGCTGTAAAAAGTTATCTTCAGTCCAAATTTGAAAATCCTGAAGTTGCATCTGAATCTACAGATGATGTTCAATCAACTGACGTAAATCCTGTTTCTGATTCAAATAAGCCTTTGTTGCTTATTGAAATTGCAAATGGGGAAGCTATTGAACAATCTGACCTTGATTTCTTGAACACTTATTTTGAAGTTGCAGATGCAAATGATGAAGTTGTTCAAGCATTTTTTAATAAAACTGAAAAAACCATTAGCAAACTTAAAGATTTTAATCAAGTTGGAAAATCTTTCGGCGATATGTGGATGGAATTAATAGACAAAGACTTTGATAATGGTGACGCCAAGAAATTAACAGTTAGAGCTGTGAAGGTTTTTGCTCAGGCTTTTACCTTTGTATTGATGGCAAAGTTGTCAAATGATTATCTAATTAATCCAGTTTATACAAGAATAACTAATTACTTAAATGCTAATGGTGGAACAGCACTTAAAGAATCTGTTAGTGGAGTGGTCGAAAAAAAACCAGCTACAGCCAATTAATCAAATTTAAATAATGTAACTTTAAAAAAGTCCTCTTCGAATGTGAAGGGGGCTTTTTTGTTGTCTTTATATTTAAGTTTAGTAAGAGCTAATTATTTTAGATATAATTTTATCAGTAAGATATATTTGGTAAAAAATTGGGAGTCGTAATGAAGAGTTTAATTCTTTATAAAAGTAAGTACGGTAGTTCAAAACAGTACGCACAGTGGCTAAATCAAGAGATTAATAGTGATATATTCGAGCTTGATAAATGCCCATCGCTTGAAAATTATAATGTAATAATTTTGGGTGGTGGCGTTTATATGGGAAAGATAAACGGCTCAGATTTTATTTCAAAAAATTGGGATGCTCTTAAAAATAAAAAAGTAATTTTATTTTCCACATCAGGTGCTGAGCCTGGCACACCTGAGGTTATGGGTTTCTATGAAAATAGCTTACCGCAAGAAATTCGTACACAAATTAGATATTTTTCATTGAGTGGTGCGTGCTCATACAAAGATTTAACTTTTTTGCATAAAATCTTGTCATTTATCGGGTCTTTGTTACTAAAAGATCCAGTAAAAAAGCATGAGATGCGATATGGTTTTAATCGTGTGAAAAAAGAAAATATAAATCCAATTTTGGATTATATAAAAACGCTACTCATGGGTAATATTTCTATATCTTAACATCAAGCGTTAGATCAGAGAATTCGTTTTTTAGAGCTTTATATCCGCCTACAAATGCAATCATTGCAGCGTTATCTGTGCAAAATTGCGGTGGAGCGAAAAAGAAGTTTTTTTGATACTTATTACAAATTAATTCTAAACGGCTACGTAGATATTTGTTGCATGCAACACCGCCGACGAATGTAAAACTTTTGATATTTGGATATTTCTTGAATGCAATTTTGACGTTATTAACAAAAATATCACCGATACAGACAAGCAATGAACTTGCAACTTGCTGTTTCAGTTCATCCGTTAAATTTTGAACGATAGGTCCAACATTTAAATCATAAGCACCACGTTTTACAAGATCATAAAGAACGGCAGTTTTAAGCCCGGAAAAACTAAAAAATACTTCCTGGCCCCGTGGCTTTGTGCGTGGGTAATGAAAGTAGTCTTGAAATCCTGCCTGTTGTGCTAATTTTTCGATTATAGGGCCTCCCGGATATCCAAACCCTAAGACCTTGGCAATTTTATCAAACGCTTCGCCTGCGGCATCGTCGATTGTTTGTCCGACAACTTCATAAGACCCAAAATCTTTAACAAGATAAAGTGATGTATGTCCCCCGGAAACTGAAAGACAAAGATGTGGGAATCCAATGTTTTGTTCTATTGTTAGGTTATTTGACGGGGTGAACACCCCTTTTAAAAAAGATGAGAAGACGTGTCCATCAAGATGGTTCACACCAACAAGCTTTTTGTTGTAAGACCAGGCAATTCCTTTTGCAAAGCAAAGCCCAACAAAGAGTGATCCGGCAAGCCCGGGACCTTGGGCCACAGCAATTACATCAATTTGATCAATTGAGACGTTGGCTTCTTGTAACGATGCGCAAATAATTGAATTTATCTTTTCGAGTTGAGAACGGGAGGCGATTTCTGGAACAACGCCTCCGTATTTTTCATGTTCTTTTATTTGGGAAAAAATCACACTTGATAAAATTCGCTGCTGTTCTAAATCATAAACAGCAGCACCAGTTTCATCACAAGAAGTTTCAATGCCCAAAATCAAAGTCATTTTAAGCCAATTTATTTAGTAGAGGATCCAGATCCGTTTGTAGAACCGCTTTTTTTCTTTAGCATCATATCCCAGAACTCTTCATTTGTTTTGGTTTTACGCATTTTGTCTGTTAAGAATTCCATGCCTTCACCAAGATTCATTGAGCTAAGGAATTTTTGTAATACCCACATATTGTTGAGTTCGTTCTCTGAAAGCATAAGTTCTTCACGTCGAGTTCCGGAAGCCTGAAGATCGAATGCTGGATATAAGCGTTTATTAGAAAGTTTACGGGTAAGATGAATTTCCATGTTACCTGTTCCCTTAAATTCTTCGAAAATAACTTCATCCATTCTGGAACCGGTTTCAACAAGAGCTGTTGCTAAAATTGTAAGAGACCCACCTTCTTCAACATTTCGAGCTGCACCAAAAAAACGTTTTGGTCTTTGCAGTGCGTTTGCATCAATACCACCGGTAAGAACTTTACCTGATGCCGGAGCAAGAGTGTTGTAAGCGCGGGCAAGACGTGTTAACGAATCAAGTAAGATAACAACATCTTTTCCACTTTCAACTAATCGTTTTGCTTTTTCAAGCACAATTTCTGCTACCTGAACGTGGCGAGTTGCGTACTCATCAAATGTTGAACTGACAACTTCTGTGCCTACAGAACGTTCCATATCAGTTACTTCTTCAGGACGCTCATCAATTAAAAGAATCATCATGATAACTTCCGGATGATTGCTCAAAATTGAATTTGCAATTTCTTTTAGAAGCGTAGTTTTACCAGTCTTTGGTGGAGCAACAATCAATCCACGCTGTCCTTTTCCGATTGGTACCAGTATGTCCATAATCCGCATTGATATTACAGCTGGATTAGATTCAAGCGTAAATTTTTCATTAGGAAATAGAGGTGTGAGATTTTCAAAAACCGTTTTATTTACATTTGCAAGCGGTGACCCGTAATTTACACTTTCAACTCGTTGAAGTGCAAAATATTTTTCTCCGTCTTTTGGCTTACGCAAAGTTCCTTTTACAACGTCACCGGTACGTAAACAAAAACGTTTGAGATGTGCAGGTGAAACATAGATGTCATCAGGTCCGGGAACATAACTAAATTTTGGTGAACGTAAAAAACCGAATCCATCAGGAAGTTTTTCTAAAATTCCTTCACCATATATTTCCACTCTTTGATCTGATTGAGCTTCTAATATTTTAAAAATGATTTCTTGTTTCTTTAATGAAGCAACTCCTTGGATGCCAAGGCCTTGTGCATAGCTGATCAAATTTGTAATGTTCATTTCTTTGAGAACCTGAACGTCAATTGAAACTTTGCTTGGGCTTTGGGTTTCTTCGGCAGTCGTTTGCGGCTCAGAATTTGAAGATTCATCACCGGAATTTTTATCCATGGCCTTTTCAGCCCTAATGCGGGCATTAATTTTTTCTACAACTTTTTCAGCAGTTCTCTGGGCTTTTTGAGCAGCGGTTGGTTCGGGCTGTGCAATTTTTAATGCTTCAGCCTCTTCTATTGCAACTTGTGATTCTAATTCATCAGTGTGTTCAATAGGCTGTTCAACATCAGGCCCTACCTCAAGCTCGGGTAGCAAATCCTTAACCTTTTTTGTATCGGGGGTTTTGGATTTTACATTTTTCTCCACAGATTTTTCTGCGGGAAATTTATCAGTCTTATCGATTTTCTCGCTTTGAGCGGAACCGTTTTTTTTGTTATTTGAATTAACCATAAATAAAAAACATTAAGTTAAAGGGACAATAATATAGAACCACCGAAAACTAATTTATATTTATCCTTGCAATAGATCG
>JBAZAX010000035.1:0-12132 GCA_041671765.1 Candidatus Babeliales bacterium | reverse complement strand
TTTAAATGGATGCTTTTTGGTTGGACCGGGGCATAGTCCATTGGTATCTGTTATAAAAAAGGGAAATAGCCTGCTTTATAAAAAAGTGGGGATTGATGATGGAGTGGAGTTATTTGTTAGTGGGGGTATTTTCAGTGTGGAAAATAATAAGGCAGTGGCGATACTTGATTTTTAATTTAGAAATTAATTGATTTCAATAGTGTTTTTGTTTTGACTATTAATTTTGTTTGGGATAGAATTAAACTCTCAAATAGTTAATTCAAAACAAAATTCCTCAATAAATTAAGAAATTAAGGGTTTTCCTAAGCGTATCACTACAACTGATTGTTTTAGTTTGAAAAGTGATTTAGGGGATAGTTTTTTTATTTTAAGGTTTTTATGAAAATTTTAAAAGTAGTTAAATTCTTTTGGGGAGACTTACAAGGCAATGAACTTTTAAAGTTTGTTTTGCTTTCGTTAGGCTTCTTTTTCTTAATTGGTGCTTTTTGGCCGCTTAAGACGCTTAAAGAGAGCATTTTTATTAATATTGTAGGGCCTCATTATCTTCCATATGCCAAACTAATTTCATTAGCGTTGCTTTTCCCTGTTGTACTTTTTTATTCAAAGCTTGTTGATATGCTGGAGAAGGAAAAACTTATTTACGCTGTGGTTTCAATTTATGTTGTTCTTGGTTTTATCTTGGTATATTTTTTGTGTGATCCTGTAATTGGGCTTACAAATACAACCGTTTCGCCATCACGTTGGATTGGTTGGATCTATTATTTATTTGTTGAAAGTTTTATTACGTTAATGATTTCTCTCTATTGGTCGTTTATCAATGACGTAACAACTCCGGAGTCAGCCAAAAAAGGATATGGTTTGATAGCATTTGGCACGCAACTTGGTGGAGTGCTATTTATTTTGCTTGGAACTTATCTTTCAAATGATCCCACAAAATATGCGAGAAGTGTTCCAGTTATTACAGCAATTTCCGTATCAATGTTTTTAATGATAGCGGTTGTTGTTTATGTCTTGAAGCGTTTTGTTATTAAAGATAAACCTCAAGGTTATGAGGAAGCCGTTAAGCTAGAAACGAGCCAAACTCCAAAAGAAAAAGTTAGTTTCAATGAAGGTCTAAAAATATTGCTAACAAGACCCTATGTTGCAGGTATTTTTGCAATTATTTTTTTCCAAGAATTTATTACGACAGTGATAGGTTTTCAGCTTTCATTAATGGTTAAGGCATCTTATATAGATCCGGGTGCCGTAAATAAATTTTTATTCAATTATGCACTTGCCGTGCAAGTAATTGCATGTACTTTTGCTTTATTTGGAACGTCCTATTTTCAGCGTAAATATGGAATTCCATTTTGTTTGATTGTTTATCCAATTTTAATTGGGACGGCCTTGGTCGCTTATTTGTTGCATCCTTCATTGCACACGGTTACATACTTAATGTTAATCGGAAAATCATTACACTATGCATTTAATCAGCCTGCTAAAGAAAGTTTATATATTCCTACGATAAAAAGTATTAAATATAAATCTAAGGCCTGGATTGATATTTTTGGTATGCGATTTGCAAAGGCTTCGGGTTCTGTGGTTAATGGACTTGTTGGAAGTTATATTAGTTGCGTAGGATTTTTTGCTTTAAGTTGCATAGGTGTTTGGATATTTATTGCAGGGCTTGTTGGAAAGAAATTTACAAAGGTTATTGATAATAAACAATTGATTGACTAACATTCTCCAGGAGATTTTGCAATGTTAACAAGGATGGTTCGTTTTTTTTGGGGCGAATTAACCGCAAAAGAAATTAAAAGATTTAGTGTACTTGCGTGTACATATCTCTTTATTGTAGGAACCTACTGGTTAATGAGGCCGCTTAAAGACGCTCTTTTTATGCATATTGTTGGAAAATGTTATCTACCATATGCAAAAATTGCATCAGTTTTTATAATGATTCCTCTTATTTTAATTTATTCAAAGTTTGTTGATTTAGTTCAAAAGCATAAGCTTTTTTATATAATTTTTTCATCATATGCCGTTTTATTTTTGGGTATAGCATATTTTGTTGCGCATCCTGATTTTGGGCTTGCCAACACAGTGTTGAGTAAATGGCGAATTCTTGGTTGGGTGATTTATCTGAGTATTGAAAGCTTTGGATCTTTGGCGGTTGCACTCTTTTGGTCATTTGTTGCTAGCACTAATGATACAAATTCTGCAAAAAAGGGGTATGCGTTAATTATTTGTGGGGCGCAGTTTGGGTCTGTTATGGGTCCTCTCTTGGCAAGAAAGGCAAGTGATATAGGAATTCCTACATTACTTCTTTTTGTGGTCTGTGGAATTATGGTGGTTCCATTTTTAGTTAATTATTTTGTAAAAAATTATTCCAGCTTTTCGCCTGATGGAGTCGTAGAAGATTCAAAAAAGGTTTCTACCGGCCCAATAGAGGGTTTACATTTGCTTTTTTCAAAACCATATTTGTTGGGAATTTTGGGTTTAATAACGTTGTATGAGATTGTTGGAACAATTCTTGATTATCAGATGAAATTTTTAGCTGACGGCATTTGCCCATCTGTTGAGGCGTTGACTGAGTTGCTCGGAGCGTACGGATTTTATGCGAACTTACTTGCTCTTATTATTTCATTGGTTGGCACAAGTTTTTTTATAAGAAGATTTGGGTTGGTCTTTTCATTAGTTTTATTTCCTATTCTCGTTGGATTTTTGGTTTTATTTGTTTGGGTTAATCCGAGCTTATATTCATTCTTTGTGGCGATGATTATGTTAAAAGGCTTTAGTTATGCTTTAAATAAGCCATGCGTTGAGATAATGTATATCCCGACCAGCAATGATATCAAGTTTAAAGCAAAAGGCTGGATTGACGTATTTGGCGGTAGGTCTGCGAAATCTTTTGGTGCCGCTATAAATGCAATTTTTGTGGATATGTCGTCATTGCTCTTTTTCGGTTCAATAATTTCTCTGGGAATGGTGGGTTTTTGGATTGTAATTGCTCTGTATGTTGGAAAAACGAATCAAAAATTAGTTCGTGATAATAAAACTATTTCTTAATTATCAAATAGAGCATCAATTAATATAAGCTTTGTAGCTAAATTTACTTCATCCAGTAGGATTTCTGTTGTTTGTTGATTTTGTAAAATTTTGTCAATCAGGTCCATTTTTTCTTGTTCTGTACTTAAATCTTGAATTTGTTGAAGATAACCAAAGTTAACTGACTTTGTTTCAGAGGTTGCCACGAATTTAGATTCTTTTGTTATGGACGTGTTTTCTGGTGTCTCAGAATTTAATTGTTCCACTGTTCCAGTGCTTGCGTTTTCTGGTGTATTAACCTGTATTTCTTGATCTTGTTTCTCTTTAGGCTGTTTCTTGTGTTTTACACATGCATCCGCTGCGATTTGAAAGGCTGATGAAATAGCAGTGTAAGTGGATTCCTGTCTTTCCTTTTTGTTTTTTGCGCCTACTACGTTTGCTATGCATATGCAAGCAGTTGCAAGCCCTTGAAGCACCTTGGATGCTGATATTTTAATTTTGAATTTACGTAATTCAACAGAATCTGAATAAAAATCTTCTTGCGTAAATTCTATTGGCGTAAGATCAAATTGTTCTTGTGCCGTTAAACTATTTACTTTGATTATAAATATTGATGTCAGTAAAAAAACTACAGAATTTCTCTTCATCCCTTTGCTCCTTAATTTTTATTACCCAATTATTTTATTTAATGATGCTCTTTAAATCCTTCAATAGGCCATGGTTGAATAAAATTAAGGTGTGCATCTTCAAGTGGTTTATTATTAACCAAAAGGCTTATAAATTTGATTCCAAGTCCTGCTTCTTTAATTGTTTTTAACAAACATTCTATTAAGAGCCATTTTTGAACAATTGGCCACTCTTGCCATGGTATATTTTGGCTAAGAGAAATATAGGCCTCTTGCCCGGATGAGCCAATCGCTACATTCTCAACCTTGAGCTTTTTGTTAAAAATCTTTTCGTCTTGCAAAGTTGAAAACCAACTGTCAACCAGGTGCCTTAGTGTGTCGTGTTTGTTTTCTATATTCCAAATTATTGTTACGTCATCATGCCTGAATTTATCATCTTTCCAAAAATAAACACGAACCGCTTGTTGTTTTGAGCTATCTTTTGATATTAGTGGTACGCTGCTCTGAATCGGTTGAAACGCCCAGTGAATAATTAACCATTTACGTTGAATCAAGAAAAATAATGTGCCGGATATAAAACAGGTTAAAATCAAAATAGGATATATTAATTTTTTCATAGTCCCTAAATTTATGGTATTTTAATTTTTAGTAAATTTGAATGATCTTTCATAGCTAAATATGCTATAAAACCAGAATCAGATAAAAAACGTAAAAAGTCAAATTTGTAAGGACATTTCTATTTTTATGGATAGAAAAACTCTTGCTTTTAAATAAAAATTTTTTTAAATTAGGGAACCTTATATTTTAATTCAAAATTGAAGATTTACAGGAGTTTTTATGAAAAAAAACAGTTTTCATTTATTGCTAGTCTTATTTGGGCTTATTCTTACTGAATTTCCATGTTTGGCTGCCAATGAAATAAATATGTCCGGTTTTGGCGAACAACATTCCACAACACAATCTAAACATGTAAAATTTGATAAAAAGAAGTATAACGAGCTTGTAAAGAAAATTTTGCGTACGAAAACACCTTCATTTTTGAGTAGTGCAGCAAATAAATCTTTCAAAGAATTTCTTTACATGACTGGATCTGTTTTAGTAGGAATGGGAACATTTAATACGGTTGAAACGAATGGCAACTCAGATAATAAATGGGCTGCTTGTTTATTTAGTGTTGTATTGGTGCATACATTTATGCAACTATTATTTGATTATTTGCTTGCTTCCAAAGACCAGAATCTTAAAAATTTAGAAGATTTTGAACTATATATTCAACAAACGTTTGCCTTAAATGAAGATTTAATTGAAAAGAATTCAGATTTTATTTTGAAACTTTTTGAAAAAGATTATGATCTAATTTCGAATAAACTTGATCACGATGGTGAGGCTGGTGTTATTAGAAAAATAAGTAGATTTTTATTTAAAGAGTCGGTGTTTTTATTAGAATCAGGTATTTTTGGAGCAGCTGTAGCGGCCTATACTTCAGATGGTGGAGCCCTTGTTACTGCTTCTGCAGCCGGAATTAGTTATTTCATTTTATTAACACTTATTTTTGATGTATTACTTGCAAAAAAAGATCAACGTGTGCTTAAAGTAGAAAAATTTAGAGATATAGATCAATTTTTTGAAGAAATAAAGATTAAAAAACTTGAATTACAACATGAGCATATTGCTTTAGTGGCTGAGTAATTCGAGCTTAAGATTTTTCATTTTGGTTTGAAAACGATTGTTTTGGCTATTTTATTAGGAGAAAGGCGATGATAATCATGTTTTCGCGATACCGCGCAACAAGCTGCGCGGTACGCTTCATAATCTCGTTGGTATTTACATTTAATTTTTTGCATTGTATGCAGGTTCGTGTTGATACGGTTAATCCAATTTGCCAGGAGGAACGTGCATACAATGATTTTCGAGCAAAATACTCTTTTGATGCAATGCAAAATTTTTTGCAGCAAAATATTCCAGGCAAAAGTTTTCCAAAAGTTGCATGTTGTTTGAGTGGTGGGGGGTATCGTGCGATGATATCAAGCACTGCTTTTTTGCATGCATTTGAAGATATTGGGCTTTTGGGTGCGGTGAAATATGTATCTTCACTTTCCGGTTCTACATGGGCTCTTGGCCATATGCTTGCTCGCGATAGTGTGCGCCCAGAACCTCTAACAATGCAAGAATTTAGTTTGGTTCTTAAAAAAGCCGTTTCAGATGTTCCATTTTTTCATCCAAAAACATTTCATTGGGCTCATCTCTTGGGAAAAATGGCTCACATACGTTTTGAAATGGGTACAATCCAACCGGCAGATTTTTGGGGGGCTTTACTTACAGATAGGCTTATGCATGATTTACAGGATAATGGGACCGATGTTCAAAATATAACATTTGAAGGGGTCCGGCATCTTTTGAAAAAGAGCTTAAAATATCCATTTCCAATTTTTACGGCCTCTATTGATGATTTTTTACCATATCAGTGGATGGAGGTGAATCCTTTTGTGTCGGGTGGGGACTATTTAATGGCCAAAGATAAAATGAATGTTCCAGCTCACTACTCAGGGGCTTATATTCCAACATTAGCGCTTGGTAGTTGTTTTGCGAATGGAGATTGTAATCATCTATTCCATGAAAAGTCGATTGGGTCAATGATGGGAATATTTGGAAGCCCATACAGTGCAAGTATTGCTGATATTGTAAAATTAGCAGGGCAGGAGATTGAAAATTACCTTGCGGATAAAATTCCTCAATATTGGGAGCGTAGGGCTTTGGAGCTTTTAATTTCTGGGTTAACGGAATATTTTTGCGAGCGTGAGCACTTAGACGCCCACAGATTTTTACCAACGCATGTAGATAATTTTGTGTGTGGTATGGATTCAATTTTAAAAGATCTGCCCAAGGTTATTATGTCAGATGCCGGTTTTGATGAAAATCTTCCTATTTTACCCCTCTTGAAGAGGGAACGCGATGTAGATATAATTTTAATTTGTGATGCTTCGTCAGATGCCACATGGAAAGATCATCCGGAGATGTCTCGTATAAGAGATTTGGCCTTGCGATATGGATTTAAATTTCCTTCCTTACGTAATAAGCATGTTATAAATGACAATTTAATTATTTATGAAGATTCCGACCCCTCAGTGCCGACTATTGTTTATTTTATAAACGCCGTTTGTGAACCGACTCTAAAATTTGATTACTCAGAGAAAGAGTTTTGCGAGTTGTATGACTTTATGTATTTACTTGTTAAAGATCATAAGAGTATATTACAAAGTGTAATTTCAAATAAAATTAGTGGCTTAAGTAGATTCAAGCATGATGATATTAAGCTGGAAGATATTGGCGATTTCGTGGTTATTGGGGATGGATGTGCTGCAAGTTCGGCACAGGGTGTGATAGCCCAGGGTTTCGTCCATACTGAGCCTAAACCCAAAAGTTCTGGGTACGGTTTTTGTGGATTACTCTGAGAAGTCCTAAATTTTAAAATCAAATTTGCTGGTGAAGGTGAATGATGGCCTGCCGTTCGTCTTGTCCGCCGTAACTATATAAGATAAGGTGAAGTCAGGAATCTAGTAGCCCGTAAGGGCGAAAGCGCAGGATGGCCTGCCAGCCGTAGCCACGTAGGGCGTAGGCTGGTGGAGAGAGTGGGATTCGAACCCACGATTCCAGTTACCCGGAATAACCGCTTTCGAGGCGGTCGCTTTCAACCACTCAGCCATCTCTCCATAATTCTAAAACACTATAGAATTGCGTATAATATAAAAGAACAAACCTAATTTTGCATAATTATTTGCTTATTTTGTATTTTGCATTGTATTATATCATATACAATAAAAAATGCATTTGTAATGATCGAAACACGAAAAAAAATTAAAAATTAAAAACGGGTTGAAAATTAAGATTTTATCCCGAAAGGAGCCGGATATGAATTTTGCAAAGATTAAAGCTATACTTCTGGCGGCTGGAAAATCTACTAGATTTAAAACCAGAAAAAGTAAGATGTTATTCAGTATCTGTGGGCGCCCAATGATAATGTATCCCATAAGAACGCTTGAAGAACTGGGTCTTTCAATGACGCTAATCCTTGGTCATCAATCAGATCAAATTAAGGCTTTGGTTGAATCGGAAAATGTTAAAGATTTGTCTTTTGTAATTCAAAAAGAGCAACTTGGAACAGGGCATGCCGTCCACTGTGCGATTGATTCATGGCAGGGTTTTGACGATATTTTGATAATGAATGGTGATATGCCGCTTATCACAAAAGAATTGATATGCGAAGCTCTTGAAAAACATGAGCAGAGTCGAGCGGTTTTAACATTTCTTTCAGCTATGGTTCTTGATCCAACCAGTTATGGGCGGGTTGTTGAATTAGATGGAAAATTTACAATTGTTGAAGAAAAAGATTGTAACCTTGAACAGCTACAGGTCAATAAGATAAATGCTGGGGTTTATGTTATTAACAGTAAATGGCTTGAGGCTAATATTGAAAAAATTTCGAAAAGCCCATCCGGTGAATATTACTTACCAGATTTAATAAAAATGGCTTCAGAACAGGATGCAATAATTAAAGAAATTCCTGTTCCATACGATGATGTTCGCGGTGTGAATACGTTACAAGAACTTTGGAATGCAGAACAGATAAAACGTTCAGAGTTTATTAAATATTGGATGTCACAAGGTGTTCGTTTTGAACTTGCTCAAAGTATTCATATTGATATAAATGTTAAAATTGGTGCAGGTTCATTTATTGGTACGGGCGTACATTTACTTGGAAATACAGTTATCGGAGAAGAATGTTTTCTTGGGGCTTTTTCAATAGTTGAAAATTCAAAAATTGGTGATGAAACCACAATTCATTCGCATTCAGTTATTCAAGACAGTGTTGTTGGGACAAGTGTTCATGTTGGGCCGTTTGCCAGACTCAGACACAATGTCAAACTTGGAAACAATGTTGAAATTGGAAATTTTGTAGAAATAAAAAATACTCAGATTGGAGAAAATTCCAAATCTAAGCATTTAACATATCTCGGTGATGCTGAAATTGGTAAATCTGTAAACATCGGCGCCGGTACGATTACATGTAATTATGATGGTGTAAATAAATTTAAAACAGAGATAGAAGATGAAGCTTTTGTCGGTAGCAATAATACATTGATTGCACCATTAAATATTGGCAAGGGAGCTTACACCGCTGGAGGTTCAACAATAACGCAAGATGTTCCAGCTGGTGGATTGGGTATTGGTCGTTCCAGGCAAGAGAATAAGCTTGAGTACTCGCAAAAGTTACTCGGTAAAAAAAAAAGCAAGCCTCTAGTAAATAGTGAAATCGACTTTCGAGAAAACGAAACTCAGGGTGATAGTGAAAATAAAACAGAGTTCAATTTCAGAGGCGCTATAAAAACGAATACAGATAAACAAAATAATCTGTAAAAAATATATCAATACAACTTATGATTAAATTTTTTCATATAGCAGATACGCATTTTGGCATTGAAAACTACGGTAAAATTGATCAACAGACGGGAATTCACTCCCGTCTGTTGGACTTTAATCGTAGTCTTGAGCTGTGCGTAGATCATGCAATTACAGAACAAATTGATTTTTTACTGTTTTGTGGTGATGCATATAAAACAGCAAATCCAACGCCTACACAACAAAAACTTTTTGCCAAACAGCTTTTGCGTTTGCATGGCGCAAAAATTCCTGTAATTATTGTTGTTGGCAACCACGATCATCCTCTTAGTTTTGGAAAAGCACATTCTCTGGATGTTTTTTCGTACCTTCCATTTGATGGTTTTCATGTTCTTTACAAACCTGAAGTATTAAAACTTGAAACAAAAAACGGACCTGTCCAAATTGTTGGGATTCCTTGGCCAACTCGTAGTAATTTAATTGGCGTTGATCAGCATAGGTTTAAAGATAATAATGAAATTACAAGATATCTTTCTGAAAAAGTTGGGCAAATAATTCAACAATTGGCACAAACTTTAGATCCCAAAGTTCCAAGTGTGCTTGCGGCTCATTTAACAGTAAGTAACGGGATTTTTTCAGGGTCAGAAAAGTGTGCTGTTTTTGGGAACGATCCAATTTTTCTTCCATCACAACTTGCAATTCAACCTTTTGATTATGTAGCACTTGGACATTTACATCGTCATCAAAATTTGAATTCAGGTGGTATTCCTGTTGTTTATTCCGGTTCAATTGAACGAATTGATTTTGGGGAACGCAAGGAAGCAAAGGGCTTTTGTCGTGTTACTATTGATAACAAATCAGCTAGTAAAATTTGTAATTATGAGTTCGTCGAATTACCCATTCGCCCCATGGTTCAGATCGAATTTGATATAGTAGATGGCAAAGATTTTACCCAGCAAATTATTGATGAAATTGAAAAAAACGACGTAACTAACGCCATTGTAAAAATTTTATATCGTCTTCCAGCCGGAAGTAATAAAAAAATAGACATGTTTGCGATAACACGTGCTTGCAGTAAGGCACATTTTTTAGCCGCTGTAGTTCCGGTTTTTCAGCCGGCAGTGCGTGAGAAGCGTGCAATGCTTTCAGTTGATATGGATTTTGAACTGCTTCTCGAAAAGTATTTTGAAACAAAAGATTTAGATACACAACGCAAGGCGGTGCTTATGAAAAAAGCACAGGAGTTGCAGCGATTGTCTGAAAGCGTTGTAGAAGAAAATTAGTTTCTTTAGTAATCAAATATTTTGTGTTTTAATCATAAGCAATGCTTGTTGTAAATTTTCAAAAACCAATCCATTTTGTTTTAATATTTTGAATGTTTTTGACTCTTCAAGCATTTTTGAAATAAAGGCATTCGCCCCTATAATCCCAACAAATTTCTTTTGTTCTTGCAAAAACTCTATAATTTCATCAAGCGCATCAATACCGTCTTGATCAATAAAGTGCAAAGATTTCAAATTGAGTAATATATTTTTATGAGTAATTTTTTGTTTTGCAAAACGTGTTACGTGGGCTTGCGAATTGATGTAAGCAAGTTCTCCATTGATTGAATAAACGAGGGTTTCATTTTTAGGCTGTAATGTATTTGGGGTTGCTAGTAGCATTGGTTCTGTTGCATGCGTGCTTTCAGTTAACTCATACTGTCCCTTTGAAAGCTTGTGCATAAAAATAAGCATTGCAACACATGCCCCAAGTAAAATTCCAATTATTGGATCCTCTAAAACTGTCACGATTGCAACAACAAGCGCTAGTGTAAAATTTGTTTTATCGATTTTAAACATTTTGATAAAATGTTCAGTTTCAATCATATTTACGCCGACAACTGTCAAAATTGCTGCAATAACTGCCAGTGGCATGAATTTAAAATATCCAAGCAATACAAATGATATCAGGACTATAAAAATACTGTTTATACCGGATGAAATTTTGTTTGTGCATCCGCTTTTGATATTTAGGGTGGTACGTGCAAGTGCGGCAGTGGCCGGAATTCCACCAGCAAGTCCACAGGCAATGTTTGCCAGCCCAAGGCCGAGCATCTCTTTATTTTTATTATGTTTTGTTTTTGTCATTCCATCTGCGATTCTTGCAGATATCATTGTTTCAAGAATTGAAATTAGGGCAACTGTTAGAGCAGGAATGATTAATTTTGGCGAAAATATAAAGTTAGAAGATAAGAATAATTTTGGCTGTAAATCCGAAAACCGTGTTTGTAATGTTTGCAATTCGATAGGGATTATTTTTTGTGTTGTTAAGTAGCCAATTAGAATTCCAAATGGTGAAACTATGATTGCCCCCGGAATATTTGGTAGGACTTTGGCTAAAATAAAGAGGGTTAACGTAAAGATTAAAAACAGTAAAAATGTAGCTACTGACCCATCTGAAGCATGCTTTATTGACTCAATAATATTTTGAATAAAGCTTTCGTGTATCGGTAAATTTGTGAGTCCGAGGGCGAAGTTTGTCTGATTAAAAATGATAATAAGTGCAACGCCAAGAACAAAACCAAGAATTGTGCTTGATGGTACGAATACAAGGTACCTTTCTAGTTTGAAAACATAGGCAACAAAGATGATTATACCGGACATGATTGCAAGAGTTGCTAAAACTCCCATTCCATTCGCAATTGCGTATGTTGCAAGAATTCCTGACAGGGCTCCGGTGGGGCCAATGATATTGTAGTTGCTACCACCAAAAATTGAAGCAATTAAGCCTGCCCAAATCGCTGATATTACACCCATCACCGGTGTGGCATGTGATGCGACTGCTAATGATACCGCAAGTGGGATAGAAACAAGCGAGACAGCAAGCCCGGATTTCCAATTTTCAGATAATTTTTTTAGAAAAAAATTTTGATGCATTAGTTGCATGAATTATATCCTCTTTAAATTTTAAAAAAATGGACGATTTTTCAGATGCCCCTTAAAATAGAGCTTATAACTCGACTTTTCATTTGTAAAGAGACTATAATTTTTTTTAATATTTTATAATATGAAATAACGCTTAATTTTGGAGTTTTATCATG
>JBAZAX010000034.1:0-12996 GCA_041671765.1 Candidatus Babeliales bacterium | reverse complement strand
TCCCATTCCACAGCTGCACGAATTATAGAGCTTTTTTGCCCAAACTTTGGAAATTTACGCACTCCAAATTCTCGATCTTTTTCTGAAACACATATGAAATGCGTCGTAATTAAACTCGTTAAATACTCAATTGAAAAAATAAAAAACCATTTTACTCTTGATTGATAATCGTTAAAACCAAAACCATGAACTGTGTGAATTCTTTTTTTAACACCCGAAAAAAATGCCGCCCATCGGCCAATTATTCCAGCCTTAGTACTATGAGTATGAACAATTAAAGATGGATGAATTTTTTTGATTTTTTTTATTATTTTTATTATCTGAAAAAATGCTTTTATTTCCGAAATTATAAATCTAAGACCAACTTCACGTTTTATACTATCTAACAGATAAATATATTCAGAATTTTTGACTCTAGATGTCATTGGTCCATCAGACCCAGATATTAATCCTGCTTTGATTCCACTTTTATTAACTCCATTAAGCAGAGAAAGACATACCTTTTGAGCCCCACCCAATTCAAGTTTTGTAATTATATATAATACAGCAACTTCATCAAGCTTCACTCTACATACTCCTTTTGTTGAATTTTATTCAATGATCATTAAAAAAAATACAATCAATCATATTTACTTTAGACAAACAAGAAGCGATGGAACCTTCGTCACAAGCAAAAGCGAAATAATCAAAGTGTAAATTAAGGTTGATTCAATAAATGCTACTGTCAAAAGATTAGCTCGCATCATTGTGCCATAAGAACTTTCATTTGTAGCGATTTGAGTACAACTTTTTGCCGAAATTTTTCCGGTCGAAATTGCTGCCCCCAAAGCTCCAAATGCCAAACAAAAAACTGCAGACAAAATAACATAAAATGGGGCCAATGAATCGAGTAATGCAATCGGAATATTCGTATAACTTATGACAATAGCAAGCAGTAAACAAAAAATCACGGGTGTTTCAATAACGGCTTCACAAATCAACGTAAATGGAAATATTTTATTGTAGGCATGTTTATTTATACCAATGCTACTGCATGCAGCATGCGCAAAAATAGCTTGGCCAATCGATGGGCCAAGGCATCCAATCGCAAATAACAATCCAGCACACAAAAGCTTTAACCCTTGAACATCAGGCATTGCAATATTGGCATTCGTTTTTATCACAAAGCCAAGAATAAATGCAAAAATAACAGGAGCCTCTATTATTGACTGCGTTAATAACATAAATGCGAATATTTTAGGCGCAAAAAGAGGCTGTCTTGAAATAGAATTTGTACAGGCTCTTACAACCATACTTGATGCAATACTTATTGAAAGAGCTGCGAATCCAACTGCTAATGCGACACCCAATTCAGCAAAACCCATTGCCTGCGTTGATAAATTTTCAATACTAATTAAAGTTGTCAGAGTCGTAACAAGAGCAATAATCACACCACTCTCAATCAGAGCAAGGCCTACAATCATAGCGCGTGAAGATTCATCACTTCCTAAAGATTGACGTAAAAGCGATTCAATAGATGCAGACCCGGCAAGCCCCTGTGCAATTCCACCGCCCATTGCACCAAGCACAATCGTTATTACGGCAGAAAAGTAATGTAAAAAATGGGCCAATATCATACATGTTCCTTTACATTATCGCTCTCTTCATGCGAAACGCCAATTGCCAGATAAGTCGTTGTAAGCATTGTTATAACAAATGCCTGAATTGAAGCTTCAAAAACACCAAAAATTACTTGAAGCCAAGTCATTAAAAATGCAATATTTATAAAAAATTTAAGAATTTTTTCAAACATAGGAAACCTATTTTTAATTCTTGTTTTGAAAAAAATCAATCCCAAAAGAACCAATATCCAAACATAACACAGAAAAAAAACTTTATGTCCTCTTAAAAGATCAAAAATCATCATGTAAATTATACCACCGCCAAGAATGTTTCCGAAGAGACGAAACGACATTGATGCAATTTTTGCGAGCTCACCGACGACGTGAATTGGAAATAAAACAAATACAGGTTCTACAAACTCTTTTAAGTATCCCAGCACTCCATGCACTTTAATCTTTTGATATTGAACATAAAGAAAACTCATTAAACCTATTGCAAGCGTTGTATTTAAATCTTTTGTTGCCTCATCCATATATGGAATTATAGAAACAATACATGCGAAAAGAGTAAATAGAAACACGCAAGAAATAAACGCAAAATAATTAAAATTAAAAACTTTGAATGATTCGCCAAATGTATCAATCAAAAGACTAACAACCTTCTCATATGCTACCGAAATAATATTCAAGTCTCGACGTATAAAATATCTTCCCAACAGAGAAAGCCCCAAAAGACACAACATCGCCACCCAAGTATAAATTAAAGTATCAAGATGAATCACCCAAAATTTATTGGTAAATCCACAAGCCTCAAGTGGTTTAATTTCACAATATTTAAATATCTCAAAGCTCATCGCTTTGCCCTTATTTTACCTAAAATTACACCCCAAAATGCTCCCATAAACCCGCATAACAACCAAATAAAATTAAGTTTAATATAGATTACGGTTGCAATTATAGCAACAGTGATAAAAACTAAGCGAAAAAATGAACCTATTACATGCATTAAGTTAAATTTTGAACAATTGTCATTTTTTACAATTGGACCCAAAAACATAAAGCCATAAATCGAACCCAATGCTATTCCGGCCAAAATTGAAACTATTGTGATTATCATTTTTCAAAACCCCAAAAAGTTATGTAACCCAATATTATAGCGTATTTTAATCATAATTCTTTTACTAGGTCAATGCAAGGTCAAAGAGCCCTATTAAATTATTCGCAAAGAGATATTTTTGGCTAAAAATACTGATTTTTATTTTTTAATATTTCATTAACCTTATGCGCAATAATTCCCACCCCTAGAATTACCAAAAACGGCACTAAATAAATAAATCCGGCAGAAAACAATCTTTCTGAATTGATTAATAAAAGTAGCCCGCAACTTGCGATTGCCAAGTATCCCCAAAAGCTTTTAAATATTACAAGAAACGAAATAGCACTCAAAAAGTATGCTATTGTCGTACCAAGGTCGCACATTGTCATTAAATAATTAATATTCGTGGTAATTAGCAAAAACGCTATCACAAGAGCTGATTGAAATAAAACGCATATCCACGGAGTTTGTGATTTATTTACTCTAACCAGATACTTCGAACATAAAATACTGTTCTCGTTTCCCATTGCATACAAATTCCAGTTATTGTAATAAAACATTCCATAAAAACCCGCCAAAAACGATGCCGCCATGGCAAAATTAATGAAGCTATTTCCCAAAGCAATAATAGTTGGGTTTTTTGTTAACATTGGAATAATTGAGAAAAAAGGGTTCACTGGACTTGCGCCGGTAATACATAAAATTGCAGTCTGCAATAACGCATATACTACAATAATTAAAGCAAACGAAACCAAAATTACACGCGCTGCATTTTTCTGCCCATCATGAATTTTGTCTGCAACAGCACAACATGCTTCAATCCCAATATACGCAAAAAGCGCAAGAGGGATCGTCTGTATAAAACCACCCACACTGGGTGTAACTGTAAATAAATTATTTATATTAAAAAGAAATGGTAACGCAACGATAACCAAAATCATTGGAATGGATTTGATAACAGCAAGACCAATTTGAATGCGTTCTAAAAATTCAATATTTAAAAGATTTAAAAATGTAAAAAATAAAACAAAAAATAGATCCAACACTAAACTACTGAGATTAAAATTTTTAATAACATTAAAATTCAGTAATTGTTCACTAAATGCATGTAAAACAAGCGCATTAGCTGCAGCAGTTCCAATATAATATCCCCAGCCGCTAACAAATCCCCAAAATTTACCAAGATGTTTTAAGCTGTAAATATAAAGTCCACCGGAAATTGGATACATGCGTGAAAGCTTTGCAAGCACAATTAATAGAGGCAATAAAAGTAGCCCACAAATAATCCAAGCAAACGGGGCAAATATTCCATTAAGTAAAGACACTTGAGGAGCGCCTAAGAAAAAAGCGCTCCCAATTACAATATTCGTATTTATTAAAACAGCAACCCAAAATGGGATCTTAGAATTAGTATGCATTTCTCGTCTTTGTTAATTTATACATCACGTAACCAAGAACCAACCCAATCAAAATCGGAGAAGCATAAAGAAGTCTTGTTGCTTGATCTGGACCTAAGCCTGTCCATGTAAAATACCCCGCAACGGCCAACGACGAAAATCCAAGAATTGTTATAAAAAGGGATCCGAAACAAGCATTTTTAAAATCATAAATTAAAACAGCAACCTGAGTTAGTGTATATGCAGTCATCACACCCAAGCCTGTCAAGCTGGCCCAAATCTCAACTTTTGGAATCAATGTAATCAAGATAAAAACAATCAATCCATGCAAAAAAACAGCAGGAACTGGTCGTCCAAATCGATTTGTTTTCATTAGATGTTTAGAACCAGGTAATATGCCCTGTTCTGCAAAGTTAAACATATTAGTGATATTGGATAATGACACACCATACAAAGCATTTACGACACTTAACAGAATGGCATAAGCCACCAAAGCTTCTATAACATTTGTAACTGCAGGACTAAATCCTAAAAATTTTGGAAATGCAGACACCCCAAGTGTTTTAAGATTTTCAACACCCATTATATTCATGACACCAAAATGGAACAGTGCGTATATCCCAGCTACTGTAAAAAATGCAATATAAACTGCCTTAAAAACCTGGGATTGCCCACCCTTAATCAAATGTCCAATTACGCAGCAACTTTCAAAACCCCAAAATCCGAACAATGCGAATGGAAGTGTTAATGGAAGAGATGGTAAAGAAGAAGGATCATAATTTACCGTTCCCCCGAGATAAAGAGCAAAAATAATAATTACAAAAAATAGTGGCGCCAGTTTTAACATCGTTGTGCCACTTTGAATTTTACTTATCAAATTGAGACTTAAAAGATTTAGTAGCGAAATAACAAACAATAATAAAAAATTGAAGACGATCGAATATTGATTTATTCCGACAAGGCCAAACTGCGTTACTAGATTACTTTTGATAAATAAAGCTAACGTAGAAGCAGTCCCAAGATATCCTACCAAGTACGCCCAACTAGCAAAAAATCCTGCCGTTTCATTTATACCCTGCTTACAATAATTATAAAAACCACCCTGTCCAGGGAAAATTTGTGAAGCCCTCGCAACGCCCCAAATTATTGGGAATAACAGTGTAGCAGCAAAAACCCACCCCAAAAAACCAAAGGAGCCACCAATCATTGTCATTGGTTGAGGATTCATAAAAATCCCGGCACCTATCATGATGTTCATACTTATTAATACGGCCGCAAAAAGTGATATTTTGCCTTTCTCTTCCATGATCAATCCTATCTGATTAATTGAAATTGAACTATCTTTCAAGCTAGATTTATTTTGTACAAAATTATGTCAAATTCTGCTTGCATTCTTGAATTTTGTCAAGGCGAAACAAAAAATGTAAAAAACTATATCAAACAATATTTGATACACAAATTTAATATTAACTTAAGAAGCCTTTAACCAGTAACTGTTTGGCTGATACAGCATCAATCCCACGATTTTGAAGATAGAAAAACTGCTCTTCGTCTATAACTTTTGTAACAGCTCCGTGCTTGCATTTAACATCTTCATTTTCAATCTCTAATTGAGGGCTAGAAATAACATGCGCATTTTCCCCAATTATTAAATTACGATTAACTTGATTGGCAAATGATTTACAAGCATCTTTATTAACTTTAATTGAATTATTGCACTCAACTTTTGCGCTATCAAACAAAACGTTTTTTAGGCAAAGACAACTAAAAGTGTCAGAATGTAAATGGTTTTGTAGCGTCTGAAATTTAAATATCTGAGAACTTATGGCAAGCGATCTAATTCGAATTTTTGCATGAGCATTAGATCCGGTTAAGTTAAATATTAATCGTTTTGTTAATTTTGAACTACTATCACCAAGTTCCTGTAATATTGCTTGATTATACTCAAGACTGAGTTGCGGCTTTAACTTACATGTATAAAAAAGTTTACTGTTTTCATGCAAGTCGAATTCAATTTCGTGTTCGACACTTGATAGTTTTAATAAACCTTCGAAATCGATTAGATCGTCGATAATCTCTACACTGATATTTTTTTCTAAAACTATTTTTACAACGAGATGCATTACGTCAAATTCTTGACGAATTTTGTTTATAATTAAATCTTTAAGCTTAATTACTGAACATGAATACTTGTCGATATTAATTTGAACAAAATCTTTCTGGGCATAACTTTTTGTACTCACCCGACACTCCCTTCCATTTCAAGCTCAATTAATCTGTTGATTTCTACCGCGAATTCCATTGGTAATTCTTTTACAAAAGGCTCAACAAAGCCATTAACTATCATGGTTCGTGCCGAATTAGCATCAATTCCACGGCTTGTAAGATAAAAAAGTTGGTCATCATCAATTTTGCTTACACTGGCTTCATGCGCACAATTTACGGTATTATCAGCAAGATTCATAGTTGGATAAGCATCAGAGCGTGATTTTTTGTCAAAAATCAAGGCATCGCACTGCACAAACGACTTACAATGTTTTGCACCTTTAATAACTTTGATAAGCCCCCTGTAACTTGAACGTCCACCATTTCTACTGATTGATTTTGAAATTACCCTTGAGCTAGTATTTGACGCTAGATGAATCATTTTTGCACCGGTATCTTGAACTTGCTCATGGCTACTTGCAATTGCAATTGATAAAACCTCTGCCTTTGCACCCTCTTCTTTTAAAACTACAGCCGGATATTTCATTGTAACATTGCTACCCAAGTTTCCATCAATCCATTCAATAACAGAATTTTTATAAGCAACGGCACGTTTGGTTACAAGATTAAAGACATTTTTTGACCAATTTTGAATTGTATAATAACGTACTCTTGATGATGGCTTTGCAATAATTTCAACCACAGCACTGTGCAATGCACTTGTGCTGTAAGCCGGAGCTGTACACCCTTCAACATACGTTACAATACTGTCTTGATCGGCAATTATCAATGTTCGTTCAAATTGGCCAACACGTTCAGCATTAATTCTGAAATATGCTTGAAGCGGTACCGTCACATGGACTTTTGGCGGAACATAAATAAAACTTCCGCCACTCCATACGGCTGTATTCAGAGCCGCAAATTTATTATCGTTATATGGCACGACTGTACCAAAGTACTCTTTAAAAATTTCTGGAAACTCTTTGAGCGCAGAATCAGTATCAAGAAAAATTACACCTTTTTCTGCCCACTCTTTTTTTAAATTATGGTACACAGTTTCTGATTCATACTGTGCGCCAAGTCCAGCCAAATACTGCTTTTCAGCTTGTGGTAAACCAAGGTGTTCAAATGTTTGTTTAACATCTTCTGGAACATCCGACCACGAACGTTCTACTTTTTCAGTTTGTTTAACATAATAAAAAATATTTTGTGGATCGAGAACTGAAAGATCTGGCCCCCATTTTGGCATTTCCGAATCAACAAAATACTTCAATGCATTTAATCTAATCTCAAGCATCCATTCAGGTTCTTGCTTTTGTGCTGAAATTTCTCTTACTATTTTTTCATTAAGCCCAAGCTCTGATTTAAATGCATAATTTTTATTATCTTCTATCATGCAACATCTTTCCATATAACTCGAGTTTGAAATATCAAAATTGAAATAGCGGCAGGTGTCATTCCAGGTATTAATTGAGCCTGAGCAATAGTCTCCGGCTTATACTTAATTAATTTTTGTTGAAGTTCACGAGTAATACCAGGCATATCTTTATACTCAATTTTTTTAGGAATCAGCAAATCGGCAAATTTAATAGTTTTTTCAGCCTCTTTATTTTCTTTTTCGATATAACCATGATATCTAATTTCTGCATGGATGCAAAGCAACGCACGATGTGACAAAGCTTGAATATCAAATTCTTTTAACTCTAATGCCATTAGTTTTTCTTCAAGATTTGACCTACACTCAGCTTTTATATCATCCGTAAAATCAATCGAATGAAATAATTTAAACAATTTATGATTTTCACGAGATTTAATTATTTCAATGCTTTTTTGTATGATATGTTTTTCTTTTAAAAATTTTTCGTACAACTCGTCAGAAATGGTCCCAAGTTTTTTGGCATAAGGCATTAGACGTAAAAACGTATTATCTTGGCGTAAGATTAGTCTTCGCTCTGCTCGCGATGTAAACATTCTGTATGGTTCATCAATCCCTATTGTTACCAAGTCGTCAATCATAACACCAATATAACTTTCCGATCTAGAAAGAATAAAAGGGGCAAGCCCCTTATGCTTTACGCTCGCATTAATACCTGCAATTAGGCCCAATCCCGCAGCCTCTTCGTAACCGGTTGTTCCAATCAACTGCCCCGCAAGAAAAAGCCCTTCAACATTTTTTGCCTGCAAAGAATGATCTAAATTATTAGGCTGAAAAAAATCATATTCAATGGCATATGCACATTTTGAGATAACCGCATTTTCAAGTCCTTCAATGCTATTAATATACTGCATTTGAACTTCAAACGGCAACGAAGTTGAAAGTCCTGCTGGGTAACTTTCAACACCATCAGCACCTTCCGGTTCAATAAAGACATGGTGCGATTTTTGATTTGGAAATTTCTTAACTTTATCTTCGATTGATGGACAGTAACGTGGCCCAATTCCCGAAATTGCTCCACCATATAATGCAGACAAATGCATATTATTACGAATTATATCGTGAGTTTTTTCATTAGTTTTTGCAATATAGCACGGATATTTTTCTTCAACATGTAATTCATCAAATTCATATAGATACTCAAGTTCTTCTGCTGGCTGACGCTCAAGTTTTGAAAAATCAATACTTGAAGTTAATAATCGTGGAGGAGTACCAGTTTTTAATCTTAAAATTGGCACTTCCATTGCTTGTGAAATTGATTCAGAAAGGCCAATGGCTGGGGCTTCGCCTCTTCGCCCGGCAGGATAGCGTGTTTTACCAATGTGTATCACGCCATTTAAAAATGTTCCAGTGGTAACTACAACACAAGAAGCCTTAAAAATATCGCCTGAAGAAGTTTTTACGCCGATTACTTGTTTTTTACCATTTATCGATTCCGTAAGAATATCTGAACCCATGCCATCATAAATATCAAGATTGGGAACTTGCGATAAAATTTGAGACGCTGCGTTGCTGTATGTAAATTTATCAATTTGAAGTCGCAGGCCTTGAACCGCGGGACCTTTACTTGTATTAAGCATTCTGGCTTGCAGATAAGTCTTAGTACAAAGCTGTGGCATAAGGCCACCCAATGCACCAATTTCGAAAACAATATGACCTTTGCCAAGCCCACCAATTGACGGGTTGCAAGGCATTGTAGCAATTTTATTTTTATCCAAAGTTATAAGCAGTGTTCTGGAACCCATTTTTGCTGAAACATATGCAGCCTCAACTCCAGCATGTCCACCGCCAATAACAATCACATCATAATTTTTATTCATACTGTCCAGGTTTAAATATATGAAAAAATTAGCTAAAACAAAGCTAAAACTCCTACAATAATTGTACTACAGAATGAAAATAGCTACAAATAAAACATAGCTATTACGCATGACTAAATTCTTTTCTTAAAATCGTAAAACGGGACATCATTAAATATCAAATTGAAAATATTTATATTTTTCAAAAAAGTAAAATGGCGCAATACGCAAGAAGCTCAATAGATCATAAAAAAACAGTAATAGAGAAACTCAAAACATTACAGGTAGGAATGTTGATAACTTTGTGGATAACTTGTTGATAAGTTGTGGATAAGTTTGTTAACAAGTTTTTCAACACCTTTAAATCTACCAGTGAGACATCGTTTCAAAAAAAACAATCCCAAAAGTACGATCTAGACGCAAGCGCTAGAGTTATCAACAAGTTATCAACAAGTTATCAACAGGTTATCCACAATTTTTAAATAATCCGAATTCACGATTGAGAAGCGTCTTTGACAGGTATAAGATCGAGTTATCCACAAAATAACGCTCGCCTATTACTATTATATTATATATATATAATATATAATTAATAATAGGTTGGTTCAATATTTGAAAAATAACATTTAAAATTTTCCACAAAATAAAGATATCAGTTTTGGATGGCTTTATGGCGTTTAAATTGTTTATCTTCACATTTTTGTTTTTTGATCTAGAATTAAGCATAAGTAGGTTTTTATTGGTATTTTTTAACCAAAGGTTGGGATAAGAGTGAATCTAGCTGATGTCATTGAGGGTCTTGTCGAAGAGCGTGGTCTTGATCGTGAAAAAATTGTTTCTGTAATTTGCGATGGGATGAAGGCTGCTTTTGTCAAAAAATTTCCTCAAACAAATTTTGCCGTTTCTTTTAATAAAAAGTCCGGCAGTCTCGAGGTGTTTTCTGAAAAAAATGTAGTTGCCTCTGTGACTGATGAAGAGAAAGAAATTTCACTACGTAAATCGAAGTCTATCAACCCCAATGCACAAATTGGCGATGTTATTATGGTGCCATTTGATGAGCACATTGGTCGAATAGAAATTTTGATGGTCAAGCAGTTGATTGCAAATAAAATACGTGAGCTTGAATCGTTTGCCGTATTTAATGACTTCAAAGATAAGCAAGGAACTATTCTTATTGGGGTTGTTCATAAACATGAGCGTAACGGTATGGCCATAAAAATTGGTGAAGTTCCAGCTCTTTTACCCAAAGACAATTCTATTCCAGGCGAAAATTTGAAAGTTGGTAATCCGATAAAAGTTTTGCTAAAAGAAGTGCTTTCTACTCCAAAGTGGGATTATCAGCTAATATTGGATCGTGCTTCCTGTGACTTTGTTAAAGGTCTTATCGAAATTGAAATTCCAGAAGTGTTTGAAGGCTTGGTTGAAATTAAAAAGATTGTTAGGGCTCCCGGGTATAAAACCAAAGCAATTCTTGCTTCAACAAGTAAAGACATTGATCCTGTTGGGACGTGCGTAGGAGTTGGTGGGGCCAGAATTAAACCAATTCTACGTGAACTTGGACAGGAAAAGATAGATCTAATAGAAGCAACTGATTCAACTGAAGATTTGGTAAGAAACAGTTTAAAACCTGCTGAAATCGACAAGGTTGAGGTTGTGGGCGATAAAAGAGCCATTGTATGGTTGGCCCAGGATCAGCGTTCTTATGCAATTGGAAAGATGGGCCAGAATATTTCATTGGCATCCAAGCTTGTTGGTTTGGATATTCAATTACAAGATATTAATCCATTGGGTGGAGATATGTCATCTGTGCATGATCGAATAAATATCGATGGTGGATCTGTGCACGATGAGGATGAAGAGTCGTAATTTTTGAGCACTTTCGAGTGAGATTAGCATGAGAATTTATGAGATAGCCAAAGAGTTAGGTGTTTCAAGTAAAGATGTTATGTCTTTCCTGAAATCCCTGAGTGTTGATTTTTCCAATCATATGTCTGTATTGCCTGATAATGTTGCTTTAAAGGTAAGGCAGCGTTTTTCTGAAAGCAAAAAAACGGAAGAAAAATCTAAAAAAGAATTTGAAAAAAAAGAAGTGATAACAAGCTCTGAAAAAAGATCTGATACGAAAATAGAACCAAAAAAACAAGTATTTAAAGAAGAACCAAAGGTAAAAAATATCGTGCATCAAACTCGAGAAATTGCAAAAGAAGAAGTTAATATTCTTCCAGAAGAAAAACCCGTTTATGTTCCAAAAAAATCTGATTATATTGCTGAGCCTTTGCAATTAGCCGAAGAAGAGCTGATTGATGAGGTTATTGAAAAAAATAAGATAAGTAAGCTTTTAACCAATAAAATTGGCTTAGAGAAGAGAGTGTTCAGGCCTGGGCGTCGTAGAAAAAGACGTAAAAAACAGGTTTCTGTTGCTCCCGATGTGAAAATTGTCAAAGAAATGGTTGTAGATAAAAGTTTACCATTATTTGAAGTAGCGGATCTTTTGGGTAAGCAGTCTGGCGAATTGATAATGGCTTTGATGAGAAAAGGTATGGTTTGCAATAGAAATCATATTCTTTCAACAGACATAATCAAAAGCTTGGCAGATCATTTTGGGGTTGCAATTTTGGCACCTCAAAAAACAGATGCAGACAAAATTGCAAAGCTACGAACAGAAACCGGTACATCTGTTCATCGTTGGCCGGTTGTAGTAGTTATGGGTCACGTTGATCATGGAAAGACTACATTACTAGACTATATAAGAAAAATGAATGTAGCGGGCTCTGAAAAAGGTGGAATTACACAACACCTTGGTGCTTATGAAGTTGATAGCAAGCATGGGAAAATAGTATTTATAGATACCCCTGGTCACGAAGCGTTTTCTCACATGAGAGAAAAAGGGGCAAAAATTACCGATATAGCAATTTTGGTTGTTGCTGTTGATGATGGCATAATGCCTCAAACAGTTGAAGCTATAAATCATGCAAAGGCGTCTGGCGTTCCGATTATTGTTGCTATTAATAAAATTGATAAAAATAGTTCTCCTGCCGCACTTGAAACAATTAAGAGGCAGCTTGCAAAATATGAATTGATGTCTGAAGACTGGGGCGGAAGCGTTGTGGTCGTTCCTATTTCTGCTAAAACAGGTCAAGGCGTTAATGAATTATTAGAAATGGTTGTTTTGCAGTCTCAACTTATGGATCTAAAGGCTGATATTTCAGTTCCGGCTCGTGCTTTTATTTTAGAGTCAAAAGTTGAAAAAGGGTTAGGTCCGGTTGCAACTGTTATTTGTACACAAGGAACTTTGAAGCAAGGTGATTATTTTACATGTGGCGCAAGTACAGGACGAGTTAGAGTTCTCATAAACAGCCAAGGGAAGCGCATTACACAGGTTCTTCCATCAATTCCGGCACAGGTTGTTGGATTTGACAACTTTGCTACTGTTTCTGATTGGTTGACTGTTGTTCCTCAAGAT
>JBAZAX010000033.1:0-13098 GCA_041671765.1 Candidatus Babeliales bacterium | reverse complement strand
TCAGAGTTGTTATGTATGAGAATTTTGGTTTGGTATTATCAAAAAAAATATTTTGTAATGAGCTGCTTTTTAACGCAAGATTCAAAGAATATAATTTTTCAAAGAGGTTCAAGTGAAAAAGTGTGGCGTCCCTGATCATGGACATGGTCCACTCATTTGGATATGTAACAACATGTTTTTTTATTCTTAATAATAGTTCTGAGTTTTGTGTTATTAATTCAGCTTTAATAAAGCCCAGCTCTTCTAAATTAAATTTTTTATAAAATTGATAGGTGTTTGTAGTGTGATCTCTTTTTGCAGGGTCAATTTTTTTCGTTAACCAGTCATCAAGTTCAAATGGTAGGCTTTTATTTATACTTTTTGATATAGGAATATTATTTGGGTTCAAGGTATGCTCCTATTTTAATTTTTAGATTCAAGAAATGCTATGATTTTCTATTATTTCTACACAACTTAAAATATCAAAGTCAATGCTTTAAATAAATAATAAAAATACAGCAATTGAAACGTATGTATTATTTGAAGATGGAGACAGTAAGTTACCTATTATCGCCCAAGTGTTCCGCTAAAAACGACATTTGATGTAGCACAGAGTGTAATATTTTCAGATTCATCAAGACTGCATTTAATAGTGCCGCCCGGCATTGAAATTTGAAATTCTTCGTTTTTACTTACTAGCCCAAGCTTTAGAAGAACAGCAGAAATAGCTGCAGCTCCGGAGCTGCATGCGAGTGTAATTCCGCAACCACGTTCATAAACAATGGAAACAAATTTTTTTATTGATGTTGATGTTTTATCTTGCCAAACAAATTCAACATTGGTTTTGCTGGAAACAGAAGTTTCAAATTCTTTATGACTTTCAATTTCAGAACCAAATGCTTGTAGCCAGTTTAGATCTTTTTTATCAAACACTATAAAATGTGGATTTCCAATTGATGCGCAGTGCCCCGAAATCTGACCTGTAGATATTTTTATTGATTTTGCGGCAAGATATTCACCCTTGCCGACGTTGTTTGTTACAATGACCTGTTCAGAGCTATCTTTTGAATTTTGAACAAAACATTCAATAATTCTATGCCCTGCCTTGATTTGAAACTTTTCTGGAAAATTGTAATGCATGAACAAGTGTTGAGCCACACAGCGCAATCCGTTTAGGCAAATTTCTGCGCGGCTGCCATCTTTGTTAAAAATGAGCATCTCGGCGACTCTTGCGTTAGTGTTTCCCTTTAAAATCAATACCCCGTCAGCACCTATGCCAAAATGTGGCTGACATATTTTAATAACAAGGTCTTGTAAATTCTGTTCACTTAGGATCTGTTCAACGAATGTTTCAGGTTTTTTATACCAATCAAAAAGAATGAAATCATTCCCAAGTGATTGGTATTTATAAAAATTTTTTAACATGAATGTAGCATCTCCAATATCGTTGAATTATAGGTGAATATCTAGGGCCTTAAACACGATTTATTTCAAATTTCCCGCATCGCGCTAGGTAAAATAGAATAAAACAATTTAAGTTTAAATCAATATTTTATAGTGAGTTTGCTTGCTCAGGAGTGCTTATTTTTTCGGGCAATGTTTTTTTAGTTTGTGCTGCAAAAACTTTGCTTAAATAATTTTTACCCGAGTCTGCTAAGATAACCACAACCACATCTTCTTCTGTCAGATTTTTGCAATATTCAAGAGCAACGTGCATGACGGCTCCGCTACTTATTCCAACAAGCAATCCGTGTTCTGTTGCTAATCTTCGTGTTGATGAAAAAGCGTCTTCGTCAGAAATAGGAATAATCTGATCGACTACGTTTTGATCAAATGTGTCAGTTATTACATCAATTCCAAGGCCCTCAACATTGTAGGCTTTTGGATTTTTGCTTGAATATGCAGATGTTGCAGCATCAACTCCAATGATTTTTACATTTGGATTTTGTTCTTTTAAATATCTGCCAACTCCGGAAATTGTTCCACAAGATCCAGCGCCTAAGATTACATGGGTGACTGTTCCTTGAGTTTGTTCCCAAATTTCCGGACCGGTTGTTGTGTAATGAGCAAGAGGGTTAGATTTATTGAAATACTGGTTTGGCATGAAAGCACCGGGAATTGAGTGAAGAAAGTGCTCTGCCTTGGCGTGATATCCTCTAGGATCGTGCAAATCATCAGTGTTTGGGCAAACACATACTTCTGCGCCGTATGCGCGTAAAATTGCAACTTTTTCCGCTGCAGTTCTATCCGGTACTGTAATTATAACTTTGTAACCCTTTAGTGCACCAATCATGGCAAGAGCGATACCCTGATTTCCAGAGGATGCCTCAACAATTGTCCCACCCGGTTGTAGGACTCCACTTTTTTCGGCTTGTTCGATCATGAACAGAGCAGAACGATCTTTTACGCTTCCACCAGGATTCATGAATTCAAGTTTTGCAAGTAAAGTTGGCTTGACATCAAATTCTAATTTAGCAATTGGTGTTTTACCAATGTGTTGTAACAGTGTTTTGTAAATTATTTTTTTGTTCATAAAACGCCTTATAATTTTATAATTTTAACCTGTTTTCTTTTTTTCCAAAACTGAATACATAACCTAGTTCAACAAAGTGATGCATAATATCTACAAACATAGCTTCGGAGTCTTGTGGTACAAAAAATTCGATGATCGAGCTGTTGCGTCCGTCAAGAGCTCTTTCAAAAACCAGGTGTTCGTGGCTTCGAAGTATCCCGGTAATAAAATGTGTGCATGGAGTATTAACGGTTGCTTGATAGTACTGACAATACATTAAAATCCTAGCGGGTTAAACCCCAAATATACTATTTTCATAGGATTATAGCGCAAAAACCACTATCAAACAAAAAATATTTATAATTTAACGAAAAATATTTACTTTTAAGGTGCTGGCGTTTCACTGACCATTTCCTCTTGAACCATTTCTTCCATTGCTGGGGCAGATGCATCCATCACGGAAGAGACTTCTGGTTGAGCCACATCGGTTGCTGTAGCGCTTGGAGTCTCTGCTGGCGTCTGGGCAGGTGCTGGGCTAACGACAGGAGCTGTGGGTGACGTTGAGTAAATAATAGAAGGCGTTGTTGGTGTTGAGCTTGGAGTTGGGACTGGAGTTGTTTCAGGTGTAGCGACGGCCGGTGTCATAGGTGCAGGAGGTTCGGTAGGTGTTGCGGATGGTGCAGAAATTGGATTAACTGGTGTAACTTCAGTTGGAGTTGGTGCGGGGGTCGCCACGGGTGCCATGAGTGTTTCAGTCGCTGGAATAGCGGGCGTTGTTGGTGGAATAGTGACTGGACCAGTTGTTGCTACAGGTGTAATTGTTGGAACTGGGGCTAATTCAGGTGTTTGGATTGCGGGTGTTGTTGGCACCGGAGCTATGGCAGGTGTCGTTATTGGTGTAGCGGTAGGTGTTATTGCGGGTGTTGTTGCCACTATTGGCGATGGCACAGGCGTTACTTCGGGTGTTGTGGACGGTGTTATTGCAGGTGTTTGAGTAATTGTAGGTGCTGGCGTTGGTGAGGTTGGAGTAGCTATTGCTGCAGGAAGCACATTTTTAGCCTGCTTAAATTCACCTAATTTGTTCTCAAATGCAATTAAAGCGTCTTTTAGGGCTTTAATGCGATTTTCAAAAGTATCCCAGTCCACCAATTCACTTGAGGCAAGAAGTTCTATGCTTGGTTGTTTGAGGCTTTGTTTCATGTTTTGTATTACATTTTCACCTACACTAGCTTTTGTTGCACAAAATGTGATTATTGCAAGAGCTGCAAATAAAAACGATGATCTTAAAATCTTCATACATCTCTCCTAGAAAGTTATATATTTTAAAAATTGCTAGTTTTTTAAACTCATCCCACTAATTAGTTTAGTAAAAAAATATTATCATAGTCAATAAATTATAAAAACAAAGGGCCTAGTTTTTTAGGTTTCGTTTTTCCAAAAGTTCTTTTACTAAAGCTGTTTTTTTATAAAAGAACTTTTGGCTTAATCTTTTTTCATCTAAAAGAATCTTTTCAAATGGAAGAACCATAAACTGTTTTTCTGATGTTTCTAGAGATAAATAATTTTCGGATTGCTTTATTGCATCTCTTAATTCTTCCAGTGTATTGACCATGTGTCCATTTACTTTTTTTATAATATCACTTTCGTAAACAACTCTAGCATCCTGAGCTTTTGATGTTGGGAAAATATGTGTGATGATTAGGCGTGGTTTATACTGATTTTGCCGTTTCATGTATTTTACGAGAAATGGGTTAATTTCTTCGAATTTTTCAATGTGATTAAGAGCTAATTGCATTATGACCATTCCACCAATAATTTCGTAATCAATTTTTTCATATTCAGGATAATAAAATCTTATTGGAAGTGGATCTGTCAAATTAAAATCAAAATTTATGTTGATTTTGGCTCCATTTCTATAAACAAGCATGTTAATTTTTTGACCAAGTGAAAACCTATTGAGGAGGGCGACTACTGGTATTTTATCTTCACTCCATTCAACATTTAGTTCGCCATATAAATCAACTTTGTGTCCGTTAATTTCGTAAACCATATCACCTGATTTAACGCCTGCAATTTCAAGTAAAGTATTTTTATAGATGCGACTTAAATAGAGTCCTCCCGGCAATGGATTTGATAAAAATCGTGTTGTATTTTTGGTGCTGTAATTAAATTCGAATCCGAGCATTGCCTTACGCAGTAATTTTATTTTAAGTAAGTTTTGAATTACATTTTTTACATCATTGATTGGAATTATATAACCAACTCCCTGCGCTTTTGCTATTCGTGCTGTATTTATTCCAATTACTTCGCCGGCGGTGTTTAATGATGGGCCTCCTGAGTTGCCGGGGTTAAGAGCAGCAGTCATCTGTATATAAGATTCATTGGATAAAATTTCGCGTCCACTGACTATTCCCTGTGTGCTTTTCAATTTTTCTTGTCCTAGAGGGTATCCCAATGCCATTATTTCTTGTGCTCTGAAAACTTTATCAGAATCTCCGAGTTTTAAATATGGAATGGCTCCCAATTTTTGTTGAATCATCTTGAATGACGCATTGCTTAATTTTAATAAAGCAATGTCTCTATCGGGACTTACGCCAACTACATTTACTTTAAATTGTTCTTTTCCCAACGATGGAATTTGTATTTTAATTCCCGCAGCTTCATCTACAACGTGATAATTTGTAACGATTAATCCTTGATCGCTAATAAAAAATCCACTGCCGCAGGTTTTTCTTTGCTTGGGTGTTTTGTAAGGTTCTTCCCAGTTAAAAGATGCTGTGTTTACAAAGATTTGTGCAACTGTGTCTTGTGATAATTTCTGAACTTGGCGCCAAACTTTTGAACGCTCAAACACCACTGTTCCGTTGCTACTATCGGCGATAGCAGAATCCTTGTGGATATTATCCGAAATCTCTTTGGAATATAATTCGATTGTGAAAAAATTAATAACAAAAAATATTGAGAAAAAAAACAGACTAAACCTAGATTTACTTCTCATGGACCACACTCCCATCACTTTTTAAACTATCCATCACAAACCATCTCTCATAATTGCTACTACAATGATGATAATGATTTATCAAAAGACAGTCCAGTGTTGAGTTTTTATCAAAAAACTAAATAAGAAATATTAAACAATATTAGAGGTTGTTGTCTCGGTAAATTCTTTTAAATAATTCAATCTATTTTGAAGTGTAGGGTGCAAAGGATCATTGGAATCCATTTTACCATTATCTATATTCTTAATTATTGCATTTTGCATTTCGGTTTCAATTAGTAAAATCGCGCTAGGGTCGATACTTTTTGGGTTATATTTTAATGCTTCGATTGTTATCATTGCAATTATTTTTTTCAGTCCATTTGCTAAGTCGGTTTTTGATTCAACATTCAAATCTGCATGTTGTTCTAATTTTTGACAAAAATCATTTATTTGGGTTTTGTTATCTATGACTTGTCTTCCAAGCTTTCCTGATAAGTACGCTAACAATGGAATAGGTAAAGCCATTAGAGCGGCATTAGAGTATTTTTTGGAATAGATGGTCTTTGATATATGAACCAATAAAACGCATTGTATGCCTAATAAACCTAAATAAGAACAGGCTACTACTCCGTTTTTATACATCTTTGGGGTAAGTTGTTCAAGAAACTTGTCCTTTATGTGCATAAATTCATGCTCCAAAATTGCTTTAGTTTCTTGAGGAGTGAGTTCACATAAAAGCTTGTTTCCTAGTGATAAATATATTTTTCCATTAAGGTTCTTTGCGACAAAAGCATTGCAGCAATTCAAACTGAGTACATGAGATTTGTTTAGATAAACTTTTGACGGTATATCTATTCCAATTGTATTTGCAGCTGAGTTAAGCAATTTATAAATATTGGGTGCGTTCTCACGTGTAATTTCAACGTATCCATCGTTTTGCGAGGCGCAGCGTTTAATTTTTTGCAAAACAGTTGCTTTTGATTTTTCAACTAGATCGTTCTCAATTAAAGAAGTGACCTCTTTTTTGATTTCATCGTGATTTGGTAAATCAAAATCGCCTGCCATTACGTATGGAAAAGATATAATAATTCCAATAAATATTATTTTTTTACCAATCAGATGAGTCTTATACAACAAAGATTTCATAGTCTTCCCTTTAAATAAACATTTTTTCTGTTAATTTGTGCTCAAATTGTAAGTGAATCAATGCTTATTGTAAAGGCTTAATAGTTTAACGCGAATTCGATAATCGTAATGATTTATTTTTATGCAGTGTAAAAACGCTAAACGCTATTACACGAGGTCTTCCCGGCGGAGGCCGGGATCCAGTTTTAGTACAGAAATAAAACAGATTTAGAGTACTTGATTTGATTTTGATTGTGATTCGCATAGATAAATGTTTCAAAAATAGGCGAGGACGTTGAAGTTGCATCTGGACCCCGGCCTGCGCCGGGGCGACGTTACAGTGGCTTTCATGAAGCAATATTTAATTCTCGAATTCGCGTTAGTTTACGTCTTCTATTAATATATTTTTAATTCTGTTTGCAAATACGCTTTTCATGGAAGCCATAATCCCTGATTTTATTGATTGTTTTGACAAATGACCCCATTCTGATAGGCTTTGTTAAGTGATAGTGAAGAAGTATCAACGACGAAACTAGTTTTTAAGGCGGTGTTAAAATTCAATGTCAAAGTCATATAATATCGAAATCCAGGTAACTGGAAATCTCGAAAAAAGCTTAAAGCAACTTAAGAAAAAAGTTGAACGCGAAGGCGTCATTCGTGATATGAAGCGACAGGTTTATTTTGAACCTCCAACGCAGAAGAAGCGAAAAAGATTGATGCGCGCGGTCAAGAACAACATTATTAAGAGCATGGAAGGTATGCTTAAATAATGGTTGCGTCAAATAAAAATCGCCATGGGGCGAGCTCAAACTTACATGAAATAAAGAGGGAGCGAAAAAAATCCCTCTTTTTTCGTGAACTATCTCAAATCATTAGTTTAATTTCCAATGAAAATACCGATGTACAAAAGGTCTATGTAACAAGAGTAGATTTTTCACAGGACTCGGGCATTCTTTACGTTTATCTGTCTACATTTGATGTATTTTCTGAAGAAATATTTAAAACAGCACTGGATGCTCTCAAACTTTATAGGCCATCTATACGCAAAGAACTTGCAACTCGATTAAACCCTCGCTACACTCCAGAAATTATATTTATTTATGATGAAAACAGAGAGAAGCAAGACCGCATCGATACTTTGCTAGATAAAGTAATTCAAGATCTTGGTGATAGCAAAAAAAAATAAATATGGGGTTACAATGTTGGACCAGCAAAAAGAAAGCGCATTTGCTGTAAAGGGTGCTTCAAAGCTTGATATCAAACAAGCCATTTCAGATGTAATTTTACAAGAATCTCAAGCGTTAATGGCAGTTGCCAACAATATTCCAGAAACAGCGTCTATTCTTGTTAACAAAATTCTAGAAAATACGGGGAAGATTGTTTTCTCAGGTCTTGGTAAATCAGGATTAGTTGCACAAAAATTGGCTGCAACCTTTTCAAGCCTTGGAATTCCTTCAATATTTTTGCACGCATGTGAAGCATTGCACGGTGATCTTGGGGTTATTCAACAAAACGATATATTCATTGCTTTATCAAAAAGTGGCACTGGAACAGAACTTGAAAATGTTATTGCGTCTTTAAAAAATAATAAAAATTTTACAAAAAATTATACAGTATTGATTTGTTGCAATAACGGCAGCCTGTCTGGCTTGGTTGATCTTGTTATTAAGCTTCCACTTGAGCGTGAGGCCTGTCCCTTAAATTTGGCCCCAACAAGCAGTTCGACTTTGATGATGGCCTTTGGAGATGCCATAGCTGTTGTGGTTAGCTCGATGCACAATTTTGATAAAAATTGTTTTGCGCGTGTTCATCCAGCTGGAGCTCTTGGAAAACGACTGATTTTAACAGTTAATTACTTCATGTATTCTGGGATTAATCTTCCGTTAATATCAATGGATTCAAAATTTAGCGAAATTCTTTATACCATATCTTCCAAAAAGCTGGGAATTGGTATAGTGGCTGATAATAAAAATAATCTTTGTGGAATTGTTACAGATGGTGATTTGCGTCGTGCTTGTGATAAATTTGGTCCGGATGTTTTTAATAAAAAAGCAACTGAAATAATGACGCTAAATCCCAAAACCGTAAATATTGATGCGCTCGCAGGTTCAGCTCTTGAAATTATGGAAAATTTTAACATCACAAGCTTGGTTGTTGTAAATGGTAAGACAGCAGTTGGCGTTATACATATTCACGATTTGATAAAGGCTGGAATAAAAGGTTAGTTCTGAAGGGGAGTTTGGTGGATATTCTTCTTTTAATTATTTTTTTGTTTGGGTTATGTTGGGGATCATTTTTAAACGTTGTTGCATTTAGGTTAGTGTCAGGGCGGTCTTTTTTTAAGATGAGATCCGCATGTCCAAAATGTGAGCAACTAATTTTTTGGTACGATAATATCCCATTAGTCTCTTGGATTTTGTTAAAAGCAAAGTGTAGGAAGTGCAAAGAGAGCATCTCTTTTTTATATCCATTTATTGAATTGTTAACCGGTTTTATGTTGGTGCTACTTTATCAAAGATGTTTACCAAAGTTTTCATCGCTTTATTATTATTTAGCAACTAATCCGGTTGTAGAAGGATTTGATATATCATTTGCGAATTTGGCAAAACAAGTACCAGCGCAAAACTATTTTTCTTTTTTTATATTTTTTATATTTTTATCTGCCTTGATCGTTGCGACGCGAACTGATTTCCAAGCAATGGTTATTCCACAGATTTGTACGTTTTGGCTCATTCCGCTTGGACTTATTGCCTCGTACTTTGGATTTACATATATCTCTACTATGCAAAGTTTGATTGGAGCCATTTTAGGATATGGACTCTTGTGGATTATTGCATTTTTATTCAAAACATTTACCAAACGTGATGGATTGGGAATTGGCGACATGGAGCTCCTTGCCATGATTGGTTCATTTCTTGGTCCGGTTGGTGTATGGTTTGCTTTAATGTTGGGCTCATTCTCAGGACTAATCTTAGGTGGCCTTTTTTTATTAATATTAAAAAAGGATAGATTCACCAGAATCCCATTTGGGCCGTTTCTTGGACTTGGAGCTTTTCTATATTTTTTATTTGATCAGCAAATAATATTTTTTTTCTGGGGATAAAATAACTTTCTTACCTTTATTTAGAGATCAAGAAGCATGCGTAATCTTGCCTCTATTTTTTCCATTGTATCTGTCTTGATATGCGCAACGGGTTTAGAGGAGAATCGTGCGAGTGAAACAGTCCTGACATGGTTGCATAGTGCATAAGACATTGTTGATACATTGCCAATTCTAATTTCACCAATTTCAACAAGCCAGGAAATTTTTTTGTATTTAGATGTTAGAGGAATAACGACAACCAGTTCAGATGGATTTTGATTAAAAATATTGTTTGAAACAATAAGACAAGGGCGTTTCTTGGCTTGCTCATGTCCAACGATGGGATCTAAGTTAACAATCCAAATATCTCCACGTAAAGGCTTCAATGTTGTGGCCATTTTATTCCAATCCATCTAAAAGAGTTTCATCCCAAGCCTCATGCTCTTCCATGTACTCTTTCCATGCTTTTGGATCTTTTTTAAGCTCTGCTAATTCATTATTTGCTTTTACAAGAAAATATTTTCTTGTAAGCATTTGAACAGCCTTATCTAGAAGAGCTTGTTTTGATTCATGTGTTTCCTCAACTAGCTCATCTAAGCGGTGGCTTGTTTCCTCTGTGATTCTTATCATTTTCATCTATTTAGCTCCAAAATTACATTTTTTTGTATAAATATTGATATTATTAGTATACAAAAACGAATACAATATTGTCAACACTTGCAAAAAACTTGCTCAATTCATTTGAAGAAAAACAAAAATCCTATTGATTTCGTGGCCTTCGTATTGTATGCTCTGCTACTCGAGTTAATACAGGTAGTATGTTTTTTACAGGAAAGATGATCATGAATATTGCGAAGTGTCTTTTATTGCCATCCGTTTTATCGTTAAGTTTTTTACAAGTATTGCCAAAGGAGACTGAAGTGACGCAAGTATTAAATCAAGTAGCAAGTAAAAGTGAAGTCAAAGCGGCTGAATTAGATTTTGATTTTAAAAATTTAATTGAACAGGCCAAAAAAGCCAGAGAAAATTCGTACAGCCCATATTCAAATTTCAAAGTTGGGGCTGCTATTTTAACTAGATCTGGCAAAATTTATTCCGGAACAAATGTTGAAAATGCGTCGTACGGATTAACGGTTTGCGCAGAACGTATAGCAATTTTTAAAGCAGTTTCTGAAGGAGAAAAAGGTAATTTTATTAAAGCTATAGCTATTGTTCTTGATGCGCCTGAATATGGAGCTCCATGCGGCGCTTGCCGTCAGGTTATCAATGAGTTTGCTGAGCCTGAAGCTTACATTGTTATGGCAACTATTTCTGGGAATTATAAAATCGAACAACTTAAAACGCTTTTGCCATATGCATTTAAACTTGAGCAAAATAAAAAATAAAAAAGTGATGGTAGTTATTGCAAAGTCTTACATTTTGAAAATAAGGATTAAGTGTCATGATGAATATGAAAAATGTTATTAATGTAGGGTTGTTTACGGTTATTTTCTTTGGAGTGTGTAAATTGGGGGCGATGGAAGCGTGTTTGATTTATGATGCTTCAACGGATAGTAGTCAGGCCGAAACTTTAAAAACACTTCTTGAGAAAAAGGAATTCGCTAGCGTTATAGATAAACAGGATGCGCGTGGTTTTACGCCATTGCATTATTCCGCTATTTCGGGAAGACTAATGTGTATGGATGTACTGATTAGAGCTGGGGCAAATCCTAATATTAAAGACTTTGCAGGGAATACTGCATTGCATCATGCAGTTATTCATGCTAGGCCCGAATGCGTGGAAATATTACTTAGGGAATCAAAAATAGATGTTAAATCAGAGGATCTCGGTCGGAATACAGCATTAGATCTTGCATATTATTTTGAAAGACAAAGCAAGCGAAAAGATGACTCAAGTCTAAAAATAAGAAGTAGGATAGTGAAAATATTAGAAGAATTTTACACCAAAAATGGTTTAAAACTTACGCCTCAATATGTAATTGAAGGGCTTTAGAACAATTAATGCCGAAAAGGGGTTCCCTTTTCGGCTAATTTTTTGGAGCCGGTGACCGGACTTGAACCGACGACCTACTGATTACGAATCAGTTGCTCTACCACTGAGCTACACCGGCATTAAATAATTTCTAGATTACTGTTCAAACTTTTCTTGGCAAGCTACGCAGCGTGATGCATAAGGGAAAGTCTCCAGCCTTTTTTCAGGAATAGGGCTTCCGCATTCCATGCATACACCATATTCGTCACGATTAATTCTTTCAAATGCATCATCTATTGATCTGATTTCATCCATTTCGCTTTGCTGCAGGGTATTTTGTAGTTTTTCCATCGATAATGACAGTGCTTCATCGCCGCTATCTTGCACCTGTCCGTCAGATACCTTTTCTTGAGATTGGTTTGATAGACGTCCCGCCATTTCGCTTCTGCGTTGCAATAGGTTCTTTTTCATCATCTCAATAAACTGAGCTCTGTTCTTCACTGCCTCACCTTTCTTTGCTTAATTTCGCTTTTTCCTAAAAAAAGATTTCAATAAATCTGCGCAATCTTTTTCTTTAATTCCACCTTCGATATCCAACTTTTTTAGGTAATTATGCACTAAGAAGGTATTACTTGTCAAAGATCCTGTTCCAAATATTGGTGAGGTAGCCCCAAAAACGACTTTTTCAAGTCTGCTAAGTTGTATTAAGCCCAGGCACATCAAGCATGGTTCGAGAGTAACATAAATTAAACATCCATTCAATCGCCAATCGCCTATTTTTTTTGTAGCTTTTTGAATAGCCAAAATTTCTGCGTGTCCTGCCTGGCAAGTGTTATTTTCAACTTTATTATATGCCCGTGCAATGATTTTTCCATCCGGTGAAATTATAATAGCTCCAACCGGAACTTCATTGTGACGTTCCGCTATCTTTGCCTGTTGTAAGGCTTTTTGCATATAAAAGTCGTGATTTTTTAAGACAGGCTTATCATTTTTCATATCAGCGATCCACCGGATTATGTACACTCTTTGTTTAAAAAAAATTACAGAACAAATCTTAAAGCGGGTGATTTATAATGTAAATTATGGTATCTTATAACTTTAAATAATGGCCGATTAACACGTATATAAATGCTAAAATACTAAAATCTTCATTTTTTTGAAAGCATTCTGTGAAAATGGCAGATAACTCTTGGTACAAAGTTCTGCATAACAAATTTTTATTTTTTAGGTAGTGGGGTGAAAAGCTATGAAAGACGATAAAGATATAAAGAAGCAAACTGCTTCAGACGATTATGGTGCCGGTGCGATTAAAGTTCTTGAAGGGCTTGAGGCTGTTCGCAAGCGTCCTGCTATGTACATTGGCTCGACCGGTACAGCTGGGTTGCATCATCTAGTCTATGAACTTGCCGATAACTCAGTCGATGAAGCAATGGGCGGGTATTGCACCG
>JBAZAX010000032.1:0-13350 GCA_041671765.1 Candidatus Babeliales bacterium | reverse complement strand
CAAGAAGGTCAAACTGGCTTCCAGGTTTTACCCTAATACTTTGCGTCAAAACATTTGCTGCTGGGAAAAGAGGTGCCTCGTCTTGTCCAAGTTTTCCTGCCATGTAATAATGTGCAAGATTTAGACCTTTTACACCTACTGTTCTATTCTCACCTGATTCAAAAAGATATCTGTAATCAATATCAAGCAACGCTCTGACTGCTGCGTTTTTGTTACTCCAAAGCTCAACCGCTCCGTCAAGACGTGCACCTAATCCAAAGTGCTTGCCATTGCCAAGAACAGGTTGCAACAAAAACTCGCCGTTTGGACGAGATCCTGTTGGAATATCAATCTGGGCACTCAAATAAATGTGATCTGTTTTTGTTTCGTGAATTTTGTAACCAAGAGCAAGATTAATGTCTGCTACTCCAAATTTTGATTCGTCGCCGGCAATTTTTGCATGTGTAAGAGGTAATTGTAAATTTCTATTATCAGGATCCATAGCTGTTGTTACTTCAACATTTCCTGCAAAAAAATTCGATAGGGTAAAATCTTCCCCACCAATAGTAGCAGTTACAGGATCAGAAATACTCATTCCTACATTGTTCTTAACATATACAACGGGCATACTTGCCTTGAAGAAAAGCCCACCAAATGGGTGACTAAAACTTTGGAAGTAATCAAATCGGGCTCCCCAAATTTCTTGTTTAGGGTCAAATTTTACTGTCCCACCAACTGGCGCTGATGCTGAAAGTGCATCATGAATAAATAGGTATCCTGAAATATCGGCTGTACCATCTACACCAATGGTGAAATTATTCTTGCCGTTTCCAATTCCGAAATACTCACCAACATCATCCTTATTATCAGAGGCTTGATAAAAAGGCGTCATGGTCAAATGACTGAAAATACTGTGCCCGTGTTTTTTCTCTAGCTTTTGATACGCTAACTCATGCCAAGTTGTCAACTCCATCGGTAAATTTGTACCGACCGCGCGGGGTGCTAAAAATGTTTTCTTTGAATAAGTCTTGGCTGAAAGTTGCATAGCAACGCCCATGAACATGGACATCACTAAGAACGTGCGCAGAAGATGTCTAAATCTCATCATACTGTCTCCTTCTTTACTAAAAATACTTCACACTCTAAAATCTACTTTACTTATTCACTTGCGTTGCAATTTTATGTTGTGATACCACTTAGCGTGCAGGCAACTCAACAATAAATTTTCAAACTTTATAAATCTGAACTTATACTAACATTTTTTTTGAATCAATATTTTTGTAAAAATTTTCGGTTACATGTAGTAAAATTACGAATGGCATGAAAGTTTGGCGCTTGGAAGCAAAATTTTTCGCCACAAAATTCAAGGCTTAGCACAATAAAAATTTCTTTTTTCATAAATCATAGATCTCATCGATTGATTGCCAACTCACAAGTGTCTTATGAGCACGCGGTTGTTGTGCCGAACCGGCAAAAATAACGGCGCCATGGCCTACCGAATCTCCGTTGGGAGTAGCCTGATTAGAGCCGGTGTTTTTTTCAAGAAGCCCATGTTTTAGGTTATTCCAATAAGTAAGGCCATCAAGAAAGCGCTGGTTAAAAGTTCTTCCCGATTTTATTTCGATTGGCAGGAGCTTTTGACCATCTTGTATAATACAATCAACCTCATGTTCCGTTTTATCTCTCCAGAAGTATATTCGAGGATCTACGCCATTATTGTGATAATGCTTGAGGATATCAGCAATAATAAACGATTCAAAAATGTTGCCTTTATTTGGATGACTTGCCAAGTCTTCTTGCTTAATCTGAAGAAGATGGCAAATAAGTCCTGGGTCATAAAAATAAAGTTTGGCTGCCTTTACCATCCGTTTGCCCAAATTTTCATGATATGGATGCAAGCGAAAAATGATATAATTCGCTTCCAAAATACTAAGCCAACGCCTCACAGTTGCATCGCTAATATTAGCATCATTGCCCAGCACAGTAAAATTCACAAGTTGTCCAACTCGTGCTGCGCAAAGTCTTATAAAGGTTTGAAATGTCGTCAAGTCACCAATATTAGTAAGTTGACGAACGTCACGTTCGATATATGTTTGCATATAGTTTTTATAGAGTTTTTCCGGAGGGATGTTTTTTGAATAAATTGCCGGGTAGCAGCCTTGGTAGAGCATGGGCTCAATTTCTGATGGAATATATTTTTCATCTTTTAGTTCTAAAATTGATAATGGCAAAAGCGTATGTAACGAAATTCTGCCAGCCAAAGACTGGGTTATAGCCTCATTCATTAAAAAATTTTGTGAGCCTGTTAAAATGAAGTACCCATTTTTTTGATCTTGATCAACTACTGTTTGAATATAAGATAGGAGCTCCGGCACATACTGAAATTCGTCGACAATTATTCCATAATCATTTCGATTTGCCTGCAAAAATGTTCTCGGATCATTTTTTGCAGCAGCCCTGAGTTCCAAATCCTCGAGTGAAAGATAATTGTGATTTTTAAATAGTTCCCTGGCAAGAGTTGTTTTACCAGATTGACGGGGGCCTAAAATGCCAACAACAGGAAAATACCGCGCCCCGCTTAATATATCTTCAGAAATTTTACGTTTTATCATCTCAAATCTCCAAATTAATGAAGTTAAACCGCAGTATTAGACAAATTCTACATTCAATATCGAATTTGTCCAGAATAAAGAAATTCGTTAAAAAATATGCAAAATTTTATAAACTGAAGCTCAACATCTAGAAGTTGTAATTAACTCTTTTAATTATATTAATTATTATCATATAATCACTTATAAATTATAATTTTATATAAAATTAATAACTTACAGGGGGATAATAATGGAAAGCATAATTCTTGTTTTAATAATTACGCAAATAATAGTTGAATCACTGCCAATCAGCAGCTCAGGACACGTGGCATTGGCCGGTTTGCTGGCAAATAAGTTTTGGGGAATCCCAAATGCCATTTTGCCCGACTTTTTAGACCATCTGTTACACGGCACGGCTTTAGCTGCGATATTGATCGTATTCTTTAAAGACTGGGCTTTCCCGGTAAAAAAAGTGATTCAGTTGTGCATACAATTTTTGTTCAAATCAAAGCCACTATCGTTTTCTCAAAAAAAGCTGTTTTCTTTATTCACTAAAATCGTTGAACTGGTAATTGTGGCAGACTTGATTACAAGCATATTTTATTTTGTTATAAAAATTGGCATGCACGATTTTTTCGAAAATCTTGGACCAAATTTTTTGCTCTTTGGTTTTATAATAACAATGCTACTTTTATTCTCGTTAAGACTGATTCGCAACAATTCAACAAGCACAGCACTACAGGTAGGCTGTTATGAACCTTTTGATTTCAAAAAAGCAATAATTCTTGGCGCAGTTCAAGGCTGTGCCCTTTTGCCTGGGATATCGCGTTTTGCAAGTACATACGTTGCAGGATGTTGGTTAAAAATCAGTCCTAGACGAGCTTTTCAGATTTCGTTTTTAATACACTTGCCGCTGATTGTTGCAGCATTCTTATTTTTGGGAATAAAGGATATTTTCAAAAAACCTGAGCTTTTTCAAAACTTGAATGCCGGTTTTGGCACTCATGGCTTCTTTTTGATTTTAAGTGCAACTATTATTGCAATACTTGCACTTAATTTATGTTACAAACTCGCGGTTAAAAACAAATTATGGTGGCTTGGATTTTATATGTTAATTCCAATAATTATTTTGATTGCATGCAATTGATAACTGAGTGGCACTTGAACTTGTTTAAAAATAATTAATTTTCATGGCCTTACGTACCTTTGCCATTGTCTGCGCCGCAGTATTTCTAGCCTTATCCGTACCCTGTTTAACAATATTCATAACCTGAGCGGGATCACTTGAAAATTGCATTCTACGTTCACGAATTGGCTTTAAAAATTCTTGTAATATCTCATTCAAATGACGTTTTACTTTTACATCACCTAATCCGCCGCGCTTGTAATGCTCTTTCAAATCATTTACGCGGACCTTATCCTGATCAAAAATATCAAGGTACGTAAAAACAGTATTACCCTCTATTTTGCCCGGATCTTCAACGCGCAAGTGGTTTGGATCGGTAAACATGCTCATCACTTTTTTCTGTAAATCATCAGCAGAATCAGACAGATAAATTGCATTGCCTAACGATTTACTCATTTTTGCTTTTCCATCAATGCCTGACAAACGCGCACCATGTTCGGGAACAAGCGCCTTTGGTTCTACAAAAACCGGTTCATAAATGCTGTTAAATTTGCGGACAATTTCAACAGTCTGCTCAATCATTGGAAGTTGATCTTCTCCAACCGGAACCAAATCTGCATTAAAAACAGTTATGTCAGCAGCCTGGCTGACGGGATAACACAAAAATCCGGCCGTAACGTTGGCCCCATAGCCTTTTTGTTTTATTTCGTCTTTAACAGTTGGATTACGCTGTAGTCTGGCAAGTGTAACCAAATTCAGGTAAAAAATTGTAAGATCTGCAATTTCCGGAATCATTGATTGAATAAAAATTGTAGAAACATCCGGATTGATACCAACTGCTAAATAATCGCAAGCTAATTCAAAAATATTTTTTCTGACTTTTTCCGGATTTTCAAAATTATCCGTTAATGCTTGCACATCGGCAATTAAAATATATTGATTGTACTCTTGTTGTAATTTAACACGATTTTGTAGCGATCCAATAAAATGTCCCAGATGCAGTGGACCCGTTGGGCGATCACCGGTAAGAATAATTTTTTTATTCATGTTATATCCTGTATTAAAAAGATTATTACTTATAAATATTTACTTTTAAATACTATCATAATTAAACTTAAAAACTAGAATCTGAAATTTGGATGACACAAAAATGGGAAGGGGAATTAAGATGAATCTTTTTGTTTTTTTGATTTTATGTTATGGACTCGGAATTGCTAATATAAATGCCATGACACAGGATTCTCCAACTCAAGATTCCACTCATCAAGGCGTGATAACGCTAAAAGCGGCTGCCAGTCAATGGACCACGCAGCAAATTACTGCAACCGAATGGGATTCTTTCCCCCTGCTTAAATTAATCAAAACAATTGACACTCAAGAACAAAATATTATTAGTGGAAAGCCATCGATTTCAAGAGAAGAATTGTCTAAAAAAAAGGCCGTTTTAAATTATATCATAGCAACAGAACTTTGCTTTATGACCGGAGAAAAAAGCATCTTCAACACTGAGCCAAATAAGCAATATGAAACTAGAATAATAACCAATAATTTAATCAGCAAACTGCAAATCACAAGACACACAATTTTATATGGATTAATTTATTTGGAAAATTTACTCACTCAAAATTCAACTTTAATAAGAGACTTCAAACGTGTCTCAAACTATTTTATAGTATGTTGCCTGCTAGCATCAAAGGAAAATGAGGATAAATTTTTTTCAAATAAATATTGGGCTTCAGTATTTTATAAACATTATTATGAGCCTAGTATAGACAGTGATTGGAAAAGGGTTCAGGCCATAAAAGATACACTTGAAATAATAAATGCCATTGAAATACTCATTCTAACCACTTTGGACTGGAAGATGACCATAACAACACAACAGTTTTCAGAATTTATAAAAAAATTGTGCGAAAAATACAGGCCTTTGCTCGATGGTACAAAATTCTTTTTCAGATCTTATGAAAAAGCCACACAAAAAAGACAAGTCAGTGCTAAATAATGTTTAATAATTTTAGCTGATCCAAAACATAATTATGGTCTTTGCAAACAATTCCATCAATTCCTAGTGTTTTGCTTCCGTTAATATTAACCTCAAGATCATCAATAAAAAGGCATTCTTCTGCTTTTAGAGAATAAGTATTTAACAGAATTTCATAAATCTGTGCCTCAGGTTTGGCACATTTGTGCTGGTACGAATAAATCGCGCCATCAAACTGTTTAACAAAATCGTAATCTTTGACTTTGAGGTAACAAAACTCTGCTAAGTTTGAAAGAATATAAGTTTTATATCCCTTCTGCCTGACCAAATTTAAAATTTCAACACCTTGAGTAAGAGGCACCAGCCGACCAGGCATCGCATCAAGAAACTTCATCATATTTTCTTTGCCAAAAGGATCTGCCAATTTTTCTGCGACTTGCTCAGGTGTTATAAGACCTCTGTCCATATCAAGCCAAGTGGAACTGGAAATGTTTTTTACTATTACTTGAGATTGTTCTTTTGTAAGGCCAAAAAGATCCTGCAAAATTTCATACGGATTAAAGTAAAATAAAACGGCACCAAGATCAAAAATAATATTTTTATATTTATTGCCAAGCGCTGCCGGTTGAATTGTTTTTTGTTGAACTGCTTCCAGTTGAACTGGTTCCAATTGAGCAACGCTCTGTTCATCTAATTCTTGTTGGTTTTTATCATTACTTAATATATTGTTATCCATAGATTATCCTTTCTTTTTAATAAACTTAGAGTATTGATTATAAATCAAAAATTGTTTGGTGCAAAAATTGTTTGGTAGAAGATGCTTGCAATATTTTTTAAAAGATTTATGGAACTTGGAGTATTCGGATGTGCCCAAGTTTTTGAACGAAAAGCCAAAAAACGTTGGATACGATTTTGTTATAAGAGGATTTTATTTAATCCATGGATCCTGAAACAAGTTCAGGATGACAAAACAGCCAAATCAATTAACACTGATTTTCTAGAAAAAATAATAAATTCAGAAGAGTTTAACGCATACTTGCCGAATAAATTCAAAGACAGTAACTGGATTTTGCAGCAGGCGGATCTGGCCGCTTCAAATTGTTTTGATATCTTGGGTTCGGGAATAAAATGTTTTGAAAAAATCCCGTGGCACCAAGATTTTAAAAGTCAGAATATTCTAAGTAGATTCTATGCCCGCATGGTTCGATACACCGGCCGCTCGTCCAGAGTGCGCACAAAGTGCGCGTATCGAAGGACCGGCCGGCACTCACCACAGCCTGCCCGTCGTAGCCACGTAGGGCGAAGACTGGGAGCGGACAAGTTTGAGTATCTCAATTATGCAAAATGGTGTACTACAAACCCCAAATCATGGACGCATAGCTTCTATCAAGACATTGCAGCATCTTGTCCCCCCAATATCAAACTTGATGAATATAATCCGGATATCAAGGTGCCGTGGGAACTGTCCAGATTTCAACATATTTTTGTGCTTGGCAGAGCTTACCAAATAAATCAGAATAATCGATACACAAGCACTTTCCAAAACCAAATATCAGACTGGATAAAACAAAATCCATACATGCTTGGAGTCAATTGGGTATGTCCAATGGACGTTGCAATACGAGCTATCAACTGGATTTGGGGATTTTATTTTTTCAAAAACGATAATAATATTCCAGATGAATTTTGGATTAAATTTATAAATACACTGCACATGCATTTACATTATCTTGAATTTAATTGGGAGACATCAGATAAACCCAATAACCATTATGTATCTGATCTGGTTGGATATCTGTATTTATGCGAATTTTTCAAAATTAAAAATACTCACGTAAATAACGCTTACACAAGTAATACTAGCATTGATAAGAAAAAAAATTGGTGTGTAAAAAAAATACTAGAACAATTTTTTCATCAAATACAACCCGATGGAACATGTTATGAGGGAACAACCGGTTATCATAGACTTGATACTGAACTGTTTTTACATTTTAAACTGATTTGTAATACAAAAGAAAATATCACTTCGGATTACCAAACGAATCAAAACAAAACGGGGCAAGCAGGCTTACCTGCTGAATTTTTAAGTCGCTTTGATAAAATGATAGAATTCTTACAAGCCTGCACAGACGAGTCTGGCAAAGGCTCGCCTGGCACGAACTCATCTGGCCATTTTGTAACTATCGGTGATAACGACAGCGGGAAAATTTTAACCGGGATTGAAATTCCAAGTACTAAAAAACCAAGAGCTGCAAATGAAAAATCTGTAATTTACAACTATCCGGACTTTGGAATTGTGATAATAGACTTCTTACGTAATTTGGAATCTTTAAAAGGCGCGCTCGTGGTGAGCCTGTCGAACCATCGCCCGAAGGGCGACGGGCCGGGTTATGCAAAAGATCTAATAAAAACATGCCCGGACGGGGCACGCTTCCATGTAACATTTCGTCTGCCAAAATTCAACCAAAATCAGCCGACAGGCCATTTTCATTACGACCAACTAGCCGTAACACTATCAATCAATGGAACTCCAATTCTAATAGATCCTGGAAGCTATGTTTACACGGCAAACGGTACATGGCGAAACTTGATGCGAAGCCCACAATCACACAATACATTCTATTCGCCTGAACTCATAACAGTACAAGATGAGCTGTTCCAGCTTAAACTCACGCCACAAGATAATCCGGCAATAATTGATCAAACCAGTGATAATATACGGATAACTGCTTACAATAAATTCGATACTTATGTAAATAAAAAAGCCTATCGAACTATTGAAATAGATGAAGAAAAAAATTTTAAATTAACTGACTGGTGGGAGATTGCACCAGAAAACACAAAAAATGAAATAAATGGTGATAAAATAAATAGTGAATGGAACTTAATTTTTAATCCAGAACTAAAATTAAAAAAAGAAGATGACAAAAGTTGGTCTGTTGAAAAAAATAATAAACCTATATGTCGAATTTTTTCAACGTTGAATTTTGTAATGCTAACGGGCTTTTATTCAAAAAATTATGGAATCTTACAACCGTGCACAAAACTTACAGCAACAAAAATTCTATCAAACGAAAAGCAAACAATACTTTTTAAATCAAATGTATAAAACAAAACGTTCAATACCACATGGTCTTTAGCAAAGGCTCAAAAGAGGCCCTGCATGTTTTAGTAAGTTATGCTTTTTTTGCAAAATTTGCTCGTTTGTTTCAAAAATTAAAATACCATGGTTGCCATGTCTCATTTGCCAAGTCAAAAATGCCGGATTTTTCAATCCCAGGGATTGCCCAAGTTGTGTTAAATCATCCTCATCATGAGTATTAATATCTTTGCGTTTCAAACCATTGCGTAAAAACTGTTTAAGTTGAGAATTAAAATCTGCCTGCTGCATATCTTGTGCAAAATGGTCCGGATCTTCCCAAACGTCGTGTTTATGAAATTTACACTCTTCGCTTGAGTACCCAGCCACACCCTTGAGGCAATCAAAGTCCGGATTATCGACCAGATAAACGGCCTTATTAAAATTAAAAACATCATCATGCGAGAGATCATGTAAAACAATTTGAGACAAATCTTGAACTTCATGATGCAAAAGAATCTTACTTGGAATTTCTGTAAGCTTTTCAAATACTCTTCCCACGTCAAAATCTCTATCCTGGACCATCGCCTTCTCCCTTCAAAATTTAAACAGAACAAAAAAGTTGAATACTAACATATCCAACTTTAATAATTTTTTACGCGCGGAACAAGAAAAGGGAAAAATCTGGCTAAAAACAGATTTATGCAACAACTTTTGCAACTAACTTATCCAAAGAGATTCCATGTGAAGCTTTTACCAAAACAAGTGAATTTGATGCTTTTAGTTCTTCTAGAAGAACCTTTTCGGCCTCTTGCCAATCACTAACTCGAGTTACAGAAGAATCAGACAAAAGCATGCCCTGTGTATACTTTACCAGGCTGCCTACTAAAATTATTGAATTAATACTGTCTGCCTTATTCAATATTTTACCAAGATTTCTATGCCAATAAACTTCGCGATCACCAAGCTCCAGCATATCGCCAATAACTGCTATTTTTTTCCCATTATTATTCATTTTATCAAATGCAGAAATGGCAGCTTTCATACTTTCCGGATTAGCATTGTAGCAGTCACTGATAACCGTTCCCCAATTATTTTTAAGTGGTTTTTGCTCAAATCTGTTATCAAAACCGGTGTAAGACTCAATGCCTTTAACAACAGCGCAAAGCGGAACTTTTATAAAATAGGCAATTGTACTAGCAGCCAGGGCATTGCACAAAAGACCCTGATGAGTACTGTTAAACTTAACTCTGGCCTTTTGCCCATACCATCTTAAATTAAATTCCGTAATAAATTTTCCATTTGCATCTGCACTGATTTTTATTTTTTTGGCCTGAACATGATTTTTCGTTTTGAATCCATATCGAGCTATTGGATGTACGTAATTAGCATCAGTTAAAATTGGCTGATCTCCAAAAATTATTCCTATCTCTTTATCTTTAAAATTTCTGAATAATTGACGCTTTTCATAGGCAACATTTTGCAAGCTCCCAAATTGGGAAATATGCGAGTATGAAATTTTTGTTATTAAGGCTATTGTTGGGTTCAGAATATCTGCCTTAACAGACATCTCTCCAAGTTCACTAATCCCAACTTCAAATGCAGCAGCCTTGCATGAACTATCTACATTCAAAATGTTTGCGCATAAGCCTATAAAAGTGTTTTGATTTTTTGCAGAGATATAAAAAGGAATGTCTGTCTGCTGTAAAATTGAACGCAGGATCTCCTTGGTGCTTGTTTTACCCAATGATCCGGTTATGCCAACAACGGGGAAATTAAAAGTTGCACGCCAAGCCTTTGCCATATCAACAAGCGCCACATAGGTATCCGGAACAAATATCACCAAGCGATTTATAAGAGAATCTACAAGATGTTGCATATCCTTGCCCGAAAAAGATTTTAGCTCCTTGCTGATAACTAAAGCACAAGCACCCGCATCAAGCGCTTGAGATATAAAATCATGCCCATCAAGGTTTTGCCCTTTAAGAGCAAAAAAAACAGATTTTGATGGTACTGATCTGCTATCAAACGCAACAGAAACATCATTTCCTGCATTATGAAAATTCCAGTCAACATTTCGTGTTAATTCAACACCATTGACATAAAATTTTGCGTAAGGGACGGCATTTAGTAAAAAATCTTTGGCTAACAACATAATCTGTAAATCTCCATAATTTGTGATTACCCCGCATTCTCTAAAGTCGAATTATAACAAAACTTGAGGATTTAGGCGATAAAGTACTTTGTAATTTTTAGCATTTTTTAAACTTTTTAATGCTTTTTCACCTCCAATATCACAATTATTCGACATTTATCCGACAAAATAACTATGTACCGCCCCAGGTTGACCAATTTGTTATTGTAAGCTACTGCACTTTCACCACCTAGGGCTACCTCAATGTCGCAGCGCCAAAAGGCGCAGCTGGGGAACAGAAAAAATATCATTACTACACAGGGCAGACATATCCGTCTGTAGCTTTAACAAAGACGAAAACCTGATGTAGTTTTATAATAGAAATAAAAATCAGAGTAATTGACTTTGCACATGGCTTAGTTGTAAAATAAAAACAGGTGGAAAAAAGATGAAAAAGAGTAGGAAGTATAAGAAATACGGAAAGGAGACGTTTAGATGAAAAAGATGTTTATGTTACTCGCTTTGAGCGGGCTTGTATCATGCGCCTCATTATTTGCAATGGAAGAAGATTTCAGGGTAGGTTATCCTGACGATGATGAAACTTCTTACCAAAATGATAGCGAGGAAGATTTCAAAATAGGCGGAGAAGAGTCTGATCAATACGAGGGTGAAAAAGTTGGCTGTGGAGAGTGCGAAAAAGTTGGTTATATAGATGATGACCCAGGTCAATAAAACAAATTAATATAATGATAATAAAAAAAGCCTCGATTGTAAAAAATCGAGGCTTTTTTTATTGTCATTAACTTTTATTTAATAGCACTGCGCTTATTTTTTCTTACCAAGAAAATTTAGCAAATGCAAAAACAAATTGATAAAATCAAGATAAAGAGTTAGCGCACACATCAATGCAATTTTGCGTTCTTCTTCGCCTTTATTTAAAAGCTCACTTCCCAAAACCTTTATTCTTTGTACATCATAGGCAGTCAAACCTGTGAAAATTAAAATTCCAATAAAAGAAATAACATAGTTCATCATTGAGTTTTGCAGAAACATATTAACAATTCCTGCAATAATTATTCCAATTAGCCCCATGAACATGATTTGGCCAAAAGATGTCAAATCGGTTTTGGTATAGTAACCATAAAGAGCCATAAAACCAAACATTCCAACAGTAATTGCAAAAATTTGGTAAATTGAACCCATCTGGTATACGGCAAATATTACAGACAATGTCATACCAAGCAATCCCGAATACAATGAAAATAGTAAAACGTTTGTCGCATAGCTAAGTTTTTGGAAAGCACTTGAAATGTAAAAAACTATGCCAAGCTGTGCAATAAGAAGTGCAAAAAAAGCAAATCTGTTTGTAACGATTGCTCTGAATAACTCAGGAGTTGAATAAACCCCATAAGCGGTTGCAGCGGTAATTGCCAAACCCAAAGACATCCATGCATAAACTTTATACATAAAAGATGCAACCGAACGAGTAAGATTATTATAAGTGTTATACATTACAAAATCCTTTCAAAAAAATACATCTACAAAATACTTCAATACGCTTTTAGATTACTATTTTGCGTAAAATAGCGCAAATGCATAAAAAACCAAAAAGCTTCTATCAGGTTTGCCCAACGGAATACGCAACCGGTTCAAACATCATCACCCTGGCAGGCCTCAATTCCGCAGTCCCAAATGGACAGCTCGAAACTTGAAAGCCATTTGTCAATTCACTTGGTAATTCTATATTACACTCTTCGAGACATTATATTTATATATCTCCCTTCTTCGCGATACTCTTTACATGTTGTTATAAATGCTCTGATCTCAAGAAGATCATTATTCAAACTTTGAACGCGTGTAGCAATAGGCACAGAGGATTCAAAATCGCTTATCCGAGCTAGGGCCCTATATTTTGAGTTCAAAAAATCTAAATCAATATTCAAGCCTTCAATATACTTGTGCAATGGAATATTCTTTGGCGCTAATTCCGGATAAACTTTATCCCAAAAATCCTCTTTGTACCGCTTGTTACCCGCAACTTCAATTATCTTGTCTTTAATTTCATTATTTTTTTTACCTGAATTCAAACTTTTTAATTCTTTATAATATTTATTTAAAAGATCTGTATGTAAACATCTTGATGATTTTACTAAATCCTGTTTTTCCTGCAGCGTCAATTCATGCTTAGCACAGCCTGCAAAAAACAAAACCGCTAGCAAATAAATCTCTTTAAACTTTAAAATTTTTTTATAATAAAAAATCATAAATTCCATTAAATATATCTGTAATTTTCACAACTCTTTTCAATACAATTTATTCAATATTTTAAAAAAAATCACAAGAAAAAAAGCCCCGACTTTTTACAATCGAGGCTTTAAATTTAATCCTGGCAGTACCTATTTTTCCAGGCCGTCTCCAGCCAGGTATCTTCGGCGTGACAAGCTTAACTGCCGTATT
>JBAZAX010000031.1:0-14449 GCA_041671765.1 Candidatus Babeliales bacterium | reverse complement strand
CTAGATTAATGGTTGAGTCTTATCATGATTTTTACTCCAGAACGACAGTTAAAGATTACACTTTGTCTGCAATAGATATCTCATTGATTAATGCTTTGCGTAACAATATTGATCAAGTTGCAACAACTTTGCTTGAATGTTTACAGTATAAGCCAATATCAGTGCGAATGGCTCTGAAGTCAGCAAGAGAAAAGTCAATGCATTTTGAGAATAACAGTTATATTGATTTATATTCTTTTTATGAATGCTTGGTAACTGAGCTTACAAAACTTCATGCTGAAGCAGATAAAGCAACTTCCGGGTGTTGTGGATTATTTAAAACATCCCCAAATTATGAGCCAGCTTTGACTCGATTGGGTCAATTGTTAAATGATGGTTTTGTGTTAATTCCCAAAGTTGTTTTTGCAAATGTTACCGGTGAAGACAGTCGCAATGCGCACGGGATTTCTATATATTATCCGTCATCTGTTCTTTCGGTACATTCGTCTTATTCAAATACGCTTTTTGCAAAAGAATCGCAGTGGTTTAAATTGATTAAAAAGATTTGATAATTTGACTAAAAAAACAGGCAGCACTATTTTTTAATATGTAGCTGCCTGTTTTTATGAATTTTTTTAATTATTTTGTTTTACTAAGCTTTTTAAAAATTTAATTTCTTTCGCCCACAACTTCATTTCTGAATCACTAGGTGTTTCAAGAATTTTGGGAATATCTACTAGATTTTTGTCATTCATCATTAATTTAAACGCTTCGAGTGGAATTTTGCCATCAGTTAGTGGTGCATGTCTGTCGACTTTTGAGCCAAGTGCTCCGGATGAGTTATTAACGTGAATTGCTTTTAATCTTTCAAGTCCAATTATTTTATCAAATGCCTTAAAAGTCTCTTTGTATGATTCAGGTGTTGAGATGTCATAACCTGCAGCAAATGCGTGACATGTGTCAAAGCAAACGCCAAGTCTTTTTTTATGTTTACATAGATCAATAATATTTTTTAACTGTTCGAATTTATATCCAAGATTCGTTCCCTGTCCCGCCATATTTTCAAGTAATATTATTGTTTTACCTGGGACGGCAGCAAGAGCAATGTCTAGATTTTGCGCGATTAATTCAATGCCTTTTTCTTCGCCACCACCAATGTGTGAGCCTGGGTGTAAAACTAAATATGGAATCTGTAACGATTCGCATAAATTGATTTCGTCGATCAAAGATTTTATAGATTTTTTAATAATTTCGGGATTTTTAGAGGCAATATTAATTAAATATCCGGCATGTGAGACAACGACTTTTATAGATGATTTTTTTGAAGCATTAAGAAATGCCTCGATTTCGCTGTCCTTTAGTTTCTTAGCAACCCATTGTCTGCTACTTTTTGTAAAAATTTGCATCACGGAACAGTCAATTGATTCACCTCTTGCAAATGCAAGGTGAAGTTCGCCTGCCGATGAAATATGTGATCCAACAAGTATTTCTTTTTTTGACATTTATTGTCCTTAATGGGAATTTTTATTAATCCATGGATCCTGAATCAAGTTCAGGATGACACCATCTCGGGATAAGGCTTTTTCTGTATTATCAAAGTTTGTAACTTTAGAGTTATGTCTTACTTAGCATCCTTGGTCTAAATCCTGTACAGGCACCCTAAAATAACCCTGTAGCAAATCAGGGAGTTCTCTATAATCCATATCTTTTGTTATATCAGAAAAGTTACCGGAACAGTACGTATTCCAGAAGAGAATATTTTTGTTTTGTAATTTCGGTTTTTTTATTAGATCAAAAAGTAGTGCCGCAAAAGTTTTGCCCGTGTATGTTCCGTCTAGTTGAATCTTTTCAAATGTGCGTAAAAGTCTTATTGCAAGAGCTCCTTCTTTTGTTGTTTCAGCGTATTTTGTACCAGTAAAGTCATGGTTTATTGAATAGTCGTCTTCTGTAATTTCAAAAATTGGAAAATTTTTATCGAACATGTTCAAATATTTATTTGTTGATTTTATTAATTTTTTTAACACGCTTGCTTTAATTTCTGGCGTTCCACTTATCCGTACGGCAACAATTTTTGATTTTAGTCCTGCCGCCTTGCACCCAAGAATTAATCCAGCAGCAGTTCCTGCGCTGCCAAGTGTGACATAAATATAATCCGGTTCCGGAACAATTTTTTGATCAATTTGTTCTTTAAGTTCAAAAGCTGCATTTACAAATCCAACTGCTCCCACTTCATTTGAGCCACCCATTGGGATGTAGTATGGTGATTGTTTTTCTGCAAGAATAAATTCACGGGATACTTTAATTTCGTCTACTGCTCGCTGTGCTTCTGAAAAATAGGCTTTTATTGTTGGGCTGTAGTATAAATCCATTAATAGGTTTCTTTGTAGATATGAAGTATTCAATTGTGGAGCTAGCATAATAATGCAATCAAGCCCGACAAGTTTGGAGTAAATTGCAGTTGCAAGTGCGTGGTTTGAACCTGCGTCGCCAACGGTAACAATTGTTTCAGCGCCACATAAAAGTGCATCGGCTAGAATAAATTCAAGTTTTCTGACTTTATTTCCACCAAAAAGTTGTGCTGGGTCAGTGTTTTTTCTGCCACTCAAACTATCCTGCTTTACATAAAGATTTTTCACATCAATTCCAAAAGCATCTTTTAAAAATATGCCGAATTTGTCAGTTTTTAAAATTGGAGTTGGGAATGTGCCAAGTGTTATGTGTGCAAGTGTTTCTTGTAGTCCCGGAAATGCCTTGAATATTGGGGCATCGGCATTAAAATCGAAAGTTTGGGTATTTTCTGAAATTGTGATTGTATTTTGTGTACTTACTTCTTGTGGTGTTGTTAAATTTTGAGTTTGCTCGGCACGAAGTGCGAAAAATAAAAATATAAAAGTTAGATAAAAACGTAAAGATATGTTCATAAGAGCTCCCTTTTAATTTAATTCCAAGTTAGATAACCAATTTAGTGATACTTACCAATCAGATTTAATTCTATAGATTTTTTGGGTTGGGGCAAGGCTGTTTAATTCGTGTTTTATGATTTAATATTTTTCAAAAAGAATTATTGTTTTTTGGCTGAAGCGTATCAACCCAATAAATACCATTTATTTAATCAAAACTCGCTGCAGCTTAATTGTACAGTCTAATTTTATTTTATCTTTGTAATGTATTAAATCTTAAAGCAATTATTAGAAAACTTGAGTCACTTACTATAAAATTTATATTGATTTTTTAAGTTCTTTGGTTATATTAACTAGTTAGCTATACTAGTTAGCTGTGTTGGCTATATTAATTGGCCATTTTAGCTATACTATATTAGTAGTAATCAGTAGTAAAATGTAGTCCAGTAGTTAGAGGATTTTGTAATGGCTGCGAAGATTAAACCGCTTTATGATAGAGTTCTTGTTAAGAGAATTGAGAGTGAGCAAAAGTCTGCCGGCGGAATTATTATTCCCGATACCGCGCAAGAAAAAACCCAGATTGGCGTTGTTGAAGCTGTTGGAGAAGGCAAGCTTTTGGCTGACGGCAAAATAAGGCCGCTCAATGTTAAAGTAGGCGATAAAGTTATTTTTGGAAAATATTCTGGAACAGAATTTAAATTTGACGGTCAGGAGTATCTCATTTCAAGAGAAGAAGAACTCCTTGGAATTGTTGAAAAGTAACTAAGTTAAGAGATCCTGAATGTAAGGTGTCGACTACGCCATGATATGGCTACGGCGGCCAGGCAGGATGATACGGTAGCGTTAATACAAAATTAATTAAGGACAAAAACTATGGCAAAACAAATTAAATTTGGCGAAGAAGCCAGAGCTAAGATTTTAAGTGGCGTAAATGCACTTGCAAATACAGTAAAAGTTACACTTGGTCCCAAGGGACGTAACGTTGCGATAGAAAAGTCTTTTGGATCTCCAACAATTACCAAAGACGGTGTTTCTGTTGCAAAAGAGATTGAATTAAAAGATAAATTTGAAAATATGGGCGCGCAGATGGTTCGCGAAGTTGCTTCCAAAACAGCTGATGTTGCCGGTGACGGAACAACAACAGCAACCGTCTTGGCTCAGGCAATTTACCGCGAAGGCATGAAAAATCTTGCTGCCGGTGCAAACCCAATGGAAATTAAACGCGGTATGGATAAAGCTGTTGAGAAGGTTGTTGCGGCCCTTGGTAAGATGTCAAAATCCATCAAAGGCAAATCCGAGATTTCTCAAGTTGCAACTATCTCTGCAAATAACGACAGTTCAATTGGTGATTTAATTGCCAATGCTATGGAAGCTGTTGGTAATGGCGGCGTTATTACAGTTGAAGAAGCAAAAGGCATGGAAAGCGAATTGACAGTTGTTGAAGGTATGCAGTTTGATCGCGGATATCTTTCTCCTTACTTTGTAACAAACACTGAAAAGATGGATGTTGAGCTTGAGAATGTTTCTATCTTGATTTGCGATAAAAAAATCACAAGCATGAAAGACATTCTTCCAATTCTTGAACAAATTGCAAAACAAGGGACTCCTCTTTTAATTATTGCTGAAGATATCGAAGGCGAAGCGCTTGCAACTTTGGTTGTTAATAAGATGCGCGGAACCCTCAATGTTGCAGCTGTTAAAGCTCCCGGTTTTGGTGACAGAAGAAAAGCAATGCTCCAAGATATTGCAATTTTGACCGGTGGCAGCATGACTTCTGATGAGCTTGGAATTAAGCTTGAAGGCATGAAATTCAGCGATCTTGGATCTGCAAGAAAAGTAAGAATTACAAAAGACAATACAACAATCGTTGATGGAAAAGGCTCTAAGAAAGACATCGATGCTCGTGTAGCTCAAATTAAAGTAGAGATTGAAAATTCTACATCCGAGTATGATAAAGAAAAATTACAAGAGCGTCTTGCAAAACTTTCCGGCGGTGTTGCCGTAATAAAGATCGGTGCTGCAACCGAAACAGAAATGAAAGAGAAAAAAGACCGTGTTGACGATGCATTACATGCAACACGTGCAGCTGTTGAAGAGGGTATTGTAGCAGGTGGTGGAGTTGCTCTGCTTCGTGCGCAATCGGCTCTTGAGCATTTAAAACTTCATGGCGATGAAGCGATTGGCGTAAATATTATTATGCGTTCTTTGGAAGAACCTATCAGAATTATTTCTTCAAATGCTGGCTTTGATGCTGCAGTTGTAGTTGATAAAGTAAGAAGTTCTGAAGAAAATATTGGATTTGATGCAGGTAAAGAACAGTATGTTGATATGTTCAAGTCCGGTATCGTTGACCCAACAAAGGTTACACGATTTGCATTGCAAAATGCATCATCCATTGCAGGTCTGTTGTTGACAACAGAGGCAATGATTGCAGAGTTGCCTGAAGAAAAACCGGCGGCTGGTGGACATGCGCACGGTGGAATGGGCGGCATGGGTGGTATGGGCGGAATGTACTAAGCCTTTATTTCGCATTTACTTTGAATTTTGGGCTGCAATAAAATGCAGCCCTTTTTTTGTGCGTGACCAGATGGCGTGCTATTCTGATCTGGCCAAATAAATCTCACCCGAAGATGTATAATAAAAAAAGATTTATATATGCCAGGCATGTGTCAAATAAATGTCAAAATGGTGTCAATATGGTTGCGTTGATTTTTGTATACAATCTTTGGTTGTATGTTTGAAATAACACGAACTCGATAACTAGCGAAAAGGCTGTCTTGCTAAAGCACTGCCCAATCCATTGCTATTTTAAATTTTAGCGTTATCGAGTTAGCGTTAAATATGCAAGATGTCTAATGTAGTTGAACTGATAAAATATAAAAATTTAATAAGAAAAAAGAGTCGGGACTTTGCGCAAAGTCCCGACTCTTTTTTCTTATTAAATTTTTATATAGATTATGTTATTTTTTTGCATTCAAAATTTTAATAGCTGCTGTTGTGCTTGTTTTTTGTTTTGCCGTTAATAACTTACTACCACCTGCCTTTGTGAAGAATGCAACACATGCGGCTCTTTCTGTTTTTCGTGCAGCTGTAAGAGGTGATGGGTACTTTGTAATTGTTACATAAATTGGAGTCATTGCTATGTTGAATAAATAATTACTTACTGCAGCCGGTACTGTTATTGCTTTATATTTATCAACCACCTTTCCAAGTGCTGCGCATCTGGCTGCAATGGCCGTTGTTTTATTGGCAATGTTTAATGTTGTGGATATGGCAAGTGCTCTGACTGTGGTTTTTTCTGCCGTGCTTAAAAATCTTGCTAAATTTGGGTTTATTAAAAGAGTTTGTAATGCTGTCAGATTTGTACCGGTTATAGTGGCTTTTGGTACATAATTTGTAAAGAAGCCTAATATTTTGGAATAAATAGAACCGGTTGTGGTTTTGTAGTCAATAAGTTTAGGTATACTTGTGAGGGTATAAGTTGTAGTATTTACTATTTTATTTAGAGCTGCCGGCGTTGTGGCTGCTTGTAGGGCCTTGGCAAAAGCAACTTCTGCAGCTGATTTTGTTCCACCTGCCAGCGTAGTTTTGCGGTCTGCAATCTTTTTCCTCAGTGTTCCGGCTGCAGGGCTCGTTACTGCTCCAATTAAGTTTAATCCGTCCGTATATGCCGGAGTGCCGGTCGTATCTGCACTAAAAAATGTATATGCCGCGTTTATTACATTCTCAATTTCTGTTAGCTGTGCTGTTGTTGCAGTGTCTATTGCACTTCCTGCAACATTCAACTTGGCCAGTTCATCTTTAATGGTTTTATCAGGATCGATTGCTGATTGCAAAATAAATGTGTTTGTTATAAAAAATGCAATGGCTATAGTTTTTTTCCAGTTGGTTCTAAAATTAAATTTCATATTTCTAAACTCCTTGAAAATTTTGACCTATATTGATTCTTATTGTGGCATCAATGACTTAAGTTTTCTCCATGCTTTTACTGCCGTTCCATTAGTTTCTATTGCCGTTTTTAGAGCAGCTAATGTAGACATGTTTGCGTTCATAATATTAACGACATTTTTTGCTGCATCTGCGTTTTCAGTAACCGCGGCCGCAAGGCTTTTAAGTGCTGTTTGATCGCCAAAAACTGCTGTATTGGTTGTTATTGAGTTAGACATAGTTTTTAAACTGTCCAAATAAGCAGGCAGACTGTCTTTTGTTTGACTTGATACTCCCTTATACGCTGTGCTAATTTTTGCATAAAAATTAGTTAATTCAGTTGGGGCATTAGCTTTCAGCCAAGTAATTTGTGCAGAAAGATTTGTATCAGAAATTTTTGTATTTAATGCGGCAAGATCTGTTGCGCCGGCTGCATCTGTAAGAATAGTTTTGGCGGCAGTTTGCTGTCCAGCCAGTTGATTAAGTTCGGTTTGTTTTGCCTTAACCGCAGTAAGCCAGGCGCCTATATTATCATAGTAAGTCTTAATGGGTGTTGTAGTTGGTGCTGTAGTTCCGTCAGCTGTGTAAAAAGCCTGAGCTTTTGTAAGCATGTCAATATAGCTTGTTATATTCGTATTTGTATCGGTTGGAAGTGTTATTGGAGCGGTATCAGTAAATCCAAGCCCTTTTATTGCATTGTAAACAGTTAAATCAGGGTCAATAGGGGCTGCGGTTGTTGTTGCTGGTGTTTGAGCACCCAGTCCGTTTATTATTGCGAAGGCTGTTGCCATGATTAGCATTCTAAAGCTAGCTTTCATCATCTTCTCATCTCCTAAAAATATGGATTAAACAAATAATTTTCATAAATTTAAAGCTTTATTGTTTTAGTAAATCGTCTTTTTGTTTACGCAAGTCTCTTGATTTAGTTGCGTAGTCGGTAAAGGCGGAAGGGGTTAAAAATGTTTTTATTGCTACCAATTTGTCAGGTGCAGTTTTTAAAATACCAACAGCAGAAGTCAGATCAAATTCTGTTCGCACAATTTTACCCAGAGCAGCAATCCCTTGTTTTTGGGTTCCATTCAGAAAAACTTTGCTGCCTTCTACTGCTACTACATCAAATAAACCGGAAAAACCATCTGACAATTTAGCCAACCCAATAGTTGTACGATTATTATAAAAACCTTTGAGTTTGTCATAAACCATATTTCCACCATTATCGCCTTGGTAAGAGACATCATCAAATGTCGTATTATTGACAATAGCAAACATGGTTTTCTTTTCTGGCCATGTGTCGGACGATGTTCCGAGTTTATCCCTTGAGTAATCTGTGCCGATTGCGCTATTTAACGCTGAATTTAGGCCTGTTTTTAACTGAGCATTTACCACAGCCACACGAAGAGTATTTGTAACAGTGACAAGATCTGTGGCGTTTAAGAATTTATTCAGATTTGCGTTATTGAGTAACTGTCCCAGAGCTGCGAGATCGGCACTAGCGGTATTTTTAGGTGTATTGTCAGGGTTAAATAGTATTTTGATTTTTGAGAAGACGCCGGTAGTCGGAGTTGGATAATCAACCAAATAGTTTACGGAATTGTAGTTTGTGTTATCAATTAATGCGTTCAAGGCTCCATAAATTGTGGACCCTGCCGGAGGATTTGCAGTTGCATCCAAAGCTGTTTTAAAACTAGCTTTATTTGCCGCTTCGATTGATCTAGCGTTTAAATTGGCAAGCCATTTGGTGGCGGTATCTTGCTCTGCTGGTGATAAAAAAACCTTTAAATTTGGGTTTATGTCAGTAGAGTTTGGGTCTTTTAATATAGCTTTTAAAATTGTAATGTCTTGGTCTGTAATCGTAGATTTAAGAGTGTTGTCTGCATTAAAAAATGTTTGCATCTTAGTAAAAAGTGAGTTTGTTTCACTTGGATAAACAACCAAATCTCTTGAGACGTTATAGACCGGATTATTTATAATATTTTTAATATCGCTGGGAGTTGTGGACAGTGCAAGAACCGATGCAAAAGATGCTTGTGTGTATTCTTTAGCCGCCTGTACATAATCTGTCGATGTTGGTGTGGGTCCTGTGTACGTGTAAGTATAAATTTTGGCAATCCCGTTTCCTCCTACCACCAAAGATCCGTTTTTAAACCAAGCACAATAAGTATTTCCCTTAGCCACAAGCACCGGTGTGCCATCAGCTGTCAATATTGCAGCACCTTCACTGATGTTAATTTTATAAATTTGAGCATATCCAGTTGAGGTTGTTAAGGCTAGGTAATTGCCGTCCGTATTCCATGAAATGTTTACCGGAGATCCGTAGGATGCGATATCTAATTTTGTTGATTGTTGCCAGTCAAAACCTGTTCCCGTGATAAATTTGGCAATATAAATTTCCCCATTTTCGCTACAAACTGCTAATAACGATTTAATTTTGTTATATGCAATACATTTAATATTGGAAGATATTTTAGTATTTAATGATCCTCCACTGAGTATAGGATCTGTGCCTACATAAACTTTAATTTTATTCGCAACAGCCACGATCAAATTAGTACTATCCATAAACGCAATTGAAGGAATATTTGATGATTCACTAGCGGTTGCCGAGTTGTATGGGTTTAGTATTGACGTTTGCGTAGAGTACCATTTTATTGTACTTTGAGATGCCAGAGCCAAAGTGCTACCTGATTCATTCCACGATATAGATGATATTTGCTGGCCGGTGCCCAATGTTCTATTTCCACCACCTGTTCCAAATGATTCATTGCATGTCAAAATATTAAAATATCCATTTTCGTATCCGCGTGCAATATGAGTTCCGGCATTATTCCATGCAACGAATGAAAAATTACTCATTGAGTCTTGGGCATTACCTAGCGATGTTGAACCTTTATAAAAAGGTAAAAAATTTGTTGTTGTGGTGAATAAGGGTTTAGTTACGAATAAAAGTATATTATTTGTGCTTACGGGATTACAAGTAATTCCACGAGTTTCATAGTAAGTATCGTAATTAGCAAAGCTACTCCATGTTGAACTTAGTCCGGCGTTTAGTTGGTTGCATAAACATAAAAATAAAAAAAAATTTATTAAAAAATTATATAGCATAAAGTCTCCTTTTTAAATGGTTTGCTTAAATATTTAGATTTCTTATAAAGCATCTTTTTAAATTCTAATTTGATCAGATTTAATTTGTCCAGACTTTGGAAATTTGAGGAGTTATTTTATTGGTATTTATTCCACTATTACCACTCCAAAAGAGAGAGGCATGCTTTAAAAACATACCTCTCTCTTTTATTTATTCTAATTACTTAACTTTTGGGTTGGTAACTTTATTATTTTAAGTTTGCCCGTTTTGCTCGTAAATTTCTTGTATCAGTTGCATAGTTGTTTAAAAAAGTTTTTATTGCTGCCAATTTATCTGTTGATGAATTTAATGTGTTAAAAGCAGCTGTTAAACCGATTTCCAATCCAATGATAGCAATTCTTTCAGAAATACTTACTTTTTGATTTTCACTCAAAAAAGTCTTATTTTGTGCTATATCAAATAAACCAGAAATACCATTTGACAAACTAGTCAGTCCAACAGTAGTAACCTCTGCAATAGTAGCGCGATTATTATAAAAACCTATTAATTTTGCATAAATCAAGTCCCCGCCATTTGCTCCCTGATAAGTTGTGTCAAAAGCGGGATTGTTTATAATGGCGAACATTGTTTTTTTTGTTGGCCAGGCATCTCCTGTTTCGCCGATATTAATACGTGTATAATTTGTGCCAATGTTGGTAAGTGCAGCATTTAAATCTGCTTTTAATTGAGCTGTCGCAGCGGCTTGATCGATGGTGGTGATATTGCCATCAATTTCAGAATTCATGGCAGTGAAATTTTTGTCTGAAGCAATGAGTTTATTTCTAGAAGTTTGGTTAATCAGAGTGGCATACCAAGTTTTTAAAGCGGTTAATTTAGTCTTGTCAGTTTTAGGTCTTGTATTGTGTAGATTAGTTAAAGCAGTCCAGAAAGCAGATTGTAAATCAGTTGTATAAGATAAAGCTGGATTTGCAGCTGAATTTGTAGCTACGCTAGTAGCTAATGTTTGTAGTGCTGAAAATTGTACATCATAGAGTGTGGATGGTGCAATGAAAGTTAGCGTGGCTAACCCTGTGAGTATGCCATTAACTCTTGTTGTTTCGGCATATTGCGCGTAGTTGTCATCGGTTTTTATCGAAATGTTTTGATAAAATACTCTTTGAGTATAACCTCCAAATCCTACGTATTTGAGATTTTTTGGAGCGGCATCCGGAATGGTCGCTGTTCCAATTATGGCATTAGTACCGGTTCCATAAGTCAAAGTTGTTCCTGATATTTTGACCCAGTAATCACTTACACCCGTTGGTATGACATTATCAACTTCGGGGACTATAGTAGTTTTTGTTTCTCCAATAGAATATCTTGCCCATGATTTAGTATTAGTGTTTCCACCAAAAATTACTTGTATGTAATCAGTAGGATTTGTACTGCTGGCAAAACGAATATGTATGTCGCTAAATGCTTCAGCCTTAAAACGAACTTCTATATAATTTGGAGTTGTTACAGCCCATTTATCCGAATAGGCCGCTGTACTAATTGCTGCGTAAGTATTATTAGTTACTGTAGAAGGGTCAAAGATGAAGCTTGTTTCGCCTGTTGTAGTTTTTAATGTGGTATAATACGCTATTTCTTTTGCCACCTGTGTTGAATAAACGGTAAGATCTGTTTTTTGAGTAGCACTTAAGAAATTTTTGTCTTTTGCATTTGTTAACAATTTTTGTATATCAGTTAGTGGAAATGTCCCTCGTTTTTTATAAAAATAGTCAATTTTTGTATAAATTGAGTTAGTAGTAATTGGATAATCAACTAAATAAGTCAGTTTGTTGTATGTAGTATTATCAACCAAGGCTTGCAACTTCTGTAATAACGGGTTATCGGTTTCTGGTAAGAACTTTATCCCTGTTATTGCGTTTAATGCTGTTACAAAAGCGGATTTATTTGTTGTCTCAGCAAGAGCATTGTTGACGTTGGTAAGCCAAGTTGTGATGTCAGCTGTTTGTGAAGTTGTTGCTGGTGCTATTGCAACGCTGGACAAGAAATTTTTTCCTGAAGCGGCAGTCAACAAATCTTTAACAGTAGATAATGTTGCGTCGGTTCGTGTGTCATAGAAGCCTTTAATTTTAGTGTAAATCGAATTAGTAATACTTGGGTTATTAACAAAGTTTACATTATTGAATCCTGTGTATTTTACAATTGCCATCAATGTTTTCTGTGTTGGCCAGGCATCAGCCGAAGTTCCGAGATTCGCAGATGTGTAAGTTGTTCCTATTGCATTTAGTGCACTAGTTAAGCCAGCCATTTGCCAGGTAGTGCTTCCATTCCCAATGGTCCAGGTGGTTCCATTTATATCGGTACCATTAATTACACCTGAGACAACTGTTAATGGTTTTGTGTTGTTAAGTAGTATCGGTGGATTAGTAAGCTTCCATTGTGCAGTTGAAGGAGTGCCTATTCCTGTAATATAAAATGTATTATTTTCACTATTTATACCCCATATATATTCTCCGTTTGCTGTCATAGTACTGAGAGATCCGCCGGATAGTTGTTGCCAACCTGTTCCCCAAGGATTTGCTGTGGTTGCGCCTGTTCTCACTTTGACCGCATACCCGCCTGCAGCAGTTGTTGTGCTTAATGCACAAACTATTCCTGAAGATGTTACGGTAATTTGTTTGAATGTGTCACCTGATGCCAAGTTCCATTTTGTTTTGTCCCAAAACCAGACGTTGCCTGTAGTAGTATCAAGTTGCCACTTAAACGCAGTTGTTGGACTTGGTGTTGCAGGTGTAACAACTGCGGGAATGAGTTTCCATCCTCGAGAGTTCAAATTTGAATACCAGGCATTTAAAGTATGAGCTTCTCCATATCCTTCAAGCGCTGCCGGATAAGTTTTTCTTTGCGCAGTGGATACACCTGCTGTGGTGTACCAGAATTGGCCGGATACCATACAGTAATCAAGTGGAGAATAAGTAATACTCCAAAGATCAACGATATGGGATGTTGTTAATGTAGTTCCAACTGCAATATTAGAAGTCCATCCAGATTGTCCTCCTGTGGCCGTGGGAACATATCCGGCTAACGTTGAATCAAATCCAGACATCTTCCATAGGGTAGAAGTTGCAGACGAAAGTAATCGTGCCTGGTACTGGTCTTGCAATATGCTGTAAATATACGAGTGGGAAAGATACATATTTGCCCATGTTGTTCCCTGTATTTGAACAGTTACTGAATCGCCGGATTTTACAACTGTTCCATTTTTAGCGTTAGATCCACCTGGGCCTAAAATTGTCCATGTTGGTGCTGTTTCTTTAGTTTTCTGTGTTGCACAATTAGGAGTAACTCCATTATATGATGCATTAACAAAAGTTAAATACTCTGTTGTTTTCATATGTTGCAAGTAATAAGGAGTTCCATAAATTATATTTTCTGCATTTAAATTTGGTATAAAAAATAAAACCAAATTTAAAAAAAACAAAACAGTAGTTATTTGTTTTGGAATTAATTTTATAAGACGTTTCATTCTTATTATTCCTTTCTTCACTCTTGATATTACAAAAATATCTTACTAAGTTTTATTTGTTGCCATATTTTAATTCTAATTTGATCAGATTTAATTTGTCTAGAGTTTGAAAATTTTGAAAGTTTTTAAATGGCTTTTTATTTTTCTTTTATCTGTTAATAATCGGATATCTTGGTTATCTCTTGAAATATAGTGTTAAAAAAAGAAGAGACATACTTGTCCAAGCATGCCTCTTCTTTCTCCGTTCTAAAGTTTTAACTGGGGGTTAGTAACTTTAATATTTTAAATTTGACCGTTTTGCGCGTAAATTTCTTGTATCAGTTGCATAGCTGTCTATAAAAGTTTTTATGGCTGCCAATTTATCTGTTGATGAATTTAATGTGTTGAAAGCAGCTGTTAATCCGATTTCTAAACCGATGATCGCATTTCTATCGGAAATGCCTTGTTTTTGCTTGTCAGTCAAAAATGGTTTGCTTTGAGCTACATCAAATAAACCTGAAAAACCATCTGATAATTTGGTCATTCCGATAACAGCTCGATTATCATAAAAACCTACTAATTTTGCATAAATTAAATCACCGCCATTAGCGCCCTGAAAAGATGCGTCAAAAGATGAATTTTTTACAATTGCAAATATAGTTTTCTGTGTTGGCCAAACATCAGTTACTGTGCCAAGATTTTCATTTGTATAATTTGTGCCAATTGAGTTTAGCGCTGTGTTTAAATCTACTACAACATTAGTATTAGTAAGTAAAGTTGTGGTGGTATTTTTTTGAGAGTCATTTAAAAATTTAGCTAAATTTGTATTTTTCAAAAGAGTTTGCAATGCGGTTAATTCTGTACCGGTAACGTTTGGCATATTGTTTGTGAAGAAGCCTTGAATCTTAGTGAATACAGAATTGTTAGGGCTTGGGTAGTCAACAAGATATGTGACAATGTTATAAGCAGAGGTATTAATCAGAGTATTGACGGTGCTTGGAGTTGTTGCAGAAGCTAGTGCTGTTGTAAAAGCAGCTTTGTTGTTGACGGTTGCAACTGCGGTATTAA
>JBAZAX010000030.1:0-14495 GCA_041671765.1 Candidatus Babeliales bacterium | reverse complement strand
ATGGAGCAAGAGGGGAAGGCAAAAGAAGCAAAGCAAATCTTCGGAGAGCTGATCGGCTTAATAAATTCCAACAAAGTTTTATTGAGACTGCATTAAATTAAAAAAACTTATATATTTAAATAAAAAATTAGATATAATTTGTGAATATTTTATTTAATAAAATCAAAATTGCGATTTAATGAATTTCTTGAAGGAGAGCTTGTGAGTTTCAATGAAAAATTAAATACTGTAATTGATAATGGTACAAAGTTTATAACTGTTACTGGTGGCGTTTGTTCGTCAATTGGTAAAGGGGTTTTGGTTTCCTCTGTTGGCGTACTTCTTAAAAATGCGGGGTATTCAATTGCCGTGGTCAAATGGGATCCATATCTTAATGTTGATCCTGGAACAATGTCTCCGATGGAACATGGCGAAGTTTTTGTGACCGCAGATGGTGCGGAGACCGATCTTGATCTTGGTCATTACGAGCGCATAATGCAGCTACACCTGACCAGAAAATCATCAGTATCATCGGGGCAAATTTTTGAAGAGGTGCTTCAGGGTGAACGTGAGGGTAAGTTTTTAGGTCGCTGCATTCAGTTGGTTCCACATGTAGTAGATACGATTAAAAATCGTTTATTAGATTTTGCTATTGAACAAAAAACAGATTTTGTACTTATCGAAATAGGTGGTACAGTCGGTGATATGGAAGGTAATACTTTTTTAGAAGCCATACGCCAAATCAGTCTTGAACTTGGTCATCATAGACTCTTTCACTTTCATCTGAGTTATGTTCCATTTTTGAGTTGGGCAAACGAGATAAAAACCAAGCCAACACAGCACAGTGTTTACACGTTAAAGGGCCTTGGACTTATTCCTAACAGCTTAGTGTTACGTGCTGAAAAATCCGTTGAGAGCAAGCCTCGCGAAAAATTGTCAGTCATGTGTGGGGTAGACAAAGATCTTATTTTTCAGGTTTTGACTTACAAGCCAATTTATAAATTGTTTTTGGATTTGGAAAAACAGGGTTTATGTGAAAAAATTCAACAGTACTTTGGAATTGCAAAACCTAGACCAACAAATTTATCTCAGTGGCAAGAATTAATTAAGTTAATTGAAACCAGTAAAAAAGATGTGAAAATTGGTCTTGTTGCAAAGTATGTTGGCAGCAATGATCCATACATAAGTGTTATTGAGGCTGTATCATCGGCAGGATATTGGAATAAGGTTAAAGTAAATCTTGAAGTCATTGAGGCGGAGCAACTTGAGAAAGCCAAGAATGATCCTAGTGCGGATGTTTGGAAGGCTATGGCAAGCCTTGATGGAATTATTGTGCCAGGTGGTTTTGATAATAGAGGGGTTGAAGGTAAAATGTTAGCTGCAAAATGGGCACGCGAGCATAATGTCCCGTATCTTGGCTTATGTCTTGGAATGCAGGTAATGCTTATTGAATTTGCACGCAATGTACTAGGGCTTAAAGATGCAAACAGTACAGAATTTGACAGAAATACGACCAATCCAGTTATATCTTTACTTGTAGAGCAACAGGGGGTTGAACGTAAGGGCGCAACTATGCGTCTTGGGACATATCCTTGCGAGGTACTCATAGGGTCAAAGGCGCATAAAGCCTATGGTAAAGATTTGGTTGAAGAGAGACACCGACACCGTTACGAGTTTAATAATTCCTATAAAGAGAAATTTGAAAAGGCAGGCGTTGTCTTTTCGGGTATTTATACTGAAAAAAATTTGGTTGAAATTTCGGAAATTAAAGACCATCCATTTATGCTTGGAACGCAGGCCCATCCGGAGTTTAAGTCATCCCCTTTGGATGTGAATCCGTTGTTTATGGAGTTTATGAGGGTAGTTGTAGGGGGAAAATAAGTGTTTGTGGAAAAAATATTTGACCACAACCGTTTTTTGCCATACAATGGAGAGAGTCATTTTTATTGAATTTTAAGGCTAAATATCGGTTTTAAATACATAAATTAAATAAATCATATAATAGATTTAGGGTTATCAGCCATGGATATGAATAAAAGTTATATTTTGAAAAAAGAAGAACGCGAGCCAAAGTGGCGTAAAATTGATGCTTCGGGGCAAGTATTAGGCCGTTTGTGCACGCAGATTGCAGAGATTCTCAGAGGAAAAGATAAGCCTACTTATACTCCTCATACTGATTCCGGTGATTATGTTGTTGTTACAAATTGCGAGAAAATCGTTTTGACCGGAAATAAGTGGGATGACAAAATTTACGCTCGTTTCTCAGGTTGGAGAGGTGGTTTAAAAGAACCTTCAGCTAAAGAAATCTTTGCAAAAGATCCATCCAGATTGATTATGCATGGCGTAATGGGAATGCTTCCAAAGAATAAATTGAATCGACAAGTTATTAAAAAACTTAAGATTTATGTAGGGTCAGAGCATCCTCACCAAGCACAGCTAAAAGATTAATTAAAGCTTACGGATAAATAAGTTTTTATAGCAGGTTTACAGGTTTGTAAGCCTGCTATATTTGTTTAAATGGGTAAATGACTAGTTTGACTAATCGGACTCTCCAGGCTTGGCCCTAAGGTTTAGTTTTAAGATTCTACAGACGGAAACAATTGAGCCAATGGGTTGCCCCGGCGACGTGTCCGTCGTAGCCACAAAGGGCGGAGTCGGAAGGCCGGGGGCCAGGCAAGCTTCTGGTTATACCCCAAAATAAAAATGAAATTTTTAAGTTTGAGATTGTGGATATTTCTGGATCCCGGCCTTCGCCGGGACGACAGACTGGAACGGGTGTTGCCCGATTTCGAGACACATTAAATGGGTTATTTAGGGGTTACATGCAGCAGCAAAAAACATTAAAACAAGAAGTTGTTTTTGAGGGCATAGGCGTCCACTCCGGGCAGTTGGCTAGGGTTGTCTTAAAGCCAGCGGCTCAGGATTTTGGAATTGTTTTTACAAATACAGCTTTTCCCGATGCTGTTTTTAAAATTGGGTCTGTGATCCCTGAGGTTGCAATGCAGGCAACGGTTTTAAAAAATAGTATCTGGGCTTTGAGTACGACTGAACATCTTTTGGCAGCCATTGTTGCAACCGGACTTGATAATGTTTTGATCGAAGTATCCGGTTTTGAAATTCCAATCATGGATGGTAGCGCTGCGCCATTTGTCCAGGGATTTTTGGACTGTGGATTTCAACTTCAGAATGCTGTTAAAAAGTATATTACCCCAAAGGAGAAGCTTCGTTTTGAAGATAAAGCGGGACGCTTTATTGAAATTTATCCCGCGCAAGATAAATCAACAGATTTGCACATAAGTTATACGGCGGATTTTGCCAATAAGCTTGTTGGCAATAGCCAATTTGAATGCCTTTTAACACCCGAATTTTTTGCTCAAAATATTGCTCCGGCAAGAACCTTTGGTTTTTTGGAGCAACTGCCGCAGATGCGAAAACTTGGAATTGCAAAAGGAACTTCTTTGGGCAACACTGTTGTCTTGAGTAATGAAGGGTTTTTAAACGAAACTCGCTTTGAAGATGAGTGCGTCAGGCACAAAGTACTTGACCTGATCGGTGATTTAAGTCTCTTGGGCTTATCATTGGCAGGAAAAGTAATCGCGGCTAAAACTGGTCACAGCTTCAACCGCGAAGTCGTTGTTCACTATATTTCTAATCCCGATCAATGGCGGGTTATTTAATTGTTATGCAAAGAAAAAGCCCCGGCGAATTGCCAGGGCCACAAATTCTGATTTGATTCAATTAATTTTAGTCCAGTGGCCTTCTGCAAATTGGACACGTTGGATTTGCTGAGCTCCTTATTTTTGCCAAGCAAACATCACAAATTACGTGGCCGCAGGGTGTATGTGTTAAGCGAGCAGCTTCTTCGTCTCCAGATTCGCTGGATTCGACACTCATTTTGCCAGATTCGCCTTCAGATCCGACCTCAGATCCACCTTCAGTTCTGCATTCAGATTCACCATTCTTACGAGTGCAGACTGGGCAATCGTCATCTTTTGTTATAGCCGCATCCATCATGCGTATTATCTCGTGTGTCATATACTCATTGGTGTGTCTAGCAATATTCAATGCAGTTTCGCCGTTACCATTTCTAGCCATAATAAATGCGCGCCTCTCTTCGGTTGGAATGGCTTCCATCAACATTTTTGCTATTTTTGCACGCCATTTGTTCTCATGGTCTGCGTCGCCTTTGGTTGCGAGTACATGTAATGCTGTATTACCACGGCGATCAGCAGCTCTAATGTTAGCGCCTGCGTCTAAAAGCATTCTCACGCATTTTGTGATTTCATTAATATATTTTTTCCTAACGGACATCCCTACAGCGAAATGCAATGTCGTATCGCCACCTACATCGCTAGCATTAACGTTAGCTCCCGCATTTAAAAGCATTCTTACGCATTCTGTTAGGCCTTCTTTATCGTAGGGAATCATAATTGTCATCAACGCCGTTCGGCCCTCAGAGTCAGTAGTATTAATGTCAACCCCCGCATCCAAAAGCGTTTTTATTCCATCTTTAAACCCAATTCTAGCAGCATATGGTAATTCTTCGCCTATCTTAAAAAAACGTGATCCCTCGGCATTCATAACTCTTATGTTGTTTCCTTGGTTGCTAGCCTCAAAAGGACTTTGGCTTTTTTCGTTCAGAAAAGGTATCAGTACGTCTAAAAATTTTTGTGTTAATGGCGGGAACTCAGCCTTTCGGACTGCCGCTTCTATTGGAAATTGCATTGTTAGCATTGCTAAAAATAAATATAATTTTTTTTGCATGATTCGAACCCTTCGTTTTCTTTATAGTGTTAATAATATTATAGTTTCTACTCTAATTGTAATAAATCGGGGGGGGGGAGCAAGCTTTGAAAATATTTTTTTTGGGGCTTGTTGAAATGTGTAGACGGTTTGATCTAATCGGCGATTTGAGTTTGTTTGGCCTTTTATTGGTCGAAAAAATGATCGCGGCTAAAACTTGCGGAGTCCGGCGTAGCTCAAAGAGTGTAGTCGGATCACAGCTTTAACCGCGACGTCATTGTTCACTATATTTCTAATCCTGATTTGTGGCGGATTATTTGAACGACCGTTTATTTGACAGATTCTTCTGGCGCTTTTTTAGCTGCCCTTTTAGTTTTAGCTTTCTTTTTTTCTTTAGCTTCAGTTTTCAGTGCTTCATTTTCTAACATGCTAAGCATGTTTATTCTGGCTAATACGTTGTCGCGTCCCGATTCCTTAAGCGCATTTTCTAATTCACTATTAATCATATCTATTTTGTAATCATGTAACTTGTGAAGAGGTAAAAACTTGGTAGAAGTTGGCCTCCCCTCTTGTTCTGCTATTTCTCTCTCCTTGAATAGTATTACATCACGCATTTCGCCTAAGGACGTGCTCGGACTACCCCACGATCGCTCCGTTGGCAAAACCGAAAGCTGTCCATCCACAAGCTTCTCAGTTTCTTTCATCCGCTTCGAGTTCTCCAAATCTTCGCGACGTTTTTTAAATAGTTCACTTAGCGGCAGATTTTCTTGTGATTTAATAGTTTTAATAAATTCTAAATCTGAATCATTCAGCAGTCCTATACCACCAAATACACTCATTGACAGCATTGGAAAGCTTTCGTTTAAACTTTTTAAGGTATTGGCTTTTTTTGTGGCATCCATTTGCTCTCTCTCTGCTTTTAACTCGTTGACTACCGCTTCCCTTTTTTCGCTTATAAAAACAGTCAAATTTTTATAGATCTCAGCTAAAATTATTTCTATCCCATAATTAGAATATTTTATTTCAAGTGGATTTAATTCTTTAATTCTTTTTTTTTCAAGAATTTCTATTTCTGCAAGTTTTAATTCTTTTTTAAGTTTTGCGGCAGTTGATTCAGTTGATGTACCCTCTTTAATTTCTTTTTTTATTTTTTCTAATTCTATTGTGATTGGTAGTTTTTCTTTTTCTAAAAGCTCCCTTTTTTCTAAAAGTTTCTTCTCTGTTTCCGCAAGATTTTTTTCAAGTTTTTCTATGTATTTTTTATCTGTTATATTTTTTTTCCACTGCTTAGCTTTCGCGGTTGCTTTTTTCCCTTTAGATGCTTTGGATACAGCATTTTTAAACCTTTGTAAAGGACTATCTCTTACTTTGTCTGGGGGTGTGGTTGTTTTTCTTTCTTCAGATATTTTAGATATAACATTTTTAAACCTTTCTAAAACAGCGGGAGCGCTATCGGATTTACGTATTTGGGTGCCTGATACACCAGTTTCTTTGGTTGCTTTGTCTGTAGAGCCATGTGGGGGTGTGTCTTTGTGTATCTCTTCTACCTCTACCACATCGTATCTATATTTTTCCCCATAACAATAGCTGCAAATTATTAAAGCACTGATTAAGCCGGATAAAATTTTTTTACCTTCATTCATAAAATTCCCTTTTTTTAAATAAACTAAGTTATGACAATAAACAAATATTGGATCTTGTTTTTTGTTTAGTTGTGTTGGGCTTTGTTGATTTTAGGTTGAATAAAACAGGTTTTGATCTAGTTGGTGATTGATCTGAAATTTGCGCAATTATTTTTTGGATGAATTGTTCAACAGGCTTTACCGTAAGATCATAAAATGAGTCGTAGAATTGTTGGGTAAGCGTAGGGTTTGAGGTAAGTAAGCTTGCAGGTGAACCATTACCAAGGCGTTCTACCGAAGCTAGCATTAACGAGCTCGCGTTAATCTTGAACGCTGCAAGTTCTTCGAGCCGTTTAATTTTTATTTTATTGGCTATGATTAGCAATTCATTCAAATCATACGATAAATAGTTGTTAAGTGAGATATCCAAACCATTTTCTAGGCAGTGCTCTATTAATATCCGTGCAATTTCATTGTGTTTATTAGTAATAGCGGCATACAATGGTGTATTTCCGTTAAAATCTGTCTTAGTAATCTGTGCCCCTGCAGCAATAAGAATTTCTATGCTATGTTTATTTTCAATACTTCTCCAATTACTAACAGAAGCGGCCAAACATAGTGGAGTATAACCATTACATTTTTTAGCTCGTTTGTTAATATTGGAACCGGCTGCGATAAGTGTTTTTAAACAGTCAATCTTACCAAAACAAACTGCCCAATGTAGAGGTGTCCAGCCCCAAAGAAGATCAATTTTTTTAATATCGGCTCCTGCTTGAATAAGTAATTCTACGCATTCCACATTTTTACAGGCCGCCAGGTGTAAAGAGGTTGCGCCATTATTGTTTGGTAGATTAACATTAGCACCAGATTCAATTAGTTTTTTGACAGAAGCGACATCTCCGTTTTGAGCAGCAATATGTAATCTAGTGTTACCAGTACTATCTACTTTGCTATTAATATCAGTGACAACAGTCATTGGATAACTCGTTATTGTCGATAATAAAATAAAGGTTGCGGTGATAATTGTTTTGATCTTTTTCATAGCTCCCCTTTCACCTTGTAATTTCAGTTTTTAATAATCTTTATCAGAATATTATATGAGTTGAAATAAAATCAATAATTCGAATATTGAGATTAGTTTTTGTATTTTTAGATTGTTGTGTAAATAAAAAAGCCCCAGCAATTTGCTGGGGCTATAAATTGGGATTGATTTAATTTTTGGGTTAGCGAAAGAATGCTACAATTTTACAAATCAGATTTTTAACACTTGGCCAAAAGAGTTGTTTTAATTCTTGGACTGATAGATACAATGCAAGGCCCAAAATTAGAACCCAAGATGCAAGATTGATAACAAGTTTGATTGTCTCCGGAATCTTTCGACGAATTATGGCTTCTATTGTTGCGAACAAAAGCTGACCGCCATCAAGGGCTCCGATTGGTAGCAAGTTCATAACGGCTAAGCTTATGCTGAGTAGCGCCAAAAACATTAACAGTGCTAATATGCCGGCTTTTGCAAAATCTGCCCCTTGAGAAATGATCATGATAGGCCCCATCGTTCCTTCCAGGCTGCGAGAGGTAAACATTTTTTGTATGCCGACAACTAATCCGACTATGATTTCATTGGTGCGTCTAATTCCCATTTTTATTGATTTGAACAATGACATTTTTGGCATTTGCGGTTCAAATGAAGCACCCATCTTGCCAATATCTTTGCCTGCCTCTTTTACCGTATTCAAAACGATATCCAATTGCTTAATCTCTTCGCCACGTCTAATGAATAGTTCGATTTTTTGCCCGGGGTTACTTCTTATTTCTGTGAGCAATTTTTTATAATCTTCAAGGATAATTTCCGGGTCCTGTTGATCAAGTTTAATGGCGTTTATTCCAACTACCATATCATTAATTTGTACTCCGTATTTTTCAGCAGGAGCGTCTTTGGCTAGTTGTGTGATTTTTAGTCCTCCATATGTTGATTTTGGAGTGAAGAATATAAGTGAACAGAATATTGTGTATGCAAATAGCAAATTAAAAAGTATACCACCGATAAGTATAAAAAATTTCTGCCAGTACCATTTTTTGTCAAAAGAATTTTCACTGGTATCTTTTGCATGTTCTTGGTCACCTTGCCCTGCTTCTGCTAGACCCGCAATTTCGACATAGCCTCCAAATGGTATAATTGCTAATCTGAAATTTGTATTTCCAATCTTCTTTTGAAAAATTTGTGGGCCAAAACCGATTGAAAAAGTGGGAGTGTTTACTTTGAAAAGTTTACAGAAGAAAAAATGGCCGAATTCGTGAATAGTAATTAATAATCCCAATCCTGCCAGCGATAGTGCTATTGGAATAATTTTTGAAATAAAATTTGCAGAAAAGTCTATTAAATGCATCTGATTCCCTTCAGTCTATAAAAATTCTAAAAATATAGTTAAGCTTCCAATAATATGTTTGAGTCTTAAGAATACAAGATTTGGGGTAAAAATTCTAACAGTTTTAAAAATAAGTGAATTTAAAAATAAATAAATAAAGATTTTTAAAAAACAGAATGCTTTCTTAATTTATATTTTTTTTCAACTTGAAAATGACAAAATTATTACAATGCATTTTTTGGAGGTATAGAAACTTTTTGATTAATATTACAATAACTTTCTGGATGATTTGATTCAATAAATATTTTTTAGTTGGAAAAACTTGAAAAAAGTGTAGAAAACTATACAATTATGCCTATCACGTGTCGCTCGTATAATGCACATTTTTTGTAGTGATTGCTAGCCAAAGTGGTTATTCTTACGTGGCTTTTGCCATAAATAAAAGCTATTTTGGGATTGAGTGTGAAAAAAGTTTGTTAGTTTTGATTATTTATAGGAATAGAAAGTATGCCAACGATAAACCAGCTAGTACGTAGCAGCCGCAAAGGTTTGAAAGTGAAGACCAAGGCTCCTGCGCTTGATTCATGTCCTCAGAGACGAGGCGTATGTGTTCGTGTTTACACGCAAACCCCTAAAAAACCAAACTCTGCATTGCGTAAAGTTGCTCGTGTAAAATTAACGACTGGAAAAGAAATTACAGCTTACATTCCTGGTGAAGGCCATAATCTTCAAGAGCACTCAGTTGTGCTTATTCGTGGTGGAAGAGTAAAGGATTTGCCCGGAGTAAGATATCATATAGTTAGAGGCACGCTTGATACAGCTGGAGTTACGGGACGTATGCAATCGCGTTCCTTGTATGGTGCTAAACGTAAGAAGGGTGCATAAAGATGCCTAGACGTAAGTCGGTAAGAGCTCAAAGAGACATTGGAGTTGATGAGCGCTTTAAATCATTTTTAGTTCAAAAATTAATCAATACAGTTATGGATTGCGGAAAGAAAGACACTGCTCGTCGCATTGTTTACGACGCATTTGATGTATTGAAGTCAAAAAATAATGGGGATGATGTAAAGGGATATGCATTATTTGAAAAAGCAATATCTCAAATCAAGCCTTATGTTGAAGTTAAAGCAAGGCGTGTTGGCGGTGGTGTATATCAAATTCCTACCGAAGTTCGCCCAGAAAGATCCCTTGCACTTGCTTTGCGCTGGCTCATTGAAGCAGCGGCAAGTCGTTCTGACAAAACAATGGGGCAGAGATTGGCACACGAGTTGTTGGATGCTGTTCAAGGACAAGGCGGCGCTCTTAAAAAGAAGACAGACGTACACAGGATGGCAGAGGCTAACAGAGCTTTCTCTCATTACGCTTGGTAAGGTGGGGGTATAAATGAGTAACGATTTATTAAAGTATAGAAATATTGGAATTATGGCGCACATCGATGCCGGTAAAACTACCGTCACAGAGCGTGTGCTTTTTTACACAGGTTCCTCTTATAAGATTGGTGAGGTTCATGAGGGCGAAGCCACTATGGACTGGATGGAGCAAGAAAGGGAGCGAGGTATCACAATTACCTCCGCTGCGACTACGTGCTTCTGGAAAAATCATCATGTCAATATTATTGATACTCCCGGCCACGTGGATTTTACAATAGAAGTTGAAAGATCGCTCCGTGTTCTCGACGGAGCCGTTGCTGTTTTTTGCGCAGTAGGTGGAGTTGAGCCTCAGTCAGAAACTGTTTGGCGACAGGCAGATAGACATAAAGTTCCTAGAATTGCATTTGTAAACAAGATGGATCGCATTGGCGCAGATTATTTTTCTGTTGTCGAAGAAATTAATTCTAAGTTACATGGAAATCCAGTTGCGATGCAAATTCCTGTTGGAGAATCTGAAAACTTTTATGGTCTGATCGATGTCTTAACCGGCAAAATGGCAACATTCAGCGTTGAAGATAAGGGTTCTGTAATCGATTGGCAAGAGGCTGCACCAGAATTTCAGGATAAAATTCAGGAATTGCGTACTAAAATTGTAGAACGTGCTTGTGATTTTGATGAAGTTTTAGCAGAAAAATACCTAGATGCTAAGCCATACTCCATTGATGAAGTTAAAGCGGCATTACGTAAAGGTGTTATTGCTCAAGAAATTACACTTGTGTTTTGCGGTTCTGCATTTAAGAACAAGGGCGTACAGTTAATGCTTGATGCAGTTGTAGATTATCTTCCTTCTCCATTAGAAGTTCCTTGCATTAAGGGAACCAATCCGAACACGGGTAAAGAGGAAGAAAGAAAGACTAGCGATAAAGAACCGTTCTGTGCTTTGGCATTTAAGATTATGATAGACCCATTTGTGGGTTCTTTAACATTTGCTCGAGTTTATTCAGGGCATCTTGAGTCTGGCTCATATGTTTACAATGCCTCAAAGGGTAAAACTGAACGAGTAAGCCGTTTGCTTAAAATGCATGCAAACAAAAGAGAAGAAATTAAAGAGGTTTCCGCTGGTGATATCTGTGCAATAGTTGGGGTAAAAGACGTTGTGACTGGTGATACACTTTGCGTAGAAGATAAGCCTATTTTACTTGAAAATATTACGTTCCCCGATCCAGTTATTGATATGGCTATTGAGCCAAAGGGTAAGGGAGATTATGAAAAAATGGGCGTTGCGTTACGTAAGTTAATGCAAGAAGACCCTTCTTTCAGATTTACATACAATCCAGAAACAAATCAAACAATTATTTCCGGAATGGGTGAGTTGCATTTGGAAATTATTGTTGATCGTTTACTCAGAGAGCACAAAGTTGAATCGAATGTTGGTAAGGCACAGGTTGCTTACAAAGAAACGATTCAAAGATCTGTTGAATCTGAAGGGAAGTATATTCGTCAATCAGGTGGCCGCGGACAATATGGACACGTCTGGTTAAAGATCGAGCCACTTGAAAGAGGAACTGGAATTCAGTTTGAAAACGAAATTTCTGGAGGCTCAGTTCCAAAAGAATTTATTCCTGGTATAGAAAAAGGATTTAAAGATTCCATAAATTCTGGCGTCTTGTCCGGATATCCTGTTGTGGACGTAAAGGCAACAGTGTTTGATGGTTCGTATCACGACGTTGACTCTTCAGAAATGGCCTTCCAAATAGCATCTTCTATGGCGTTTAAAGACGGATGTTCGAAAGCATCCCCTGTAATTCTTGAACCTATAATGAAGGTTGAAGTTTTTACGCCAGATGAAAATATGGGCGATGTAATTGGTGACCTAAATTCAAGAAGAGGCAGAATTTTGGGAATGGAGAGTAAAAAGGGAATTCAAGTTGTATCCGCAGAGGTACCTTTGGCAGAAATGTTTGGTTATTCAACAACCTTAAGATCTTTGACAAAGGGTAGAGCTAGTTATAGCATGCAATTTGAAGTTTACCGAGAAGTTCCTAAACATGTACAAGATCAACTGGTAGTTAAAAAGTAGGTATTGATTTTAAAAGAATAGAAGGAATATAACGATGGCAAAGGGTGTTTTTGAGCGTAAAAAACCTCACTTAAATATTGGTACCATTGGACACGTTGACCATGGTAAGACAACATTGACCGCTGCAATTACAAAAGTGCTTGCGTCTAAGGGTTTGGCTGAATTTAAAGCATATGACCAAATCGATAAAGCGCCAGAAGAAAAGGCTCGTGGTATTACAATTAATGCAACGCACGTTGAATATGAGACAGATAAACGACACTATGCACACGTAGACTGTCCTGGCCACGCTGACTATGTAAAAAATATGATCACCGGTGCTGCACAGATGGACGGAACAATATTGGTTGTTTCTGCTGCAGATGGACCAATGCCTCAAACAAGAGAGCATATTTTGTTGGCACGCCAAGTTGGTGTTCCTGCAATTATAGTCTTTATGAATAAAGTTGATATGGTTGACGATGCCGATATGGTTGATCTTGTAGAAGAAGAGGTAAGAGATCTTTTGTCTTCATATGGTTTCCCAGGCAAAGATATTCCAGTTGTTCGCGGTTCAGCTCTTAAAGCATTAGAGGGTGACCAAAGCGAAATTGGTGTTCCTGCAATTTTAAAACTTATGGATACTGTTGATAGCTATATTCCTCAACCAAAACGTGAAATTGATAAACCATTATTGGTTCCTATAGAAGATATTTTCTCAATTTCTGGTCGTGGCACTGTTGTAACAGGAAGAGTTGACCAAGGTAAGGTTAAAGTTGGTGACAACGTTGAAGTAATTGGGTTTACTGATACGCGTAAAACAACAGTAACCGGCGTAGAAATGTTTAACAAAGAAATGAAAGAAGCTGAGGCTGGTGATAATGTTGGCTTGCTACTTCGTGGTATTAATAAAGAAGACGTTATACGTGGGCAGGTTATTGCCGCTCCTGGAACAATTACTCCTCATAAGAAATTCAAAGCGCACTTGGTTGTTTTGAGCAAAGAAGAAGGTGGACGTCACAGCCCATTTTTCAACGGCTATCGCCCTCAATTTTATTTCAGAACAACAGACGTTACCGGTACAATAACTCTTCCAACTGGTCGTGAGATGGTTATGCCTGGTGATACAGTTGACGTTGTAGTTGATTTGATCAGTAAAATCGCTATGACAAACGAATTGAAGTTTTCTGTTCGTGAAGGTGGTAGAACTGTTGGAGCTGGTGTTATTACTGAAGTCCTTGAATAATTCGATAGCGGCATAAAGATGAAAAAACAGAAAATTCGATTAACATTGAAGTCTTACGATTATCGTTTATTGGATAATGCCGTAAGACAGATAGTTTTGACGGCAAAAAGGACTGGTTCTCAAGTGTTGGGACCAGTTCCATTTCCAAATGATAAAAAGGTTTTTACTGTTTTAAGATCTCCTCATGTTGACAAAAAGTCTCGTGAGCAGTTTGAGATTATTACACACAAGAGAATCTTGGACCTGGTATCACCGTCGGAACAAACAATGGACGCGTTGATGAAACTTAACATTTCAGCTGGCGTTGATGTGGAAATTAAGTAGATAAGATGAGGTATAGCAGCTATGTTAAATAGTGTGTTAGGTAAAAAAGTTGGAATGACTCAGGTTTTTGACTCTGAAGGGAACGTAGTTCCTGTTACTGTCATTGATACAGGAAATTTGTACGTGACACAATTGAAATCTGCAGCAAAAGATGGATATCCTGCTTTGCAAGTAGGTATGTTAAGAGAAAAATACTGGGGCAAAGAGTTTTCTAATGATTGGCTTAAAGCGAAAAGTAAGTTTTTTTCCAACATTAAAGAAGTACGTATAGAAGACGGGGCTGGAAGTTTTGATTTAGGACAGCGTGTTGCTTTTGATCACATTGCTTTGCAGGAAGGTCAGAAAGTTGCTGTTACCGGTATAAGCCGAGGCTTAGGTTTTCAGGGTGTCGTGAAACGTTGGAATTTTGCGGGTGGGCCAAAATCTCACGGTTCCAAATTTCATCGTAGGCCTGGTGCAGTTGGTCACATGAGAACACAAGGTGAGGTTATTAAAGGTAAGAGATTTCCAGGACATATGGGTTGTCGTCAATTTACAATTCGTGGTTTAGAAGTTGTAAAAATTGATCGAGAAAATTCAGTTGTCTTAGTTAAAGGCTCTGTTCCTGGTAAAAAAGATTCTCTGGTTTTGATTAAAAAGCAAGGGAAATAACCATGTCAGAAATAATAGTTTATGGTTTAGATGGCAACGTTCAGGGTTCTGTTAATTTTGACATTACAGAAAAGGCGACAAATTCTGTAGCATTTGCACGAGCAATTCGCGTTTTACGTCAAAATTGGAGACAGG
>JBAZAX010000029.1:0-15545 GCA_041671765.1 Candidatus Babeliales bacterium | reverse complement strand
ATTTGCCAAATCAAATGAAATTTTAAAACAGGCGATAAAGGGAATCTCAGACATAATCACAAAACCCGGCCACATAAACGTCGACTTTGCGGACGTACGTGCAATTATGAAAGAAGCAGGCATGGCGGTTATGGGTACAGGATCTGCAAGCGGCCCTAATCGCGCAGAAGAAGCTGCATTGGCCGCAATAAACTCCCCATTAATTGAAAATTCAAGTATTACAGGGGCTAAAGGTATTTTAATAAATATAACCGGCAATATTGATCTTGGATTGCATGAAATCAGCCAAGCAACAACGCTTATCAGTCAAAATGCAAGTGAAGATGCAAATATAATTCTTGGATCTGCTATTGATTCATCTCTTAAAGATGAGATTGTCATTACAGTTATTGCAACCGGATTCCAACGTTCTGCACAAAAAGTTGATATAAAAAGTAATATGTCAGAAACATTTGCAAAGCCAGCAATGTCCGACGCATCACAAATTATGGCATCAAAAGCTGACTCATCCATGTCTAACATAAATGGTTCAACAAAAGAGGCTGATGAAATCAAAATCGATTTAAATGATTTTGACACACCAGCGTTTATGCGCAAAAAAGCAGCCCGCGATTTATCAAGCGAAAATAATCTTGAATAAACAAGTTATTTAATAAACGCAAACACTAAAGAAGGCGATGCTGATATTAAATTAGCATCGCCTTCTTTAGTGAGAATTTTTCAAGCTTTTCTCTATACTCCTACATTCACCTTTCCTTCAACTTTTTCAGGTATCTTCTCGACTTTGTCGGGTACTTTGTCAGCCATTTTTACTGGCACTTTATCAGGCGTAGTTGTTACTGGTGCAGGAGGTGTATATGCTTGCGTCATTTTTCCCTTTGGCTTAACTTGATTTATTCCAAAAATTTCCTTGGACTTCTCTTTATCCTGATCTGTTATAGTAATAGAATTTGTGGAAACGGATGACGGTGTCACTCGTGACGAAATTGCTTCCCCCTCATTTTTATCGCTAATAACTTCATCTACCAATTGTTTTGAGACCTGAACATCTCCAACTTCTGTTTTTTTTGGCTCAGTTTTTTCAGGGGCCTGTGGCAACTTTTCAACCACAAACAATCTGACCGGTGATTTAACAGCCCCGGGTTCTTGTGAATATCTTAAAAGATCTTGTACAGAAAATGGAAAATTACTTGAAAATGGCTCAAACACTCCCGGTAAAACCGATAAAAAATATGCTTTATTTTCTGCTTCCTGATAAGCTCTCTTACACTCACGCTTAATAAAATCAAAAATCCTTTCCGGTGCGTACCCCAAAGTTTTTTCAAAAGGATAAAAACTTACTTTTTTCCTGAACTCAAGTTCAGCTTTTGAGTAAGCATCAAGCGCACTAATATAATTCTTTTCCGCTAAATTATATGCTTTCAAATTATTCGCATCAGTCATATTGGATCCATATTCAACAGTCGCATCTAAAAATTTTTTTTGAGCCTTCTGTAAATTGTTAAACGCAACTTTTGTCACATCCATATAAAACTTTTTGCAATCAACTATCTGCTCTTTTCCTTGAGCATCCTTTATTTTTACTGGCGATTTTTCTTCGAACAGTTCTTTTTCTAATCTCAAAACATCATCCAATGCACGCGAAAATATGGCAAAAAGTCTCAACTTAACCGCCATATCGTCAAGATCTTGAGGCTCTACCTCATAATCAACATCACCCTCAAATTCAACATTTAGAACATCATCAAATTCATTAAACCGATCAATTATATATTCTTCAAATGTAATATTAACAACTTTTCCATCCGAATCCAAAGTATCAACCGTTAATTCTTCCATGAAATTTCTTAGGACTTTAGGGGCTGATCCAAAACATTCTGCAGGGTTATCCATGTATACCGGATCCCACTTTTCATCATCCTTTTCAATAACATTAGCCCTGCGAGTTGCATCATCATCAACAGTTCTTATAAAACGAGCAAACAATAAATTCATTTGTTCACTTAAAAATACCTGCCGTTTGGCCACATCGGTAAATTTTTTATTCGCAGCATTAAGTAATGAAATCGCTTTTATAAAAAATATTAAATCCGGCCTACAACTTCGCATAGCAGAAACAAGCTCTAATGAATCCACATTCCCAACTCCAACCAAAGCCTGCGCAGGGGCAATTGCATCACCTGCAATCTCCACTGGATAGAATTTAACTACAATAGGAGTCAGCCCATCAGCAATATTTCCTGCTCCATTATAATCAAATAACAATGTCATCCCGGCAATAAATTCTCCACCTGAATATTTAACTTTTTGAGCTGTCTGAAAAACCGTATCTTCATAATCAAATTTACTAATTACTTTTTTAAATCTTACATCCATCGAAGAGTAAAACTCCGCAAGTTTATTTAACATATCCATATTTTTTTGATCTTCAGGCGTTAACTTTTCAACTCCATAAGAAACTTCCGCCTGCTGAACCTCAGAAGATTTTTCATCCTTGGCAACTTCAGGTTCAAGATACATATTTTTGGCTGCCTTCTCAACCTCTTTTCCTATAAAAAGTGCCGCCATCTGTACTAATCCGGAGATTACTGACCCTATTCCTTGTATCTTTGTATTCATAAACTTTTGTCGCCGATTCTGAGAATCCTCCTGATACTTTTCATACCAGGTTGTTTTCAAATCCTCTTTGATCTCCTCTTTCAAAACCTGTCGTATTAACAAATTTTTAGTAGCGGGATTTTCTAATAATTTCGCCATTTCGCTGCTGCTCAATTTTACATTCTCTTTAACTTTATCTAATAATTCCTTGTATTTCTTTTCAGCTTCGGTCGGCTCTTTTCCCATACTTTCTTTTTCTTCGCCTTCAGCCAACTTTTTTGCAACTCTGCTCATTATGTTTACATATTTTTTTGGATTTCGAGTTTCAATCTCACTTATTTTTTTTGCAGCAATTTTATCACGTTGTACCTCCACAGCTTTCTCTACTTCCTCCTGAATATTTTCAGTTGCCTTCTTCTCGGCATCTTTTTCCGACATACCTGACTGCTTATACTTGTCTTCCAACCCGGCACGCTTCTTCTCAGCCTCCAAGGTTGCAAGCGTCTTTTCACTTTCAATATCTTCGTGCAATCTATTGCCGGGTAATCGTTTGTACACATCTGCTTTAAAGCCCTTTGACTTATCATTGGCTTTTTTTTGCAAACGCCCAAACGGAGAATCTTTAAAAGCCTGATTTAGTTTCAAAGACTTTTCCATAATCGACACTGATATTTTTGGCATTAGGTTTGTATATTTTTCACTTTTTTCTAGAAAAATTCTATCCCAATAACCCTTATCCGCAGGATCTTCAGACTCACCTCCAAGCTGAAGTGCCGTTTTCGTTAAATACGCCATTTTTTGAGCTGGAGTCTTTGCCAAATATGAAGGATCTTGTAAATACGCAATTTTTTTTGCTGGAGAGTCTAGTGCAGCCTCTTTTTCTGCAGCTTCTTTTTCGGCAGCCCTTTGCTCAGGAGTTTTTTTGGCATCTTCTGCAGCTTTTTTCGCTGCATCTTCCGCAGCTTTTTTCGCAGCGTCTTTTACAGCTTTTTCCTTCGTAGCCTTCTGTTGTTCCGCAACAAAACCTTTTAGAGATTGCTTGCCTGTAACAACATCTTTTACCCCCTTTAACTTAGCCCCTGCTTCTTTGACTGATTCTTTTACTGACTCCTTTATCTTTGCAAGTTTACCAATTTTTGCTACTTTGCTCTGATCTGCTATATCCCCTGCCTCTAATGCTTTTGCTGCATTGATATATAAACAGAACATTTCACAAAAAAACATCCACAAAAAAACAATTTTCAATATTTTTTTTAACATATTTTGCATCCAAACCTCCTAAAATCAGTTTGAATTTCCTAAAAGTAGAAGGGCCACCCGGCCCTTCTACTTTTTTTATTTCATTTACTTTTCTATTCTATTTTACTTTGTCGTAGTCTTCTTCGCCGTAGCTGTTTTGGTCACAGGCTTTTTAGCTGCAGTTTTAGCAGCAGGTTTTTTGACTGCAGGCTTTTTAACTACAGGTTTAGACAACGGCTTTGCCTTAGTAGCCACTGGCGCCTTTTTAATAACCACTGGAGCTTCAACCTCTTCGACAGCAGGTTTAAAACCAGTGCTGGCTACAAAAGGATACCCAACCTTAACGTTTTTAAAGGTATTCAATGAAAGCCAATTACTAAAACCAACCCATTTAACAGGAGCTGCAGGGTATGGATCTTGCCATTCCCATAACTTATTCTGACCAAGCGCACCTACACCACCTGACATCTTACCATTATCAATATTAATCCAGTATTTCTTAAATTCTGATGGCTCAGGCATCAAATCAGGTTTTTCGCTAAGATCAAACTCAAAAACCGTATCACCCAAACTCTTACGGTGAATCGAGAATTTTTTGTTATCCCATTTTCCAATAACAATTTCGTACATACGACTAGCCCTATTACGTACCTGATAAGGATTTTCACTAAATGCAACAAAAATGTTATTGAACGCTCTGGCCTCAAATGTAACGGACCCTTTTCCAGGTTGAGGAAGAGCAACAGGGAACCATAAATACTCACCCTTGAAATTAATATCAATTCCTAGCGCCAGCAAAGCAGGGGAACTGAACAATGTACGAGACAAGGTATTAATCCAAAGATACCAGTCTTTTCTTCGTGCATCATCTGCAACATCACCGGCTTTTGTTAAATATGCATTGTTGTATGCCTTCATAAGACAATTGATCATGCGATTATAGATTGGCAACGAAACTGTGGTCAAATCAAGGCTCCTAACTGCATCATAAGCCTCTTTAAGCCCCGCGAAAAGCCATGTTTTAGCAGACGCATCCGCTATAACATAAAAGTCTGTAACTAATCCTAAAGCTTTGTCCCACTGTTTGGTTGCATAATCAAGCTGTGCAGCATCTTGCAATTGTAATGACAAAATTGCGTCCAACGTAGACTCAAGAGCCTGACGATTACGCACAGCCTCGGTCCTAACCTCTGCAGATCCTTTTGCCTGTTGATCAATTTGTTCAGTGTAGATATAACGGTTTGCCATTTGCTGTAATTCGGCAAGTTTCGATTTACCGGCAGCCTCACCGGCAGCCCAACCTGCACCGGCCGCACCCGCAATAGATGATGCCGCCAATGCAACCAAACTGCTTATCATGTCTGGACCGGTTCCATATGCCAAGTTTTGTGAAATTCTCATAGAGGCATCTTTCTGTGCCTCAAACATTGTCACATCTGCTTGCACTTTGATACTCTCAGCTGAAGGATCTTGGAAGAGTAACTTCACATTTGGAATTCCATTTTTTTCAACATCAACCGTAAAGTTATATTCAGCCCCGGGATCCGGAGTTCCGGCCATATTCCACTGCATTCCGGTAGTCCTGTCTTTAAATATGACCATAGGACCTTTTTGGTAAATTGAATAATTGTATGGGCTGAGAACCGTCAAACTGCCTCTAAATGCCGAAAATTCTCGCTGTTTAGTATATTCTGAAGTCTCCTGTTCAAATCCAAGTTCCATTTCCGGCCAGATTTCCAAATTCTTAAATGAAGCCTTACCACTAAACCCAATTTTGGATATGCCCTTTGGAGCATCTGCATCAACATAAATACAGAAAGGATTTTTTCCCACCTCACCTTTTCCTAAAATAAATCTTCCCTTATAATAACTTACCCAAAATTTATTTGTTTTATTTTTATCTAAAATAGCCAATGACGATAAAGCGGCTGTTTTAATTGATGGAACCAACTTAGCAACCAACGGTTTTGCAACAGACTTTTCAGTCGCAGCCTTTTCAGTCGCAGCCTTCGCTGCAGCAATTTTTTCTACATCCGTAAGAATCTTATCGAATGTTGCAGCCTGGTCAGTTGTAGGCTTTGCAGTATCAGGATGAACTTCCGTTGGCAGTGAAGAAGAAGAATCTTTTGGATTCATCATCTCTTGAAGTGTTGAATAAACCCCATAAAGTTCTCCACCCTCTTTGATATCTATAATTTTAGTAGAAGTATTTCCATCAGCCCCAAAAGAGATAATATATCCCTCTCCCTGCTCATTTGCTAAAACCAAATTCGCCTCTTCACTTCCTGTTGCCTGGAAAACAATTGTACCGGCATCTGCAGGAGACAATGGTAATGAATGCCAAGCGGGAGATTCATTAGTTCCAACTTGAATTGAACTGTTATCCGTTATGTAAGGAATTTGTGGAGCAGTCACTACTATTGGATCAGCCAATTTTTGAACGTCCGTATATTTAACTGTTGCCTTGTATGAACTCAAACCAACCCGTTCTATGCCTTTTGCAGGTTCCGGATCTCGCCAAGCCATTAAAATAATGGAACCGGGATCACCCTTTCCAATAATGATAAATCCATCTTTCAAAGTCACCCAGTATTTTTCAATCATACCCGGAGTTATGCGAGCATTTTCATTTTGCTCAGTACTAATCTCCTGAACTGCAACATATTGAGAAGCCGCCACACTATATTTATAAATTATGGTTTTGGTATTTCCTGCAGCCCCAAAAACAATTCTATAAATGGAATAAGGAGCGACTGAATCTGATAAACAAACTGTTACATCACCCTGGTCAGCCAATGCCCTAAAAGAGATCGTTCCCTCGCCCGGTGTTGGCAAAGATTCAGAAATCCAAGCAATTGACTGAGAATTAATAGTCACAACCATGTCTGAACCAAAATCCGGAAGATCCAAGGTGCCGGATCCTTTAAATTCCGGACTTTTGTGTGCCCAAATTAAAAGATCGCGTGATGAACCACCGGGAATTGTATCCTTTGGAGCCCCCTGGTCATCATCACTTCCAATATCAACTACAGTTTCTATCGCAACTTTTGACCATTGACTCATCTCGAAAGGATCACCATCAAAGCCTGTACGCCCAATATCAGCAGTTTTAAGAGAAGCCAGACCTGATGATTTTCTTACAAGCGCTTCCAATTTTTTTCTCAATGGAGTTGCAGGATGCTTATTCGGATCGGCAACAATTTGGAATGCTTTTCCTTCTATCTGGTCCAACCACCTTTCTTTTTCGGTTTTATCATTTCCTTCCATATATTTTATTTTTACATGTCGAGGTCTGGATCTCCACGTAGCAGCATTCCAACGTGATTTAGAAATTCCACTCCACTCTGCCACCCAATCCCCGGCAGCTACAGTCAAAACGTTTCCTACTCCCGCCACATCATAAATTTTGGCTCCATTTGAATCTGCAACCCAATTCTGAATTCTTTTATCTAACTCATCTTTAATGTTTCTAGACAAATCACTTTCAAAATTTCCATTTTTAAAGCTTTCCGTACGTGCATATGTAATAGTTATGTACGGAATTTCTTTTTCCAATTTTTCTATTTTTGCCTTCAATTCAGCTATCTCTCCGGCCCCACCTCCACCTGAAGAATCGTATGAAGCCGTTAACATTCCCCCGGTAGCTTTATTTTTGAGAAAGCATGATTCAAGCGTATCTCCGGCTTTTGGATCCTCAGCCAACTGCCAAAGTGTGGTATCATCTTTTGCTGCTTTATCACTAACCAAGATTACATCAAATGTTGGCTTTGATGACGCAAGTAAAAAACCACCCGCAACCTCGGATGAAAGTGTGATAGAACTCCCTACCTTTGCTACTAGAAATTGTGCCGCGGGATCTTTTGCATCTCTTGTACTGGCTTTTAAAACCCATTTATTCCCGACTTTTTCCGCTTTATAATAGTTTCCAAATCCGGTTTTTAAGGCCTTAATTGCTACAACAGACCCATCAGGCAGACTTTCTGCCAAGCCACGAGCCTCAGAATAAAATATCATTGGATTTGTGGTCTTGTTACGCACCGTATGCAATTTTGCCCAACCGTGATCTTTATATTGCCCTTCATCCACAGCCGATAAACAATTCATGCATAAAAACAGACTACTCAACATCAGCATGCTACTTACTTTCAATCTATAAACCATAAACCTTTCTCCTTTGTTAAAAAATTAAACTATCTTATTCTTTTGCCGTTTTAGACTTCACTACAGAAGTTTTGGCAGACACCTTCTTTTTAGCAACAGGTTTTGCAATTTTTTTTGTTGTTTCAGGAATTTTCGCAACAGTTTTATCTGTAGTAACCCTTACTGGAACAGCTTTTGGTGTACCCACTTTCGTTGGTACTTCAGCTACCGTTTTAGGAACATACGGCGCAACCAATTTACTCACAGCCTTTGTCCCAAAAGCATTTTCAACCTGAATATTTTTGACAGTAATAGCCGAAAGCCAATTGCTAAAGCCAACCCATTTAACCGGGACAGGCGGATATGGATCTGTCCATTCCCATAATTTATTTTGTCCCAAATCACCAACTCCACCCGAAATAATACCCTTATCAATATTTATCCAATATTTCTTAAATACCATTGGGTCAGGAGAAAATTCCGGAATTTTACCATGATCAAACTCAATGGCTGAATCCCCCAACGCTTCACGATGAATTGCCGTTACTTTATTTCCCCACTTTCCAATAGCAATTTCATAAATTCGCTTCAACATATCGCTCTGTTGAATTGCATTTTCACTCAAACAAACAAATATATTACTGCTGGCTGTTGCCTCAAATGTAACAGACCCGCTTCCCGCCTGAGGGAATGATACCGGAAACCACAGGTACTCACCCTTAAAATTAATCTCTATTCCCTGTTTCATAAATTTTTGTGAATTAAAAAATTCTTTTTCCAAATTATTTACCCATAGGTACCAATTACTTCTGTTTTGATCATCCAAAAGATCACCGAAAGTGGTAAGATAAGAATTATTATAAGCCTTGATCAAGATATTAATCATACGCGTATAAATACTTGATGACGTATCAGACAAACCAAGATTTTTAACGGCAGCATAAAGATCACTTAATCCGGTAATAACACTTTTTTTTGTTCCCTGATTTTCAACAACATATGCATCTGTTATAAATCTTAGAGCGTCGTACCATAATTTGGTTGTATAATCCAGCTGTTGATATACCTCAAGATTGGCAATTTCCGCCGGCATAGCCCCAAATATCGTTTTTAATTTGGCTTCAAATTCTCGTCTATCATTTTTAGCTTCATCGCTCACCGACAAAGTTCCACTTGCAGCACGCATAATACTTTCGGTATTAACCTGACGTTTTCCAAGGGCCTCCAACTCATCCAATTTTGCTTGCATGGCGGATTGTCCCGCAGCTGCCACAGCACCTAAAGCACCAACAGCTGCGCAACCTGCAAGAGCAATAAGACTAGCTTTAACTTCAGGCCCCGTTCCATAAGCCATCTGCTGAGAAGTCGTAAAAATAATGACTTTTGCAGCTTCAAGCGCTTTAACCAAAACGGTTAGTGCAATTTTTTCAGGAGTCGAAGAATTTTCTCCGGCAACAAGACTAGGTGTCCCATCCGAACCTATGTCCAACTTAAAATGATATACAAGACCGGGATTAGGAGTCCCCGCAATAGGCATAGACATGCCTGTCATTCTATCTTTAAAAACAACCATGGGCCCATCTTGATAAATGGAATAATCAAATGGAACAATAATATTTAATTTGCATTGAACCAAGGGACTTTGACTTCGTTTAACATACTCAGAAACATTTTGATCAAACCCGATTGTTACCTCCGGCCAAATTTCCAAATTTTGAATTGCAGATTTACCTGCAAATCCAATTTTGGAAATTTCATCGGGAACATCCGCATCAACATACATACAAAATGTATTTTTACCAATATCCCCTTTACCTAAAATTATTAGGCCCCTGTAAAAGCTTACCCAAAATTTATTGGAAGTCCCAATGTCAAGTCTTGCAGCGGAAAGGTTTTTTGCATCAATTTTGCAAAGCTCATTTTGACTTTGCAGATCCAAAACTTTTGTGGTCGTGTTCCCATCAGAACCAAACTCAATTGCATATCCTTCATTTTTATCATTTGCCAAAACCAAAGTTGCATCCTCACTGCCTGTTGCCTGAAAAACAACAGTTCCGGAAGAGGGTGGCGAAAGTGGAAGTTGATGCCATGCCGGAGCGTTAACCGTTCCAACCTGAATTAGCTTATTGTCAGAAACATAAAATTTTGAAGGAGCAATTATGGCAATCGGATTATCAATCATTTGCACATCCGTATAATTGACCGTCGATTTGTATGTACTAAAACCAATTCGCTTAATATTTAGAACAGGACTTGAATCTTGCCAAGCCATGATAATATTCGTACCCGGATCACCTTTACCAACAATCATAAATCCGTTATTCAAGCTAACCCAAAATTGCTCGATCATTCCAGGAATTACACGTGCCTTTTCTTGTTGGTCACTGTCAATTTCCTGAACAACAGCATCATTTTTATAAATAATCGTTTTTGTATTTCCAGCCGCACCAAAAACTACACGATAAACCGTACGCGGTTCAACTGCATCTGAAAAACAGATTTGAACATCACCCTGTTCAGCCAAAGCTCTAAAAATAATAGTTCCATACCATGATGTCTGCAACGTTTTTTCAAACCAAACAAAACCCTTAGATGAAAGAGGACTAACTGTGATAATTTTTCCTGGCCCATAATTCATAGGTTCTTTTTCTTGTCCCGCTTGGAAAAAACCAGAAAATTCAGGACGTTTATGCACCCATATCTTATCAAGATTTTTCAACACAAATCCCGAGTTCTGTGCAGCTTCTATTGTTATTTTTTCTCCGGACAAATCATCACCTTCCCCAATATCAACTACCGGTTCAATTGCAACTTTTGACCACTGATTTATTGCAAATGGAGCCGATCCATAACCCGTGCGTCCAATATCAGAAGTTTTAAGAGAAGCCAATCCTGACGATTTTTTTACAAGCTCATCCAATTTTTTTCTCAACGGAGTTGCCGGGTGTTTATTCGGATCTGCAACAATTTGAAAAGCCTTACCTTCTATCTGATCCAACCACCGTTCTTTTTCAGTTTTATCATTTCCTTCCATATACCTTATTTTTACATGTCGAGGTCTGGATCTCCAAGTAGCAAGATTCCAGCGCGTCTTAGAAATTCCACTCCAATCCGCAACCCAATTACCGGCAGGTACACTTAAAATATTTCCCATACCGGCCACATCATAAATTTTATTTCCATTCGAATCGCCAACATAACTCTGAATTCTTTTATCTAACTCACCTTTAATATTTCTGGATAAATCGCTTTCAAAGTTTCCATTTTTAAAACTTTCCGTTTTTGCATACGTAATTGTTATGTATGGAATCTCTTTCTCTAATTTTTCTATCTGTGATCTTAATGCATTTATCTCTCCATCACCAGCGCCTGCAGAATCATATGAAGCCGTTAACATACCACCGGTAGCCTTATTTTTAATAAAACAGGATTCAAGGGTATCACCGGATTTAGGATCTTCGACCAATTCCCACAACGTCATATCGTTTTTTTTATTATCATTCTTTATCTCTTTTTCATCTAATAACATCACATCAAATGTTTGAGGTGAAGACGCAAGCAAAAATCCATCGGCAACTTCAGATTCAAGAGTAATATCATTACCGGAACGTGATACCAAAAACTGTGATGCAGGATCTTTTGGATCTCTAGTACTGGCTTTAAGAACCCAGCCACCGCCAGTGCGTTTTTCAGCCTTATAATAACTTCCAAATCCGGTTTTTAACGCCTTAATTCTTATAACCATTCCATCGTGTAAACGTGAATTCAACCCACGAGGCAAGGCGTAAAACGACACAGGATACGGCATAAAACTGCGCACCGAATCTAATATCGCCCAACCGTGTTCCGCGGAGGTTGACGTTTCAGCGCCAAACATTTTTGTATCGAAAACACCATATGTTATGAAGCCAACCAACCAAGCAAAAAAAATTAATTTTTTTATAATTTTCGATTTCGAAATCATTCTTGCTACCTTTTTTTAGATTTTTAAAACTAATCTAAACATATCTTTTGTAATTTTAAGAAATCAAGTTTTTTATAAATTGATAATTAGTTTTGCAGGTGTAACAATACAACCCAAACCAATTGATTAAAAAATCCAACATCAAAATTTTTTTACGCACAGTTTTACAACGCATAAGACTATTCTGACAACTTAAATTAGGCTTTTTTCACTATTTTTGCCAATTTTTATCATAAATTGACTAGTTGTAAAATTTTAGAGATAATTACAGGCATATACTATATTCAATTTTAATTGAGGTTATCATGAACAAAAACAAAGTAATTTTAAAATTATTTTTTATAGTTTTTAGTTGCATACTGTTTTTTGCTAATTCTCTTATGTGTATGAAACTGGAAACACACAAGCGTAGCAGCAAAGAAATAACATCAAGACATTCTTTAGTGTCAACAACAGATGTTAGCCCGGCAAACAAACAAGCATGCATAGCACAACAAATAACGCCAAAAATTAGCTGGCTAAATAGAATCAATTGGGTCAATATACAATCTCTTCAACAAAGAGATATGTGGCGTTGTGGCTATTTCACAATTTTTAACGTTATAACAATGTATAATATTTTGATGGCACAGCGTAAACAACAAATCAATTTAGAAAATTTAAAATTAAACACCGAAGATTGTGTTATAGAATTTGAAAATTTTTATAGTGAAATTTTTCAATCTTATCCGCAAGAAACTTTTTCACAATTTTATCAAATTAGAGAAGGATTACACCTAGAAGACGGCAAAAATCTTTTGAGTATGATCTTTGGTAAGGATATCAAACAGATACCAAATTTATTTTTAGCAGTTGAATTTGTATTAAGAAACCGAGATGAAAAAAGAAGAACAATTTATTTACTTGCCAACCAATCGGCTACCGAAAAAATAATTCCAACCGATTTTCAAAAACCCATTATAATTATTTTAAAAACAATGTCACACTGGTCATGTCATATTTTTACTAAAACGGCAATATTTTCACTAGATTCTTATCTTCAACACGGCACATCTTATGAAGAAAACTGTAAAGCCACGTCGTACGTTACACACCCTAAAAAATGTGATTGTCCCTACATGATACTAAAGGATTTATATCGTTATTTTTCTGGTATTCCAAGCAAAAAGCGTACTGTTATCTGCTTACCAACCACAGAAGAAATTAGAAGCCGCGTTATCCCCAAATTTCCATTTCCAGTTTAAAATTTAAGCATTTTTCTTAAAAAATTTTATAATTTTAACTCATACTGAGCCAAACAAGCTTCATAATTATGCATGTATCCCGGAGCATTGTTATCTTCCCAATCAATTAATTCCAAATTATCGCCTTGAATTACCATATTCCATGGTAAAAAATCACCATGCGAAAAAACAGAAAGTCTTTTGATCTCCTGGCTAATTATATCTTTTGCGGGATAAACACCATTCATGTGCTTAAATGTCCAGAGATTAATCCCCTTCTTCCAACCAATTGTTTTGTTTATGCGTGGTTTGTAAAGTGTTTTCTCTTTAAAATTACTATTGATCGGATAAAAACGTATATTGGGAGATCCCCACGTCGGCTTATTCAGTACATTTTTGTTCATTTCAAACAGATATACGTTTGAATATTTTTGATCTAGAGCTGGCAAACCGGGCCGACCGTAACGAGGAACCTGTCCTATAATCTTGCCATGCTTATTTCTCATAAGATACGCTTCAATAAGTGGCAAAACTTCTTTGTTTGCGGCAGTTCGACAATCCGGTGGTGGATTTTCGATAACAATGTTATCCCCCAAAGTAAGTAGGTAATCAATTGTCTCTTTCCAAGCACTCTTCATCTGATGTATGACATTAAAAGCAAGTACCACATCAAAGTGTTCACATTCTCCAAGCTCTTTTAAATCTTGAGGTGTAATAAATTTTTCTAAAACTATAAAATTGCTAAGTGGCTTATTTAATCGGCATATCTCAGGAAGCAACAATGAATTATCACCTTCAATCATAACACAAGTGCAATCATACTCTGATGCGATTCGAATAGAAAAATAACCTTCAGATGCACCAATATCAAGAACCGTAAATGGTCGTTTGTAGTTATCAAGAATTTTTTTGATATTTGGATATCTAATCTCGCAATCTTTTACACCCTCTTTAATAGTTACACCATTAATCAGAATATCCTGATATACCTCTTTTCTTACAACTGAAAGAAATTTATCAATTTCTATTTTAGATGTCTTTTCAGTCGATGCATTCCCAATTGGTTGCGTAATAACTTGAGATGATACATGGGCAAACAGATATAACGATAAGCCACCCAATAATATTATCTTTATAATAAACTTCATAGAACTCCAATACACTATTAAACCCACAAGTAATAATATTTTTATAATAGGCGTCATAACGCTCCAATTTTAATAACCTGAACAAAAAATTGTTAAATTCCCCTTCGATACGAATTTGCTCACGCAAATTCACTCAGGGCGAGCGCACTAGGTCTTATGCCGCTCGTGGTGAGTGTTTTTCGAGCAGCTTATATGCGAGAAAAATGTATCGAACCATGCGGCACTCCTAAATTTAAAGATCTAAAATCTTAAGCTCATCAAGTCCTACGTCACACCCTTTTTCAAATATCTGAATATTGTTATTTCTCAAATATAAAAGATGCAATTGCTTCAAGTCCACAAAGATATTTGCCGGAAGTTTTGTAATACAATTATCATACAAATACAATAATCTAATATTGAACAGCCTACTAAAACTCTTACTGTCTAAATTATTAATCACATTATTTTGTAAATATAATGCTTGAAGGTTTGGGCATGCAACAAAAGCGTTGGCTGGCAATTCTTTTATTTTATTATTATTAAGAAACAACATTTCGAGATTCTTCGAATTGAGATTCTTCGAATCAAGATTTTTCGAAATTACATTATCACCGGTTTTTATTACACTAATTTCGTTAAAACCTAAATTAAGAACATATAACATATAAAGCTTACTTAATTGTTCTAAATCAAATGTCTTTAGTTTATTGTGAGTGAGATGAAGCTCTCGTAAGTTATTAAGTCCATCAAGCGATGTAAACTGCTCAATCAAATTATGGTTAAGTAGCAGTTCGGCAAGGTTGGTAAACCGCTTAAATAAAGATCCATTCAAGCTTTTAATCTGATTATGAGACAAATCAATAATCTTAATTGATTCCACATTTGGAACATTTTCTATTCCATTCAAATTTTGCAAACCCTTACCTGCCAACTGAAGTGTTCCACCACTTAAAAAACAATTTTTAATATTTCCGGAATCAATTAAGGTCTGTATGTCATTTTCTGCAAAAATATACGTCCATAAAAATATAAATAAACTTAATATTTTTATCGAACCACAAAAAGCCGATTCAGATACATACCTCATTGATTATCCAGTATATATTTATATTTTTCATACAACTTTTTGGAGTCGGTCACAAGAAAATTATCTCCAATAATATTCTGTTTTCCCAAAACAATAGATTCCGGCTTAACTAGACTAACGTACTTACTACTTAACTTTTCCTGTAAATAAGATTTAACCCATTC
>JBAZAX010000028.1:0-17634 GCA_041671765.1 Candidatus Babeliales bacterium | reverse complement strand
TATGAATATAGAGTCAAAGGGCTAAAAAACGTCAAAAAGTAGGGTTGTATTTTCAAACTGTTGACTAAAACTAGCCCAAACTCCATTATTTTTTCAGTTACAAATTTGTTTCGAAATAACCAATTTTGAGGGGAGCACAATGAATATAAGACCTACTTTTTTGTTTTATTTGACGTTTTTCGCAATATTTGGGTTTGCAAAATTTCTTAATGCAGGCGACAGCTTAAGTATTACAAAAACACAGGATACAAATAATCAAGATTATAATAACAATAATAATGAAATAGTGTTTGGGCAATCAGCAACACTTTCCGGGCATCTTGGTTTGTATGGCGACTTTATAAAAAATGCGATAAATGCCTATTTTTATCGCATAAACGAAGCCGGCGGAGTCAAAGGAAAAAAACTGAAATTAGTAAGTCTGGAAGATAATGGAGCCCCTGAAATCACAAAACGAAACATCAAACACATGCTCCAGGACCAAAAAATAGATATGTTCTTAGGCTGTACCGGAACCAGATCCATTATGTCTGTTTTACCTCTGATTCAAGAAAAAAAGATTGCCATGTTCTTCCCTTGGGGCGGGGATGAAACGCTGAGAAATCCTCAACTCGAAAATATTATTAACGGATTGGGATATCTGGATCCGCAAATTGAAAAAATAGCAGAGCATGTAGTTGATAAAAAAAGAATCAAAAAGATTGCAATTTTTCATGCGGATGACGATTTTTCAACACAAGCCGCAACCAATCTAAATAAATTTCTAAAACAAAAATATAATATTACGCCAATGGGAATTAGTTCATACAATCGACTAACTATTGATATATTGCAAAGCACAGAAAAACTTTTATTGGCTGATCCAAAAGCAGTTATTTGCATTGCAACAAGCATGCCGACTGCAAAACTTATTAGCTACTTCTTTGAAAAAGGGCACTATGGAACAGAATTTATTGGAGTAGACTCAACTCTTTTTGTAGATTCAATTTTAAAAAATAAGGGAGTACATTTTTATTATGCATCATGCGTTCCTGATCCTGAACATAGCACACTTAAAATTGCTCAGGATTATCGCAATGATTTGCAAAAATACTTTCCCAAAGATACTTTTAATATTTTATCATTCGCTTACTACATAAGTGCAAAAATTTTGGTACAAGCAATACAAAAAATTGCGGGACCCATAACAAAAGAGTCAATAATAAAAGAGATTGAACAAATGAAAAATACCGATATTGATGGGCTTTTAATATCATTTAATAAGTCAAATCGTCATGCATTCGGCAACAATGTATCAATAATAAAAACTTACTAAAAAATAATTGGGAGTGAATATTCATGATACCTTTACTAAGCAAATTCAAACTTACGAGATTTCGTATAAACGCGATTTTAATAACTATAATTTATATTTCTGCCTTACTTTTTATACAACACAGAAGATTTTTAGGTGATGATCAGGCGCCTAAACTACAACAAATTGACGAAAAAACACAGAAACTTGCATCTACAGTTCACGTAGGAATGTATATAAACAGCTTTCCAATTTTCTCATTTGACTCAGGAGACTTCACGATTGATGCAACGATATGGTTCAGATTCCCCGCCGCAACTGAAGCACTTTCCACAATTGAGCATTTCACGCTTTACAATGGCTTAATACAACAAAATGGTAAACTTTTGTATCGCTCCGCCCCAATAATAAAGCTTGTAGGAGAAGATGTCATTGCATGCTATCACATACAAACATCATTTAAGCTCGATATGAACTATAAATTTTTTCCAATAGGAGATCACACACTGCATATTTTACTGGAAAACAAAAGTGCAACGGCGCAAGAATTATGTTTTGTATCAGATGAAGATAGCTTTTCTTTATCTAAAAACATCTTAATTAAAAACTGGTTTGCAAAAAAGAAAACTGTACAAAGCGGGTATATTCAAGCAAACCTCGATTCAAAAAATGCTGCCATGGAAATATCATACCCGGCTGTTCTTTTTTCAATCGATTTTGAAAATGTAGGGATGAAGAAAATCGGAGGGCTTTATCTTCCAATGTTTATTCTATTCTTAATTGGACTGCTTTCATTGCTTCTTGCAATCGGAGACTCTTTAAGATTAGAAATGATAGTTGGCGCACTGCCATCTCTTGGCCTTTTCAGATTGGTAATAGATGGCGCATCGCCCAACACCGGATATGCAATGCATGTTGACATCGTTTTCTACACATTTATTTTTCTACTTTTAATAATCATGGGATTTCAGCTATATGTAACACTAACTCTCAATAATATAAAACACATGGAAGAAGAGGCACAGGAAAGCATAAAAATACGGCTTGCGAAAATTAGTGATGTTGTTTTTGTTTCAACACTTGTGCTATTAATGGCTTTTCTAACTTACTCGTTTTATAAATAGCCCCTACCCAGCCCTCGCCCAATGTCATCAACTTAAGAAATAGAAAAAATATTAGACATCTTACTAACTAACGGAAACTTGGTATTTAAAAAAAACTTTATCGATACACATACGTCGCCCCGGTGAATACCGGGGTCCAGGCTATCATTATCATTCTAGATCGAGGAGGTCTTTCCATTCAGGGTTTGATTTTTCAATGAGGCGAATTTTCCAAGATCGAGCCCATTCCTTCATGCATTTTTCCCTGCGAATTGCGACTACAGCTGAATCAAAAACTTCAAAATAAACAAGTCTGTTTACTGAATATTTTGCAGTAAAACCTGGAATCAATTTTGCTTTATGTTCTTGCACTCTTCTGCTCAAATTACTGGTTACCCCAATATACAAGGTTCCGTTTCTTTTTGAACACAAAATGTATACGTAATAATTTTTCATGTTTTTAGCGTATATGATTTTTCTGAGCATGCAAGCAGAAAAAAGCCTGGACCCCGGTCTTCACCGGGGCGACCATCTGGTGCGGGCGTTAGCCGATTTTGAAGCGCAAAAGTTTTGATTTATCCCAAATCTTTATTTCTTAAGTTGATGACATTGAGCCGTCGCCCTCGCCCATACACCCTAGCTATGTAAAGCGAATGTGCATCTCATTCATGGCTATGGCGGGCAGGATTTTTAATATGCTGCAAAATTGCCTGTACCGTCTGTTCAAAACTTAAATCTGAGCTGTCGATCACTACGGCATCGTCTGCAATTTTCAGAGGCGCAATGGCTCTTTGCCAATCACGAGCATCACGAGCTTCAATTTCGTTTTTTACTTTATCATAAGAAGAATCTTGTACCTTGCGCTTTGGATCAGAGAGTACTCTTTTAACTCGCGCTTCAACACTTGCGGTTAAGAAAAATTTATAATCAGCATTTGGGAAAACAACGGTACCACAATCACGCCCATCTGCTATGATGTTATATTTTTTGCCAATGTTTTGCTGTACGGGCAAAAGTTTGTCGCGCAAAATCTTGCACGCACTAACAATTGAAGCGTCCTGGTCAAGAGAGGCAGCAGTTAAAAATACGGTTATATCTTTGCCTTTAAAAATAACATGCGGTTGCCCTGCGATAAATTCGTAAACAATTTCGTTTATGAAATCAAGCTCTTGTTCGCTTACCTCAAACGGAAATTCCAAGTTAATTTTTTTTCTGAATTCATGAATAAGAATATATGCAACGGCACGATATAAAAGTCCGGTATTCAAATAAAAAAGACCTAACCTATTCCCAATCTCTTTTGCAACCGAACTTTTTCCACTTGCAACAGGACCGTCAATCGTGATAATCATAAAATCTACTCCCACACTAATTGCTTTACTAAGTTATCTAACTCAGGTTAAACTATCGCATAATTATAGCAAAACGACATAGTAAGTAATATTAGCAAAAAATCTTTATACAAGTTTATGAAAATTGCCCAAGAAAAAAATACACCTTTAATGGAACAGTACTTTACAATCAAGACTCAATATCCTGATTCTTTACTGTTTTTTCAAGTAGGCGATTTTTACGAATTATTTTTTCAAGACGCAAAAACGGCCTCCAGCTTTTTGGCCATTGCTCTAACAAAGCGCGGGAAAAATAAGGGGGAAGACATTCCACTGTGCGGCGTTCCTGTCCACGCACTAAACCATTATCTACTAAAACTTATTAAGGGCGGCTTTAAAGTAGCAATATGCGATCAGTTAACAAAACCACAACCTGGAACGGTTGTTCAACGTGGTGTCACAAAAGTTTTAACACCGGGCACTCTCACAGACTCTTTAATGCTTGATGAAAAATCAGCATCTTATCTTCTGTCGTTTTACCCGGGACAAAAACAGTGGGGACTGGTTTTTTCTGAACTACTAACCGCACAACTTTTTGCAGTAAGTCTGCCTGCAGAATCTTTCAGAATGATTGATACTGAACTTGTCAGATTTTCGCCTGATGAAATTATTTTGCCAAGTGGACACTCTTCAAATTTAAATAACTATTTCAAGCAGCAAGGTTTTTGTACAAGTGTTATACAACCGGAAACAAACAATGCAAATATGTGGATAGAAAACCAATTCGCGCCAAGCACACTAAAAAGATTAGAGTTTCAGCAGGATATTTTACAAAGCCTACAAGTGCTTTACTTTTATCTTAAGCGTAATCAAGAGAAAGCGCTTGATCAGTTTAAATCAATTCAATTTTACGAACCTGAAGATTATCTGGTACTTGACGGAGCAACACAAAGAAATCTTGAACTTATAAAAAACAATCAAGACGGCGGACGCAATCATACACTTTTTCATGTCCTGGATCAGGCAAAAACCCCAATGGGTTCACGCACGATAAAAAAATGGATTCAACGGCCACTTGTTACAAGATCAAGTATTTTGCAACGGCAAGAAGTTGTCGCATTTTTATGTCAGCAAATTGATGTAATGAAAAAATTGGAAGAGTTACTGGGCTCACTTGCAGATCTTGAAAGAATCATAGGCCGAATTGCTTTAAATCGTGCTCAAATAAACGATTATATAGCACTAAAAGAGTCTCTAAAAATAACGCCATTCATAAAAGAACTTTTACAACACCCATATTACCCACAACAAAATTGTGTACAACTTTGCAAATCAATTGTAGATAAAATTTCTGACTTCTCTGCGCTTATTGATTTATTGCAGACAAGCATAAACGACGATGCCTCTACAAATAACGTAAGTATTGGAATAATCAAAAAAGGCTTTGACCTAGAACTTGACCGCTTGCGTGATTTAGTTTTAAACGGAAAACAGGAAGTTTTAAAGCTTGAACAAAAAGAAGAAAACGAAACAGGCATAAGCAGCTTAAAAATTAGTTATAACCAAATTACCGGTTATTATATTGAAATCACAAATCCAAATTTGAGCAAAATTCCTGCAACTTACATTGAAATCCAAAAACTTGTAAACAGAAAACGCTTTACAACGCTTGAACTAAAGGCTCTTGAAGCTGAACTTTTTAAAGCAGAAAATGAAATCGATCAGGTGCAGACAGCAGTTTTTGATCGTGTTAAAAAAGAGGTTGAAAACTATCTTTCTCCCCTGCGTCAAGCGGCACAAGCTCTTTCTTATCTTGATGGGCTCTTTGGGCTGGCAAATTCCAGCTATCAAAACAATTACGTAAAACCCGAGTTTAACGATAACAATAATATTATTATCAAAGATGGAAAACATCCTGTAATTGAACAAGTTCTTGGAAGTGGTTTTATTCCCAACGACACAAATTTGGTTGATCAAGAATCTTTATGGATAATTACCGGACCAAACATGGGCGGTAAATCAACTTATTTACGACAGGTAGCGCAAATAGCGATCATGGCTCAATGCGGAGCTTTTGTTCCTGCAGCGCAAGCAAACTTACCAATATTAGACAGAATATTCACAAGAATTGGCTCGGGTGACAATTTGGCACAAGGCAAAAGTACTTTTTTAATTGAGATGGAAGAGACAGCTACAATTTGTACACAAGCAACAAAAAACAGCTTGGTAATTCTTGATGAAGTCGGAAGAGGTACAAGCACGTTTGATGGAATTGCACTCGCACAAGCAATTGTAGAATATATTTCACAAAAAATTAAAGCGCGCTGCCTCTTTGCTACCCATTATCACGAACTTACAAAGTTATCTGAAAATTTTTCAGGTATTGCAAATTATAATATGGCCTGCCAGAAAAACGCTAACACTATTATATTTTTACATAAAATATTAAGTGGCGCCGCAAACGGAAGTTTCGGAATTGATGTTGCAAAACTTGCCCAATTACCCGAAGAGATTATTAATCGCGCATCAATTATTTTAAAAACTCTTGAAACACATAATTTTACACATGCAACTTTATCTGCAGAACAAACACAAACGCAATTAAACGATATCTCAAACGATATTAATAATATTCAACCGGCAAGTTCTTTAAGCCTAAAAGCTCATGCACAGGATCCTATCAATAATTACACTAACACAGTTATTTTAAATCAACTTAAAGATATCGATCTTGACAACATCTCTCCACGGCAAGCGCTTGATCTACTGCATGATATAAAACAAAAAATTCAAAACACAGATAACTCATAAATTCTCAAACCCGAATTTAAATTCAAAAAACAATCTTAATTATTTCAAACTGAATTCTATGTATTTTTTACAAGTTTTCATGAACGTATTTCAAATAATAAATCAAGTTTAAATATTATTTTATTTTAAATGTTTTAAATTTAAATAATAAGTACCATATGAAATAAACCTTCAAATAGAACTACGTCAATTAAAAAAATCTTGATTTTTGATATTGATATGCTAGGCTTAACTCGCATTTAATTGTAACCATGCAAAATAGATGCTAGTTAACTAGATAAAATTTATTTGGGTGGGAAGTGTATATGTGTTTGTTCCAGCTCGTGCCAGTTTAATAAAAACATAAACGGCAACGTTGTTGGGTGTAATTGGTGTGATTATAAAGTGAGGAATTTGATATGAAAAAGATGATTCTTGGTTTGGCACTTTGCTTGGGTCTTTCTCAAGTAGTAGTAGCACAAAAAGAAGAAACAAGAGGTTTGACTGAAGATACAAATGCAGCAATGACCTGGATTAAAAATAATCCTAAGAAATTAGCTGTTATTGTAGCATCCGTAGCTGCAGTTGCAGGCGTTGCAATTTACGCTGGTAAGAACATTCGCAATGCAGAAGCAGACAAAGATGCAAAATGGGCAAAAACAACCAAAGTAAAAAATGGTTTGTACAATGGTTTTGTAAACCCACTCGTAGTTGCAAAAGACAAAACAGTCGCTGCAGGCAAATTTGTAGGCAACAAAACAGTTGCTGGTAAAGATGCAACATTTAAATTCGTAAAAGAACATAAGCTTGCACTTGGAATTCCAGCTGGCGTACTTGCAATTGTTGCAGCAGCAGTCATCGCCGACATTGCAACAACAGACAAAGAAGCTGAATTAAGAATTACACAACTCTGGAATAAGCTTTTAAAAAAGGCTTCAACAGAAGAAGTAGTTGCTTAGTTTAAGCATCTCTTAAATTGAAATTTATGCACGAGCGCATCAAAAACGCTCGTGCATTTTTTGTTTTATAACCGGACCGTCAAATGCTTGCTATAATATTAATATTCTTAATCTATAATCTACTGCAAATTCTAATCCTCCCCTTCTTTCTCGCGTACTTACTTTATCGCAAATTTTCCGGCAAAAAAATCTTCGGTTCTTTTAAGCACCGCATTGGATTAGTCGAACAAACATCAGCACAAAAAAAATCTAATACAAAAACCATTTGGATTCATGCTGTTTCAGTCGGCGAAGTGTTATCAGTACAACACTTTATCTCTCAACTAAAAAAACAAAAACCCGACACAATAATTTATCTCACAGTAGGCACACCTGCAGGTAAAGAGGTTGCACAAAAAAACATCGCCGCTGATGTCATCAGTTTTATGCCATACGACTTTCTACCATTTATGCTACTTGCATTTTGGCGAATCAGACCAAGTAAAATTTTTATTATCGAAGCAGAAATTTGGCCAAACATGCTAATCCTGGCCAATCTTTTCAGAATAAAAAAGTATTTAATAAATGCGCGGGTAAGCGCTCGTTCTTATGGACGCTACAAATTTTTGAAATTTATATTCGCCCCGCTCTTTAATTCATTTGAAAAAATTTACGCACAAAGCCAACAAGATAAGCATCGTTTTATCACACTCAATGTAAACCAAGAAAAAATAGATGTTCTTGGCGATATTAAAATTTTTAATGTTTATCAAAAATGGCAGGCTCAAGTAAATATACAGGAACATCGAGAGCATGAAATTTTACTTGTCGGCTCAATTCATCCCGGCGAACTCGATTTTTATGTCAAATTATACCAAGCGCTTAAACCATCTCACCCCAATTTAAAAATGATTCTTGCGCCACGACACTTCCATTGGATTCAGGAACTTGAAAGCAAAATTAAAAATGCCGGACTAAGTTATTTTATGTGGACGGCGCAAAATGACATCAGAAATGCTACAAACATTTCGCAATCACAATCACTTGACCACGCAATTACACAAATTTTTGAATCACATAATCTTTTGCTTGTATGCAAGCTTGGCGAACTTTTTAATTTATACAAATTTGCTAATATTTTTTATCTGGGCGGAACATTTGTAAACATCGGTGGGCACAACTTACTTGAACCCGCAGTTTGGAAAAATGCTTGCATAATCGGACCGCACCACCAGAACACTCAGGTCGTTGCCAGTCAAATGGAAAAAATCGGAGGGCTTATACCGGTCAATAACTTTGAACAGTTACTGCAGGCCAGCCAGCGCCTTCTTGATGACCATGATCTAATCAAGCAGATGGGGCAACGTAATTTCGAGTGGATTTTGCAAGAATCAAAACCTGTTGAAGTTGCTATTCAAGAAATTATTAAAAATATTTAAACAAAGCATCGCCCGTGGTTGCCAAACCAGTTATCGAAAAGGCTACACATACCACCACCAACGGGCTACATCAATGACACAGCGTCAAAAGACGCAGTTCAAGAAACAGAATACAGTGATTTTTATAAATGCAATTGTGAGCTGTCCCTCTTGGGACTGCGGCATTGTGGTAGACCCAGGTGATGATAGTGCATAAGCTTTAATAACAAATTGAGCAACCTGGGGCTACAAAACGCTTAACCCCAACCTTTGCACAATACTTATTAATCGCACAAATCGCACACTTGGGCGCACGAGGGAGACAAACATTTTGTCCCCAGATAACAAGCAACTTATTCCACAATATCCAACGGTTACGTGGCAAAACTTTTTCCAATGCAATCAATGTCTGCTCTGCCGTTTTAGTTTTAATAATTCCAAGTCTGTTTGAAATTCTGTGCACATGAGTATCAACGCAAATCGCAGGGACATCAAATGCCATACCCAAAACCAAGTTGGCCGTCTTGGGACCTACACCATTGATTGAAATCAACTCTTCATAAGAACTTGGAACTTGGCCACCAAATTTTTCGATAAGAGTATTACAAACTTCACGAAGAACTTTAGCCTTGTTTTTATAAAAACCGGTTCTAAAAATAATTTTTTCTAATTCAGACAATTTAATTTGCAAAATATCTTGTGGCAACACGAGTATTGGCAGCCCTTGTGTTGCTTTCTCAGATTTATTAGCCCTACCCGCTTTTAAATCTGGACGGGGCGCCACTCGATTAAAAAGATCTCTGACGACATGAATTGTCATGACATCTTTTGTACGCAAACTCAGCAAACATGCAATTAATATTAAAAACGGTTGCTTGCCATACTCATCAATAACAGTATTAATAAGCGGCGGAGAAAATTTTTTGGTGTGCTTATCTAATTCAAATATTATTTTTTCAAGATTTTTCACTTGCAAGCCTTTTATTTTAACAATTAATTTTATTCTAAAGTTAAGAGATATTTATAAAGTTTACAAATTTATTGCACTCATGCAAAATCTCCTGTAAAAATAACATCCACGACAATACAAATATTGAAACCGTTTATGTTATGCAATGGACAATATACTATTTTGGGGGAAATTTTGTGAATTCAAAGATTTTTAAAGATAAAATAAAAGACTTCATGGCGTATCTTGAAGTCGAAAAAAACTCTTCCATGCACACAATTCGAGCATACTTTGGTGATCTGAAGCAACTTGTAAAATTTTGGGAACGAATATCCCTAAAAGAACCTGCACTAAAAGAGGACTTTGAAAAGGTATTACGCCGCTTTGCTATTTCACTTTTTTATCAAAAAATTTCAAAGGCTTCACTAGCTCGCAAAATTTCAGCCCTCCGTTCATTCCAAGCTTTTTTAAAATCAAACGGAGAAAATTTAAGTGTAAATTTCAAATCTCCAAGACCTGATAAAAAATTACCTGTAACCCTAAGTGTTGATGAAATTTTTTATCTGCTTGATACTGTTAAACTCGAACGCCTACCTACCAAACTCCCCTACAGAGATAAAGCTATATTTGAACTCATCTATGCAACCGGCGTTCGCTGCTCAGAGGCAGTTGGAATAAGACTTACAGATATAGATTTTGAAAATAAAACAGTTAGAGTCATGGGCAAAGGACGCAAGGAACGAATTGTACTTTTTGGCAGCAAAGCACACAAAAGTATAACCGCTTACCTTGAAAAGGAACGCCAACAACTTTTAACGGACGAAAATGAGATTCATCTATTTTTAAATAAAAATGGAAGACTATTAACCACTCGATCCATTCAAAGAATATTTGAAATGTTCAGAAAATTTCTTAACGTTAACCGCAATCTAACACCTCATAAAATTCGCCACTCATTTGCAACACATCTTTTGAATGAAGGCGTAGACCTGCGAATTATTCAAGAACTTCTTGGACATAAAACAATTTCAACAACCGAAATTTACACTCATGTCTCAAACCAGCACCTCGCAAAAATTTGTAATGAAAAACACCCTCTTAATGATCTTGATTATTTAGTATTGGATGAAAAATTATGAAAATATTAACAGCCAATTTTGACGACCAGTACCAACTTATCGATTCAGGTAACGGTTATAAACTTGAACATTTTGGTAACAACATTGTAGCAAGACCGGACACAAATTGCGTCTGGAAAAGACAAAAGCCTGAAACAGAATGGCTTAAAGCAAACGCCATATTTAAAGCAAGCTTCTCTAATCCGGGCTGGGAGTTCAAGAACAGTTTTAAAGAACCTTGGATAATCAGCTACAATAAACTTAAAACTGAAGGCATCTGCAAAAATCCAATCAAGATACAACTCCGAGCTACTATATCAAAAAATTTAGGAATATTTCCTGAACAGTCTGCACACTGGCTTTGGTTCAGTAAATTAATAGCCGGCGCAAAACAACAACCCAATGTTTTAAATCTTTTTGCCTACACCGGAGCCGCAACACTTTGTGCAGCTGCAGCCGGAGCAAAGGTTTGCCACGTTGACGCTGCAAAATCTGCCGTCACATGGGCAAACAAAAATCAAGAGATGAGCGGACTTCAAGACGCGCCAATCAGATGGATTGTCGACGATTGCACAAAGTTTGTAATGCGTGAGATCAAACGAGGTGTAAAATATGATGGAATTATCATGGACCCACCGGCGTTCGGCCGTGACCAAAAAGGCAAAGTTTTTGAATTTGAGAAACAAATTTGCAACTTATTGGAACTTTGTAAGCAACTGTTAAGCTCAGAACCACTCTTCTTCATCTTCAACGGATACTCGATGGGATATTCTTCAACGGTTCTTAAAAATCTTGTGCAAGACTACTTCAAAACACAAAAATCCAATCGAATCGAATTTGGGGAACTACAAATTTCTGAAATTGGACAGGACCGAAACCTGCCCTGCAGCCTGTATGCAAGGTTTTAATCGCTTTTAGTAAATCATATAATCGACTATATGATTTACTAAATATATGATTATCGTCGAGTAGAACATAGATTAAGGAGCGTCATGATTATTAACATGAGGGCAACGGCTGAACCTGAGTATTTCTTAAACCAGTTTTATATAAAATCTGTGATCGAAGCCCGAAGAAAATTATCAACAGAAATACCCTTATCGCCCACAAGTAGAACACGTTTAGGCTTAAACTCCTTAACAAAGAGATCTATTCCAGAACGATTAAAGTTTTCCGGTCCACTTTTGACTTCGATTGCAGTAATACTGTCTCCATTTTTTAAAACAAAATCAACTTCCTTATCCCCTTCACGCCAATAAAAAAGTTCAATTTGCGTTCCACGAATACCATTTAACAGATGCGCACCAATTGATGATTCCACAAGTCGTCCCCAAAAAGAGTGGTCCTGCGTTGCTTCTTTAAATGTCTTATTTGTCTGAGCAGTCATGAGAGCCGTGTTAAATACGCAAAATTTGGGACTAGACCCCCTTCTTCTAACATCTTGCATTGCAAACTTTTGTAATCCCTCAAGAATTCCGGCTCCGGCCAACAATTCCAAGTAATGAGCCAATGTTGTTGTATTGCCGCTATCCTGAAGTTGTCCAAGCATTTTTGTATACGAAAGAATTTGCCCCGAATATGTACAACCAAGCTGGAATAATCGGCGCAACAAAACGGGCTTGTTGACCTGAGTCATAAGAAGAATATCGCGCGAAATAGTTGTTTCAATAAGAGAATCATTAATGTAATTTTTCCATCTGCCGGTATCATTTTCATCAGCAAGTGTTGCGGCTCCCGGATAACCGCCAAAATATATGTACTTTTCTAAAGGCCAACCAAATATTTTGTTCATTTCGTCAAACGACCAGTGGGTTACCGGAATAACTTCAAAACGTCCTGCGAGACTTTCTGTTAAACCTTTTTGTACCAACCATGGAGAAGATCCTAGTATAATTACTGATAAATCCAAACCATCCCGTGTATCGGTATCCCACAGCAATTTTATAAGATTTGACCAATTCGGAATTTTTTGTACTTCGTCAATAATAAGAACCCCACCCTTGCCTTTTACAACTTTTTGCCTAGCAACCTCCCATTGTTGCTGCAACCATGAAAGATCCTGCAATGTCGCCATATCAGCGGATATAAAATGAAACGGCTTATCTAAAGCCTCCATAACTTGTAATGCCAACGTTGTTTTTCCAACCTGCCTAGGTCCAAGTAAAACTTGAATAAATCGGCGTGGCTCTTGAACTCTAGCAATGAGTTGGTCAAAAATCGGACGTCTTTGCATAAAAATCTCCCCCAAAACAATTGATTAAATAATTTTGCTCAACGCACTGAGTAAAATTACTCAATCAATTGAGTAAAATCAATATAAAATTAAAAAACTATTTAAAAAGCCCATAAATTCGACATTAAACAAATATCGCAACACACCAAGCAAGCTTGAAATATAGTGCAAATATTCTAAACGGCCATCAAGATCAATTGTGATAAACGTATTTACGCCACGTCATTCCCGGCTTGACCGGGAATCCATACTTCGCCCTATGTGACTACGGCGGACAAGACGAATGGCGGGCCAGGCAAAATTTTTATTATAGAAAATACTGTCTGGGTCCCCGCTTTCGCGAGGACGACGAAGTAAAAAGACTATGTCATTGATCATTTGATAGGTATTATTTTTAGTGTCCGTTTAGAATATGTTGTCTATATCTTATTATTTTGCCAAGCCGCGCGAAGCAGAATGCTGAGTAGGCGCAGGAATTAATAACGACGCCAGCCTATCAGGCTTACTAACGGCGGGCATAGCCGTTGCTAAGCCTACGGGATTCCAAAGGCCCTCCTTTGTTTGCCGGATTATTAAGGCGGTTCAATAACTGCCTTAATCGCGGGCCGTGGGGCGCGCAGCCCCACAGGGCGTAGCCCCACATTTGTATAAAAAAAATGTTAGATTCGCAATCTAAAAAAAATATAAAAAACGATAATCTATGAAAACAAAAACAGGGCTGACAACTTTTACATCGTCAGCCCTGTTTTTTATTTCCCAACCTCCCCCAAGAACTTGAGGCCCAATAATTTGGGTTAAGGTGTGGATTTGTATACGCTATCGTGTTTGACAGCGTAATTGGTGTGATTTATTATTTTGCTGCTAGTTCTGCATTAAGTTCTATTTTTGTAATAAGAACAAATGCTCTGTCTAGCTCTGCGTTACCTTTTTTCCATTGCGCTCTGGCATAAGCCTTATAAGCATCAAGGGTATTAATACCGTCAACAACCGGTAACTTTATGATAATTTCAAGAGACTTAAGATATTCAACCACTGCTGGTGATGTCTTAACTGCAACCGTATTCAACGCTTCAACCATTCCAGCTGTTACGTTGGCTGGGTTTGCAATCCATGCATTCAATGCACCCAAAAGATTATTATCTAATGCTTTTTTACGTGTTTCTTCAGTAACTGTTTTGCTGCTAACAAGAACGTTTGCCCCGTTGATAGCATCATCAAACCATACTGTGTCTAAAACTACTGCTGGCTCAACAACTTCTACTGGAGCTGGAACTGCTGGAGCTGCTGTCTTAGGAGCTGTTTTAAACCAGTTCAATGGATTAAACATACTTGCCCCTGCTTTTACTTTAAAAGCCTTTATTTCGGCATCAACTTCTGCTTTTTTTGCTGGATCAAAGAATCTGGCAAACGAAGAAGCATGGAACTCACCCCAAGCAGTAATTATTGCCTGAAGAGATCTATCTTCTGTTAACTGGCGCAAACCACCTGCAATAGAACCTCCAACAAATCCTCGTGTAATAACAATTTCCATAATATTAGGAGTTGGAATTAATTTTTGGCTGAGAAATGCATCGTTGAGATATTTTACTAAATTTTCTTCCAAAGACTTCATTAAACATGCAATCTTAGTTTCTATGCTTAACTCAGGATTTTGCTGAGCACTTGCCTTTGTAAAATCATAATAAATTCTTGTAAAAAGTTGCCCTACTTGATCTTCATTTGATAAATCAACTTTAGCAATTTTACCCTTGATGTATGCCACTTTTTGTTTGTAAAAATCAGAACTAAAGTTAGCCTGATTTGCATCAAAAAGAGCCTTTGCCGGATTTGCACTGATACCACCAACACCTACCATAGCCAAAACCGTGGCTAAAACGAGTTTTTTTGATAAAAACTTCATAGGAAACCTCCATAAAATATAACTGATATAACCTCACAATTTTCTACTAATTGTAATTAGGATAGCAAAAAAAAGAGGGGGGCGCAAAGGCCCCCCTCAAGAACGCTATTTTAGCATTTATCTGTATATTATGCTGTTATTTAATCGCAGCATCATACGCAGCTACTGCCAGTTCTAATCTCTGTTTCTTCTGAACATCTGTCTCCGTTCCCCACTTTTTTAAAGCTGAATTCATAGCGGATTTCAATTTGGCGGCTGCTACTACTTTTTTATCAGGAGCTTCAATTCCTCCAGCACCTTCCAATGCGCCTAAAACAGCAGCATAATGAGCTATAGCATCATCTACTTGTTGATTTACAGCGGTACCTGGGGCAGATGCAAGGAAAGCTTCTACTTGAGCGTCTGCTAATTTATTGCCCGACAATAATGGATCAATTTTTCCATCTACAGCCTTAATTCCTGCCAAGGCCCTATCAAGATCAGCATTAAGGGCTTGCGTCTCACGTGCCTCTAAGTATATGCAAAAAAAACTAAGCCCCGTTAAAAACAAAAGAACTTTTTTCATCTTTTTCCTTTTTATTTAAATTTATGGTCTTAATTCAACAGGAATAGGGGCTAAAAAAGCTGCCAGCAAACCCGGTTTATCCCCAGCATCTGCATCATCATACTCTTCTGACTTCTTGTATTTATCTACCACCGCCGCTACAGATGCTTTAGCATCCTTAATGCTATTTCCTGCAATTTGCATTTCCACGTCATTTCCAGGAGACATCGTAATAGTTATTTTAGCCGCTGGAGATGCAAGCCACATTTTCACATTTGCAGGACGATCATCCCCACCTTTTGGTGCTTTTGCTTTAACCGCAGCCTCAACATCATCATGCGCTTTTTGGGCTGCAGCTTTTAGAGCTGTTAAATCAACGTCCTTAGCTAATTCAGTAGTGCATTCTGCTTCAGTCTTTTTATCATCTTTTATGTCGGCTACTTCATTTTTCAAAGCAGTTGTATCTAATGGAGCTGGCACATCTACCTTTTCTTTTGTAGCTTTTGCTATCGCCGCCGCAATCTTATCTTCTTCGGCTTGAATAGCAGCGAGAAGTTCGGCCTTTTTCTTTGTTATTTGAGCATTAATCTTAGCAGCGTCGAACTTCAATAGCTGGGCTTTTTCAAGCATTGTTTCTGCCAACGCTTTTACTGCCTCACCTTCTATTTTAAGAGGTGCGAGTAAATCTTTTATTAATTTATTATACTTGTTAGAGCCTAAATTTGGTTGAACTACATATTTTGCATCTGTAGTATCAAATTTTATATCTGCGGCCTCTAATGCAGCTTTTGCATCATTATAGGCATCTTGTTTCGCCTTAGCAGCAGTAGCAAAATCAGTAGCCGCTAAAGCTTCTGCTTGACCTTTAATGGCAGCTACCTCAACTTTAAGTGCTTTTGCTTCGGCCAGAAGTTTTTCTGCCGCCTTCATAGGAGCATCAGCTTTTGTTATCTTTGCTCCAGCCTTTTTGGCTTTTGCTGCCACTACAACATCTTGAGCTGCTTTCACAACTTCATCTAATTTCAAAGCCTCGAGGGCGGCTATAAATGCACCTTCATCCACCATGTTTTTTGATGAAAGAACTTCACCACTATCTTTTTTCATTGACCCAACATAAGGCTTACCGTTATTATCGAATAAGTAAAAACCATTTACTTCAGTTGAATCGTGTAATGCTTGGTTAATAGCATCCATGGTCCCAATATATTTCTCTCTTTTCGTTCCTTTAGTTTTGGTATCTTTAAATTTTTCCAATTCTTCCACGACTTTGCCGTTAAACTTATCCTGAATTTCTTTAATTTTGGCTGTAACTGTTGCAGAAAGCGCTGGAATTGGTGCAAATTTATCTAATTTGCCCTCTTGCGCAGGAGTAAGCCCTTTTGTCTTTTTTGCCTCCGTTACTAACTCAGCTTTTGCAGCGTCCTTATCTTTAATATTAAGATCAGCCAACGTCTCATCTAATCTGTATGCTCTACCTTTTTTTACGGCTGCAACCATTTCAGCTACAATTGTTTTCTTCTGTCGTGCTGTTAAAGTCTTCATAGCACTTGCAGAGAAACTGCATGTAAAACTTATCACAATTGCTAAAGTTGCCAACCGCTTAAACATCTTCATTCCCATGGATACTCCTTTAATAATTATTTAAATTAATTTTTCGATCATCACCTAAAAAGAAACACCCAACTTTAACCAGACTGAGTAGTATTCAAGAGCAGCATTGTCTGACGCGAATTCATATGATCCACCAATTCCGACTAAACCTGGCACACTCTTTGAGTAATTGAATTGATAACCCAGTCCTGCAAAGATCTTATTTGTTACTTGTGAAGGAGTTTTTACAGCATCTACATCCAAATCAGTCATATTTAGGTAAGAAAGTATAAAATCAGGATCTTCACCAAATTTTATAGCTGTTGAGTAATCTTCAGTAGCTAATGCATATACTCCATCTGTCCAATTTTTAACCCAACAGTCTTCCTCATCTTTGTAGAAGAAGTTGTAACCCAAATCAAGAAC
>JBAZAX010000027.1:0-17913 GCA_041671765.1 Candidatus Babeliales bacterium | reverse complement strand
TATAATATGAAATAACGCTTAAATTTGGAGATTTATCATGAAAAAGATAATTTTATTTTGGTGTGTGCTTTTGACACAGAGTTTTTTGGCTTCAATTTGCATGAATGGTTCACAAAAATTGATTGTTAGCGTTCCTGTTGCGGATTTGAGATCTGAGGCCAAAGCTGCGCCTGATGGGTTAACGGGGCCAGCATTGTCAAAAGATATCGGTGGACAAAATTCGCAGGTTCTATTTGGTGAAAAATTGATCTTGAATAAATCTTATCTTGGAAAATTACAAACTGGCGAGTGGTTAAATGTATATGCTTTGGACCAGGAGGTTCTAACTGCTGAAAATAAATGGATTGGATGTCCGGGCTATGTTCAAGCGGATCAGGTAATTAGCATTCAAAATTTTCCAGAATATAATGTTGTTTTGCAGGATATGTGGACAGCTGTGTATTCAAAAAAAGATGCTTTGTCTCAGCCATTGATTTTGCTTGCGTGCGGAACGATGCTTGAAGCTAAAAAAGTGGATAAAGATTGGTGGCAGGTATACTTTCTTGGCGAAGTGTTTGGATTTATAAAAGCTGATAGTTCAGTTTATGAGTTGACGCCGCAGGTCAAAGAGACAGAGAAAGAGATTAGAGATAAAATTGTTGATATAGCAAAAAAATTTATTGGATCTCCGTATGTCTGGGGTGGACGTACGCCAATTTTGCAAAAAGAGTTGCAGTTAAGCAATGAGTTGCCGTTGACTGGACAGATTACAGGAATTGATTGTTCTGATTTTATTAACATAATATTCAAAACAGTTGGACTACAGGTCCCCAAAAACACAAGTTCTCAATTTTATGGAGTATCAAAATTGATTGAACGCGGAAAAGATTTGCGTGCCGGGGATTTAATATTTTTTACTAGAAAAGATGATATATCAAGAATGTGTCATGTGATGCTTTACATTGGAAAAAATGAGCATGGGAATGGGGAGGTAATTGAAAGTACCGGGCTTGGAGTTTCCTCTGTTCAGCAGGCAAAAGATGCCAAAATCGATTTAAAGCGGCTAGGGGTTAGAATAATAAAGCTTGTGGATTACATAAAGGTAGACGTTGATCAAATTGAATCTGGAAAAACTGTTTATAAAAAAAGAGGGTATTTTGTTTTGATGGGATCTTATTTGAATTCAAAAGAAGAGATACAAAAATTGCGTGACAAAATGCTTTGTGTGGATTAGGTTATTTTGCAGGAAGTTCTAGTTTAAATTATTTTATTAGGAGATTTTGTGAAAATTAAAGCTATTTTATGGGTATGCGCTCTAATTCAAATCGTACCTCAGGCAAATTTAGTTTGTGACCCAACCGAAAAGATGATGGTCAGTAGTTGCGTAGCTGATTTACGATGCAAGCCAGAATTTATGCCGTCACATTTAAAAGCGCCCGCCATGTCAAAAGACATAGGTGCGCAAGATTCGCAACTGCTTTATGGAGAATGCGTTTTGGCAGAGCCGGTAGAAGGAGCTCCGCAGTGGATGAGCGTTTCAGTTTTAGGCCAAAAAGCTTGGCGAAATAATCAATGGGTTCCATATCCCGGTTTTATTTTAAAATCTAGTCTTATGCCGGTTGTAGAATTTCCAAAATATAATATTGTTTTACAAAATTTGTGGACGCCACTTTTTTCAGATATGGATGTTAAAAGTTTGGTTTTAAAAGATTTAGCATTGGGAACTAAACTTGAAGCCAGAAAAGTTAATGACGGATGGTGGGAAGTTATAGTTGATAAAAAAATTGCAGGTTATTTGCAATTTAATAATGCAATTTATCTAGCAACAGAAATTGTAAGAGAATCAGAAAGCTTTTTGCGAGATCAAATTGTAAGAATTGCACGATTATTCGTTGGAAGTGGTACTTCATATGTTTGGGGTGGGAGAAGTCCTTTAAATCCTAAAATTGATCAAATTACAGGCATAGATTGCTCAGGGCTTACAAATTTATGTTATTTGGCAAGTGGTCTTGAAATTCCTCGAGATGCAGGCCCTCAGCGCAGAGCTGCAAACGAATTAAAAAATGGACAAGACTTAAAAAAGGCAGATCTAATCTTTTTTGCAAATGATGAGGCCGGCTTGAGAATTTCACATGTTGTTATGTATGTTGGTAATGAGAGGGTTGTTGAATCCACAGGCTTAGGCTTCTCTTCAATTAAAGATCTTGATGATAAAAGCATAAATAAAAATGGATTTACGGTTAGTGATTTATGTGTAAGAGAAATCACAATAAAAGATTTAATTGGAGTTGATCTTGCTGAAATTGAAAATGGCAAAACTATATCTAAAAATGGTAAACGTATTTTCTTGGGATCTTACTTCGGTCCTGATAGTAAGATTCAAAATATGCGTGATATTGCATTAGGAAAAAATGTCGTTTGGTAAGTGCGTTTTGATTTGTTATTTTATTTGAGTACTAAAAACAAATTTTAGTTATTTGGGTGTAATTTTAATAGGGCCATATTTTAAAGCGTAGTTCGTTTAAAATATGGCCTTGCTTTTAGAAATTGGCCGTAAGCGCTAATTTCTTTGTACTTTCTAATCTGTACCATTCCTCATCATTTTTTTCGTTAGGAACCGTATTTTTTAGTTTTTCATATAAATTTAATATTGAAGCAATGTTTTTTATTTCTGATTCTTTCTTGCTTTTACAAAGTAATTTTCTATCTAATACACTACGCATAGGAATAAAGTAAGGGAAATTCTTTTCAAGGATGTTAATTTCTTGCTTAACTCTTAAAATTTTCTTTTCAAAGTCATGTTCGTTGTCTACCGGGGTAGAGTATATTATTGCATGGTCCGTGCATTTGATTGAACTTAGGCCATAATAGAATGCATAGCAGTAGGATAGAATTATATCTTCTACTCTGCAGCCTGATTTTTTAATTAGATCAAAATTGAATAAATCAAATGGATTTGTACGATACATACTGCACCTGCCGTGAATATAAAGTCTTTTAGATCTCATCCATTGATGATATTGTAAATAATTAAATTCATTTTCCATTCCAACGGGGATAGGTTCTGCATAAGTAACTTGTATATCTTTATTTTCAAATAAATTCATATACATTAACGAAATAGTGAAACTTTGCATAATGCAGTCTGCACCTAATTTAGAAACAAATCCATTAAGCGATCTTGTGCATATGCCTGCATAAAAAGCATTGAGTATGCCGGGTTCGGAATAAATAATTTTTAGGTTTAAAGTTGGTGAATGTTTAATAAACTTGTTTATGATTTCTATAGATCGGTCAGTGGTTGCGTTGCATACAATTATATACTCTCTTTTAAATAGATTATTTATGCATATGTCTGATTTTAAAAGATTTTCTAGAAATACTTTAATTGTGGCTTCTTCGTTTCGCACAGGTATTATTATGGAAAGAGGAGGAAGTTCTTTTTGCAAATTTGATGCAGTGAAGTTTTGTAGAATTTTTGTGTATTTTTCTTCTGTGGTTGGGGTATTTGTTGCGTGAGGTTTTTGAGTTTTTCTTGCTCGAACTATTAATGAGTAATGATTTTGTGAATCATCCTTGATTCCGCATGCGCCTGCAATGTCATTTTTTGCAGACATTGTTTCAACAACTTCCATTCCAACTTTTTTCAAATACCAGCATAATAATTCATAGTTAAAAATTATATGATGTTTCCACCTAGGATCTGTTTTTTCATCTTCATAACCTACACCATATAATTGGGCTATTGTTGCTGTTGTGTGAAAAAAATCAACGCTTGGTTTTGTCGAGTTTTTTACATGCCCTGATTCCAATTCATCTATTACTATTTTTGCATCAGGAACGGCTATGTGAAGTTCTCCATTTTCATGCAAGACTCTTGTCCACTCGATAAGTGTAGTTTCAATTTCTTCGGGTTTAAAATGTTCGAGAATATGGGAGGCTCTTACGATTGTAAAATAGGAATCTGGGAAAATTGAGAGATCATTAGCATTACAGATGAATTCATGTTCTCCGACAGGTGCAAGATCAATGTTTACCGCATATAGTTTTTATTAGGATTAGATCCGCTTGCTACGTTCAATATTTTAGGTATTAAGCTTGAAATTTTAAGAAGGTGTTTTTTTGCATTAGGTTTTGTCGCGTATGAAGAATTTTGTTTTTCATTCATGGTAAAATTTCACTTGTAAGAGTTGGATACGTTTTAAAATGTCAAATTCGGCTAGCTTATAAGAAATTTTTTCAGTCCATTAATAATATGGTCACATAATACATATCTTCCCCATGTTAATATAAAAAATTATATTTGTAGCGCAGTATATCGATTTTATTTTAAAAGAATAGTAATTTTTTAATTATACATTCATATAAATTTATAAAGAGAAAGTTTTTTTCTTGACATAGATCTTAGACCTTGTTACCATTTCGGTGCATATGGTGTGATAGAAATTTTTTGAAACAAATTTCACAGAAAAAACATTAAAGAGTCCCTAAAAGAACAATGCTTTTTAGTATTGTTCGCCCCCCCAACCCTCCAGCTTGTCCTAAGTTGGAGGGATTTTAATTAGGGGGTAATCTTAATAAATTTTATGTCTAATTTTCGATACCAACAATTTGACTAGATAGACCTTTTATAAATTGATTATCAAATTTGAAAACAGGTTGAACTAGATAAAATGATTTTCTTGGAGATTTTCTTGTGAATTTTTTATTTTTATCCACAAATTGTGTTTCAATTAAAGGATTTTTATTAAGCGGATGTTTGGGTATAAAATTTCGTTTTGTTAATTTGAAAACATCATACCCAATAAAGTTTTTTTGTAATGAATTTATTGATACGCTATTTTTTTGATTAAATAAGTCAAACCAAGTTAATACATTGCAATTGTTTTTTTTTGTTATACTTAATCCCTTAACGGCTGGAAGATCCAGTTTTGTAACTTTTAACTTTTGATCTGGTTCAAAGGAAAATATATTCTTCTGTTTACGTCCACAACCTGTAAAAAACAAAAAACTTATTATTAAAAGTTGGATGTAAAACTTGTTGTTCATTTTACTTTATATCTTAAAATTTAAAATTTGCTTGTTTTGCTTGAAAAAATAATCCCAAATTCATCAGCTGCTTTTTTAAGTTTAGTCAAATCGTTTGGTGTAATTTCTTTTTTGTTTAAAATACTATTGTAAGTTTCTCCATGTGCTCCCTGCACATATGATGCAAATTGAAGGACAAATTTCTTTACTTCATGCAGATCTAGTTTATTTAAATAATTTTCCTTTAATAAAAGTAAAAACAGTACCTGATCAACAAACGAATATGTTTCGTGTTCTGGCTGTTTTAAAATTTCGAGGGCTCTTTGTCCTCGATCTATTGCCTTTTGACTTGCCCTATCTAGTTCTGAGCCGAATTGAACAAACGCCAAAAGTTCGTAGTACTGTGCTAATTCAAGCTTTAAAGAAGCTGCAACGGAACGCATTGCTTTCGTCTGAGCAGCTCCACCAATACGTGAAACTGAAAGTCCAACATTTACGGCTGGCTTTATTCCACTATTGAACAATGATGTGTCCAAAATAATTTGTCCATCTGTGATAGAAATTAGGTTTGTTGGAATATATCCCGAGATATCATCCTCTTGCGTTTGAATTATTGGGAAAGCAGTCAATGAGCCGCCACCTAATTGGGCAGACATTTTGCCTGCGCGTTCCAATAGTCTAGAGTGAATGTAAAATATGTCTCCTGGATATGCTTCTCTTCCTGGAGGTCTTTTTAATAACAATGCAAGTTCACGATAAGCAATTGCATGCTTACTTAAATCATCATATATGATTAAAGCGTCTTTGCCCTGTCTCATAAAATATTCACCTATTGAGCATCCTGCATAAGGTGAAAGATATTGATTCAATGGGCTTTCTTTTGCATCTGCTTCAATTATAATGGTGTATTCAAGCGCTCCGTACTTTTCAAGTAAATAAATGAGACGGGCGGTATCTGATTGCTTGCGACCTATTGAGACATAAATACAAACGACATCTTTGCCTCTTTGGTTGAGAATTGTGTCTATGACGAGGGTCGTTTTACCTGTTCCGCGGTCTCCAATAAATAACTCACGTTGTCCTTTACCGATGGGGAACATACTATCAATAACTGTGATGCCGGTTTCGAATGATTCATTAATTGGTGAACGATCAATTATGGGAGCGCAGGGTTGTTCCAGAGGCATCCATTTTTCTGCTTTAATGTCACCTAGCAGGTCAAGAGGAACTCCTGTTGCACTTATAACGCGGCCTAGGAGTCCGTCTCCTACGGGAATGCTTAAAACTTTTCCTGTTCTTTTGGCTACATCTTGTTCAAGGACAAGTTTTGCGCCTTCAAAAAGAATTACAGAAACAAAGTCCTCATCCATATCAAGAATGATTCCTCTGCCTCCATTTTCAAATTCTATGACTTCACCCAAATTGGCATTATTCAGTCCAAACACTTTACAAATTCCATCGCCAACTTTAATAACAGTTCCAATTTCGTCAGGATATTCTTGAGGCTGTTGGCTGAGCGCTTTCTCTAATAATGATATAAGATCGGTATCTTTTTCTTTCATAATACGGCCTGTTGAAATAAATTGTTTTTAAATTTTTTAATATGTTTTCTTACGGAGTGTTCCCATAAACGTCTTGAGCTTTTTATTCTAATTCCATTAATTAGACTTTTATCGATGAAAAATTTTAATTCGACTTTTTCTTTAACATGATTTTGCACGAAATTACTTATAACCACCTTTTGTTCATCATTAATTTCATGTGAAGTGTAGACATTTGTCAAAACTTCACCTTTTTTTATATGATATTCTTCGATAATTTTTTTGAGTGTGGCATCTAGCAAATCTATGCGTTTTTGTTTGACAAGTAAATGCATAAGTGTAATTTCGCTATTGGATAAATTGAATGCATTGCAAAGCCGATCGATAAACCTTAATTTTGTTTCTAAAGAAAGCTTGGGGATACTTAGATAAGCATATAATTTTTTGTTTTTGTATAAAAAAGTTTTTAATCTGGATAGGTCCTCAATCATATTGTCTGTTAGCTCATTGACGTATAGATTGAGATAGGCAAGCGCATATTTTTTTGCGACAGATTCAATTTGAGTAAGCATATTTAGGCATCTTCTTTAGTTTTTTTTTCCACTAATTTTTCAATTAAACTATCAAATGAAGATTTTCCAGGTTGTCCGGAATATGTATTTATTAATTCAATTTCCGCTTGTTTAAGGGCATAGGGGAGTACATCTTTACTCGTACATATAGTAGAATAATTTATTTGCTGGATAGCTCTTTTTTGGTCTATTGATATTTTAATCTTGTTAAATTCTTCTTCGGTGTGGTTTTTTTGTGTCAAAAGAAGCCTTTGCCAAGATTGAACGTTTTTTTCTAGTAAATCAAAAAGAGCCTGTTGGTGTCGAATTTGAGTTTCTACCTTATGTTGACTTGATATCAAAATATTATCTTTTTCTATCAAATTAAGTCGGGTATCCTGTTCTGTTTTTATCTCTTTATGTAAATAGGGAATTAAATATTGCCTGGCAAACGAAACAAGTTTATATGCAAGTAAGCTAAATATCGTAAACCGAAATATAATATCCAAAAATTCAAATTCAAAGTGCATTTGAAACCTTTTCGATTATCAAATTTTTGCTTGAATTTATCAATTCTGCAATCTGTTGCTGATCTGATTCATAAACCAGATCGGTTTTAATTTCTAACGGCTTTATTTCTGGTTTTTTATACTTAAATTGTACCTGCTCACGAAAATCGATGAGAGCCTTGCCTTTTTTTTTGATAAGCCCGTCGATGTCGATTTCTTTTTCTTTTAAATGGTTAGTTAAAGAATCCATTGCGGATTTCTTTTTATTAATCACTGCCATTACTGGCTCTAAAAGAATTTTGCGTAAAAAAAAGTATGTCACCCAGAAATTAATTATCTGAATAAAGACAGTGCAATTAACTTGCATTCAGCCCCTTTATCCAACAAAATTTATTTGCCTACAAAAAATATTAACATTAATGCAATGACTAAACAGTAGATAGCTGTTGATTCAATAAATGCCAGAGCAAGTACCATTGTTTTGGTTACAATATTCGCAGATTCCGGTTGTTTTCCAATGCTTTCGCAAGCTTTTGAGCCAACCATTCCTTGACCAAGAGCAGGTCCGAGAGCTCCTACGCCCATACAAAATCCGGCTGCAACGTAAGCGGCTATTTTTGCCATTTCAACATCTGCCATAGAACACCTCTTTAAGTTTAAAAAATTACTTTTTGAAGTCATACAAATTACATTATATTTTTTTTGGTCATTAGTTAATAGATTTTTGTAAATTTTTTAATTTAGGAAGCATGATATAGGCTAGATGATATAGAAAATTCTTCTTAGAAAAGATATTTTGTAGTTTTCTTGGTTTATTTTTCATTTTGTCCCTTATTCGTATTCTAATGTTTTATTTTTTATAAAATATGCTAAGTTTGTTGTATGTTTTTCGATCAGGGTTGATTCTACCGATTTCAAATTTCAAAATCTGCCCTAATAAAAGTTTTGATATGACTGATTTAATCTGTTGGTAAATTGACATAGTAAAGAATTAATATTTAACCTGAATGACAGTGTGTTTCTGTATTGTAAAATTTAAGTTTAATGGAATGGGAACTAAATTTATGAAATTTAGGTGTATGAATAAGCTTGTTTATCTACTGTTTTTTTTATTTTTAACACAACCATTGGTGCAACCATTGTGTGCCATGAACCAGATCGGTCTTGGTGATATTGATTTAAGCGATATTGATATGATAGAGGACGATGAAAAAGAGTCTACTCAGACAAGGATGGATGACTTGCAACTGCAAACAGCAGCACAGGTTTTGGCCGACTATATAAAAAATCCAATATGGCAAAGTACCGTGGCGCCACAAGGCCGGGATATTCTTTATCATATTCCATATAAAATAGCGGCAATTGAATATGGGGGTATTGCCGGAAATGTTTTTTTTAATATGACAAACAGAATGCATACATCATCTAGTAGTCTCATGGGAGAGCTTCAGGGCGCAACATTAAAAGGATTGCAAAGTGTTGCAGACCTGTTTTTGGAGGATCTTGTAGGCGAAGAGTATGCAAAGGACTTATCTAGTGTGATACCGCTTTTTGGAGAGATTACGCTTCAAGAGCATAGAGGGGGAGTTCTTTTCCAGGGTGGTTTTATAAAAGGCCCATTTTCGGTACAATTACATACATCTTTACAGGTAGCTGAACGAAATTTTTACATAAGCAAAAAACGTCAGCGAGAATTAACTGAACTGTTTTCAAAATATGATGATGGAGGGGAGTTTGATAAAAGTGAGCTTTATTATATAAGATTTGGAATGGGTGATACCAGGCTTAAGCTTGGTATGAATACATTGAATATGACTGATTTTCAGAATGATTTTGGTTTTGAATGCATAATTCCAACAAGTCTGTTTTCACATAGTCCAAAAATAGACGCAGATCCAAGTGGAATTATTGATGATATAAGTAGTAACGAAGCGTTGCAAAAAGGCATTACGGATGTTTTAAAGGGAATGAGAGATTACCTTATTGACCCAAAACTTGGTAATGGCGGACATTTTGGATTCGGTTGTTACATGGAATCCAAAGCAGATTTATTCCATAGATTACTTCAACTTTGGATGAGAGCATCATATGATAAGCTTTTTCCGGCAGATGAGTATCGTCTGTTTATGTTTAAACAGACAGTAACGCCGGCTTATTTAAAGACAGTTGCTGACGCAGGAGATCCAATTGAAATCAGAAGGGTTCTTAAGCCATTTATTCAAGAGTATCTTTTGCCAACATCGTTCAAGTCAGATGTACATCCCGGTGGAATTTTCAATTTTGTTTTCGCTGCAAGTACCGAAATTAAAAAAATGAGATTTGCAATTGGTTATGACTATTATGCTCAGCAGAAAGAGTCTATCGATAAAATTTATAATACAAATATTTCGATGTCAGATTTAAATGTTGAAAATACACAGGCCGGTAGTGTTGAACAGCATAAAGTTTTTGCAGAAGCATTGTATGTAAAAAAATATAAAAGATGTGATTTAGGCATGGGATTAGGAGGCGATACCGCAATTTATAGTCGTGGGATAGGCGACGATTGGACTGTATATTTAAAGGTAGCAGCTAGTTTTTAATTTTTGAAAGAAAGGTTTTTATGAAATTTAATAAACTGTTTTTTATTTTTGCTTTCGTTATTTTGAATAATTCTGTGCTTATGGCTGTTGACGAAAATGATTTAAACTCCGGTAGTGTAAAAATTTGTGTCCAAGGTGAAAAAGTTGAAACCAAGGCCTATCAGGGGAAAAAAATTATTAGTAAGTACATGAATATGTTAAATAATGTTTTGGGTGTATTTCCAACGACTACATTGAGAATGAAAATGGCTGCGGAAAGGGGACAAAAGGTTGTGGATTTAATTACAAATTTTAATCCTATTGGTGTAACGCAAAATGGTGAACCTGTTTATTTTGAATCAGAAGAGCTGGAATATGAGTATGTTAAAAAACAGTTAGAGTTTGTTCTTGCTCCGGTTGAAAAATTTATGGATGATATAAAAGAACATAGAGCAATTGTTAAAAACTTGCTTGAGTATTGCTTGGGGGCAGAAAAAATTCAACAATCTTTTATTTATAAATCATTTGATGTTGAAGGGTCTTTCTTAGTGTATTTTAGCAAGACAATTAAAACTGTTCCGGATTTGAATGCAGCGGCTACAGAATTTTTAATGTTTTTTGCAGATGTAAATGCAAGTTTAAGTGATGCGGCTACTACTGCTTATAATAAGCTTCTCGATAAAATAAGTGCTAATAAAAAATCTGCAGCTAATAAAGCTACAGCTAATAAATAGGATATATTGTGGGGGAAATTATTGAAATTGTCGGATCCGTCGAGAAAGTTGTTTTCAGAGGTGGAGAAGATGGTTTTGTAATTTTCTCAGTCAAATTAAATAGTTCAAATGAGATTATTGCCAAGGGTTACTTACCCGGCTTGCAGGAGGGTGCAAAAGTTACGTTAAGCGGTGCTTGGCAATTCAATCCAAAATTTGGCAGACAGTTTGATGTTAAAGAATGTACAACAAACCTTCCAAGTTCTGCCGCGGGAATCGAAAAATACCTTGCCTCTGGAATGATAAAGGGGATTGGGCCCAAATTTGCTCAAAGAATGGTTAAAAAATTTGGGGAACAGACTCTTGAGATAATTGATCAAAATCCCGATAAGCTTTACGAAGTTGAAGGTGTGGGAGGGAAGAGAGTCGAGCAGATAGTTACAGCGTGGAAAGAACAGAAAGAAATTTCTCAGGTGATGGTTTTTCTGAGATCTAAAGATGTTTCTGCCTCATTTGCTGCCAAAATTTATAAAGCATATGGCAATGATGCAATTCAAAAAATGCAACAAAACCCTTACCAGCTTATTGATGATGTTTGGGGTATAGGGTTTAAGTCTGCAGACAAAATTGCACTTAAACTTGGGCTTGCAAGTGATTCGATTGAGCGCATTAAGGCAGCTTTTGTATTTACAATTTCAGATGGTGCGGGAATTGGTCACCTTTACGTTGATCTTGATGATTCCAAAAAAAAAGTTGTAGAGTTGCTTGAGCTTGATGCATCTTTAGTTCAAGAGCGACTAAAAGAGGCCTTATATGACTTGTATGCTCAAGACAAAATAAAATTAATTTCACATAATGGTAAGCATTTCATAACTTTGCCTAAATTTTATCACTCAGAAAGAGGCATTGCAAAGCGAGTTAAGTATTTGCTTGAGTATGTAAACCCGCAGGATTTTGACAATAAACGTTTTGATATCGATAAAATTTATAACAAAATGCGGGTCTCAAATTCTATGGGTATAGAATTAAATGATGATCAGCAACGTGGCATTTTAACTTGCCTTCAAAATAAAATTACTATAATAACCGGTGGTCCCGGAACCGGAAAGACGACTCTTGTAAAAAATCTTATTAGTATTTTGGATGACTATCATATTCGTTTTAGATTGGCAGCGCCTACCGGTCGTGCTGCAAAGCGTTTGTTTGAAAGTACCGGGCGCAGCTCCGAGACTCTTCATCGTTTGCTTGAATTTACTCCTGCTACAATGGGATTTTCACGTAATGAACAAAATGCGCTACAACTTGATATTCTTATCATTGACGAATCTTCTATGATAGATGTTTTTTTAATGCATGCCGTTTTAAAAGCAATGCCTGCAAATGCAATGTTGGTTTTGATTGGAGATATCGATCAGTTGCCATCTGTTGGCGCGGGTAACGTTTTAAACGATTTGATTAATTCAGAAAAAATACCGGTTATTCGTCTAACTCAAATCTTTCGCCAAGCACAAGACAGTATGATTATTGTTAATGCTCACAAAGTTAATCATGGTGAATTTCCAAGTTCTGCCACGACTGGAACAAAGCGTGATTTTGTTTATTTAAAACAGGATGAGCCAGAAGATGCGATTGCTGAATTAAGAGAAATTTATTTAAAGAGACTTCCTGCTTTGGGTATTCATTCTGATGATTCGATTGTACTTGTGCCAATGAATAAAGGAGTTGTTGGAACGCAAAGAATTAATCAGGAACTGCAAAAACTTTTGAATCCTGCAATCGACTTAGACCGGCAGGTTATGGTTTTTGGGAATCAGTATAAAGTCGCAGATCGTGTTATGCAGATCCGAAATAATTATGATAAATTTGTTTTTAATGGTGATATCGGCAAAATTAGCGACATAAATAAGGCCGACCAAAAAGTGTTTGTTAATTTTGGAGATAGAGTATTGGAGTATGATTTTACAGAGCTTGATGAGTTAGTTCACGCTTACGCTATCTCTATACATAAAAGTCAGGGGTCTGAATTTGCGGCTGTAATAATTCCGATATTTATGCAGCATTTTATTTTACTACAAAGAAATTTGATTTACACTGCAATTACAAGAGCAAAAAAAATGTGCATTTTGATGGGACAGGCAAAAGCGATAGCTATGGGAATTAGAAATGCTAAAGGAGTGCAGCGTTTAACTTTTTTAAAAGAGTTTTTGACGACTGATTTGGAGGCGCGATGAAAAAAGCGACATGTTTTGATGAAAGTTTGTTCGTAATTCTTGGTGCAACGGGAGATTTAACCAAACGTAAATTGATTCCGGCAATATACAAGCTTGTTGCAGAAGGTAAGGTTTGTAAATTCGCAATTGTTTTGGTCTCAATTACACAAACAACTGTTGCGCAAATTTTTGATCAAGTGAGGCCGTTTCTTGGGGACATTGATACAGATTTGTTAAATGATATTCAGAGAAAAACAACCTATTTTCAGATGGATTTTAATGACAGTGCAGCGTATGCGCAACTCAGTAATTTGCTGAAGGATATTGAAAAGAAAAATGGTTTGGTTGGTAATCGAATTTTTTATTTTGCAACGATGCCTAATCATTTTGAAGTTATATCAAGAAACTTTGCAAATCACCGTATAGTTCCTGATAAGAAAAAAATTAAACCGGCTGATTTATTATCAGGAAGTGTTCCATGGGCTAAACTTGTTTACGAAAAGCCATTTGGATTTGATTTAACTTCAGCCAAAAATATAAACAAATATATAACCCAAATTTTTGATGAACGACAAATTTATCGAATAGATCATTATCTTGGAAAAGAGTTAGTTGGAAATATTGCTCTAATTCGGTTTACTAACCGAGTTTTTGAGCCGTTGTGGAATAATCAGAATATTGAATCCGTTTCAATTAACATATCTGAGGATATTGGTGTAGAAAAACGCGGTGCTTTTTATGATAATTATGGAGCACTTAAAGATATGGTTCAAAGTCACATGTTGCAAATTTTAGCGCTTATTGCCATGGAGGCTCCAAAAAAATTAACGGCTGATTTTATTCGAGATGCAAAGGCCAATGTTTTAAAAAGAGTTGAGGTCGAAAAAGCAATTCTTGGCCAGTATGAAGGTTATACTCAAGAGAAAAACGTGAAGCCAAAGTCAAAGACTGATACATTTGTTGCATTACGATTAAAAGTTAATAACAAACGTTGGGATGGGGTTCCATTTTACTTAAAAACCGGAAAATGCCTTAGCAAGCGTGAATCGTTTGTTGAAATAACATTTAAGCGTGTGGAGTGCTTATTAGATTTTTGTCCAAGCCAATCAAATTCTCTAAAAATCAAAATACATCCAGATGAGGGTTTTTATCTTGGATTGAATGTTAAAGTTCCCGGAGTTGCAAATGAGGTTATGCCGGTCTCAATGGATTTTTGCCACAGTTGTTTATTTGGGCCAAATACGCCAGAGGCATACCAAGTATTGTTAACCGATGTTATAAAAGGTGATCAGTCTGCTTTTGTTAGGTCTGATGAGGTAGAGCTTTCGTGGAAAATCTTAAAGCAGATCAAAACTGATAAGGCTAAATTATATATTTATAAAAAATCTAGTGACGGCCCAGTTGAACAAAAAGATTTGTTCAAAATTTAATTAAAGTTGTTTAATTTTAATGAGGGAGAGGAGACATTTTTATGTTTAAGAAAATTTTGGTAACAATTTTTGTTAGTTATTTTTTAAGTATTAGCGCATATGATCAGGCTGATTTGGATTTGGTATTAAATCCGAAATGTAGGGCCGTTTGTGGATTAGATTTGAGTGGCGCTAATTTATCCGGACAAAATTTGTCTTACAAAAATTTTATCTCTGTTGATTTCAGTGGCGCAATGTTAGAGGGTGTAGATTTTACCGGATGTTATTTTATAGATTGTTTTTTTGTTGATGCTTATTTTGGTTTTTATGTGAAGATAGGCGAAGCTACTTTTTTGAAATGTAATATGAGTAAAATTTTATATACGGGCACTGATTTTTTTGTGTTGTGTAATGGTGTAGACTCGCTGACGCAGGATACATTTAGAGGAATTTCGGTTGAAGTAAGTAATTATTCGGAGGTGGTTGCACATCTCCCAGGGTCCGCGCTTTGTCGTCGTAAGCATGTTGCGGCTGAACCGAAATTTATGGCGGCGCCGTCGGCGTTTAGCGGGCAGGATGATTTTAGCGACGACTCGAGTTTAAAATTTTACGATGCATCATGTGCAGATGGTTATGTTCCGGATCTAGATGGTTTAAAATAGGGTTTTAGATGAAAATAGGATTAATCGGTCTTGGGCGCATGGGAAATGCGATTGCATACAGACTTTTACAATATGGGCATGAAGTTTTGGGTTTTGATAGTGATGCAAAAAATTTAAAATTGGCGTCTGATGTCGGCGTTAAAACTGTTGCAAAGCTGCAAGCTCTTACGGAATATGTAAATATATTTTGGCTTATGGTTCCGGCAGGTGATATTATTGATAACGTCATTAACGACTTGCTCCCAAATCTAAAACAGGGTGATATAATCATCGATGGTGGAAACAGTAATTTCAAAGATTCAGTTCGTCGATATAACTTTTTAAGATCCCAAAATATAGAATTTATTGATTGTGGGACGTCCGGTGGGCTGCATGGCAGAGATATTGGATTTTCGCTTATGATTGGCGGAGATAAAAAAGTTTTTGAAAGTCTTGAGCCTATATTTAAATCAATTGCTGCGCCTCAAGGCTATGCATATATGGGACCATCAGGGGCTGGGCATTATGTCAAAATGATTCATAATGGAATTGAGTATGCATTACTGCAGTCTTATGCCGAAGGTTTTCATTTACTCAAAGATGGTAAGTATAAAGATTTAGATCTTGAAAAAATTTCTGACGTATGGAATCATGGCTCAATCATACGTTCATGGATTTTAGAATTAGCTCAAAATATCTTTGCTCAGGATCAAAATTTGACAGATATCTCTGGCAAGATTGGTGAAAATAAAACAGGCCGATGGACATTGGACGAAGCACAAGAACAAAATGTTCCTGTGGATTTAATTGAGCGTTCACTACAAATTCGTGCCAATTCTAGGCAGGATGGCGGAAATTATGCAACCAAAGTTGTTGCAATGCTTCGGAATCAATTTGGGGGACATGCTGTTGGGAAAATTGATCCGGATGCTATTGAAAAAGAGAAATAGCTATGAAAAAATATAAAGTTATTGATATAAGTTGGCCAATAAATCAAAATACTGTCGAATATAGAAACAAAGGCGAGTTAAACTTAAAAGCCGTAAAAAATATTCAGTCTGATGATGTTCATCAAACGCATGTATCGCTTGATATGCATACCGGAACACATATTGATGCCCCAATGCATTTCTCCAAAGACGGCAACACGGTTGATAGTATTTCATTTGATCACTTGATAAGTGATTGTAAGGTTTTTGATTTAACTCATGTCGAAGAAAAGATTAGCGCATCTGACTTACAAAAATTAGATATTCAGGAAAATGACATAGTTTTATTCAAAACTAAAAATAGTTTTTTCTCGGCGCAAGGCAAATTCGAACCAAACTTTGTTTATCTTGATAAAACTGCAGCGCAATATCTTGTGTCAAAAAAGATAAAAACAGTTGGAATTGATTATCTTGGAGTTGAACGGGCTCAGCCTGATCATGAAACCCACAAAATCTTTTTTAACGCTAATATTACGATTATCGAAGGTTTGCGCCTGGGCGATGTAAATCCTGGTAAATATTTTCTTATATGCTTACCAGTTAAATTCGAAGGCGTGGAAGCAGCTCTTTCAAGAGCTGTGTTGTTGGATTTTGTTTAAAGAGTGCGAACTCGGTGAGCCCTAAGAAGACTTAAGATGGTACTATAATTGTCAAAGTGTTTAAATCCTGTGGCTTTACGGTGTCATCCTGAATTTATTTCAGGATCCATGGATTAATTAGCATTCATTCATAAATGGCTACGGCCAGTCAATTCATTGCGAATTATGCTTTTTTGTAAAATTAATTCCTCTTTATAAAATAGATTCAATAATCCCATATTTATACTTACTGAATTTAGATGGTATTTATTTTATCCATGGATCCTGAAACGAGTTCAGGATGACACAGTACTTCGGTGAACGCATTTCAGCCCTTTGGGTAACTATGAGTCAAGCTTCTGGCCTTCTCAAAGTGTTTTGGCGGGCGATGCTTAGATGCCCAAAAAATGTCGGATACGAAGTTTTAAATCTTTACCAGATCGCAATATTTTTCATTTGTAATAATAAGTGCTGTATTGAGCCATATTCCCCCCTACCGTTTGAGAATGCCTGTAAAACCGATAGATTAGATATATAGAGATAATCTAGATTATCTTGAAAATTGCAGGTTATAAGTTTTTGTGGGGGTTATATGGTTTTTATCAATTTATTAAAGAAGAAATTCGTGTTTATTTTATTAGTTTTTTTTAGTGTGTTTGGCACACCGCTTTGTGCGCAATATGCTCAAACAACAAGTCCTGATTCATCAAGTCTTGGTTTATTTGACGCTATTCAAGATGTGTGTTCGAATATTGCATTATCCAATGGGCTTAAACAAACAGATACAACTCAAACGTTGGCATATTTGGGGCATCCTGGACTTCAAAGCGAAGTAAGCAATATCTTTAGTTCAAAAATATCTGAAATTGGGTTGGATTTTTTTAAAAATTTATTAAAATCCGTAATTCAAAATGAGATAAGATTTAAAAAAGACTATTATGTATTTTATCATGGACAGCCAAGAGATTTTGCTTTTATACAAGACCTTTATCGTGGGCTGTATGAACTGGTTTATAAAAAAGAGATGCGTGATTTTGTAATGCTTCGTATTCCTAGCGAGAACCAAGCACAGTTTGAAACAGTTTTTGACTTTTTAAAATATTATATAAAAAATGACGAAATATTTAGATCCGGAGCTTTTGATTTACAATCTCATGTAAAAAACCTTCTTTTATCTGTAAACCCATCTCTTTTTGGTAATTCT
>JBAZAX010000026.1:0-18576 GCA_041671765.1 Candidatus Babeliales bacterium | reverse complement strand
CTCTATTGTTCGGACAAACGGAACCATTAATTTAACATTTTTCAGGCCCATTTCGCTGCGAATTTTTTTCATGGCAAGACATTCAAGCTCGAAAGCATCCCTATACTTTTCGTTATAATATCTTGATGCACCACGAAAACCAAGCATTGGGTTCTCTTCTTCAGGCTCAAAATAACTTCCACCAATAAGTGATTTATATTCATTACTCTTAAAATCTGACATACGAATAATGACAGGTTTTGGATAAAATGCAGCAGCAATTGTCCCAGCCTCCTGCGCAAGTTTATCAATAAAAAACAGTTTTTTATCGCTATAACCGTAAGTCAAATCTTGAATTTTCTTATTATCATCAAAGTCTGTGACTTTTTCAGGACAAACCAACGCCATTGGATGAATTTTGATAGCGTTATTAATAATAAATTCAAGTCTTGCAAGCCCCACCCCATTGTTGGGCAAAAGTGAAAAGTTAAATGCCTCATCGGGATTTCCAACATTCATCATAATGTCCACTGGTGGTTTCTTGATATCACGTAACTCAACTCTTTTAACATCAAATGGAATTTGGCCATTATAAACAAATCCAATCTCACCACTGCTACAATCAAGTGTAATAGTCTGCCCATTTTTTATTTTTTGTGTTGCATTACCAGTTCCAACTATTGCAGAAATTCCAATTTCTCGACTGATAATCGCGGCATGGCATGTCCTACCTCCACGATTAGTTATAATTCCGCCGGCAAGCTTCATAATTGGTTCCCAGTCAGGATCAGTCATATCCGTAATAAGAATCTCACCCGGTTCAATTTGGTGCATTTTTTTGGCAGATTCAACAAGTCTGGCTTTTCCTGTTGCAACTTTTCGTCCAATGCTCTTTCCGGTAATAATAAGATTTTTTTTATCGGGAACTGCAGAAAGAACATACTCTTCAAAAAACAGATTATTCACCCTCAGAGAATGGACTGTTTCAGGACGAGCCTGAACAATATAAACCTTTCCATCCGTACTGTCCTTTGCCCACTCAATATCCATAGGACACCACTCTTTTTTTAAGTCAGAATAGTGATTTTCAATAATGAGACATTGACGTGCAAGATCAATAATTTCTTCATCAGAAAGTGCAAATGATTTTTGTTCGCACTCTTTTGTAGCAATATTGCGTGTTGTATTTTTGCTATCCTCCGAATAAATCATTTTAAGACGCTTACTACCCAGGCGTTTTTTAAGCAAAGACTTAAAGCCTTGGTTTAAAGTGGACTTATGAACATAATATTCATCCGGATTTACCGTACCTTTTACTATGTTTTCACCAAGACCATATGATGCCGTTATAAAAATAACATCTTTAAAGCCACTTTCCGTATCAAGCGTAAACACAACACCGGAACTTGCATCTCCGGATTTAACCATTTTTTGCACACCAATTGAAAGAGCAACACTCATATGATCAAAGCCGTGGTCTATGCGATACGAAATTGATCTGTTCGTAAAAAGTGAGGCAAATGTTTCAGGGCATACTCTTAGTAATTCTGCTTCGCCACGAATATTCAAAAAAGTTTCTTGCTGCCCCGCAAAAGATGCTTCGGGAAGATCTTCTGCCGTTGCGGATGAACGCACGGCAACATCGCACATCGTTCCATATTTTTTTTCAAGAGCCTTATATGCCATTTTGATTTCATCAACTAAATCCTGTGGAAGTGGCGCAGATCGAATTAATGATCTAATCTCATGACCAATTGTTGCAAGCGCTTCAAGCTTGTTTTTATTAACATTTGAAAGTAACAATCTAATTTTTTCTTCCAAATTGTTAGTTTTAATGTGGTGCCAATATGCCTGAGCTGTAATTGCAAAGCCTGAAGGAATTAGAACGCCCTTAACACTCAAGTTTTTAATCATTTCACCAAGAGATGCATTCTTCCCACCTACAGAAGGTATATCTTTTATGCCTATCTCTTCAAATAGTTTTATAAATTTCATACGACAGTCTTTCAATACCCCACACACACTTTTTACCAACAAATCGAATGTCCCAGTATATCACAAAACAGATTTTCTAAGATAAGATCTACTGGAATTATAAATTTATGATCTCTAAAACTAACTCATTTTCTTCAATTTCGGCCCACTTTTTATATCTCTGGCCAAAGCATCCCTACCTAATCTTGCAGAAATCTTACGCAAAATTATTTCTCTTTTGATTGTCAGCGATTTTTCACTTCTATCCAAAAAATTCAAAAGTCTATCCAATTTATCCAAATCACTTACATGACCAACAAAAATTTTAAGTTTCAATAAAAACGTTGAATCTTGTTCGTCGGATTCGTATTTTAACCTTATAAACATAAGTTCATTATGTGTAATTAATTCCGGATTTTGAGCAATCTCGGCCCAACGTTCCGGTAAAATTTCCTGTACTCCACGCAAAACTATTTTTGGAGAAGAACCGGAGACAGAAGCTCTCCTTAAAGATTTTGACATTTCAGATAAATCTGATGGATTTATTTGAGGAACTTCAGGCCTAATCACCTGAGATTGCATTTGAGATGCTCCTGCACAAAGTTTTGGGCTTCCCATAAAAACACTACCTTGATCCAAATGAGCATAGGCATGAGACCTTTCAATAGGAATTGGCAAAGATTCAGGAGCTGGGGGTGGAGGCGGTATCAACACTGCCTGAGCTTGCGCAACTAAAATCTTTAATTTTTCACGCTGCTGCGCACTTCCTTCCACAATACATTTTATTATTTCATTACGAGATTGATATGGCATTCGCATTATCTGCTCACGCGTAGATATTGTAAATTCAAGGAGTCCAAGTAGCGATATTTTTGACCACTCAATATATGATCGCATACTTTGAACAATCTCTCTTTCTCTCTCTTGATATAACTCCGGGTTCCATTCTTCAAGCAATCTATTCGCTTTAATATTTACATCACATTCCGAATAATCACTTTTAATTCCAAGTATATATCTGGCAAAATTAATACAATCCATTTCTTTAAATTCTTCTATAGATCTATAACAAGGACCTTGTATATATCCGGGCATCAAATACAATTCAATAGAAGGAAACAATTTTGGCAAAATCACATTTTTTCTACATCGCTCTGAATAAATTTGAATATCATTCCCATTATTTATCCTAACGATAACAGCCATATCTTCGGCTATCTCTTTAAAACTATTAATCTGATCTAGTAAAATTGTTCCGTGGCACGCCATGCGTACCCAACTAAGTATATTGCCATATGCTGAGTATTTAACACTCTTAGGAATATCCATCACGGATCCAATATCAACACTAGAATTATTTTCTAAAATAGATTCCCATTTTTGATCATCATTTCTACAAACTTTTATCAAAAGTCTAATTCCAGATTGATTACTTACTCTTATTCTGTGCCCAAAACTTTGGGTTTCTAATTGGGATACGTATACATCCGGCATATCCTGTCGCTCCATTGCCAACAAATTTAATGTCCCCAAAAACACGCTTGCAAAAATATTTTTAACAAATTTCATATCACGCCTTTCTAAATAACCCATTACGGATTTTTATACGAAGCAAAAGCTGCTTGTAATAATCTTGTTAAGAACTTATCAAAAAATGGTCGCTCAAAAAAACAGATTCGCTATATCCGCACAACTTGCACTTTGCCCAGCATCATCATACAATAGTTTTTAGAATAATTTTAAAAAGGCGCGAGGAATTTCTAATGATTAAAAATAAAACAAAACAGTTAGTATTTGTCGTTTATGATGGAATCAAAAATTCTGTTTTCCAGAGTCAGGTTTTAAAGCCTATTTTAGATGAAATTGAACAAAACGAAGATTTGCATGTTACATTCGTATGTTTTGAAAAACATATTCCTAAAAAAGAAGATTCCATAAAAATTTTTGGCCAACATGAACACCTAACATCCCTGTTTATACACCGTTATCCATTTTTGGGGAAACTGAGCCTAATACATGCAATATCCTGCTTAACCAGTCTTTTAAAAACGCTTAACTTTGACCAAATTACAGCACGCGGACCGCTTGCCGGATATGTCATATTGCATGCACTTTCTAAGATCAAAAATTTTGATATACCCGTTGTAATACAAGCCCGAGGCTTATGTGCAGAGGAATATCGATATGCAAGTCAAAAAAGCATCTCTTCCAATAGCAAGAACATTGGAATTAAAGCTCTTTGGGACAAACTCATATTTAAAAGTTTACAAAAAATCGAAAAATCTGTTTATAGAGCTCAAACTTCAGACACATTTAACTTAAAAATAGAGGCCGTTAGTTTAGCGCTTAAAGATTATCTAATCCAAGAATTTGGAGCTGATCCAGTAAAAATAATTATAGCAATAAATGACATTCCAAAAACCATTGATAAATACCAAGCTGTTGTCTGGAGAACACAAGTCCGAGATGAGTTGGGCATACCGGATGATTACACTGTTTACTGCTACAGCGGATCGTTTAAACCTTGGCAATGCGCCAAAGAGACAATCGAAAGCTTTTCTTTCCAATATTTTAAAGACCAAAAAAGCTTTATGCTCGTGTTAACACAAGATCAAGAACCATTTGAAAACGAACTTAAAAGGTTTGATATACCCAAATCAAATTATATAATAAAGAATGTTAATCCAGAAGAACTTTATAGATACCTGTGTGCAGCAAATTTTGGATTTCTGCTGCGCGAGCAAGATATTATAAACTGGATTTCAAGACCAACAAAAATGCTTGAATACCAAGCTTGCGGGTTACAAATAATTCATAACAACACGATAGCATGGCTAGCAAAGAGCTAATCATGCTATTGTATTGCAAAGTTAAACTTTAAATTAAACTACAAAATTTTACTTAGATAACGCATCAATATATTTACTAAATTCTTCATCATGAAGATCAGTAGCCATATCCAATGGCGTTTTTCCCGCATTCGGCCCATGACCAGCTGGAATTTTTAAAACATTTTTACCAAATACGTTAACAAAAAATTCGATTAGTTCTTTTCGCTTATTACAAACAGCTAAGTGAACTACAGTTAACCCCTGGTTGGCTCCGTTAGATAAAGGTTGTAAAATAACAGTCCTAACGTAATCCAAATTGTGACACATAAAAAGTATATCGCAAAAATAACGAAATATTTTTACGTGCCCATTAGAAGCGGCATGATATAATCCACTAACATCATTCGATTTTCTAGAAATTTCAGTTATACGTCTTAAAACAGTATCTGCAAATTCCGCAATCTGACCTGCATGAAAAAATTTATCTAAAACAAAATTAAGAACATCTACATGCCCCCCAGCAACGGCTGAATCCAATCCACCACGAGCACCGACATTAAGTGTAGATAAAAGTTGTTGTTTAATTTGATCGGCTCCAAATTGTTTAACAAAATATTCAAGCACAGGTATACTTCCACCACCAGCAGCCATTTCTATCGCTGAATATCCTAACGCATGTATATCTTCTTTTTTTTGTGCGCCCAATATTTCTTCCCTAAAAAATTTACCAAAATATTCAACAACCTCTATGCGTCCATTTCTTGCCGCTATGTTAAATGCTGTTATTTTAGCATTAGGTCCGCTGGTTATTGGTATCAAAATTGCCTGTCTAAGCATATGTATATTATTGTCTAAAATTTTTTCGCAAAAATATTCAATTATAGCCTTTTGTCCTCTGTAAGCAGCCATTTGAAATGCTGTATAACCCTTTAAATCCCCTTCTGCTATTGGTCTTAAGATAGCCTGTCTAATTATGTCTATATCGACTCCAAATACCTCCACAAAATACTTTAAAATATCTAAACGTCCTGCTTCAGCAGTCACGTGCAAAGGTGTTTTTCCGGTATGAGGCCCCGTGGCTACCGGTGTTAAAACAATTTCTTTAAATTTTTCATTACCTAATAAATACGCAAAATATTTTAAAACATCCGTACGTCCACAGGCTACAGCTATGTAAAATGCATTATAACCCTTGGTTAGTGGGCTTAAAACAACATGTCTTATTCTGTCTATATCGTTTACAAATAACTCCTCAAAATACCTTAGCACTTCCACGCGCCCAGCTCCAGCGGCTAGATGAAAAGATGTTTCTCCGGGATTAGGCCCCGTGGCTATTGGTGTTAAAACAGCTTCTTTAAATTTTTCATTACCTAATAAATACGCAAAATATTTTAAAATTTCTATACTCCCATTACCAAATGCAATAGTCAATGCTGTAACTCCTTGATTAGGACCTTTTTCCATTATAGGTATTAAAATATCATTTTTGATTCTATTAGCTCCAAATTTTTCAACCAAATACTCTACTATAGCTTTATGCCCATACCTGGCAGACATATGTAATGCTGTATTTCCATTAAATTTTGTACCGAGAGCATCAATTTTAAGATCTAACATGGCTGGATTAGCAGTTAAAAGTTGCTTTATTTTTTCAAGATTTCCATCCTTGGCTGCAATATGCAATTCAGACCAACCTTGGGTAGATACAATCACAGGTGCATTTGTAGGTGCAACTTTAGAAGAACCGACGGCAGCGCCTGAATTTACAAGTTGTCCTTGCTGAAGCCTTGCTTGAGGCAAGCTAAAACCTGAAGCACCCGCAATACCAGCAGCGGATTCAGGATCTTGAGCGTCTTCTTGCTTTTTTCGTTTTTGCTCAGGAGCCTCTTCTTTTTGGCTTTCTGGTTTTTCTTTTGAAATTTCGTCCGATATTTCATCTGAAATACGCTTGCGCTCCATTGCAAAGACTTCACTCGAAGTATGCAATGTTGTCGACGCTAAAAATATAATAAACAAAAACTTTTTCATGATATAACCTCCAAAAATATAACTTCCATTACTTATTTAATAGTATTTCTAATATAAATATATTCTTTATAAAATTCAAATGACCTATACTTTCTATCAATTTTTAACGTTTTTGGCATAAAAATCAGGTTATTATCAGAGAAATTGCCTTTTGAACCAAGTTATCAACCTGGCTTTCTTCTTCTTTTGAAAAGGACGTAAGAACATACGAACCAACATCACAATTATCACCCGGCCTACCGATGCCAAATCTTAATCGCCAAAAATCTTGCCCCATAAAAGTTATAATAGACTTTAGACCGTTGTGACCTTTTGCGCTGCCACCAAATTTAATTGAAACATTTCCAAACGGCTTTTCGAGCTCGTCGTGAATAACCAAAATTTCTTCAGGCTTAATACCTTTTTTTTGGAGAAATGGAATAACTTCTCCTGACTTATTCATAAATGTGAGAGGCTTGATAAGATAAACAGAAATACTACCACCACTAACTAAATTTATGTCTGTTTTTGTATACTCTTTATTATCAAATTTATTAAATGATGTACCAAATTGTTCTGAAATTTGGTCTACAATTCTAAAACCTATATTATGACGAGTCTTATAATAAGGCTGACCGGGGTTGCCCAATCCAATTATTGCTTTTATTAAATTTGGATCAAATACTGTACTTTGCATCTTTTTCATCCTGTATAATATTAATTTAATTTTTCAGAAATTTTTTGAATTAAATACTTATTTATTGAGCAAACTGAAATCTTTTTACTGCTTTTTTCAAATGAATTAATCAAAGAATTTGATACATAAATTTTATAAAAATCACTCTTTTTTAGCCTATCAATTATTCCAGGTGAAAAAACTGCATGAGTAAACACACCAATAATCTTTGTCGCCCCATGCATTTTTAACATAAGACTAGCCTGTATCGCCGTTCTACCTGTATCAATTATATCATCTACAATTATGACGGTTTTTAAATTTACATCCCCATGTAAACAAAGCGCCACAGGATTATCCGGATTTATTCGTTTTTTTTCAAGATACACAACCGGAACATTTAATATCTGAGCAATCTTGCTTGCTCGATTAAGGCCCCCAATATCAGGAGATGCAATGCAAACCAAATTTTTATCAATCTCTTCTTTGAAAAGAGATCTCAAATGCTCAGCCCAAAAATCAACCAAACTAATTTCTTCAAGTTGAATCTGAAATAAATCAAAAAGTTTTTCGGAATGGAGATCGCAAGCAAAAACACTGTCTATACCTGCTGCTTTTAAAAAACGCCCCATCAATTTTACAGGTCCGGCAAATTTGCCGCCAAAACTCTCATCCTGACGTGAATACGCAAGATATGGCAAAATGGCAGTAATTTTTCTTGCTCCAATATTTCTCAAAAGATCGCATGCTATCAAAAGATTTGTAAGCTGGTCATTGATAGAACCATTACACCGTGGATCACTAAGAAAAAACTGATGGACAAATAAAATTTCAGATCCTGAAATTAATTCAGATTCTTTTACATCAACATAAACTTCAGTGTCTGCAAACAATCCACCGGATAACTGAATTAGAGGAACATCAAGCGCATTTGCAAAATCGTCTGCAAGTTGGGATTTTAAACAACTTACAACCAATAGACTCACGCTTTACCCCTTTTTAAAAAACTTGAACACCATTCGCTTAAACCAAGATTGATTATTATCTTTTATGAATCGTTGGATTTCTGCAACAAATTTTGCAAACTCAGGAAGTCTTAGCTGTAAAACCGATATTCTCTTCCATTTGGAAAATGAAATAGCGGGAACACCACAAACAACTTCGCCATCGGCCAAGTTGTTCATTACGGCACTCTTTGAAACAATTTTTACGCCATTGCCGATTTTTACATCATTCTTTATAACAACGTGCCCACTAATCTGACACCCAACTCCAATTTGCGTGCTACCACCGATAGAAGTATGCGCTAAAATTGCAGTTGAAGCACCAACTTTAACATTGTGAGCTATGTGAACAAGATTATCTATTTTTACACCATCACCAATAACTGTTTCACCAAAAGAAGATCGATCTATTGCAGTATTAGCACCTATCTCAACCATTCTTCCAACTCTGACAATTCCAATATGTGGTATTTTTTGCATGCCTTGGGTTGTAACTTTATACCCAAACCCATCGGATCCAATAACAGCACCGGAATGAATTTCTGTTCCATCTCCAATAATGCATCTGTCTAAAATTTTTACACCGGGATGAAGAGTAACACAGCCACCAATAACACAATTTCTACCTACAAATGACAATGCTCCAATTCTTGAACCAGCTCCAATTTTCGCACCATCACATACAACTGCGGATGGATCAACAACGGCTGTTGCATCTATATTTTTGCCAACAGAACCTACAGGTTGCTGATTTAAATAATTAACTAATTTTTGAAAAGCGCCCACTGCATCTTTGACGATTATGTAATTTTTTTCAGGCACATCGGCATTACTTGAAAGAATCAAGCCGGCCTTACTGTTTTTGATTTTGTCCAAACTTACAGAATCAAAAACAGAGGCGTCACCTCGTTCTAGAATTACTGCCAAGTCTTGAGATTCAGCAGTTTCTAAAGATTTAATACTTTTAATTATAAAATCAGAATCGACGGAGCTACAAACTCCGTCGACTATTTCTAATACTTTACCAAGAGTTAAATTAACTTCCATTCAAATTCCAAATCTAGGCATTTTTTGTTGTTGTAACTTTTGTTGATTTAACTGCATTTTTGGATTTTTCTGCATCATATGCGTTATCAATAGCCTTAATCAAAATATCGGTTCTATCAAGTGCATCTGCTGCAAAAACAACGCCAGGAGCATTTTTGTCTACCAATACGCCCCAGTCTTCTTTTTTGCAAACTTCGTTAATTATGCCAATTTGTTTGCTACGAAGAGCAACCTGTTTTTGTTGAATAATTTTTTCAAGTTTTTCTTTTTTATCACCAATTGTACGTTCCAAATCTTTTTTCTTCTGCACAATTGCTTCGGTCTTCTCTTGAAGAGCCTCTTTGCTCAAGATAGAAGTCTTTTTATCCAATTCAGATTGCATTTCAACAAGCTTTTGTTGTGATTCTTTTACAAAGCTCTGCAATTCTTCAATTTTACCATTTAACTCGCCGGCAATCTTCTGGTTTTCTTTTGCTTCTTGCAAAACTCTCATGCTGTCAAAACATACAAGATCTTTTGCACTAGCAAGTGACATACTCAATGCTGATGCTGCAACAATTCCTGTTAAAATTCTTTTCATAATCAAAACTCCTAAAAAAATAGTTATTTAAAAACCTATAACATTACTACACAACCACAGGAACAGACTAGCTTTTTTCATAAATATCGTCAAATCCAAATACGATGCTCGTATGTATAGCCCCAAAAAGCGATTTATTGCAATAAAAACTGCAAAATATGTTATTATCTAATGACATTTTGATATGAGTATTTTTTTACAAATTTAACTAACCGCCCTTATCTGAAGGATAAAGACCATGAAAATTTATGATACTTTTCTTACTTTGATTGTTAGATATTTACCATCGATAATGGCAATTTTTATCGTCTCTTACTTTTTTCGATCAATCTATTACTACGACATTAATCCATATGCATATTGGTTTTTCACTTTTTGCATAGCAATTTCAACCAGCATAACTACTTATAAACATATAAATAGGCCCTTTAAAAAACCTCAGGACGACAAAATTGATAAAAAAATAAGCATCAAAGACTGGCTTTTTCTTTTTTTGACTGCAGGTATGTGGCTTGGTGGAGCTTATATGCTGGGCTATCTAAACAGACTTTCAGAAGGATACATTAGGAATATTTTATTTGGCATAAGCTTGGTAGTTATAGTTTTTGGAGCGCAATACTTTTTTGAAAAAGTAAAAACTTTGAAATTAATTGGCAAATGCAAGCAGGCGTTAAAGTTTCTACTGAAAGCTTTAAAACTACAGAAAAATTAAGTGATTGCTTATTAATCCATGGATCCCAGCCGTCGCCAAGGCTATGGCGGGCAGGCCTGAAACAAGTTTCAGCCGTCGCTCTTGAAGAGCTATGGCCGACTCGGCAGGATGACAAACCTTCGATGCAATGCTTATTTATATCAAAATTACAAACTATATTCGATTATCAAGCTGGTCCTAAAAAATCTCTTCTATCGATTTTTTAACATCCATAGCTTTTGAATCCAACCCCATGGCTTTGTAAAATTCACTATCATATTCACGAGTTTTTATGACAACAGGCATAGGAACCGCATGTCCAAGAACAAGTGCCTGTTTTTTTGTATCCAACGTAGCAAGAATTGATCTCAGGCCGCTAGAATTGCTTGCACCGGTTAGAATTGCTTGAATATCTTTTTCGTCATTAAGCAGTGCCACAATTTTAGTTCCAATCTGAGACAAAATTTCTTGATCTATGCCCGAAGGACGCTGGTCAACGACAAGCAATGAAACGTAATACTTACGCATTTCGCGCGCAATTACACCAAAAATTGTCTGCTTTGCCGCATTTGGATTCAAAAATTTATGTGCCTCTTCAATCGTTATCATCAGCTTGCGAGGCTCATCGCTTTTTTTCTGTGACGCCAAAAACTTTTCAGTTTTTGCAACATACTCATCATGAATTCTTCTGGTCAAAATATTAACAACAAGCAAATAACTCAGCATTGATGTATGATTGCCAAATTCCAAAACTACATTAATTCCACGATCAAGATATTCAATCATGCGGTCAACAACTGAAGTTGAAGCAACCATATCTTTAATAAATGGAAATCGCTCAAGGCGCTTAAGTTTGCGATACAGCGCAGCAATAGATTCTGCGTGCGCACCAATTTCTTCAGCAAACTCTTTTAATGTCCCCTCTTGCTCAAGCAAAGCTTTTAGCCAATTATTTTTATATTTTGCAGAAATCAAATAAGCTGCTTCAAGTGCCGTTGGATGCAAATTTAGCTCATCCTGCAATGTCAAAACGTCTTCAACGCGTATATCTTGATAATTTAGTACTACTTCAAAATCCGGGGTACACCCTCGACGCCTGGTAGAATCCGGATCGAGTGAAAATATTGCCACCTGATTTGGAAATAGTGTTTTAAGCCCCTTAACAAATGACTCCCCTGCCCCTTCTTTGCGTGCCTGAAAACCATATTCACTGTGCATATCAAAAATCAGATTCACGGCTTTTTCGTTTTTAATCAAACCCGCAAGAATAAGGCGCGTAATAAAAGTTTTTCCCGTGCCGGTTTTGCCAAAAATTCCATTGCTACGTTCAACTAATAAGTCCAAATCCATGCACACCGGAGTTGTCATATCAAGCGGAAAACCAATATTGAAATATTTTTTATCTTTTTGTTCATCGCCAAAAATTTCAGCCACTTCACTTGCGCTGGCTTCATAAACTGCTGCAAAATGTGACGGAATGGTTTTTACCGGCATACGATGTTTTTGAGCATCAAGCATCAACATAGGACGCAACATAACTTTTGCGTAAATATCACGCTTTTTCAGCATGCTTGTAAGAATTTTTTCATCTTCAGATGGAGGAAAAAGTAAAATATCAGGATTTGTAACTTGTAATTCAAGATCTGTGATTAATGAAAAAAAAGTATAATGCTCACCAACAATAGAAACGAATTTTCCGGTTTTTATATCTTCAAGAGAGCCCTGCGATCCAAGACGCATTGCAAGGCCTTCTACAAGCGATCCTGAAAGAATATGGCCAAGACACTTACGCATTAAGCGATCCCAACTGAATTATAACGTAAGCAACAGCATAATCTTTTTCATGTGATATAGAAAGATTGGTGTCCAAATCTGGCAACTTAATTGCCAATCTTTTTTCAAAAAAACTCCAGTCAACCACAAGCTGCGGAACTTCCCAAGGGCCTGACATTACCCAAACCGCTTTGCACGAAGATAAAAACGAAATGGTTTCTTCTGTCTTTTTGAATCTGGTCAAAGTATTACTTAGAGCTTTGTAAAATGCTTCTTTGGCGGCAAATCGTGACGCCATACGTTGCATGGTAAGCTCCTGTGAACCCGAAAAAATATATTCTATCTCAGGTTGCGAAAAAACATGCGCCAACTGCTGGGCCGGATAGTTAACCCAAAATTTAAAACGACTTACCTGCACAATATCTACGCCAATACCCAAAACCATTTTACCCCTTTACTGCAATTTTTGATCAAGAGACCTGTATCCAATTGCTTCTTGAATATGAGACTTTTCAATCATATCAGCAGATTGCAAATCCGCAATAGTTCGAGCAATTTTAAGAATTTTATGGTAACCGCGCATGCTAAGACAAAGCTTTTCAAAAGCAAGTTTTATTGTCTGCTCTGCCGCAACAGAAAGTATGCAATATTTTTCAACTTGATCTGAAGCCATGTCTGCATTACGAATAGCACCCAATCTCTGCTCCTGCACCTTAACGGCAACTTTTACCTCTTCGTACATATGTGCAGAACTTTTACTCTGAACATTTTTGTCTTTCAGCTCCTCATAATTAATTGAGGGAACATTTACATGTAAATCTATACGGTCAAGTAACGGTCCAGAGAGCTTACTTATATAATTTGCAATTTGTTGCTCACTGCATACACACTTTTTCTTATCACCATAATAACCACACGGACAAGGATTAAGCGCTGAAATTAAAAGAAATGAGGCCGGATATTCTACAGAACTACTTGCACGCGAAATTAAAACGCGTTTATTTTCAAGAGGTTCACGTAAAACTTCAAGAGTGCTTCTTTTAAATTCCGTCAATTCATCTAAAAAAAGAACCCCATTATTAGCCAAACTTATTTCACCGGGTCTGGGGGATGAACCACCACCAACAAGACCTGCTTGCGAAATGGTATGATGTGGGCTACGAAACGGTCTGTGAGCAATCAAAGATTCCTGATTTAATAAACCGGCAACAGAATAAAGTTTTGTAGTTTCAATTACCTCATCAAAAGACATTGGCGGCAAAATGCTTGCAAGACGCTTGGCCAACATTGTTTTACCTGAACCTGGAGGCCCTATAAACAAAATATTATGTCTGCCGGCAGCTGCTATCTGCAATGCACGCTTTGCCTGAAACTGCCCCTTAACATCTTCAAAATCTAGTGGATGATTGTGTATCTGACTGGAAAACAGGTCAAATCTAGATTGGGTAGGTTCAATTTTTTGTTCACCACGTAAATATGCAACCAGATCAACTAAAGTCTCGACTCCAATTAACTCAAGCCCTTTGATTAAACTTGCTTCATCGGTGTTTGCTTTTGGTAAGATTAATCTTTTTTTGCCAAATTTTAATGCACTGTGAGCAATTGAAAGCACGCCTCGAACCGGTCGTATTTTGCCATCAAGTGAAAGCTCACCTAAAAAAATTGTTTCGTTAATAAATTCTTCAGAAATATCGACCAATTTTGCTGCCTGCAAGATTGCAACAGCTATCGGCACATCAAACAGTATATTCTCTTTTTTAAGAGAAGCAGGCGCAAGATTAACGGTTATCAATCTTTCAGGAAGCCTGAACCCACTATTTTTAAGCGCTGCTCTAATTCGATCCTTACTTTCTTTGATTGCTTTATCAGGAAGCCCGACAATATAAAACTGAATCATCCCAAAAGACAAATCAACTTCTACCTCAACCAAGTGTGCATTGATTCCAACAGTTGTCGCTGAATAAATTTTTGAATGCATATCCCCACCCAGAAAACCCTATTAAACTCAGACAAAACCCACTTCTATATTACTGAAGGATACTTATAACACAATATTTTACGTAGCACAATATCTTGCACCTGAAAATTATTTTTATATCAAACCAAATTTAATATATTCACGCAAAACAATAATTCCTGGAAATTGTTGTTTAATGGCTAAAACTTGTTTCTGGGTAACACTTGTATAGTTTAAATTAAGATTTTTTAGTTTAATCAGTTGCCCAAAATCAAACTTATGTAGTTCTCTGCAAAATTCAAGATTGAGTTCATAAATTTCAGAACAAATTGTGCATATGGCCATTAACTGTTCATCAGTTATTTCTGAATAAGATAAATCAACAGCATGAATGTGACTAGCATGTGCAGATAAGTATCGTAAAAATTTGGGGAATACATCGGAAGCAAACATTTGATTCGTAATTTTAATATGAAATAAACCTTTTCGCTCCGATCCTGGCAAATCCTGTACCATACCAAAGACTGGAACAACATGTAACAGAAAAATTGAACTTACTATTGTTAATAAAAATAAACTTATTTTGTTAATCACGACAAACTCCATAAGCAATCATGCAAAATTACTCGATCTTTTACAAATCTAAGAATAACGTATCTATTAGTTGTTTTCGTGTCAAAATCAAAATAAAAATCATGAAATAGTTGGCGTAATAAATATCATAAGTTGCTTTTCAACTACAGCTTTTCGTCGAGCTTTAAATAAAAATCCCAAAATCGGAATATCTTGTAAAATAGGCACTCCCGTTTGTATACGCTCTTCGGTGTTTATAATCAAACCACCAATCATAGTCGTTTGTCCACTTTTTAAAAGAACACGATTTTTAGATCTAGACGTATCAATTACATAATTATAATTTTTACTACCGGGCCCGGGCAGAGTATCAAATTCAATTCTTGGTCTGGTTAAATATGAATACTCTACAAAAACATCCATAAATACAGAATCTCTATCCGGAGCTATTATCGATTTAATTTTTACGTTCATTCCAATATCTTTATACTGAGTAGTGGTTACGTTTGATGGCTGCCCTTCAACTGTTTCTGCAATTTTTGTCTCATGTGGCATCTGCTGACCAACCAAAATTTCGGCAAATTCATCGTTATTAACAAGTAACGACGGCTTTAATATTGTTCTAATTTGATTTTTATTTTCTGCAGCTTGCAGTATCAAATTTACCCTGTTGCTGTCAAAATTTTTATTACCCCATATGAATGGCAATCTAATTGGAATTGATTTCATGTTTAAACTCGGAACAAAATTCATTGCCCAGTTAACAGCACCTGCAAATGCAGAATCATCCGTCGCATTATTTTTTGCACCAAAACCCGCAAACTCAGAATGTGTAACCATACCGCGTTTATCATAATAACCGGACCAATCAAAACCTAAAGCCTCTTCAAAATCTTTGCTGGCAATTACAATGCGAGCGTCAATTTTAACTTGAGGAATTTCAATATCTATCTTACCAATAAACTCTTTGAATGAATCTATTTGAGCTTGTCGGGCATGACATAAAACTTTTTTACTTTCATCATCAAAAATTATGTAGTTCGAATTTTTGTCACTACCGTCACCAACAATTCCCTTCCAAAGGCTCGTCAACCGTTTCTTTAATTCCTCGTTCCACTTTGCATGATAAATTGTTATGCATACATTTTTATAATCACGATCAAGAAGATCCATGGCTTGGGATTTTAGGCACTCAATTGCCGTTGAAAGTTTTGCAATTCGAATTGCTCCATTTTCTTGCAACACTGCAAGAACCGGATTGTTTGATGTCGCAAGTAAGCGCAAGGCTGACGAAATATGAATATTTTTTAAATCTATATTTTCAATTGTACCCTGTACGTCATTATCAACAAAAATTTGAATGCCTGATGTTTTACTTATCAACTCAAAAGCTTTTTTTATATCTACTTTTTTTAGACTTAAAGAGACGGTTTTATCATAACGACCAAGCTCTTGGTACTGATCATTGATTAAAGTACGCAATATTTTTTCGAGCTGTGGATTTTTCAATGAATCCCACATCCCATTACCTGATAGGCCCATAGAATCACTTTCTTCGCCTTTTTTTGATTTATTATCAGCACTCTTTTTTCTTTTTTTGGTTTTTTGTTTTTTATCTGAATTTTCCTCTTTTAATTCTTTTTTAACAATTTTTTCAATTTTATTAAGAGTATCCTCTTGCTGTCTATTATTTTCTTGCTTAATTAAGTCATGAGTTGTAGGCGGCAATGGCAATGTATCATATTTTTCAGTTGGCAAAACAACGCTATCGGCAAATAAAAAATTTGTACTCAAAATTAATTGTAGTAAAAAAATAAAGTAAAACACAGCACATCCCCCTTCAAAAAAACAATCACTCGATGAAAAGCCGTTTTTTTGTTTTTCCCCTAATTAATTCGACATGATCAGGCTTAATTGCTAAAACTTTGAATCCAAAAAAATTATCATTTAGAAAAACCGTTTCCACTTTTCCGTCAAATTTAAGAACAGCCCCAAATTTATTTGCACTACGTACTACGCCTAAAAGTTTAATCGACGACAGTTCATTATTTTTTTTTAATGCTTTTGACGGTAAATTAAACGGGTCACGTATAGTTTTTTTAGATATACTTTTGCATCTTTCGGTCACACAAAATAAACAACCAAAAATAAAAAAATTAAAAAACAAAAGTTTAATTTGAAATTGACACATATCTAAACACCAAATCGAATTTAATCTTGTTCTCTTTGTATTTGTACATTTTAAGATCACAAATCTTTATGTTTTGACCGCTTTCGCGCAGATCGCTGAAAAACGCCAGGACATTTTTAAAAATCCCCTTTGCACAAACAGCAAAATAATCTTTTTTAATCAAATCATTTTTTTTTAATTTAATTGGTTTGATATTAGAACAAGATAGTTTATTTTTTGGAGCAAATCCATCATAAATTCAGATGGATCATTTTTTTTAAACTTTAAATTCAACTGTCCCTGTAACTTTTCATTTTCCAATTCAAATATTTTTAACTTAGAATAAATTTGGTCTAATTTTTGTTCTTGTTGTACCAAATTTTCATAATCCACATTTAATTTTTTGATTTGGGAGGCTGAGGGAAGATAAAAAAAGAAAAGAAGAAAAAATATTGGGAAAAAAATAAATATAAAAGAAGCTGAAAATCGTTGAACCGTTGAGGTCTGGCGAATTAATGAGATTATTGTTGCATCATTACACCAAAACGGCATTTGAAGGCCCCCCCATCAAAATTTTGGTCAACTAAAATTCACAAGTCTTGTATAACTCGCCAACAAGTCAAAATTCAATATTTTAAAAATAAATAAGTTTTTTGCTGAAATTAAAAGTGTTTACTCCAAAACTTCTTCAACATAAGCAACGGATAACACCTCTTCAATTGACGTCGCTCCTGCACGTATCATACGTACGCCATCAGCTCCCAACAACGTCAAACCCTGTTTTAATGCTTGTTGTCGAATAACAGAAGAATCAGAGCGTTGAACAATTAGCTTTGCAATTTCATCGCTAATCTCCATGAGCTCAAATATTGCCAAACGACCTTTGTACCCGGTATTCAAACATTCAGCACAACCAACAGCTTTATAAAAAGTAATTTGCTTAGCCTCTTCTGCGCTTAATCCAATTCGACGAATCATCTCAATGGATGGCTCATATTTTTGTTTGCATTTCTCACAAAGGCGTCTGACTAACCGCTGAGAAAGAACACATATCAATGAAGAAGCTATAAGAAACGGTTCAACCCCCATATCAATCAAACGAGTAATTGTTGCAGGAGCACTATTTGTATGTATGGTACTTAAAACAAGATGTCCGGTAAGTGCCGCTTGAGTAGCAATTTGCGCCGTCTCTGCGTCACGAATTTCTCCGATGAGCACTATGTCCGGATCCTGTCGCAAAATTGAACGTAATGAAGTTGCAAATGTTAATCCGGCTTTTTCGTTAACCTGCACCTGACTGATGCCATGAATTGT
>JBAZAX010000025.1:0-20989 GCA_041671765.1 Candidatus Babeliales bacterium | reverse complement strand
ATGACCAAGAAGCCAAAGCGATAGAAGTTGAGGCCATTGCTTTTGCCATACCAATACTTCTCGCAGCCATACATTCGACAGCTCAACTATTTGAAGGTGAGCTTGGCGAGTCTGATCATCAGCATAAATGTCGTATGCTAATTGAATGGATATGTAAAAAGTTTGCAGAAAAGGGATTGCCCATCAAACGAAAGGCCCTTCTGCAATCAAAACAACTTGGTGGCGGATCAGATATGTATGATTATGTATTAAAAACTTTGATTGAAAGTGGCAAAATTGAAGAAATCCAAAAAGAGAAGAAAGATGAGTGGGAATATTTGCCCAAGAATCAAGTACTTGAAGAAGTTGAAAATGGTTGAGACTGTGTTTCAATTCTCAAACTAACGATCTAATAAGTCTTATAGTTATATTTATAGATTTAGTTGAAAGGTTGAAGTGATGAGGTGACTTTAGGGGTACAACAAATCATGTAAATTTTAAAAGACTGTACCCCATTCAACTTTTCAACTTCAAACAATCATCACAGCAAAGCATTGATCCATGCGCGCATCAAGTGAGTTGAACCATTTTAAACCAACTTCCAACTTTTCAACTTTATAAAAAATTTAAGAGATCTTCCCTTTTTTTTGGATACCATTCAAGCAACTCTTTGCGCACAGCATTTTCAAACTTGTTTTCATAATTTCTGCAACGCTCCCTGAGTAAATCGTATCTCACAGATTTCATTCTTGGAGGTTTTTTATAATTATCACCGCCCATCAGCTTTATCTTGTTTACATACTTACTTTCCATTATTATGCATCGAATTGATGGTCGAAGCCGTTGTGTAAAATATCCAATTTTCAAACACCTCCTACAAGCGAACAGACCATCTTTACAGTATAAAAATCGCATTCTCAGATTACATTTTGGACAATGCAGAAAGTAGCGAGATCCTCCGTAATTGCAAGATTGTTTTTCGATTGGAATTTCATACTTACCACCTGAATACTCAACGCTGTACTTGTCATACAAAAGCGTAGCTTTCAACTTGTACGGCGGCATCTCAAGAGAGACCTTGTTTATACAGGCTTCAAATGAACCTTTGATTTTGAATAGCGAGAATGAGTCCAGGCAAAAATAGCTTGGGCAGAGAGACTTGGGCTTATGCTTAATCTTAATCTTCCAATACCAACCCCAGTGAGTCATGGCAATACCTCGCATTTATCGAAATACACAGAGAAACTCAATACGCATTTTGAATTATATCAAAAGTTAAAAGTTATTTGAATTTCGATGAATACCTCTTCCAATACATGGATACAAAATATTTTTTGAATTTTTAAAATTTAAATCTCAAATTTTAACTTTACAAATAAAAACTATACTGCTAAATTTCGTTGCAGCAAAGACAAACCTTTTTTAGATAAAACTTATCTAGCTGAAAAGGCTAACTCCATTTTAAACGGGTTAGTATTATGAATGATTTTTTTGTTTTTGCAACTTTTTTTTACCATCACGAAGGAGCAGATAATGTGGACACATAAGCGTTTATTTATTGTAATTACTTTGGTAAGCATCACCAACATTTTTTATACCTCAGCAATCTATTCATCACAACGAGCAACGCAGCAGCCTGTGCAACAACCGCAAACCCAACAATTACTTGATGCAATTTTAAAAGAGGTGACTGCTGCTAAACAAAACTGCGCTAAATCCCTTGAGAAGTCAAATGCATCTGTAGTATTATCGCATAATGCACTTGAAGCATCACAAAAATCTTTCGAATTATCAAAAACGGCGGCAGCCCTTGCAACCGAAATAATAACAAAAATCAAAGACCTGCCTGCAACCCTAGATAAACAGACTCAGGCTGCAATTGAAAACTTAGTTGGAGTGGGCGCAAAACAGAAAGAAATTTTAGAAACTATAAAAAAAGAATCTAGGCGTCCACTAGTCGACGAAATTAAAATAAGACAAGAGGATTGGAAAGAGCTTCGGGAGACAATAGGCGATCCAAAACTTATGCTAAAAATTTCAGCTGCAATAGTTACAATTGCCTTATGTTTCTTCATTATCAAATATGGAACACCCGCACTTATAAATTATTTAACACAACCACGTGTTATAAGTGAAACGTCAAGACCGAAATTGTTTGAATGGTTTAAACCCAAACAAAATGTTGATATTGATGACTTAATTTTTGCGGCTCCCCTGCAAAAGCAACTTCTTGATCTTTTACTGCGAGTACAAACTGCAAAAAAATTTAACGAGGTTCTGCCCAATGTTCTTTTTTATGGAGCTCCAGGAACCGGAAAGACTGCTTTCGTTAAAGCATTGGCATACTCTTCAGGACTTGATTATGCACTAACATCTGGCTCAGAATTTGCAAAAATCACAGATTTAAATCATGCCAATAATGAGTTACGTAAGTTTTTGAATTGGGCAAAAAGAAGCAAGAATGGACTCATAGTTTTTATAGACGAAGCTGAATCTTTGTTTTCGAATAGAAAGTTGGCAACAACATCCAAAGCAACACAAGATTTTATAAATACATTTTTATCGCTTGTTTCAGATCAATCGCAGAAAAAAGTTATGTTTATTTTCGCAACTAATCATCCATTTAAACTGGATGATGCAATCACTAATCGTATTGGAATAAATATTGAGTTCACTCTACCAGAAGCACCTGAACGAGAAAAAATTCTTTCTATGTATCTTGTAAAAACTGCACAAGAAAACGAAGATGCAGTCGTTGGCCTACATCCAGACCTTATAAAATTGCTTCCAAAATATGCCGAAAGTCTCAAAGGCTTTTCACCACGAGCTATTAAATTTGTCGCTGAAGAGATGATTATTAATGCAAGGCGGCAAGAATCTATGCAATTGACTAACGATATTGCGATAGCTGTAATAGATCAGGCAAAGCGTAGCCTACAGCAAACAGCTCTATGGTCAAAGGACCTTGAAAAGTGGGCTGGAGGTCTAAATGTCATACATGCATAAAGATAATTTATTGCAAAATTTGATTTTCATAAACCTAAGATACCTACTCCTTTATGTAATTGGTTTTTGCTATTTTAGTAATTACAGCCCTTTATTAGCACATTGCGCTGATGCAGATATGGATTTTACTTCAGAGAAAAAAATTGATCCTGAATTTAAAGCACTTGTAGAAAATATTTGTGATCTTCTTCTACATGAACATTCAGCTGATGAAATTATAGAAATGCTCAATGATAACCAAGAAAATCCCTACGACATTCAAAAATTAGTCTCTCACATTCAACATCTTTTAAATAATCAAAATCCAAAAAGTAATATCATCAGTATTATTGTAACCAACAACGAATCTGAAGAGTATTATGCACGAAAAAACTTTTTAACAAAGATGAAGGCTTCTTATTTTGTCTTTAAAATGGCTGTAATTTTTGTAGCTGTTGTAGTTATCTATTATTTATTATGTTTATTATTTGGAAAATTCAATATCAAACTGCCTCTGTCTGGGCTTTTATCTTGGCTTTTCGGTTTAATTCCAGGTTTTCCAAAACCTATACCTCCGGTTGATGAAAAAAATAATGAAAAACCTAGCAATAGTGAATTGCAACACGATGACGAAACACCAAAATCATTTGATGAGCAAGAAGATCCAAGTAGTCATCTTTCTACGCTTGGCATACAAGGAGCCCCTCGACGAATTAGAGTTAGATTTCATCCTCCGAAAGCCAGATTTAATCAGAAATTATACGAAGAAACAGCAGAGCTTTCTACTAAGCTTATGAAAAGTATGGGACTTGATCCCGCAGCAATACAGTCGGATGTTGAAGCTGAAAAAATAATGCCAAGTATTCCTCAAAATAGAATACCTGAAGATAATCGTAGGGTAAGTGAACAAATAGATGAATTAATTGGTATCTGCAAGAAACTCAGTGCTGATGCCGGAATAAACGTTTGATAGAGAGTAAATTGAAAAAGATAGGGCTTGATGATGAAAAAAATTTTAAATTGGTGCGTATTAACAATAATAATTTGTTTTGTTTCTAATTTTTCTTCAAATGCTTACACAAAGGAAGATTTGGAACATGCTAAAACTATAGCAGGCATTGTAGAGTTGGCATCAGCTTTGCCCTTAGAGTTTATTGATAACCTACCGCCAGAATGTGCGGCAATGTTTGCTTCAACGAGTCTAATCGCATGCTCTTATTCACATGTGGCGGAGAATTTTTGCTGTCGGGCATTAGAATCTAATGAAGATGTTGTTAGTATGATAGCCAGATTTCTAAAGGTTGTTCGACTCAGAAATGCGCCGCTTCCAATTTTCTTATTTTTTCTAAAAACCATTTCACTAGTAATTGCAAATAAGGTTCTTAATAGCAATTTTAAGGGAAAAACGCATCGTATAAAAAGAAGGTATTTCAGGGTTTTTATTTTTGCCGCAATAGATAGCTTTATGCAAATGCTTAATCAGCGGGATTTTACATTTGATGATCCAAGATTAACTCGGCTGACAGAACAGTACAAATTGGGTGCCACACTGGGAGTTTTTATTGGAAACTTAGTTTCAAACGGAATGGCGGAATACATAGGTGAAAAACTAATTCAGGGCGTAGAAGAAGATGCATCCGATTATAAGCAATATTATAAGAAAAAATCGGCTAAGAGCGAGGAAGAAGAACCTTCTACAAATCAATGGCCCAAGTATAAAAAGTAGTAGATTTAATAGTTTTGACTGGAGATAATTATGACATTTAAACATATTCTGATTTATATTTTTGTTACTTGTCCATTTTGTTTTACGTGGGGTAAGAATAACGGACAAACATATCTTACAGCGTCTGATGGAACATATTATGTAACCCTTCGATCCACCATGGATCTAACTACATACAACAAAATACTCCCTATTAATAAGTCTGATAAACATAATAACTATGGCATAAGATTTGATATAAATGAGGTAAACAGCACTCCTACGCAATATTACAATTCTGGTAGTTTTACTGGAGAAGATACATCGCTTGATGATAAGTCAGCTAAGTATTTTCAAGATGCATATCAAAATCCATCAATTGAAAATAATATTTTAAATTGCCACAAGTATTATAAGATTCAAAATTTTCTATCATATGCTCGTACCCTACCACACTATAACGAACACATTCTTGACATTCATAAGAGAATTAAAAATGGCGAAAAATTTATAGTTAACGGCTTTAACGAAAGTTTTAAATTTGGAAAGAAAAAAAATAAATTTCATAATTTTATAAATGATGAAGCCAATAGAATTAAAGAGTTTCAGGATAAAGTTAACAAGGCAAGAGACGCAGAGCTAAAGAAACACAAAGAAAATCAGAATAAACAAAATCAGTTCCCACGGTTGCATTTTAGTTCAACCAAAGAGATTGATACATTTGCAGAATATTGCGAGGTACGATCCCGCTGGAGTTATGATTCTGAAGATGAGTTTGCAAATACAAGACTAGATGCACGCAAGAGAGCCCTTGAAGAAACAGAAGAACATGATGGCGCATGTTACGATTATTCGTCTGAGGTTCAACGTTATAAATTTGATGATCCATCGGCAAAAGTCTTTAACAACTGTTATGGAACAGCTCTTGATAGGCAACTTCATGAAGAGCTTTGCGAAACTAGAGCAGAAATGCAAGATTTGGAATTGGTTGATGTCAATAATATTCATGTTGTAGCGTTTGCACCAATTGTCTATCAAGCAACAGCGCAGGCAAAAACAGAGAAGAATGCGATCAAGGCTTTTACACTTTCTGATTTTGCTTGTGATCTGGTTCGAGTAGTTAAAGGTGGCATAAGAATTATGACATTAGTAAATGATCCGTCGATAGCTGCACGTGGAATTGCCAGCGGAGTAAAGACTTTTCTTACACCGCAACATTGGATTGATTTTGTCAGCGGAACGCTTAAATTAATTACTCTTTTTGTAGATGAAGATGGACGGCAAGATTCGCTTAATAATTCATGCATAACATCAGCTATTCTTGGAAAGCCCGATTTATTTCTAGAAGAATGTGATGTATATGTTCAACATTGCCAAGCGCAAAAAAAAGCACTGCGCTTAGAAATCAATAAAACCGCTGCAAAGCTTAAAAAAATGTCTGATGAAGAATTAATCGAAGGAGGCTTTAAACACGGCACCATATTTGTTCTTGATTTAATGGCATTTAATGCCGCCGCGTTGGCTACAACCTATGAAGGTAGGGTGCTTGTAAGTCAGTATGCCGAAGCATTGACTTCTCCTGTCGCAGAAGAGGTCGTATTTGAAGCTGCTGGTGTCGGCAAGCTTTCCTTGGAGGAAGGCATCGATGCGGTCAACATGGCGATTGAGGTTGTGGAAAAAAATCCAAAACTGCTCTCACAAGGTGAATCCATCACACAAGTTATGCAAGATGTGGCCAATGACCTCAAAGGCATTGAAGTTGTAAAAAAAATAAAGCAATGGGAGAAGTTGAGTGTGGAACAATTAAAAAAGATAGGGCCAAAATCAAAACAATATGATATTCGAGCTGTTCAAGGTGATGCATCAGATGCCTTGGATTTTTTTAAAGCGCAAGTTGAAAATTTTAGAGAAGTGCAACCGGGGGTATTTGTTGGTACAGATTCTAATGGGATCACTTTCAGCTATAGAGCCACTTCGTTAAGTGGTCCCCCAACTATAGATGTAAATGGCATAAGTGGACTGCGTAAAATAAAATTTTTGGAGCTAATCAATGAATAAAAATTTATCTAAAAAAAACATCAATGATTTTTTAAAGCAACGAGAAATTTATTCTAAAATATTCCGTAATAACAATCCATTTGGACCAATGTTTGAATCATCCATAGAACAAAAAATTATTTTATGTCCGACTGATGGTTATTGTCTTACGCAAGAGCAATTTTATGCCATTATGCAAGCCGCAAGATCATTAAACGAATCAGAATTTTATTTTTCAGAAGTAGAATGGGGTTGTTTTGAAAATAAAGAATCAGAAATATGTGATCATAAATCTTGTTATAAACGGATTAGCACTCTTATTAGTTATGAAGAATATTGTAAGACGCCAAAGGTTCTTGAAAATGCTATTTATAGTGTAAATGGAATTTGGGGTGTGATAATATCACATGAAGATCACGCTGTATTAGGAGGAAGAAGTAATTTTATTGATTTGTTCAAAAAAAACTATCCTGATTGGGTAAAAGGAATTGAACATTTTGTTATATTATGGGAAAAAAATAAAGAGTTATACCGATCTGATACATCGTGGATTACCGATTTTCTTAAGTATATAAATGAGTAGTATAGATATTGAAAAAAATAAAAATTAATTTTTATTGAAATTTTGATTTAGCACTATATTTGTTCTTGATTTAATGGCATTTAATGCTGCCGCGTTGACTACAAGCAGTGCCGGTCGTAACGTTATAAGCAAAATGGCTGAGGTGTTGAATTCTCATGCTGCAGAAGAATTTGCGCTAGAAGCTGCTGGGATGATGATATATATATTAAAAAAAATTAAAATGATTAGGATAATGGTTATGATTAAATATATCTTTAAAATGATTGTATTTTCAGGATTATTTTTTTTCGGATTAGCTAATGCAAGTAACTATTGCGCCGAAATTATTGAATTTTATGGACGCGAAGTATTTATTCCTGAAAGATTAGGGAATATTAAGCTTTATAAAGATTCTGATGGATTTCATATTTTCAAAGATGGTGAAATCTACGATGTTCAAAATTATTTTTGTGACCCATTGCTACGAAAAATGTCAAATGATCAGCTAATGAAATTCGTGGGAAGAGATAAACCAACAATAATCATAATGACTCCGGAAGAATTTAGCCAAATGAATTCAAATGACTTGGTTGAAATTTCTGGAGATGCAAAGGACGAACTTATAAGCCAATTATTTAGCGGAGGATACATTTCGGTTAATCAGATGGATGATGGCGAATATATTCTTCGCGCTAAAATGAGACTTCTGGGAGCCGGTAAAGATGATGATGATAAGGATTTTGCAATTAAAGCAAGTATTATGATTTCCTTAACATTCCCTCAAGTTGTTGTTGTGGTTGCCGTTGGGGCTGCTGCCGTCTATGGAATTTATAAGCTGGGCTCCTGGATGATGCAACCAAGTGCAGCTGAACCGCCACCCGCCAAGCAAGCCCGACATGCAGCCGCAGAACCATCTGTACCGGATGTTGCAAAAGATGAAGTTGTAATCGACATGGAACCGCCACCACAATCTGTTTGATTCAACTTATTTATAAAAGAACACAAAACATCGCGAAAGATATTTTTAAGCAATATCTTTCGCGATCGTTAATCTAAATATTTTATTATTTTGACTTTGCTTCAAGCTGGCAAAACTAGAAACTCTTTGTAACCAAAAATTATTCGTTGCATTAAAATCATTTATTCTAGCGCATCCTGGTTCGAGTTTTTAATCTAACGAAGAGCTAAACTTATACAGCCACCGCATTCGCTTTCAAAACTAAATTTGCAGGTAAAATTGATAGATCAGCCTTCAGACTTTTCCAATTTAAAATTCGAAGTGTGCCCAGTCTCTGACACTCTTTTAAAACATATTCCAATCATAATAATTTATTTTTTATAAAAAGTTTCCAGCTCATGTCCCCACCAAGATTCTATTCCAGCAACTCCAAGTTTGTCTAAAAACTGATAGTCACAACCATTTTGTCGCGCAACTTGTTGCTGCATAGATATTAGGGCCTGATCAAAGGAAATAACCCATCCATGCGAATCAAAGCTGACCCAATCTTGAATACCACTACAACGTTTTTGCAAGGCCCTTTTTATTTCGAACCATACAGATAAAAAAGATATCCCATCAACTTGTTTTTCAGCATTGTTTTTGATTTTAGAAAAATTTAGTCCCATTCTCCATGCATTAAGACGACTTAAAATTGGATGTTCTGGATCATACATGCCTAATGCATTATAAAGTGCTACAGCGTCTTTACTTGCTGCCCCATACCACAAAATTCTCAATGCCTCTGTAAAAAAATATGCAAGCGCTTGATGCTTGCCTGGAAGATATTTTTTTATCTCATCCAAACTATATTGTGTACCACGATTGTCCTTGTATAAAATCAACCGTCCAGATACTATATCATCATATATTTGCCAAAACCTTTTACCAGTAATATCAACAGTTTTTACAGCATCATCATATAAATTTTTATTGGCTTTAAATATTTCAGCCAATGCATACTGTATGAAATATTCTTTTTTAAAAAATTTGTCAGACCAAGGGTTGTTGTTTCTATCGGCTTGTATCAATTCTCTCATTTTTGCATGTACTTGATACTCATGCAAAAGGTCGTTATCGTGAATAGCTTGATTATTATTATCAATTCCGAGAACAAGAAACATTGTCTTAAGAAATCCTAAGCAATAAGGCATTTTACCCTGATTGTTAACACCTCCACCAAAACCTCTACTCCAGTTCCAATGAGGATATATAAATGACTTGAATCCAATTGTTGTCTTTGGCCAGTTAGGACCATATCCATAAGAAAAATTTATTGGTTCTTGAAACTGTGCACCCCGTGACATTACTGAGGATTTAATTGATGAAAATATAGGATCGTTTTTAAATTTTGAATAAGAAAAGTCCTCAAACCTTTTTGTTTCTTTGCTATAGATTAACCAACCAGATTCCTCCTCAGTTGTGTCCTTGATAGACAAACAAACTCTTTCTGGTGGAGCACTTCTGTCATGTAAAAACCGAAATGGGCTTACGATAGGAATAACAAATGATGCATCCATTTCCTCTACTATACTCTCGGATGATAAATCAGCAAAAAAGTATGGATATGTAATAAATGCAAGCCTGTCTTTATCAAAAATATTTATCCCATTATTGTCATAAAAATTTGGAGCCACAAGGCCATTTTGTTCAGCTTCAGAAAGATATTGTACTCCCTCTTGGGAATACATAAAGTCAGTGAGAAATTTTCTCCACGTAAAGAAGTATTGGTGGCCTTCCCCAAACCATTGCTGTCGAGTTAAAGCCAATTCTGGATTATCAAAGGCTTGCTCGATATAATTTTGTCCAATTTCTTTTAATTCTTGAAGTCTATACCTATTCAACATCGGCGCGATTGTACACATATCATTCAATTGCTGAAAAAACAAATATTTTACTGGGGCTCTATCAGCAACTACCATACTTGTTATTGGTTTCTGTTTGGAAACAACAGCAATAATGAAAATTACTATCGAAAAAATAAACAGCCTGGATATCTTGTTGTACATAAAATCCCCCCTTAAAAATCCCTTTTTTATTTAATCCTTGTATTTATTTTAAAACATTACAAAAACAAATATCAAGTTTTAGTTTTAACGTTAATTCGAAAAATTCTAATTTATAGTAGAGACCATATTCTTCAAATTTAGTAATCAGTCTGAATATTTTGCAACCCAAATCGTCCCCATCCAAGCCAGCCACCCAATTGACGAATAGTAATTTATAATATAAAATCAATTTTTAATAGTTAATACTTAACTTTACTAGATATTACAAAAAAACTAGTATTTTGCTCAAATAATAATACATGGAGGTTACAAATGAATAAAAAATGTGGGTTTTTCACCCAAAATATCTTCCGAAAAGTGCTTTTTTTGCTAATGGGAACCATGTTTGCAACAGAATTTGCACAATGTGCTATCAGAACTGCAGAAATTGAAGAAGAAATAGGCAGTCATACTCGTGGTAATATAACCGAGTTGGACACACCGGTTTTGTCAAGATATGAACATCTTGACTGGTGGCTTTCGGTTTTACCAGTCATCAAAACAAAAGCCGACATGGAAGAATTTGATACTTATGAAAAAATTGTTAGAGACAGCCTTAACCACATAGGTTTAGTTTACAAACGTACTGAGGATGAATATATAGGACAAATGTTTGCAGACGGTTTTGGCCTTGGTATTATTTCGGATGATTTTGAGGCCGCTTTTAATAAAAAATTGGAAGAATTCAAAAATTTTTCAACCAACTACTTGAAATCAAAAGCAATCCCACAACAAGAAGCTTATGTGACATTTTATAATTCCAATGAAGGTATTTTTAACGGCATACTACAAAAAAAAGAACTCCTCAAGATAGAAAGATATCAGGTAATTCACATTGGTGATTTGCACGGCGACCTGATTTCGATTTTAACCATTTTAAAAAATCATGAAAATTTATTTAATACAGATTTTTCAATAAAGAATAAAGATCTTTTCTTTGTTTTTACAGGAGACTATATTGATCGCGGACAATTCGGACTTGAAATTCTTTTTATTCTCATGTCACTAAAAATTAAAAATCCTGACAATGTATTCTTAATGCTGGGAAACCATGAGGCTGGTCATTTGTTTTTAAGCGATTACAACCAAGGATTTGCGCGTGAAGTTGCACAAAAATTTAATTTCGGGACAATAGAATTCGCGGACAATCACATTTTGGGAACCGGCGTACCACAGTTCACAGAATTTATGCAAAAAATTCAATCCAAACTTTTTAGATATCTTCCAACAGCATTATTTATGAAAACGGAATTTGGAAATATTCTTTTCTGCCACGGCCTTCCGGATCCAACAATCGAAAGAGTGCGATATTTTTTGGAAGCCCCAGCAGAAATTCAGATTGATTTTATCAACATACATCCTCAACTTATGCGATTCACAGATAGCGACCTAGAAATAAAAATTGCTGACCCTGGAGACACAAATGCTGAAGCTCGCCGTACATCAGCACAACCATTGGAAGTAATTGGTGATTACATGAACAAAACCGGCATATTCCTCTGTATGAGAGGTCACCAACACAACTCAACAATTGGTGCCAATTTTGATGTTTACTCCGGTGGAGTTATATTAAATCAAGTGTATACATCTAGCGTTGTTGTCACAACCTTAAGCTTAGATTTTGCATGTTATATGCCATCATTACAAAAAATTGGGAAAATTGGAAACTACGCTTACTGTTGCACACTGGAAAAAGAAGGTACTTCGCTCAAAATTAAAGGGATCTCTATTGATCGTTATACCGCAGAACGTGTTACTCAAACAGATCGAACAAATCCTGAATGCGAAATACATTCAATTGATCGCTCAGAGGTAACTCGTGAAAAAATTATCCCAACAGAAAGCCCTGAACATAGAAAAATTAGTCAATTATGTATGGAAATTCAAAAATTAAGCGCCAGCGGCCCTCAGTTATTTAGTTGTCCCAACATAACAACATTGCAAACAAAACCTTTATGGATTGTTGAAAATTTCCACTACTTCTTTAGTCAAATTCAAAACATGCATAAAATAGATATTAACATGATTTATGAACTCCTTTTTTTATTAGGCATCATATCTCAAGACGGTTCTTTATCTGTAAGTAAATCTACAACTCTTTCACCTGAAAACAAGCTCGCACTTATTCAAATTATGAGAGATGAGGCGCAAGGACCATTTAAACTCATATCAAACATCAAAGAACTCAGAAAAGAACTAGCAAGCTATGTATTTAAAATAAATGATCCCAAAAAATTCAAATCTCAAATTAGAGATTGTTTATATCGTATAAATCAAAACAGATTTTTATTGGGACAAAAATTGTGTGATATTGTTAGAATGTTTGAGTCCATTCAAGCATACTTGAATCAACCTGACGAACCCAAAAAATCAATAGCAAAAAAACTAAAAGATCTTGTACCTAATCCCGAAATATTGACATTTGAACACATACTCTTGGCAATATTGGGCAAACCCGAACAAAATGTAGTTTAAGACAAGAAGCAGTTTAAGAAAGGTGTTAAATCATGAGTTTTAATAAATTTCTGAATAAATTAAGAATAATTTTTTATTTACCATTAATTGCGTTCTTGTTTTGCGTAAAAAGTGCTATGCCAATGACAACTGCAAGCGCTATGAAAGCAGAACAAGTAAACCACATAAGACGGGCACTTTTAGCAAGTTTTGTGGCAAAACAAAAAAATACGATTGTTACACTTATTCCCATTTTTGACACAACCGGTGAGAGTCAACCCTTAGGCGATATCTATCTTGAACATAATCAGCACGAACTGATTGGAACAAACTCCGGACACTTAATAATTATTAAAAATTTACAAGGTTGCTCAGATAAAATCAAGGTTCACGATAGGGCAGTATCATGCATAGCTGCTAAAGATGAAATTGTAGCAACCGGAAGTTGTACTTGCAAAGAAATTCATCGATGGAATATTAACACATTTAAGATACATGATAAAATTTATTGCCAAGAACCAATCATTTCTATGCATATTATAGAAAACCATTTTTTTGCAATTGACATACAAGGCAATATTTCTTTACTAGACTGGAAAACTGGCATCCTTCTTTGCAAAATAGAAACAGAAATATTAAAGCCAATTTTAAATTCAAAACTGGATGAGAGAGATGGTCTCATAATTATTATGACACCAAAGGCAAAAGCTTTTGTAAAAATAGATTTATTAGTTAAACTCGATATGCTTATTTGTTCGTTAAAAGAAGAACAATTAGCAAAAATAGCCCAAATAATTACTTTAGATTTTCACAGTCAAGACTACTCAAAAATCATATATGATGCTAATTTACCTTATCCAATTAAAGAACTACTTATTACATAAAATAGGAATTTTTTATGAATATTAAATCAAAAATATATATTATCATAATCATACTTTTACTATGTACCATGAAACATAGCTTATTTCCCATGATACAAAGAGACACCCCTTCGCTACAACAACAAGCATACAATAGATTATGTGCCCTTCGTAATTTACAGGAATCAGTACACACCCTTTCAACGCTCCCTCAATGTTTTCAAGAGTTTTCAGAAGACATTAATGATTTTGTATTACTTAACAATCTGGAATTTTGTAGAGTAATCATGCTCAATTTTTTAGCATCAACCCAACGCCATACATCAATATTTTCGGATTTATCTGACAGAGAAACTCAAAATATTCAGCCTAGGCTCTCCGAAAAAACGCTTTGCAAAAAGCACAAGCTCTTTACCGCTCGCACAGATGGCGTTCTAAGTTCACTTGATTTGACCACAAAAGAGGTGCTCAGTGTAAAAAAACAAGATGGAGCCTTTTCTTGCATGAATGCAAAATCTAAAATTTTGGCAACTGCACAAGTAAACTCAAACATAATACGATTTTGGAATTTAAGAGATCTAAGCGAAATTGGATTTATAACAACTCAAATTCCAACAGCACACATGGAGATAATCAAGCATCTTTTAATAGTTTTAAATACGGCAGGAGACATTGATATTTACAGTTGGAACTCCGGTAAAAAACTATGTTGCCTAAAAACTGGAATGTCAGGACTAATTGCCACTGTATCGTGGAATAAAATATCCGGAGCAATGTTTGTAACAACTACAAAAGGGCGGTATATCATTTCTCTTGGTGATATGATTATAGCAGATAAATTACTACACGATTTAAGAATAAACCAGCTCATATTATTTGCGTATATTTTGCAAAATAGCAAAGAAATAGCACTCGAGAATCTGGAGTTGGATGAAACCTTCAATTCTCTTCCGCAAATGATTAAATCGATGATTCAGTATTTATTCAAATAAAATTATTTTAATATTGGAAGCGCTTGATGTAGTTCTTGCAAATCTTTCTTATGTTTAATTTCGTCATTCAAAATTTCTAAAATTATGCTGTATGTTTTTTCGTCCTTACCCTTAACCATTTCCAATAAATTTTGATAGAAATCTATTGCACACTGTTCACCTTTAATATTTTCGTTCAATACCGAAATAACACTGCTTTCTGTAATTGAGTCATAATGGCACCCCCCGATTTTATGCCAATCTTGTGGAAACATACGAAAATCACCATTCAACTCAATAAGGCGTTTTGCAATCATGTCTGCATGCCGCATTTCATCATTGTAATGTTCGATTAATTCTTTAACTACCTGCGAACGCAATTCACCTTGAACTAATTTTGCTGCCATCCAATACTGATAACTTGCCATCCATTCATCGGCAAATGCCGTAACTAATTTATTTATAAGTAAAGCAACATCACTTTTTACATTTTGGGACTGTTTATCTTTTAAAGCTGACGTTACATTAGTTGAGCTTTCTTTCTTGCCAGTGGAACAAGCAGATAAAATAGCCAATATAAAAATGCACGCACCATAAAAATTTATATTTCTCTCCATAAAAATCCTCATGTAACAATACCCCTAATTTTTACAACACAAATCATTTCTTTTTGCTGGGCAACTTAATAATCCTACCGTCAACAGTAAAAACACCATTACCACAATGATGAATAGTAATATGTCTTTTTTTAGATGGAGTAATCCACGCTTTTACACACTCTAGAATAAAGATATTATATTTTGATGACATTTTCGTGTCGATCACCTTGCATTCTAAATTTGCATAACACTCAGCAATCATCGGAACTTTAACTTGAGAAGCTAACTCTTGTGTAAGGCTAAATTTCTTGAATTTATCAATTTTTGAGCCAGAAGTATTTCCAACACCCACAACTTTTAAAGCTAAATCTACAGTTGGAATATTAATAACACACTCTTTAGTTTTTTTTAAATTATTGAAAGAATAGTTTTGGTTACTCATCACGATGGCCAAAATTGGTGGTTCAAAATCAATCATCATATGCCAAGACATCGTCATAATATTTGCTTTGCCATTCAACGAAGTTGTAACCATTATAACCGGTCCAGGCTCAAGCAGTTGATAAACTTTAGACAAAGGAAAAGATTTCTTCACCATAACGCCTACCCTCTTTCTTAACCTTATATACTTTTTTAATATATACTTTGTGATTTCTAAATTAATGTAACAAAATTAGTGTTTTTTAAACAAGAAACTCACATTAAATTCACATTACAAGCTTAAAAGCTTTAATTTTTCGCAAATAAAACCCCTAAAAAGTACACCTTTGCAGCAAATAACCCAATATTACGTGATTTAATCAATAATATTGGGCAGAATACAGGCGTTTTACATACAATCTATAATTATATATAATTATAATTAGAAATATTAAATATTTTGAATATTATATTTTTTAAAAATAGGATTTTATATAATTTATTTTTCTAATAATTTGGGGGTTATAATGAAAAGGTTTCTCAACATTTTTACATTCTTGTTTTTCATAGTCATATCACAATTTAACCTTTGCGCTATGAAATCTGATGATGATAAAACGGGTTCCACGTCTGAACAAAAAAAAGATAAGGGCAAAAAAAGGGCGTCTGACGAGCAAGTTAAAAAATGGGAACAGGAAGAACAAGAAAAACAGGCTGCTAGAAACGCTACGCTTGCTGCTCTAAAAAGAAAAAAGCAGGAACAACAAGATGCTCAACTTGCTGCAGAGATAGCCAGAGAAACTGAACAACATTCTAGTCCAATGCTTTCATCAAGCTCTTCAACACAACAAGGTTCTTTGCAACCATTCGATGACACTGAATATTATTCTGAAGATGATTCTGAAGTTGCTACAACAGCACAAGCCTGTGAATATCCAGATTCACCTGCGGCTGAAGCGCCAGCAACACCCCCTATGCCATGCTTTGTGGCTAATATCCCGGCATATGTTCCGTCAGACAGCGAAACAGATGATACTGATTCGGAATCTGATACCGGAAAATATACTTTTTCTGATGAGGACTTCACCACTCCACCATTTTGCATAGATTATAAAAAAAGAGGAAAAGTGCTTTCTCACTCCTTAACTCGCAAAAAAACAGATAAAGCAAAAGTTGGTGCAACCCAAAGTTCCGGAATAACTCAATCACTTACAACAAAAATTTCTCAAGAAGCGTTTTTGGCAACATCTGATCAAACGCTAAAAAAACAACAATTGGATCATTTATCAGTAATCATTGGATTAAATAGACCTCGATCCTTAAGTTCTAGAAAAAATAGATTACTCGAAGAAGAATTAGAAAAAACTGTTTCGGCTGAATTACAGGTTAGATATTTTGCAGTGTTTTGGGATTTTCCTTGGAAAAGAATCAATCCGGCAAAAAATAAATCCAGCGGAAACCCACCGTCTTATGAGGAAATTCGCAGCTTTTATCAACAATTAAAGAAAAAAGATGCTGCAAGGGCAAGACAGTTTAGAAGAAATACCGAAAATAGCAAAGACCGAAGTCGAAGAATGGTTCCATATCGAAGAATCAGAGAAATGATAAAAAATCACGAATTGACCAGAGAACTTGTTCATATTTTCAGGCAAACTAATCCTACAGCAAATATTTATTTATTTTTCTGTGACGCAGATACAAGCTTATTTAACGGCTGTTTTACTACATACACTCAAGTGGATCTGCAAACAAAAAATAAAATAGGTGCAATGACAACAGGATATTTATTTGATTCTAATAATCCAATGATAAGGCTTGCGAGCGAATTAGACATGCGCGTAAGAGAAGCAACCACAAAACATCTTCCACGTGGAGCATATTATCCGGAACCATCTCTTTGCATAATGGTCCCAACGGAAAGTGATTCAGTACCGGAAAGTTTTGAAGAAAAAACTGACGATGGTGCTGATTATGAGGCGCCACAGGAATCTCCTATAATCCTGAAAAAAGTAGCTACTCGACCTGATGTGTTATTTGTATTCGCATTCCAAAATCCCCTAATCACAAGAACTCCTGAACGAGCTACAACAAACAAAACAAAAACAAAAAAAGGCTCAAAAAATTCTTTAGAATTTTCGGCAACATTTAACAAATCTACTAATAAATTTGATAAATGGACAATGCAGGATCTTGTTAATATCACAAAAAACAGCGCCCAATCACATGCTCATGCAAGAAGCTGGGCTATAAATATTTTAAATGGTCTAAAATTAGAAACGAAAGATACAGTAAAAGAAAAAACAAAAAAGATAATATTTGCTGATGGAACCACAATTGAAATAAAAAAACGAATCGGAAATGTAATAAGAGAAATTGCAATAAGTTTATTGAGTAGATTGTTTAAAAGCTATGATCCAATAAGCATCGCAGAAAAAAATAGAGCAACCTTAATTTTAATACTTACATCAACCTATGAAGAACTCATAAAATCCGATATTGTTCCCCAAAAGGTAAACGCTTCAAGAAAAAGTGAAAAAGAGCTTTGGGCAGCAATAGATAATATTTCGTCCAGAAAAGACCTAAAAAGTATACTTGCTCAATTAATAATTGAGCCAAATGTCATAGATAAGATCGATTTAGCCGCTCGCGATGCAGGAAAAGCAATTCACACTACATTAGCTGCCAAGTTAAATCTTAAATAAAAACTATTTTCTGGGGCGCTTTTAGCGTTTTGCAAAAGATCTAATGTATCGATCAGCTTTATGCATAACATTGGTTAAATCGCGTTTTAATCCATCCAGTGTCCCATAGTTGTATTTATCGTAAATTAAAACACAAATGACACCAACCAAAACAGAACAACAGCAGATCCACGCGAGTCTTTCACCTGATCCACTTTTATTCGAAGCGGCAATGGCAGAATTAAAATCTATAGATCTTGTTTGATTTGATAAACCAGCCAACTCAGCTGCAATTAAGAATTTTTGCGCCTCTTGCGTTGATACATTGTCCAAAATAGAATAAGCCATTAATATCTTTGCTGTCTCTTCATCTAAAATACCTGCACTCTTGGCATCAATCACAAGTTTTTGAACACTCTTTAACAAATCATCTTCAGCATTTTTTTCAAAAATTGCTGAGTCTATACCAACAACCCCAGTGTTTCGAAGTGTTGAAACTTGTTGTTGTTCATTATTAACAGACTCTTGCCCATTGCAACAAAAAAAATAAAGACAACTCATCGCCAATAAAAGCATATTACATTTGTGATTTTTATTATTCATAAATTTATATCCCATCTTTTATCAATTTCATAAACTTTTTTACGTCTATAATATCCAAGATACAAATACTTTATTTATTTTTCATTGTTTCGGATAAATACATAATAACTTCCGATAGATAAAGTAATTTGCATTTTTTGCAAAAGATGAGTATTTCAGTTGAAAGTTTATCAAAAACATTGAAAGTCTTCTGCCGGCTAAAGTTTTTTTGATATCATTTATTAACAAGATGTTGATGGGCGGGCGCTTGTACATTTCTCAAATTAAGCATTTCAAATAAATTAATACGTAAGCCTTGATAAAAATACGAAACTTGCGAAAGATCATATAATGACAATTCATAAACGGTTGTTTATTGTAACGACCATAGTAAGTATCATCAGTATTCTTAATACTCCAAATATTGCTTCTCAAAAACAAGCATCACGTCCTGTACAGGAAGAACAAATTAGCGCCCAAGATGTTATAGCGCCAGCAATGCGCCTTGCACAAAATCTTTTTGAACAAACACAGCAGATTATCCAAGGGTTAAATGAATCTATGGCTATAGCACATAGTTCAAACAGTAGGGCTATAAATGCGGCAGAAGAATCCGCAAAAGCTCTTGCTATGGCAAATCGAACCTCGGAACTTGCAAACAAAATCGCATCAGGATTAGATCAAGCACATGGTTCACAAGTACAAGTGGAACAACAAATACTGGTTGCTACAAAAAACTTAGAACGCAAATATGAGCAGTTAAGTGCTGAGCTCACAGAGCAAGTTACAAGAGAAGAAGAAAAACTAACAGATGCTGCCAGAAGAAAAAATGAGCATTTCGAAGCAAAAATAAAACTAAAAAAAGATCTTGGAATATATGAACAAGAAGCAAAAGTTATGGCTCAGGCAAATGTTGAAACTGAAAAGGAAAAATGGAAAAATATTCGAGAAATAATGGGAGATTCAAAAACAATGTCAAAGATTGCACTTGCAATAATTGCAAGTGCACTGTGTATATATACGATTAAATACGGCGTACCGATGCTTGCAAATTATTTAACACAACCACAAGTTATCAGCGAAACTTCAAAAACCGGATGGTTGAAAACCGAATGGTTTCAAACCGAATGGTTTGGACAATTTAAGTCCAAACAGAAAGCAGATATTGATGATTTAGTCTTTGCACCATCTTTGCAAAAACAACTTTTAGATCTTTTATTACGTGTGCAATCTGCAAGAGAGTATGAAGAAGCGCTTCCTAATATTCTTTTTTATGGAGCTCCCGGAACAGGTAAAACTGCTTTTGTTAAGGCTTTGGCACAAACGTCAGGGCTTGATTATGCATTAACATCCGGTTCAGAATTTGCAAAAATTACAGATCTAAATCATGCGAATAATGAATTACGCAAACTTCTAAATTGGGCTAAAAAAAGTCCTAAAGGCCTTATTGTTTTTATTGATGAAGCTGAGTCACTGTTTGCAAATAGGAAGTTACTAAGCACATCCAAGGCAACACAAGATTTCATTAATACGTTTTTAGCACTTATTTCAGATCAATCCCAAGAAAATGTAATGTTTATTTTTGCAACTAATCATCCGTTCAAACTAGATGATGCAATCACAAATCGTATTGGGATAAATATCGAATTTACTCTACCACAAGCCGCTGAACGAGAAAAAATTCTTTTAATGTATCTTACAAAATTCGCACAAAAAAATGAAAATGCCATCATTAATTTAAGCCGAGACATTACAAATTTGATTTCAACTTATGCCAATAGCCTCGAGGGATTTTCACCGCGCGCTATTAAATTTGTTGCTGAGGAGATGATTATTCGAGCGCGGAGACAAGAATCTAAACAACTGACCGATGATATTGCACAGGCGGTAATAAACGAAACAAAGCATAGCCTACAACAAACAATGCAATGGGAAAATGAACGCAATGAATGGGCTGGATCTTTACCCGTTACACAAATGCAATACAAGGGGTGGTTTTAGTGAAACGAAAAAAGCTTCTTCTTTTTATTACATGCTTTATTATTTCGAGTAACTATAGATCTTTATTTGCAGATAGTTCTGAAACAAATCCTGCAAATTTAATAA
>JBAZAX010000024.1:0-22814 GCA_041671765.1 Candidatus Babeliales bacterium | reverse complement strand
GGCCAACGGTGTAAAACCAAAAACCCTCATGCTTGCCAACTACTTGTCCCGTCTCAAACTCAATTAAATCACCTTCGCGTTCTTTTAGGTGATGTTTTATAAAATCACTGAATTTAATTTTGCCAAGAAAGCATATTCCCTGGCTGTCTTTGCGAGATTTGGTAGGCAGATCAAATTTTTCGGCCAACGCCCTAACCTCAGATTTTAGCAAGTGCCCAATTGGGAAAAGTATGCGGGATAACTGTTTTTGGCTTAAACGCGCTAAAAAATACGTCTGATCTTTTACCGGGTCTTTTGCTTTTTTTAAAGCGAACAGGGCTTCGACCTGACTCAGATTTTCAACCTGTCCCAGATCACCGATATATCTAGTTTTTTTGACCTGTTCAACCTGTGCGTAATGCCCGGAAGCCACTTTTTCAAAAACGCCTGGCTTCAAGTTATCAATTTTATCGTAGAAACATCCAAATTTAATGTACTGATTACATAAAACATCAGGGCTAGGGGTTCTGCCCGCCTGCACTTCTTTGATTGTGTATGCAACGATTTTATCGTGATATTCTTGCTGCATAGGTATAACTTCCAACGGAACACCCAACTTATCGCAAACTTTTTGGGCATAATCCAGGTCTTCCTCCCATGGACAATTTCCAAGGTAAGAAAGCTCATCTTCAAGCCAAATTTTTAAGTAAAAGGCGGTCAGATCGTGTCCTTGCTCTTTGAGCAACTGTAGGGCAACCGAACTGTCTACACCTCCGGAAACTAAAACAGCTATCTTCATTTTAAAATCAAAATTTAATCAAAAACACTAAATTTAGTAAGATTTTACGGCATTAACTTTATTCAATCTAGCAGAAAACCGCATGCTTTAAAAGTATGCGGTTAATTTAATAAACAATTAAATTAATCAGGTAAATGAATCAGGAAATTAACATTATTTTAAGTTTACAGACTGTTTCCAACTAGATTTATCAACATACGCCGCAACCAAAGGCAATGTCATACCCGGACGCATAACCCAAAGATAAAATGGTTTATCAATCTTGAACTCTAAAGAAAAATTTTCCATCGATTTCAAATGATTCCATGAGATTGCTACGGCACTCTTAACAACAGCTCCATTCTCATCAATCTTTAATTTAGTTTGCTGTAAAGCCTGGGCCACTCCATAAAAATCATCCCTGCCTGGAAATCTTAATTTCAACTTTTTCAGCCAGCTAATGTCAACACGCTGATCGATTGCCACCATCGGAAATAATATCTTATCGTAAGATTCATCAACATTTAGTAAAGACAAACTATCTTGCAATTCCAAAATTTTAGACATCAGATCAAATCCATCCAATGGTTTTTCCGCAATTTTCATATAAACTTTATCGCAATTTTTTGCGGTAACTTCAAGAATTTTATCTTTACAGTCTAAACAATTATCCGAGCAAGTCTTTGGTGCAAAAACTTTCCACTGATCGCTATTTTTCATCTCAACGGCAGAGTAATTTTTATGTAATTCAGCATCGTAAATTGAGCTTAATAAACCTTTTTCTTTCCATATTAATAAGACATCTAAAATTGATGCAACATAAAAGGCCTTTGGATCATCAATTTGCTCAAGCTGAATATCAAAATTATTTTTCTTCAAGAACCCGTTAACCTCTTCGACATCTTTTGAGGCCACGGATTTAATCTCTTTAGACGAAAGATTTTCTAATTCAGATCTTAATGGCCAGAATTTATCAAATAAGATTTCTTGATTTGTATTCTTAGTCACAAAATATGAATCATTTGCAACAAATGATTGTGACGTCATTAACACAGCCAATATTGGTGCAAGACATATCGTTGAACTCATAAAAAACTCCTACTTCAAAAATAAACCTAAACTTACCCCTACATATCATGCAGAATAGCTGCCCATAATTATTAAAGCAATCGGAAACAAGCATGTTTTGATTAAAATTTCAAATAAAAAATATTTAAGTTTAAGGTAAAACTAAAATGTAATAAATTTAATTCTTAAGTAAAAAACAAACTCAAAAACAAAAATAACTATCTGGAAATCAAAAACGACCACATTCACCATATTCGTTGCACCGTTTGCCTATCCAAAACTATTTGATTAAATTGGTTTATATAGAGCAAAGCCTAATTTTACTTAAGTGTTTTATTTATTGGAAATACATGAATTTTAAAAGCCACTACATTATACTTATTTTTTTAATTTTTGCTGGATGCAGCAATTCAAATAATCAATTAGTGCATTCAGTTATTTTTCAAAACACATCACAAAGCAATATTCAAAGTAATAAACACACATTAATCGTCTTTGTTCACGGCACAATTCTTCCACTTCCCTCACCCACTTGTCTATTGTCTTCACTAAAAGACGGTTTCAAAAAAAGTCGCACGGAGGGAAAGGCCTGGGCCGATTATTACTATGAAGAGTTGAGATACAAAACTTTGTTTAAATGCCAACCAAGAGCAAATTTTGGACTTGAAAACATAAGCGATTTATCGCTTAAAGATACCCAAAGGTATCCCTACACAAAGTTATCTGCAGACTTATATAAAAATAGTTACGATTTTGCCAATCAAGAAAATTCTTCCAATCTGCATTTTTATACATTTGGGTGGGATGGATATTTAAGCCAAAAAAGTCGTCTTAGCAGTGCAAAAGTACTTTACTCAAGTCTTATAAATGAAATAAGTAAAATAAAAAGTAACCTTAATTTTAAAGATACTGATTTAGAACTCATTTTAATTGGCCACAGCCATGGTGGCAATGTGCTACTAAACCTTGCAAAAATAAATAAAGAAATTAATGGTAATTTAAAAATCGATAAATTAATTTTATTCGGAACCCCTGTTCAAAGTGAAACTGAAGAATTAGTCAACGATGAAATGTTTAGAAAAATTTATAGTCTTTATTCAACCGACGACATGGTCCAAGTAATGGACATTATTTCAACACATGATTCAATTTCAAAACGACGTTACAAGAACACAAATATAACATCCAAGCTTGTGCAAATCGAACTAGAAATTGGCAATAAGAGACCCTGTCATAACGAACTCTGGCTATTTGGAGATCCGTGTAATATTGTTTACAGAAAAAATCTTGCCATATATCCTCTACCCGTATTTATTTTTGCTCCCGTTATAATAAATGAACTTGATACCAAATATTCGGATGCATCTGAAATACTTGCTCACATTGATAAAAATAAAAACACTCAATGCTTTACAATAAAATTAAAAGATAAAGTATTCGATAAAAATCAAACACTAACATCAATGCCAACTCAAATTCTGGCATTTAATTAAAACCAAAGTCGATAAGCAAAAAACGGTTTAAAAACTCCAAACACCATAACTTTGTTAAACTATTTGGGTTGAGAAAATATTTGTGTTAAATTAAACTGTCCATTTTCAGAAGTACCTATAATTTATATTAGATCCTGAATCAAGTTCAGGATGACAAACAGATGGGATAAATAATGATAGCACAAATTCTTGCCAAAATTTTTGGTTCACAAAACGAACGTGAATTAAAAAAAATACGCCCTATTGTTGCACGCATCAACGAGCTTGAATCTAAGATTTCACAACTCACAGATGAGCAATTAACTTTACAAACAAATGATTTTAGACAAAGAATTTCGCAAGGCGAAACTCTTGATTCAATACTTCCCGAAGCTTTTGCCACAGTAAGAGAAACAAGTAAAAGACTACGCGGTGAACGTCATTTTGATGTTCAGATGATTGGCGGAATCGTGCTTCATCAGGGTAAAATTGCAGAAATGAAAACTGGTGAAGGAAAAACACTTGTAGCCACTTTGCCACTCTACCTCAATGCACTTGAGGGAAAGGGCACGCATCTTATAACTGTTAATGATTACCTGGCAAGTTATCACGCCGAATTGATGGGCGTAATTTATAAACACCTCGGGCTTGAAGTTGGCGTTATTCAAAATTACATGAATGATGAAGAGAGAAAAAAAGCATATAACGCAGATATAACATACGGAACAAATAACGAATTTGGTTTCGATTATCTCCGTGATAACATGAAATTTGATTTAAATGAACTTGCTCAACGAAAGCTAAATTTTGCAATCGTTGACGAAGTTGACTCAATCTTAATCGACGAAGCGCGAACCCCACTGATCATTTCCGGACCGGCTGAAAAAGGTAGTAATCTATACAAAGAAGCTGACAGCGCTATTTTGAAATTGCGACGAGAAGATTACGATATTGATGAGAAAGAGCGCTCAGTACAGTTGGGAGAAAGCGGTGTTGATAAAATTGAAGAACTGTTCCATATCAAAAATTTATACGCTCCTGAAAATATCCTAACACTTCATCACGTAACCCAGGCCCTGCGAGCACATACATTATTTAAAATAGACGTCGACTACGTTGTGCGAGATAACGAAGTCTTGATTGTTGATGAATTTACTGGACGAATTCTTCCAGGACGACGTTATAGTGACGGACTGCACCAAGCGCTTGAAGCCAAAGAAAATGTCAAAGTCGAACGCGAAAACCAAACACTTGCAACAATCACATTGCAAAATTATTTCAGACTTTATGGCAAACTTGCAGGTATGACGGGTACCGCAGAAACAGAAGCAGCCGAGTTTTGGAAAATTTATAAATTGGCAGTGGTGGTAATTCCAACAAACAAGCCAATGATCAGATTAGATCAACCTGATATTATTTTCTTAACCAGAAATGATAAATATAATGCCGTAATTGATGACATAAAAGATTGCTACAAACGAGGCCAACCTGTTCTTATCGGTACAATTTCAATTGAAACATCTGAACTTTTAAGTTATAAACTTGCACAAGCAGGAATTCCACATAATGTTTTAAATGCAAAACAACACGCCAGAGAAGCAGAAATTGTTAAAGAGGCCGGAGAGAAACACAAACTAACAATTGCAACAAACATGGCCGGTCGTGGAACCGATATTAAACTTGGAGATGGCGTTCGCGAACTCGGTGGACTGCGAATTATAGGAACAGAACGACACGAAAGTCGTCGTATCGACAATCAGCTAAGAGGACGTGCAGGACGTCAAGGCGATCCTGGATCTTCAAAATTTTATATCTCACTTGAAGATGACTTAATGCGTATTTTTGGCGGTGAACGCTTGAAAAAAACAATGGAACGCATTGGAATGAAAGAAGGCGAAAGCATTGAACACCGCATGGTTTCGCGAAGCATTGAAAAGGCTCAAGAAAAAGTCGAAAAACATAACTTTGATATTCGTAAACATCTGATTGAATACGATGACGTGATGAATCAGCAACGTAATGTGATTTATCAATATCGTCGAAACATTCTTGATGGTGGAGACAATTCAATCGGATTAATAAAAGACATGATCGCTGACGTTGTCCACGGCCTTTTTGAAATTCATTGCCCAAACAGCGCTTATTCCGAAGAAAACAAACGTGAAGTTTTTCAATCTATTGAAAAACTTACAGGGATTAAACCGGATATTTTTGAATCAGTAGAATTTAAACAAAGAAACAGCGGCAACTTGGAAGAAGCAGTTTGTGAATTTTTAATTTACCTGTATGAACAATTCAGAAAATCAATTCCTGTGGATTTTGTTGATAAAGCAGAAAAATGGGTTCTACTTGAGACCATTGATCACGCATGGAAACAGCACCTTTTAAATATCGATCATTTAAAAGAGGGAATTGGATTACGCGGCTATGGCCAAAAGAATCCACTTATCGAATACAAAAAAGAATCATTCTCTGCGTTCCAAATAATGATTGATGAAATCAAATGGGATATCACACAACGCATATTTAGAATGAAACCTGATAACTCAACAATTGAAATGATTGAAGAGATTGAAGAAGAAAAAGAAAAAGAACTTGATTCACTACAGCTTGGAGGAGCCAGCGAAGACTCCAGACCGCAGCCGGCCAAACGCGCTGCACCAAAAGTTGGACGTAACGAACCTTGCACCTGTGGATCCGGAAAGAAATTCAAGCACTGTTGCGGGAAGTAAAATAAAAAAGAGATAAAAGGAGAGTGGAAATGCAAAAAAAAGTAATATCTTTTTGTTGCCTAATTTTAATTATTTTATCTGGCCTAAACGCCGCTGTTCCAAATCTTAAACAACAACTTGGAACGCTCAAATCAAATCTTGGAAGCTTAAAGCTGAAGCTAGAGACGCTAAATGGAAAATTAGGAACACTAAAAGATACTCTAAATCCTCAAATTATAAATCTAGATTACATTAGAGATAATATCTTAGGACAAAAGGATTGGCATGACCTCACCTCTAAAGAACAACAAGCCATTTTAGCACTCACGCCTGAGCAAATAAAGCAATTAGACCAGTTAAAACAAATAGCCCTAAATGCTTTATTAAAGCAAGCAAAGCCCAAAGAAAAGGAACTTTCTTTTGAAGAACTTCTAAAAACCATAAATGAAATCATATCAAATCAACCGGGCAAGCTGGATCAAAAGCAAGAAATTTGCCTTAGAGAGTTTTTAAAAATAGCAGACAGAAAAATGTCCACTCTTTCAAAAAAAGAGCTAGAATCCATAGAAAAACTTAACATAAAAAATATTAAAGGTTATTTAGAAAAAAAATCTTACAAAAAATTGAAAGATTTTCATGGAGGTATTCCAACGTATTTATCAGCATTAGAAGCAGGAACACCCCAAGAAGGTCCCGACGACGAATCCAGGCCTAAACCGGGCAAGGAAGGATCATCAGATGTTGGAGCACTTATACTATTACAAAAAAAACAAGCATTCATTGAAAAATTGAAGCAAATAGAAACTGGGAACACTGATCAACCAATTATGGCAGATGAAATTGAACAATTTAGTGACTTAATAATAGGTAGTATATCCAAGTGGGATTTAGCCAAGATCAATAAAATCAAACTACTCTATACTAAAAAAAGTCCTTCTCCATCAATTCAAAAAACAATAGCTAAAATTGAATTAATTAAATTACAGAAAAATGCTAAATATATCATTACACCTAATTATGAATCTTACGTTTTAGATATATTACAAAATGAGTCTAAGGAATTTGACCAATTAAAGGATATCCCTACACTAGAAAAAATTTATGTGTTAACAATCAAGCAAGAACATTTAACCAAATACCCAAACCTGCAAACCGCTATACAAGATAAAATAACACTATTAACATTCAATGAATTTACAAAAAACAAAACCATATTTAATGGCACAAAAATAGCGGGGCAAGAAAATGATGTACGTATACTGGAATATTTAAATACTACACCTAAAGAAATAGCAAAAAAAATATCTGAATTAAAAGACGATGCCACCAAAGAACTAGTTTACAAAAAAGCGAAAAAAGAACAGGCCAAATATCCCAACTTGGTAATTTACTTCATTAATCAAAAGTTTATTGCCTTTATTACTGATAATGACCTTAACAAGCATTTTACAGATAACTGGGAAAAAGAGTATCTTGTTATTTTATTAAAAAACGAAGAAAATTTTAATAAAATAAAAGACAATATAGACTCATTGCAACAAATACATAATTTTTTTTCGGATCATAAAAATCTTGAAACCAAATATGCTATTGTGTTCGCTAAACTTAACAATGCAATTGATTCCATAATCGGCCAAATAATATCAGAATTAGAAAAATGGCAAAGTCATACAGCTATAATTGATGTAAAAAATTTGAAATATATATATGAAAATAAAGAATTTAAACTAAGACTTGCAACCAAAATCAAAGATTATTTCTTATCAAAGAAAATAGATTGTGTAAGTCTATCCCTGAAAATTTTGACCCCAATAAATGATAAATTGGAAACCAAATTGGAAAAGGAAGAAAAAAATATTCTCGAATGGCTAAAATCAATTCTGGAACCTCTGGCTAATCCACACAAGAAATAATCTAAAAGAGGGCCCTTACTTCTAAGGGCCCTCTTTTTTAATACCCAAATAAGACTCCACTATTTTAAAGTGATGGGTTAAAATTGTTATAGAACAAGCGATTTAGATTTAAAAAAACCAAAAATGCAATTAACTCAAATTTTTTCTCCACAGATCTTGCTTCTTACATAATCGCCTATATAAACCACACATAAAAAATCCATACACAATTACGACTTGCTTATTTTAAAGTAATAGTTTAGTATAGACAGAATTGACAACTCTAGGCTTAAATAGCCACATATAGCACGTTATAACTTTATAATATTTATCACACCTGCATAACATGCGGTGCACAAAAGGTTGATTACGCTGAACTTACTTCAACGTCCTGCTTAATAATTAACCTTATTATTACACTTTTTTCATAAGTTCATTGGAACACGTTTTAATAAAAGAAAGGGCCTGCCATGCCACTGACCCAAATTTCGATCTCATTTTAGTCTTGTAAAAATTAATCTGAAATTCTGAATTTTTAATCTCAAAAAGTTTTTACTTTCGCTTGTTCAACTATTTTAAGGCGATAGTTAAGAGTAGTACAAATTCGCTTTTAAATAAAAGAAAGGATACTCATGCATTTAATTGAAATTTTTTCCCCACAGATATTGGTGTGGCTGGCAATGATGTTATATACATTGTCATTTTTGCCACAAATCATAGAAAATTATCGGCTCAAATCAGGTACGGGATTGAGTGATTACTTTTTATTGGCTTACCTAAATACGTACATAACACTTATTTATTACATATTCTGTCTAAATCTACCAATTGCATATAAAATCGCATGTCCGGCACAGGGTATCGCAACATTAATCTTGATATGGCAGAGACTTTATTACAATCATTCGTCCGATTCAAAATTTTATGGAACAATTTATATTACAAATTTTCTTATTTCATTAATCTTCATTCCGTTAGCCATTATGAGCCCAACACACATCGGCCACATTTTTGGTTGGATTTCGTTTATTTTAATTCTTTTAAACCAGATGCCTCAGGTTTTAAGAGTAATTTCAACAAAAAGCGTAGCCGGATTCAGCTACATGTTTATTCTAATAATGGCATTTGCGGCGGCCATAGAAACCTACACTGCACTGGCTCTTGGATTGCCAATGCAGACAATTTTGTCAGCAGTACGTGGACTGATTTATTTTGCAATATTCAGCGTGCTATTTTTGATGTATAAAGAATGAAACTTAAATGTTAGATCGAAATAAGATAGCCAAAGAGCTTGAAAAATTAAGCACCAATATTTTTACTTATGACGACAAGCAGTTCAACACTGCATACAACAAATGGGAAGAAATCACGCACAAACCTGATTTTAAGAAGCAGGTCATAACGTCAAAAAGCTCTTTTTTGTTGCCGAGCTGGCAAGGCAAATTAACAGACGTATTTGAAATTAAACCTGAACTTAAAAATTATTCCGTGCTGGCCGTTGACGGCTCACAGGTTTATCCGGATAGGCACATCTCCGGCATCAACTGTTTTTTGATCAACATTGGACAGAGCCACATGGAGTATGGACAACCAAGCAAGGCAAACCTGTCTTCTCAGCCGTATGTTTTTACGCCAGATAATGTGTTCGGCGATCCTTCGATACGATTTGCGATGCAGCACGCTGCTACGCAAATCACTCAGGATGAGCGGGAAGAAGAACCAACTCGTGGAGCATTCGACAAACTCAGAACGGGAGGCGAACCATTACAACAGGTTATTGATTTTGGAAATTTCTCACCCGACGTGGTTGATTTAAAACGAGAAGAGCTTGAACTTGAAGCATCATTTAAAACAGCGCATGAATTAAATCAAAAATACTTAACTCAAAACACACCGTTTGCCGTTCTTGTAGATGGAAGTTTAATTTTCTGGCAACTGGAAAGTAAATCTCCTGAGATTAAAAAATATTTTTTGAATAAATACTTCGAGCACTTGAACAGTTTTTATGAAAAGAATATTCCAATTGCGGGATATATAAGCATGCCAAAAAGTCGCGAGCTAATAAATTTATTAAAAATTGGGCTGTGTAGATTTGAAATTGCCAACTGCATCTCCTGCCACAGCTTGCACAGTACTTTTCCATGCAAAGACGTTGATCACGTGCTGGACACACAAATTGCCTCAACATTTTTGAATCAAAATTTTAGATCAACAATTTTTTATAGCAATTCAAAAGTCGTAGATCTTTATCCCGAACACTTGAAGCCATGTTTTGTTTACTTAAATATCGGAAAAGAGATTATTCGACTCGAATTCCCCATTTGGATGACCCAGCCGTCGCACAAGGCTATGGCGGGCACGGCCCAAAAACCAACTTATCTGGATCTAATCTGTAAAATTGCAATTGATCAGTCAATCAAAGGCCAGGGATACCCGGTGGTCTTATCAGAAGCTCATGAACAAGCCGTAATAAAAAATTATGATAAAGATTTTTTTTATCAGTTAATTTGTAAAAAAGGCGTTGAGCAAAATCAACGAATTTTACTTTCCCCGAAAAGTATTAAAAAGCATAACGTTAGTATCTAACGCAAACTCGATAATTAGAAATCTACTTATATATTCGACTGGAAAATTGCTTTCACTAGAGCCATTTGTCATCCTGAACTCGTTTCAGGATCCATGGATTAATAAAATTCCATAAATTTTTATGCTATAATTTCAAAAAAAATAATGTGTAATTAATTTTATTGAAAAACATAATCCGCAATGGATTGACCTGTATGAAGTAATTTTTGGGTCTGAAGAATAAGGTTTGCTGATTAATTCATGGATCCTGAAACAAGTTCAGGATGACACAACTCTTATCAGGAGCCATTTTCGCGAACAAGCAAGACTTATGGACTACTGTAAAATAAATTCAGGAGACAAATCTCTAATCGAAAGTGACTTTAGACAGACGCAGCCCTTTAAATAATTCTCAAGCTCGCGATATTTAGATACTAACGTATTTAAATACCAAGCATCTTCGCATAAATTTTCGGCATAAATTGCTGCATTATTTCAGCAACTTTTTCATAATCTTCAGGATCAACCGGCAAGACTTTATGCTTCTGTTTTGCCGAATGAGATTTATGTTTATCAATAAATCTACCAATCTCATCCAATGCAAGGGGCGGAGTCTTCCAATAAGCTCCTAAAATATCAATTTTTGGAACGTTATTATCATAGCAAAGCACAAAAATAATACGCATTGTTGGATCGTAAGGTATGCCATCAGCAACAACTGTCTTTGATGCCGCAAACTCTTCAACTAAACAATGATTACTTTTATTCGTAAGCCAATACGATAAATTTTTATCTTTAGATTTAGTTTTTTTACCCTTTCTCAGAACAAACGACAATGTTTTTTGTAGATCTTTATCCTTAACAAATAAAATACCTTGTCCCATTGTTCCATTAACGGGCTTTATAACATAATAATTAACTTTTTTATCTGCCAAAATTTGCTCCGTAGCACTTTGAACATACACCTGGTAATAATCAGTAGCACTTTGATCATATGCACGGGAATATGGCGAAACAGGTTCCCTTTTAACAAGCCATGCTTTTGGGCGATACTTAGCAAACTCATCATCTTCAAAAAGTAGCGCTGTTCTATATTTGCTGTTTACATAAGAGGCTGCTCCAAGATCCCAAATTAAAACATTTGGAAATTTTTCTCTAAATTCTTTGACAACTTCATTAGAATTTTTCACGCAAATGATAGCTTTATAATTTGAAATGGACTGTTTGTTTTCTATATAACCATGTCCAACCCAATTTAAAAAATTTCTATTTTTTTTGAGTGAACCAAAAGAATCAATAAGTCTTCCACCGCATTCGACAAATGTATCATAAGAAATTTCATCTTTAAATTTTTGATTATTAGGTGATCCCACGTACCAAATTGGTAAATTAAACTGACTCAAATAAATCCAAAACAACTCCCAAGCCTTACCTGTTCCATATAATTTATTAAAACCACGAAATTTAGAATGACACCCTTCCCCAAACTCGCAAATTTTTAAATTATGACCATCAAACTTTAGGTCAGCAATACAAAATGATATATCAACAGGAAGAGGTTCACTCAGTCCTAAATCAATACCACGAAAATTAAAATCATTTTCGTCAAAAACTGGTTCTGAAAATGTATCTGCTGATAAAAATGCATAACAAAATATCAAAAATAAAATGCACTGACAACACAATATGCTAACTTTTTTTAACTTCATGCTAACACGCCCCCTCTTTCCATTAACCCATAACATTTAAATAAAAATTAATTATCTTTTTAAGTCCTATTTCCGGTAAAAAATTTTCACACACAAAATCAAATGCATTATCTGTAAGCTTCTTTTGCAACTTAGTATCTTTTAATAATTTTTCGATTTTATCAGCCAAATCTTGCACATCACCCTTTTTAAAAAGCAATCCGGTTTTGCCATGTTTTATAACATTTTCCATTCCCGTTCCAGCTGTTCCGATCAATGGGCAGTGCATTAAAGCAGCCTCAAGTAATACTATACCAAATGCCTCACTCTTACTGGCAAGCACTTTCATATTTGAATGATAAAATAGTTCAGGAATAAGATCTGTTCTACCAAGAAAATGAACATTTTTACTAACACTTAACTGCTTGGCAAGGCTTTTAATTTTTTCAAGATATGGTCCCTGCCCGGCAAGCATTACTTGAATATTAATATTTCGCTTGTGAACAAGTTCTGCAACAGCATGCAATAACGCTGGATGATCTTTATATTTAGAATCATCCAAAAAGTTTGCAACCATTGTTATAATTGGAGCATCTGTAAGATCTATTCCAAACTCCTGTTTAAAGAAAGTTTTTTTATCTCGAGTAGATTTAAAATTAAAAAATTTTTCCGAATTAAAAAATGGAGCAGTCCATTCGATATTTTTTATGCCAAGTTTTTTCGTCTTATTTTGCATTTCAACCTGATCTGCAATGTGTGGGCTCACAGCCAAGACCCCATCTACTAGCTTCAAAAATGATCCCGAATAAGAACCTTCAATATGCATTGTCAGAACAGTTTTTAAATCAAACTCTTTTGCCAGTAAAGTTGCCACTTTAACTTCTGAAATCTTATTGCAATTAATCAAACCTATATTCTGATCTTTACATATTTTTCTTAAATTTTGATGAACTTGTTCCCAGAAACTCTCATTTTTTGTGGTTTTTTCAATATCACAAGCGTAGTAAAACAATCCAAGCCCATCAAGATCCGCCCTAACATCAGGGTTATTTACAATAAAAAATCCAACATTAAAACCCATTTCTGTAAGATTTTTATACAGGCTTAACTTGTAAGATCTTGTTCCGCCAAGCGTTCCCTGGCCTGTGTAAAGAAGCAACACTTTTTTATTATTAAAACTGGTACCAGGTAATACAGAAAAATAAAAGCTTGGCAGTGCCACAAACAAATAACATACAAATTTAAAACTAAACTTCATAACAAACTCCTTCAACTTTTTTTATAATATTACTCGAAAATAATATCACTTGAAAAAAGCAATTTAACAATTTATTCTGAGTCTATCAAAATAAAGGAGATCCATGAAAAAGTTTTTTTTGTTAGTCGTAGTTTTTTATTCCACCATTGATGCAGTCAATATTCCAAATAAATTTGATGATATTTCAAATTTATCAAACAAACTGTTTTTATCTGTACTTGACCAAACAGTTGAAGTCAAATCTGATTCATACGCAACACTTCCCACAAGCATCTCTCTTTTCTCTGCAGATGCAAAATTTGATGGGGAACATCTTAAATTCTGTGAGTTAGGGAATGGGCTGTATGGAGTACCGGTTCCGGCATATGCACTTTTGAACAATCAAAAGGCAGTTTTATATCCGCCATACTGGGAGTTTTTATGGTTGTATGCATCACAATTTAACATTCCCGTTTGGTGTATAACTTACAAAAAAAGAAATGTCGCATATAAAACGCTGCAAAGGCTTGGGGGCAAAGCGTTTGATGACATTGAGGAATTCGAAAAATACCTAAAAACAAATTATCCTGAAGAAATACTTATTAAAGAAATACCAAATAAAATTGAAAATTTTACAGGAATTCTTGCTTATGCAGGATCACGAATCAGCAACGATAAATTAGAAGAGTTTAAAGCAAGACATCCCGGAATACTTTTTGTAAATGATTTTTCGGCACTTTATCAACGACGCAAAGACAAAATTCATGAAATTTTTAATGACAATTTTTTAAGCCAATTCAGACCACGCTGGGGAGTTTATCCTGCAAGATATAGCTCAAATCTCGTTGAACAAATTAAACACGAAATTAGAAGCAAACTTTACATAATCAAACCCATTGTCGGCCGCCAGGCACGAGGAGTTATGCTTGTAGACGAAAAAAACCTAGATTCAATATTAAAATCTATTTTAAAAAGTAATAAATCAAACAAATTTAAAAACAAAAATAACAAAAAGAAATCTCACTCTTTTGACTGGCAAGATTACGAGTATGATAATTTTATTGTCGAAGAATTTGTTGAATCAAAACAAGTATTCAAAGATAACCAACCTTATGATCCAACACTACGCCTCGGGCTTATACTTAGCCAAGACAAGGGCAAAATAAGCGTAAATGTCATAACTGCATTCTGGAAATTTCCGCCAAAATCGCTTAAAGATAGATGCGATTTGCAGGAAAAGCATGTAACCAAACCAATGGTTGGAGCTCATGATCCGGCACAGAATGTAGACGCAGCAGATATGACAAAAATACGAGCAATTTTAAATGGTATGTTACCGGAATTGTATGTAAAAATATTAAATATTAGTAAGTATGAATAACAAGGAAGATCTACTCATGATCAAAAAATACTTAAAAATTAGTTTTGTTTTATTGGCATTATTTGGCACTTCAAGTAATTTACTGCAATCAATAAATTACACCAAAGAAGATATCCCCTCAAAAAAAATCGCTATTATTGGGGCCGGATATGTAGGATTGGTAACGGGAGCTTGCTTGGCTGAAAAAGGCTTTCCTGTAATTATAGTTGAAAACAACCCTGCAAAAATTGAAACTTTATTAGATGGCAAAACTCCATTTTACGAACCAAAATTAGACAAGCTCGTTAAGGACAATATTGATAATAAAAGAATTAGTTTTGTGGGTAGTATGCAAGAGGCGTTTAAACTAAAACCAAATGTCATTTTTTCATGCGTTGGCACACCTGCAAATGAAGATGGATCAGCCGACCTTTCTTATGTTTTACAAGTTGCGTCAGAAGTGGGCAAAAATATTTCTGAATACTGCTTATTCGTAAATAAATCAACAGTTCCCGTTGGCTCAGCTGAAAAGGTTAAGACTATCATTGAAACACAACTCAAAAATCGTAATCTCTCAATTGAATTTGATGTTGCATCCAATCCGGAGTTTTTAAAACAAGGTGATGCTGTTAACGATTTCTTTTGTCCGGATCGAATTGTAATCGGCGTTGAAAATCAAAGATCTGAAGACATTTTGCGTGAAATATATTCACCATTTATGACAAAGACTAACCAATTATTGGTTATGGATATCCCATCTGCTGAACTTACCAAATATGCATCAAATTCTATGCTGGCAACAAGAATAAGTTTTATGAACGAATTAGCTTTGCTTGCAGACAAAGTTGGAGCAGATATAAATCAGGTCAAAATCGGAATGGCAACAGATAGACGCATTGGGCCATTTTTCTTGAATGCCGGAATTGGTTATGGCGGAAGTTGTTTTCCAAAAGATGTGAAGGCTTTGATAACAATTGGAAAAGAACATGATCAATCAATGTCAATTATCCAAGCTGTAGAAGATGTTAACAATAACCAAAGATTAATATTTGCTCAAAAAATATTAGATTTTTATGGACCGGAAATTTCAAACAAACACATCGGAATTTGGGGCCTTTCATTTAAACCGGAAACGGATGATCTTCGCTGCGCTCCATCAATAGAAATTGTAAACATGCTACTTGATAATGGAGTCAAAATAACAGCTTATGACCCAGTCGCGCAAAATAATTTTAAAGCATTATTTGGTAATAAAATAAATTATGCGCAAACGTCACAAGAAATTCTCAATCAATGTGACTGTTTGGTTATTTTGACAGAGTGGAAAGAATTCTTAAATTATAAGCCTACAGACTTTAACGAACTAAAGGATAAAACGGTTTTTGATGGTCGTAACTGCTTTAATCCGGTAGAGATGTTGAATGCTGGAATCAAATATATTTGCGTCGGACGTAATAGTTTATAATTTAATCAGTTCGATAACTAGAAATATACTTGTATTTTCGACTGGAACATTACTCGCGACGCATATTTTTGTCATCTTGCCTGTCCGCCACAGCTGCTTTAGTAGCGACGGCTGAGAACTTGATTCATAATTTCCGAAATGTTCGGGTGCTTTCACTAGGGCCATTTGTCATCCTGAACTAGTTTCAGGATCCATGGATAATAGCAATCCCTTTATTAAATGCATTAAAAAGTCTACATTAATGCTCATTTATACGCCGTTTAAAGTCAGATGACACAGTACTTATCAGAAGCCATTTTCGCAAACAACCAAGACTTACGAAAACACTTCGGACAGTTGTGAACTTGATTCAGGATCTCTTTATTTCATAGATTTTATTTAATTTATATAGATCCTGAATCAAGTTCAGGATGACAAAAATACAATTCAAAAATTCAGCAGTATAAGTGCTTAGGCTTGCATGAATTATCGAGTTAGCTCTCAATTAAAATTAAATTTCTTAAATCCTAGACCTGTCCCCAGTCCAATAATTACAAATTCGTTAACCGATTTCAGTACTCCAAAATTCTTCTCACCCAAGGCAGCGCAATACATATCGTTAGCAACATAAACTGGAACCTGTATAATATTTTCTACTCTTTGCTTAATATCTACACATGTGAAAGGCAAATTATAAGCATACAAGCAAAAGCCATTCTCATTTATTGTACCCGCTGATGCAATAGCCACAAATTTAATATTAAAATCTTTTTTAAGGCCTTCTATGAGATCACTAATCCGATCTATCATTTGGTCAGTAAGTAACTCATACTCTATTTGCGCTGACCTGTTTTTCAAGAAAAAACTAAGTTCACTTGGCTCAAAATTTTTATTTTTTTTATTTATTTTCAATGCACTTTTTATCTGATTTTTAAAAAAATACAGCCTATTTTTATCATCATTATTTACAAAAACAGGTTGCTTAACCAATTCACCGACAAGTGAGTATTTTTCCAAATCAACTAAACCAATCCTTATGCTTGTCCCTCCAATATCAAGCCCAATTGCATATTGGCCATTTAGTCTTTTGCAAGAATTCAACTTAGATTCAGCATACTTGACGGCACCAAGAATCGCCCGCTCATCTCCCATTTCTGAAAAAATAATTTTAATCTTTTTGCCTGAAGAATTAAATTGATTAACATACCGCAATAATAATTCTTTCAAAAAATCTCCCCCCCCCTGAAGAATTCCCCCAAAAATTAAAACTTTTTTATCATCTGATATAGCCCCCGAAGATTCTCTCACTATTTTTTTCGCCAAATGCTTTGTTGCTGAAGTCACTAATTTAAGAGCTATTCTTTCTTCTAAAACTCGTTCTTCATCTTTTTTATCATAAGCATTTTTTGAATATTCTATGATTTCATAAGCAGAAAGACTTTTAAACCCACTAGAATTAAATGCAATTGCATCCGCATAAGCCTTTTCCAATGACTTCCCACATAAAAAAACACGCTTTTCAGAATTTTTATGTTTTCGTTGACCGTTATAACGAAAACTTTGCAGATCCGAAAACAATACACCCACTAAAAAAAGCGCTATTCCCAACTTTTTATAACCATTTAATAAATTAAAATAAAATATACTCATTTCCAAATGCCATGATAAATATTCTTTACATTTTGCAGCGCCACTTCAGTTGTAAATTTAGTACAGGCAAGATTATAGGCATTCATGCCAAGCGTAGAAACCAAATCGGGATTTTGAATAAGTTTTTTAATTTGCAAAACTAAATCTGATACATCATTCGGATCAATTACCAATCCGGTTACTTCATGATTAACCAAAACCCCAGCCGCACCGGAATTTTTTGAAACTATAATTGCTTTTTTCATTAACGCAGCTTCCATAAGAACTATTCCAAAGGCCTCACCTTTGCTTGGCAGAATTTTAATATCAGAGTGAAATAGTAAATCCGGAATAAATGAAGTATAACCTAAGAATAAAACATTTTTCTCTATCCCATAATCAGAAACAATTTTCTTTAATTTTTCTGTTTCTTTATCAGTCCCCGAACCTGCCAACATAACCTGCACAGGAATTTTTTCTTCATAAATTAGTTTATGAACCGCTTTAAAAAGTAATCTGTGATTTTTACATTCATAAAAATTTGCAATCATGCAGATAACTGGACAATTTAAAACATCTATCCCATAAGTATTTTTAAAAAAAGTTTTTCTATCACAGGTTGGCACAAATTTTAAAAATTTTTCATCATTGTGTGGAGGACAAATAAACTCAATATTCTTAATTCCTAAAGATAATTCTGTATTTTGAATATTCAAATATTCGGCAACGGAAGGATTTGCCAGCATAACAGCATCAAACCCTCTAAATTTCTCGGGATCTGGAAAAACAAAAGAATGATAAAATGCTACTGCTGCAATGTTTAATTTATGCGCAATGCTCTTTGCAGCCTTATATTCCCAATGTTTATGCACATGCAGAATGTCTATTTTATCCTTATGACAGATCTCATCTAAAATTTTTGTAAGATCATTGCTAAAAGTTGCCTTACTTTTTGTTGGCCAGTGTAAATCAATTCCATAACATGGAATACCACGCTGTTTTAATTCTTTATGAAAATGAGAATTTTTTGCGGCAACAACCTTTACCGGATATCCCTGATTCAAAAGGTTAAGACACAAAGCAAAAACTACTTGAGCCGCGCCACCGCAAGTTTGATCAGCAATATTAACATGCAAAATTCTTGGTAAATTCAGTTTGTTTTTTTCAAAATTTTCAGAAAATTGACCTAATTCAAAGTAATCAAATTTGTTATTTCTATTACTGTTTTTAGCAAAAACAAAACTTGATGACAATAAAAAAAAACATCCTATTTTAAAATAAGATTTTAAAGACATCATAACACTCCCAATTTTTTAATTTTTATAGCAAATATATAATGCTCTTGTTTTGTTAGGAACCTTATCATCATCAGATTCATTACTGAGTAAAACTACTTTTTTGTATTTTTTATTTAAATATTCAATTTCCTCGACCTTAAGCTCTTGAGATCCATTTGCTTCAAACAATAAAGTATCGGATACTTTATAAATGTAATCAATTACATTACGCCACTTGTTAACCCATCTACACATAGATAAAAAGAAGCATATATCGACCTTTTCTGTTCTTAGAAAATTGTTAATCATCGAATGTTGTTCTTTATCTAAATCAAAAACATAAAAATCAATATTTGTAACCTGTGAAAATGACTTTAATCGATTGGCTACATTAACTAGCTTAGAATTATAATCAATTCCAATCCCATACTTAATTTTATCCGCAATTGCAAACAACATGCCACCCTGATTTGTTCCAATGTCTAGAACTGTTTTATTTGTAAAATCATAAGGAATTTTTTCAAAACGCTTACTCATATCACGTTGGCCAACTAAAACTTTATCTCCAAGTTTATGAGTTTGATAACCCGCTTCAAATTTTTTTCCTGAATATGCATTTTTTTCTTTGGTGTAATCTAAAAGTTTTACGATTTTATTTATCTCTCTATCATCAGTCGACACAGAAAAAACGTAACTAAAACAAATAATAGACAAAATATAAAGTCTCTTCATACTAAAATCCTTTTTTAATACTGTTAATTATATTTGACCAAATCACTTTCTCGTAAAGGCGCATAGGATGCTAACTGTTTACGAATATACGGCTCAATAATAGCGTGCATATTATTAAATTTATTTGAATCATGCTTCGCAATACTGTACATATTTTTATAACTATTAGGATTGATGCAGTTGTATACATATAATACGTCTGAAATAAACTTAAAGTGCCTACCAGCCATTTCCAACATTGGAAACATTGTAACTAAATCGCTACAAACAGGCACAAATTCCCCATCAAACATCAAATCTTCAAGCTTTATACGTTTATATAACCATGCATAAAAAGTTCTTAAATGCGAAGATACCCATTTATAAGATCTAAAAGAATTCGCTTTTATAACTTCTTCTGGAATTTCACTGCAATACCCAACTGTACAATAAGGGTACCTTTCAAATTGCCCGTAAGTAAGCCAAATATTTGGATCTGAATAAACTTTATTTAACAAGGCAAGAACATGATCATTTTTAACCCAATCATCACCATCCAAAATAACAATAATACTATCATTATCACAGGAATGAATTGCTTTATAAATATTTGCAGTCGCTCCACACCTGACAGTATTTTGTATAAAAAGAATTTTATTCAATTTATCTTTATGTGCAGAGATATACTCTTTAACAAGACCTCCTGTCCCATCCGTAGAATTATCATCAATATAAATCACTTTATAATTTTCATACTTTTGAGATAAAATTGAATCCAAATTTACTTTATACCAATTTTTATTATTAAAAGAGGCTATTATAACAACAAATTTCTTTTCTTGAATCGACAATGAATTTTTTATCTGATTCCAAAAAATATCTTTCTCTTTGTTTTTACGTACATCTCTAAACTTAAATTGAGGAATATAGTGTATATGGGTTGATCTATTCTCCATTCCCTGCAATTTTTCTATGTCAATTTCTAACCCTCGATTAAATAAATCCAATAGCTGCTCTTTAGAAAACAAATCCATATTTCTGTTCACTAAACTATCGGTTTGAACAAGATTAAGTGGAATATTAACCAGTTTAGATTTTTCATAACACAAACCAAACTTACTCAAATCACGTAATTTTGCCCACTTAGCTTCTAATGAATTGGGACTATTAAAATCTAACGCTGCAAAATCATTTATGATCCCAGATTTTCTAAAAATATTCATGTCTACACTTTGTGGATAATTCCAAGGAGCATCGCCATCTGAAAATTTCCAAACCAAAATTTTATCATCTATTTTTTTAAAATTGGGTTGCTTAATATTAAATTTATTGCGATTATAATGATCTTTTATGTTTTTACCAAGCCGCAAATAAAAACCATAAGCCTTAGATTGCGTAAGATACTGAACACATTCAGAAATATTAATTTTGTCGGTGATAATAATATCATCTACTGCAAAAGTAACAAATTTGCTCTTTGAATGGTTTGAAAGAATACTCATTAAAATAGGCTTAAAATCATTTTTTAATTTATTTGAGCTTTGCTTGACAAGCTTCACCGAAGGATATTGATAAAAGACTTTTTTATAAGCTTTTTCAAATTTCTCATCACTCACCTTATAAAGAACAAAAATATCGCTAAATCCAGAAATATTTTTATGAACTAATTTTAGTAAAGAATAAAGCTGCAATGGTCTATCGTACGAAAAAATTATGAGATCCGCTGTATTATTTTTAGCAGCATTACATTTACCATAATCAAAATGAGCAGAAAATAAACAACTTACGATAAAAACAATTGCCAATAATTTTTTACCAAAATACATTTCTACTCCTCTAAAATTCAATTAAATTTTATGGTCTAAAGGCTTATATCTAGGCATAGATCTTATATACTGCATTACTTCATTTACAAATTTTCTATGTTCAGTATCCGCCCATTTTTTAAAATAACTAAGTGGATTGTCACAATTATAAACATACAAAACTTTATCTATAAATTTACAATGAAATCCTGACATTTCCACTATCGGATACATTTCAGAAGCATCACCACAAACAGGAAAAAAACCAAAGTCTTTATATGTTAAATCTTGTATTTTAATCAATTTATACAACCAAGCATAAAAAGTTTTTGGATGGGAAGTAACCCAGGGATATTCCCTAACACTATTTTTCCTTATTACTTCATCAGGTAAAGCCTTACAGTACCCATTTTTTCCATTAGAATTTATCAATTGACCATAGGTCGACCAAACATTTTCATCAGCATAAACACCATTTAGATATGATAAAACATTGTCATCGGCAAGATGATCATCACCATCAACAATAACGATAATCTCATCATTATCGCAAGAATGTATAGCCCTATAAATATTCTCATGCGGCCCAACACGTTGTTTATTTATAACTAAGCGTATTTTATTTTTACAAATTTTATGTTCTTTAATATATGCTTTAACAAAATTCCCAGTACCATCTGTTGATGCATCATCATAATAAATAACTCTACCATTTTTATACTTTTGTCCCAATGAGTACTTTAAATTCTCTTCTACAAATTTAATATTATTAAATGATGGTGTAACAATAACAAACTTTTTTTGATTTAAAGTATTATTATTTGCATTAATATTCAAAGCGCTTAGAAAGCTCAAACATAAAATTTTGATAACAGATGCATAATTCATTTGCCTATCTTTCTATAAAAATTTTTTATTTAAAACCAGGCATATACATCACCCCAAGTTTTTGTTCCCCTTTTTGTCTCTAATATTTTTGTGATTTGCTCTAAATTTTGCCATTTATTAAATGCAAATGATTCTTCTCGTGCAAAACCAATATTGAACTTTTTATAGCCTAAATTATGCAGCCAATTAATACATTTTATGGTTTGATCAAAAAATTCTATATTACATTCAAACGATAAAAGCATAATTTTATGAGAAAGGCCTTTAATAACTTCATACTCAAAATTTTCAACATCTATTTTACAAAATG
>JBAZAX010000023.1:0-23010 GCA_041671765.1 Candidatus Babeliales bacterium | reverse complement strand
GTTAATAATGTTTTTGATTTTTGTAGACATAGTCTTTTTATTTTCTGCTTTATTTTGTTCGATTGTCCCTATTATTAAACCTATCAATTTAGGCGAAAGATGCTTTGCTGGCATAAGTTCTTTTGTTGTGCTAAAAGTGTCTCCGACTAAGTTGAATAGTTGCTTTATTAGAGCTGATGTAGAATCTTTGTATTTAACGCGTAGGCTTTTTGAAGGGTTATTTTTACTCCACTTATCAACATCTTTCCAATACTTTTTTAAAAGTTGAGTCTCAGCCCATACAGCTCCGTGGATTGGCGAGCAATGCTTAAAATCATCGGATAATATGGAATAAGTGTCTTTTATGCTACTTATATCAACCGGGCTGATTGTTTGATTATTAAATATTAATATGCCAATAAAAAAAATTATAAATTGCTTGGCTGGGCAACAGAACATATTTTTAAGCATATTTAGTTCTTTCGATAAATTTTTATAAGTGGCTTATTGTTTGGCGCTGAAGATACAATCTTTTTAGAATTTTGTTGGTAGCCATGTCAATGGTTTCTTTAATTTCTTGTCCAAATAACAAATCGTGAAAATTATGCGTAACCCATGTATAACGTATACTTTGCTTGTATATTTTACTTCTTCTTGTATTCAATTGATAAAATCGAATAAAAACATTGCATATTGACAAGTTGGCAATATTATGATTAGGCTTATTATGATAAGTTTAAGAAAAACTTTGACAAATATTTTGTAGCTGGTAAAAAAGAAAAACTTACGGGTCGAGTTTTCGGCTTGTATATAATTTAGCTAATTTGCTGGGGGGCAAAAATGGTAAAAAAGAGTAAAAAGACTATGAATCCAGATGGACCTAAACCAATAATAGTAGAGTCTCCCGCAAAAATTAAGACGATTTCTAAATTTTTGGGCAAAGACTATAAAATCATGTCGACCTTTGGCCACGTCAAAGACTTGCCGCCTAGTAAGACTGGTGTTGAGATCGATGAAAAAACTCACAAAATTGGGCTTGAATATGAGGTTTTGAAAGATAAATCTCAAGTTATTAATGATATTTGTAAGCAGGCTAAGAATTCTAGCGAAATTTATCTCGCATCAGATCCAGACCGTGAAGGGGAGATAATTTCCTGGCACATTGGTCAGGAGATAGAAAAAGTTTTTGCAGATGATGCCAAAATTTATCGAATCACTTTTAACGAAATTACAAAGCCTGCAATTATTGAAGCGATTGGGCATAAATCTGAAGTTGATATGAAAAAGGTTGAGGCTCAGCAGGCTCGTCGAGTTCTTGATCGTTGGGTGGGATATGAAGTTTCGCCAATTTTGTGGCGAAAAATAAAAAAAGGTCTTTCTGCCGGCAGAGTTCAGTCTGTTGCATTGCTTTTGGTTTGCAATCGTGAGCATGCCATTCAAGATTTTAAACCTGATGAGTACTGGTCTGTGCATGCAATTTTCAAAATTGATGCCAAGCAGACTTTGATTGCCGAGCTTGTAAAAATTGATGATAAGCAGATTAAGCTTAAAACAAAAGAAGAGACTGAAAAAGCTGTTCAAGGTTTAAATAAAGAACAGTTTATAATATCAAAAATTACGGATTCAATTCGATCCAAAAAACCATTACCTCCTTTTATGACAAGTACGTTGCAACAGGATGCTTATAATAAATTAGGTTTCTCTGTTGATAAAACTATGTCGGTTGCACAACGTTTGTATGAAGGTGTGCAAATTGGATCAGATACTGAAGCATTAATAACGTACATGCGTACGGACTCTTTGCGTATTTCAGATACTGCACTTACTGCAACCCGTGAATTTATTACAAAAGAGTATGGTGATGATTATCTTCCAAAGTCTGCGAATACATACTCAAAAGAGGGCGCTCAGGATGCCCACGAAGCCATCAGGCCTATTAATGTTGCCCGTTCTCCTGAACAGGTAGGTAAGTTTATGGGGAAAGATGAGCTCAAGCTTTATGAGTTGATTTGGAAGCGATTTGTTGCTTGTCAAATGACTTCTGCTGAGTATTCACTTCGCCAGGTTGAAATTTCCGGCGGAAAATATCTGTTGAGAGTCACTGGCTCTACTCTTAAATTTGATGGATTTTTAAAAGTTTATCAGATTGAAGAAGAAGAGGGTGACAAAGATATAATAAAACTTCCAAAAGGTTTGAAAGAAAAAGATTCTTTAGAGTTGCAAAAAATTGATCCAAAGCAGCACTTTACACAACCACCTCCAAGATATACAGAAGCTTCTCTTGTTAAAGAACTTGAAAAATTAGGTATTGGTCGACCAAGTACTTATGCTGCGACTTTGTCCACAATTCAAAAGCGTGGTTATGTTGAAAAAGAGAAGAAAAAATTTATGCCAACGGAACTTGGTCGTGCCGTCAGTGATATGCTTTCCAAAAATTTGCCTGATATCATAAATGTTTCATTTACGGCAAACATGGAAGAGCAGCTTGATAAAATTGAAAACGGAGATGTTAAGCGTGATGCAGTGCTTAACGAATTTTATGAAAAATTCCGCAAGGATTTAATTGAATTTGGCGGCAAAGATATTACCAAAAAATCTATGCAATCGAATATCAAATGTCCTGAGTGTAAGAAAGATCTTTATATCAGATTTGGCAAAACTGGAAATTTTTTAGGATGTTCCGGTTTTCCTGAATGTAAATTTACATCGAATTTTGAACGTGATGAAAGCGGAGTAATTAAACTTACCACCGCATCGTCACAAGCTCAATCTGTTGATATGGCTTGCCCTCAGTGTGGCAAACCGCTTATCAAAAGAATGGGTAAATTTGGGCCGTTTATTGCATGTTCCGGGTATCCTGAATGTAAGTACATACATCAGGATAAACTTTCAACTCCATGTCCACAATGTGGTGGAAATCTTGTTAAGCGTAGATGGAGAGGTGGAAGTTTTTGGGGATGTGCCGGCTATCCAAATTGTAAGTTTGCAGTTTTTGGGGAGGTCATAGAAAAGCCTTGTCCAAAATGTTCAAACCCATTCATGGTTGTAACTAAAGACAAAGAGGGTAATGTTACACACACCTGTTCTAAAAAAGAGTGTGGGCACAAAGAGTCAGAAAAAATTGATGCATAGTGGATTTTAGGGTTGGGATTTTGTTCGCCTATCACTCCACTGGACTATGGCCCCATCGCGACGATCGGTAAACTTACGGCTAAAGCCTGGTGTTTCTGTGGTTGTGTCCTCGAATACAAGATCAGCTATTTTATTAACGATGTAAATCTTATTTTCTCGTTGTGCTGTTAGAATAGGATCTTCTGTTCCATACCAGTATTCTTGTCCTGTTTTATGAAGCTCTCTCTGGGTTAATATATGAATTTTTCTACTTCTATCAAATGTGCTAATCAGATCTAAGAGTTGTAAAAAAAATTTATAAATATCTGAGTCTTCAGAGTTTATACATTTTATTAATTCATTCATGGGTGTTATGCCATTGCATCCAGTGCATTTGGTTATGCATTCGTAAAATTTATTTTTACCTTGCTGGCCAAATTGAATCAGATATCTAAGAATGAGGCAAATATCATCTTCTTTTGTGCTGGCAATAAACTCTGCCAAAAAGCATGCTATTTCTGAGGAGCCTTCAGAGAGGACAGTGTCTTTTTCTGACGTCAGGGTATCCATTGTCATCATGTCCCAGAATTCAGCTGGTTGTAAGGTTTGCGCTGCATCTTTTTCTTTTAACTGATCCAATATGCTAGTTATTATTTGTTCTTTGGATTTTTCGAAAAAGAATTCCATTCCGAAACAGTGTGTAAACAGCAAGCTTAAAAAGAGGCTGTGTTTCAAAAAATTCATAACCAAATCCTTGTCTATAACGTTAGAATAAAGGGTTGATAAAGCTAGATGCGCAATCTAATTTATGGTTGAGATTTTGTTCTTTTAATGTGTGCGCCATCAAAACCACACTCGTAAGCCCACTGTGTTGCTCCAGCATCACTAAGAAGAATACGGGTTATTGCGTTGGCAACATAAGGTTTATTTTCCAGTTGTGCAGTTTCGATAGGGGATGTTCCATACATATCTTTTTGATTTAATACATCAGTTTTTTGCATTATATCGAGTGTTTTAATTAAATTTAGAATTTTTATAAAAAGCTGGAAAATACTAGATTTTTCTGATGGTATATAACGAATTAATTCATTTAGAGGCGTTATTCCATCAATTCCCATGCATCCAATTATGCATTCATAAAATTTATTTTTGTCTTCTTGTCCAAATTTGATTAAGTATTCAAAAACTAAACAAACGTCTTTTTCGTATGAGCTGGCAATGAACTCTCCTAAAAAGCATGACCCCATCCCGGTAGATTTTGCCATCAGTGACCAAAACGTTTCAGGGCGCAATGTTTTTTCGGCATGTTCTTTTTTTAACTGAATTAATATTTTTGTTACATCGGGGTTGGGATTTTGAAAGGTTTCTACGACTTCTGTGGATTTGTCGCAGAAGTGGTCCATCCCGAAGCATTTTGTGAATAACAACCCAAACAAAAGACCATATTTGAAAAGCTTCATTACAAGCCCTTTCTCCATAGATTTGATAAAAAAATAAAAAAAATGCGAAAATTAAAAACGTTTATAAAAGATATTTTCTGTAAAATGGATAACTTTTGCAAGAAATGTAAAATTTTTACGAATAGCTAAGTTGTATTCGATTAATTTGCTTGAGTAAAAAGAGTTGCGCTTTTTTCTATCTCTTTTATTTGACCTTCATTTACGTTAAAAACGCGATCAACTCCGTCTAGCATGGACGGTCTATGTGTGATTATAATTATTGTTTTGGATCCCTTTAATTCATAAATTGCTTGCTGAATAACCTTTTCCGTTTTTTGGTCCAGTGACGATGTAGCTTCATCGAAAATGATTATTTCCGGAGATTTTAATAATGTTCTGGCAATTGTTATTCGTTGTTTTTGTCCGCCAGAAAGTAATGATCCATTCTCTCCAACGTTTGTGTAGTACCCAAGTGGTAAGTCATTTACAAATTCGTCAACATGAGCGGCTTTGCATGCACTCAATACTTCACTGTCGGTTGCGTTTGGTTGCGCATATAAAACATTACTGTAAATTGTGTCATTAAATAAAAATGTACGCTGGCCAACGTAACCAATGTGATTACGCAAGCTAGCATAAGTTATTTTTGAAATATCTTGCTCATCAATCATTATCTGCCCCGATGTTGGAGTGATGAATCCGAGTAACAAGTCGCACAATGTGCTTTTCCCGGCTCCTGATGGTCCGACAATTCCAACACATTCTCCTTTTTTGATTGTAACGTTAACGTTTTGAAAGACAATTGCATTATTGTTGTATGCAAATGATACATCCTTGCAACATAACTGGTCTTTGAATGTTGTTAACTCGATATCTCTGTTTTGGGTTGCCGGATAAACTAAATCCATTGTAGCAAATATTCTATCTGCGGCAGCTAGTCCGTACTGAACTTCTGAATAAAGAGCGACTAATTTTTTGAGTGGTTGGTAGGCAAGCAAGATTGCTGCAAAAAACGCCGTTAAGGTACCCGCTGTAATTTCGCCGCTTATAACTTGTTTTGCTGCAAAGTAGAATACAAAGCCTCCACCGATAACAGCAATTGCTTCAATTAGAGCAGGAGCTGCGGCTTCAACTCTGACATTTCTCATAATTGATCTGAAACATCTTGAAAGTAAATCAGAAAAACGTGAGCACTCTGTATTTTCTGAATTAAATGCTTTAATTTCGCGTATGCCTGTAAATGATTCAGTCAGCATATTGCTTACTTTGCCCATCTCATGTTGAATTCCAAATGACGCTTCTTTTCGTGCTTTTCCGAGTCTTCTGCTTGAGGTGATAATTATTGGTCCCACGATTAGCATTACTGCTGAAAGCTTCCAGTTTTGGTACAGTGCAAAGCCAAGTAAAAATGTTCCTTCAAATATGCTACGAACGCCATCCTTGACCGCCATCGCAGCAACATTTTGAATCATTTGAATATCATTGAGATAATGTGATAGTAATATTCCGGTTGATCTTTCCTGGAAAAATGAAATAGGATAATGAATCATTCGTGAAAAAAGATCTTTGCGAAGGTCGTTTAAAACTTTGTTACTTACCCAGTACATGCAGTATGATGAAAGGTACATAAAAATACCTTTAAGCATGAAAAAAAGTACAAAAAGCAGTATGAATGGAATAATTAAGTGGCTATAGCTTTTTATAAAAACTTCATCGATTGTCTGTTTTAAAATATATGTTGGGGCTGCTGATGTGAGTCCAAAAAGTGCAGCAAAAACTAATGAATATGTTAACCTCTGCCAGTACTGTTTTGTGTAATTTAATAATCTTTTTAAGTTATTCATGCTTTTAATCCAGGTATTTTGCAACTATCATTTTTGTCATCCTGCCGTGTCGGCCATAGCACTCCAAGTGCGACGGATGAAACTTGATTCAGGATCTATATTTGCTTGATTGTAGCGCAAAAACCAAAAATTGGCATTAAGAAATTGATTTTTGGGCTATTCTAGGTATAATCTGGCGACACGTTTCTATTGGTGCGAAAATAATTTTTAAAAATCAATTTAAGTTGCAGCTGGTATATAAATTAAAAATAAGGTTAATTATAACAATGATTTCCAAAAAGTTTTTCAAAAATTTGGTACTGTTGCTATTGTTTTTAGCTAATACAAGAATGCTTTTGTCGATGGATAACCCATTGGAGAATTCGTTTGATTTCGTACCATATCATAATGATTTAACCGCAAAAGTAGTTAATTTGGGGCAAAATGTTGCGGTTTCCGGACATAAGAATGGGAAAATAATTTTTTGGGATGTTCAAAAACGAAAAGTTAAGAGTTTATTCTGGGGCCATCGCGCATTGGTTAAAACTTTGTTGTTTAGTCCGGACTGCAGGGCCGTTGTTTCGTTAGCGGTTGATGACACATTAATTCTTTGGGATGTTGTAATGTGCCGTAAAATTTGTGAGCTTGTGGGTCATAGTGCGAGGATATCATCGGTGGCATTTAGTCCGGATAGTAGATTTCTCATCTCAGGATCTTATGACGATACGGTTAGACTATGGGAGGTATTTACTGGCCGATGTATTTATGTATTTTCTAATAAAGACTGTGGAGATTTTCAACCTAGGCTTATTTTAGATGGTAAGGTTTTGGTAGAAGGGGTTTGGAGCGATACTGTCAAATTTTATGATAGTATGGGGGGATGTTGTAGGATTCCATTTGGCGGAAACGGTGGAGTGGAATCGGTAAAATTCAGTAAGGTAGGTTTTCAGATTAAAGTTAAATTATTAGATGGTAATTTTGTAACTTATTCCGATATGCTTTTTTCAAGAGCCATAAAAAAAGAAGTGAATAAAAGTTTGGCAGATGGTTTGAAAAGTTTTGCCTCTGCGCCAGATGCGCAACCGTTGACCTTTTTTACTTTGTATACAATTTACTATGTAGTTGGGGTGACGCCGTGGAAAGATGTTTTTGGAATCAGGTGAAAATTGCCATATCTATATTGAAGCAATTAAAAAAGCCCTCAAAAATCGAGAGCTTTTTTAATTGAAAAAGATTTTTGTGAGTTTTTAACTACTTAATCTTATAGATCTTATGTTTTCCAACTTTGACAATCATTCCCGATGTCCATTTGATTTCTGCTTTAAATTCTTGAACGGGAACATCATCAATTTGTACTGCGCTCGATTCAATTAATCGTTTGGCATCGGAAGATGTTTTTACTGCGCCGAGTTTTTTAATCAGATCAACGATCCAAATTGGATTTGGTGTGTCAGAAGATAATTCAACTTCATTTGCCTGTGAGTAGTCTTTATTTTGAAATAAAGCTTCAAACTGTTTTTGTGCGTTTTCTGCCTCTTGTGTAGACCAGAAGCGTGCAACGATTCCCAAGGACATTTCTTTTTTTAAGGTCATTGGATGAAGTTCTGCGTTTGCAACAGCGCTTTGCATTTTTGCAATCTCTTCATCTGTTCTTAACAACAGTAGGCTGTAGTAACGCCACATGAGTGTGTCTGAAATTGACATGAGCTTACCAAATGCCTGCTCTGCCGGTTCCCAAAGGCCAACGTAATTTCCATAACTTTTAGACATTTTTTGAACGCCATCGAGACCTTCAAGAAGTGGAACTGTTATAATTACCTGTGGCTCTTGGTTAAACTGTTCCTGTAAATATCTTCCCATTAGCAGGTTGAACGTCTGGTCGGTACCACCGAGCTCGATATCGGCCTTTAATGCAACAGAGTCATAACCCTGCATGATTGGGTATAAAAGTTCATGAAATCCAATAGGAGAGTTTTCGGCCAATCTTTTTTGAAAATCTTCTCGTTCGATTAGGCGGGCTAGAGTAAGTGTTCCTGCTATTTTAATTAAGTCGGCAAAACTTAGCAACGAAAGCCATTCTGAATTATAATGAACGCGTGTTTTTGCAGGATCTAAAATTTTACTAATTTGATCGAAATAAGTCTTTGCGTTTATTTTTATCTGTTCTTCGGTGAGAGGTGGACGAGTTTTAGATCTGCCTGTAGGGTCCCCAATTCTTGCTGTATAGTCACCAATTAAGAAAATAATTTCGTGGCCAAGATCCTGAAATTGACGAAGTTTACTTAAAACTACTGCGTGGCCAAGATGAAGATCTGGTGCCGTCGGATCCATGCCGAGTTTAATTCTGAGAGGTTTGCCTTTGTGTAATTTTTTGCGTAAATCATCTTCTGGCGTTATTTGTATTGTTCCGGTTCTTAAAACCTTGATTACCGTTTCTACATCCATCTTCATGCTTGCTTCTTTCGCTAATTTATTTAAAAGACTAGGCTTCTAAGCACTATTTCTGAGATAAGTATTAGTTTTACTAAAAAATCTCGAGTTGGAGGGAAGAATATTAAAAATAATAAAAGTATAAATGAGTAACGATGTAGCCATAAAACAAAATTTGGAAATTTATCAACCAAAAGCATTGTTATTACATGGCTTCCATCAAGTGGGGGGATTGGTAGTAAATTAAATACTCCAAGCATAATGTTAACATAGGCCGTTGCTTCAAATATTTGCAAAAATGTTAAAGCAATAGCTGGGGTGAATAGATGCGCTGGAAAGTAATGTATGGCATAAAAAAGACCTAGCGCCATTAAAAAATTAGCGAATGGGCCAGCAAGTGCTGTTAGCACAGAGTATAATTTGGGATATTTAAAGTTTCTGTTATCAAAAGGAACAGGTTTTGCCCATCCAATTTTGAATAAAATAAGACAAATTAATCCAAAAAAGTCGACATGGGCTAAGGGATTTATTGTCATTCGTCCTTGTTGTTTTGCAGTATCATCCCCGCATAGGTAGGCAATGAAAGCGTGAAAAAATTCGTGAAAAGATAGGGCTACAAGAAATGCTGGAATAAGAATTGCGATTTGTGCAAAAAAATCGGCAAAGGCTGGAGACATTTCGGTTCCTTCTAAAGGTTAAAGCTAATGGTTAAACTCTTATTAAAATTGTTTATCAAATTAATTTATTTGATAATCCATAGGATAAAAAATAAACAGCATATGGTCAAATTGATTGAGATTTAATAAAACTGAGATTTAATAAATTTGTCGACATCTTGTTTTTTTTCTTTAGAATTTGCATTGTAGTTTTGTTCTTTAAAATGTAAGTCTATTTTTTAAGGGGAACGAGGAGTACTATGGCTAAAAAAAAGCAGATAATCGATTTGGAAAAGAGTAGTAGCGTTAAAGTATTCACGGGTAAGTTGTTTAATGGTTCTTTTAATTGGCAGGCACTTATCCCACCATCAATTCTTGTTTTGTTAACAACATTTTTTTATTATTTTTCGTTAAATTATCCATTTCAGTTTGATGATATTGCAAATATTACCAAAAAATTTGCGATTCGTTTTGATAATCCTCTTGCTCGCTGGTGGACAAATTCTCGTTGGCTGGGTGACTGGTTAAATCGAATGAATTTTGAAATTGGGCGTTTTGACCAATTTTATTATCGTGCGTTCAATTTGGTAATACACATTCTTGCAGGTGTTGTGATTTTCTACCTGATAAAAGCTCTTTGTGAACATTTAACAGAAAAACCATTTTTTTCAGAAAATTCTACCATTTTGGCATTCGTTTCTGCAGGCCTTTTTTTATTGCATCCTGTCCAGACACAAGCTGTTTCTTATGTTATTCAAGCCAGAATTGAAGGTCTTGCGACGTTCTTTTCCCTTTTAATTATTCTATGTTTTGTAAAAATGGTTTCGGCCAGAACCGTTTTGGTAAAAGGGTTGCTTGGAACTTTGATGTTTGTTGCGGGATTACTTGCCTGTGGCACAAAAGAGATGGTGATAGTGACTCCGCTTTTGATGATTTTAGTTGATTGGTTTTTCATCTCTCAAGAAAATTGGGCTTCATTTAAGTCAAGAATATGGGTTCACGTTGTATTTAGTAGCTACATATTTGCATTAATGGTTCATTATCTTTCACCAAAGTTTGTAGCTGATGCTCTAACTTTCAATGTTGTAACCGGAAATAATAGAGGTAATATTTTGACACCGGATCCGTATGATATTTTTGCTTCGTTTAAGTTTTTATATTCAGAATTCAAAGTTGTTGTGCACTATTTATGGATGTTTGTTTGGCCGTTTAACATAAGCGTAGAATATGATTGGATACTGGCAAAAAGTTTTTGGAGTGCAGAGGTAATTTCATCATTGTTTGCATTGCTTTCCATGATTGGACTTGCCCTCTATTTTGCATTCAAGAAAATTAACACGTTTTATACATTTGGATTATTTTGGTTTTTGGTTGCGATGGCGCCTAGGGTAACAATAATTCCTTCGCCAGAACTAGTTTGTGATTATAAAACTTATTTAGCTTCTGTGGGATGGTTGTTTGTGATAGCAGTTATACTTGTTGCTGCTGTTTCTTGGGTTTTGCAAAGAATAAAGGCTGTTTCTGATTTACCATATGCAAAACATGTTCCATTAGCGGTATTATCATTACTTCTTGCACTTTCCGGTGTTGCAACATACAGCAGAAATTTAGTATGGTCCTCATGCGTAATATTCTGGGAAGATAATGCAAAAAAGGCTCCATTAAAAGCTCGTGTACACAATAATTTTGGTGTTGCGCTTTCTGAGGCAGGACGAATAGATGAATCTATCACTGCTTATTTAAGAGCGATTGAGTTGGATAAGCACTATTCAGATCCTTTGAGCAACTTAGCTGTTGCATATTCATTAAAAGAAGAGACAGATAAGGCAATTGAATCATTAAAAGCTGCAATTAATTTGTGTCCGAATTATCCGGAAGCATTGAACAATCTTGGAACGCTTTTTATTAAGAAAAAACAGTATGACGATGCTGAAAGAATTTTGAGAAAAGCTATTGAGCTTAGACCATATTATGGAAAAGCTTGGTACAACCTTGGACGACTTTTCTTAGAACAAAATAAAGAAGAATTGGCTTGGGAGCATTTCAAAAAAGCCGTTGAGGGTGATCTTGATAATGCCGATGGATTCTTCACATTTGGTCAGATGAGCATTCGAATGCATAAATATGCTGAAGCGGCTCAAGCATTCGAGACAGTTATTAATAGTGGCGTTGAAAATGACAATGTTTCGTTTAACCTTGCCAATGCATATTATATGCTTCAAAAATATGATCAAGCATTAAAAATTTACAACAAACTGGTAAATAAAAATCCACTTGAGGGTCGTTACCTCTTTAATTTGGCTGAAGCCGTATTTGCTAAAGGTGATTATACAGCTGCTTTAGAATTGTTCAAAAAAATTACTGGCTTGCCTCAACCTTTGCCACAAGCATTTTTCAGAATAACTCACTGCTTGGAAAAAATGAATAAAGTAGATGAGGCCAAGGCTCATTTGGCTGAGCTTGAAAAGCTTAATGCACCGGATGAATTTAAAAAAATTATTGGAAATGAAAAAATGCGACTTGCATTACAGGATCAGGTCTCCAAAAACGGAAATAAAATTACCCTGACTGATTTCAAGAAAGCGGTTGCCCTAAAACATACAGTTACTCTTGAAAAACAAGATTCTAATAAAAAAGCTATTAAGCATAGCTAACTAAGTAATGGAAAAAACAATGACAAGTGCATTTGTTAGCCAAATTAAGAAAAACTTGGTGCCAAAACTCTTGGCACCATTAAGTTTGCTTGCGGTTACATTTTTGATTTATTATCCAACGTTAGTTTATGGTTTTGTTTTTGATGATTTGCCAACAATTATTAACTATATTCATGCAAGGACCCTGGATGTTAAGGGGATGTTTTTTGCAAATTCTCGTTGGATTTCAAGAATTTTGAATCAGTACACTTATGTTAATTGGAAACAAAATCCATTTGCATACCGTATTTTTGATGTATGCTTGCATCTAGTAATAGCGTTCATGATATTTAGTTTACTTTCGCTTTTACTTTCAAAGTTTAAGAAAAATGAATTTGTTCAAAAAAATGCATATATAATTTCACTTTTAACGACAGCTCTTTTTTTACTGCATCCTGTTCAGACTCAGACTGTTACCTATATAACTCAGATGAGATTAGAGGGGCTTGTTGCATTCTTTGCTTTTGCAACTGTTCTAGCGTTTTCTTATGCTGTTTATAGCACAAATCAAATTGTAAAATACTGTTTGTTTGGTCTATCATTTATTCTTGCCGCGTTTGGAACTGGATCTAAAGAGATTATTGTTGCACTACCATTTGCCTTGGTTGCAATTGACTGGTTTTTTATTGCTCAGGGTGATTTGAATGAATTTAAGCAACGAATCTTAATCCATTTAGCCTATTTCTCTGTTGTCTTTGGATTTCTCTTCTGGTACGGAAATATGGCACCGAGCAATGTTATAAGCATTGCAACAAATCCTGTTCTGAATAATCGTGGAAATCTTTTGACGCCATCTGCCGAGCAGCCTATAACAACATATTATTATTTTATTTCTCAGTTTAAAGTTGTTTTACATTATCTGTTGATCTATTTTTTCCCAGTTGGTCTGAGTTTTGATTATGGATATGTTTTGTCTGCAGGATTTTTCAAATTTGATGTTTTAGCGCCACTGTTAATTTTACTAGGTCTTTTGGTTGCATTAGGTCGTCGTTGGGTATCTGATTTATCTGATATTGTTACATTCGGTTTTATTTGGTTTTTTATCTTCGTTTTACCTCGTGCATCGATTTTTCCATCTACGGAACTTGTGTGTGACTATAAGACTTACACAGCATCATTTGGCATAATGCTATTATTGGCTTATTTCTTTGTCTATGCAGCGCAATGGATATTCGAAAAACTCTCACTTTTTTCGAATATTTTAATGCGGCGTAGAGCAATTATGACAAGCTTCACGTTTTTAGTTTTTACTCTTTGTCTTGCGACACATTCAAGAAATTTTGTCTGGAGCTCAGAGCTGTTGTTCTGGCAAGATGCTATGAATAAATCCGGAAAAGCGAGATGTTATCACAACTATGCGACAGTTCTTTACGAAATGGGTGATGAGAAAAATGCGATAGATCATTTCAATAAAGCGATTGCAAAAGATGACTTTTACGCAGAGCCCCATATAAATTTGGCCTTAATATATCAAAACAAAGGCGATAATCAAACAGCAATGGAGCATTATAAACGGGCATTAGAAATTGGCGAAGGGCACCCACAATTGTTTAATAATTTGGGTTTATTGCATTTAAGTACAGGCGATTATAATCGTGCTGAATGGTGCTTTAAACAGGCTTTAACTCTTTGTCCTTATGATAGTCGGGCCCTACATAATTTAGGAAACGCTTATAGATTACAAAATCGTTTGCAAGATGCTAAACAGTGTTATATAAAGGCATTAAACGGTGATTATCAGGGGCGAGAAATTTATTACTCGCTTGGATCCACATTCTTCGATTTAGGTGAATTTGATAACGCGTTAAATGCTTTTAGCAATGTGCAGGCTGACTATCAAAGTACGGCATTTTACATTGGTGGATGCTATTTCAATTCTAAAAATTATGCAAAAGCTGCTGAATATTTCGAAATTGCTTATAAAAAAGATCCAAATGATAAAATTTTAAACTACAACTATGCGCTGGCTCTCTTAAATATTTCAAAATTTGATAAGGCATTGCCTCTTTTTGAAGCACTAAAAAATATAGATGCCTTACCTTACGCAGCGTTGCATCATGCTAGATGTCTTTTAGAAGTTGGGCAAAAAAAAGTAGCGCAAAATGAGATAGAATTTTTAGTAAAATCAGGTAGAAACGTTGATGTCAAAAAAGAGGCTTTGGAATTAAAAAAGAGATGTTAAAGAGGATTTGCTTATGATGCTCAAAGAATTTTCATTATGGTCGCAAAAATTACGAGATGGATTTGCATTAGCGGATGATTTTTTCAAGACACATGGAGGCGGAATTGTAAAATCGCCTAAAAAAATTGCATTTGTGGGTATGGGAGGATCTGGAATTGCTGGTCGGATTATAAAGACCTTTTTGGATCGCAAAGAGGGAATAACCTCTTTTATAATAGACTCTTCCGAATTACCGGCCTACATTGACTCGAATACCTTAACATTTGTTGTGTCATATTCGGGAAATACGTGGGAAACGCTTGATATTTTAAATCAACTAAATGCCAAATTTATTCCCACAATTGTTATTGCCAATGGCGGAAAAGCTGTAGAGATTTCTCAGGCAAAGAATATTCCATTTGTTTTGCTTCCAAAATCGGTAGCGCCACGTGCGGCATTGGGCAATATGCTTGGGTTTTTACTGGGTATTTTGGACAAGCTCAATGTGCTTGATGGCCGGCGCAAACTTGATATTTTTGTTAAAAATGCTGAAATATATGTCCCTAAGTTTGCTGAAGTACAGTATTTTAAGGATTTTTTAACGATTGTTGAGGGGTATGAATTTTTCCATGTTTGGGGTGTAAGCGGTGATAGCGCGGCATTTGCATATCGTGCTCAAACTCAATTTAATGAAAATAGTAAGGTTCATTGCGTCTTTTCGGCTTTTCCAGAGCTTAATCATAACTTGATAAATGGTTTTTCAGGTTGTAAAGAGCATCCATGCGTGCTTATGTTTGCTTCGGAATTCCTGTCATTAAACATGAATCTTGCTATTGATGCGACATGTGATATCCTTAAGGAAAATAAGGTCGCTCTTTACAAAGCGCCCATTTTAGGTGATACTTTTGAAGGGCAGTTATTCAATATTATTTTATGGTCAGATTTTGCTTCTTATTATCTAGGTAAGGCTCGTGGGGTCCAGATTGAGAACACAGAGGTAATTACTGGCTTAAAAAGTAAGCAGAAGCTAAAAGGTATAAAATAGAGGTCAATTTATGAAAAAAACTATACATCCAGAAAACTTTGACGTTTTGGCCAGATGTGTTTGCGGAAGTACTTTTCAGACAGTTTCCACATCAAGGGAATTAAGTACCGATATATGTTCAAACTGTCATCCATTTTTTACCGGCCAACAAAAATTTGTTGATACAGCTGGTAGAATTGAAAAATTCCAAAAACGTTATAAAACTGATAAGAAATAGTTTTATTTAAAAACTTGTGAGCCTGTTTTAGCCTTTTGTTAGGCTAGAGCAGGCTTGTTTTTTAGGGTTAGCTTTTACGATAGGTGTACGATGCTTGATTGGATTCAAGTTCAGTCTGAATATGACGAACTTATAAGTAAATTATCAGAAGCAAGTAATATGGATATGCGAGAGAGAGCCGCTCTTCAGAAAAAAGCGTCTTTTTACTCAAATATTTTGAATTTGCATAACCAAATTGATGAATTTGAAAAAAATATCAAGCAGTGTCAGTCTCAACTTGATCAAGAGCATGGTGAGATGAAAGAGCTCTATCAAGAAGAAATTGCAGAATCTAGTAAAAGTCTTAATGAAGTTCAATCTGAACTTGATGATATTCTTTATCCGGTTGACGAACGAGATACAAAGTCTGTTTTCTTAGAAATTCGAGCAGGCGCTGGTGGACAGGAAGCGGCATTATTTGCAGCAGAACTTTTTGATATGTATTCAAGATACGCAGAATCTAAGAATTGGAAAGTTTCGATTGTTGATTTTAGCACGACAGATCTTGGTGGATATAAAGATCTTATTGCTAATATTGAAGGCAAAAATGTTTTTAAATTTTTGAAGCATGAATCAGGTGTACATCGTGTGCAACGTGTGCCAAAAACAGAAACGGCTGGACGTGTTCATACATCTACCGTTACGGTTGCCGTTTTGCCTGAAGTTGATGATGTAGATGTAAATATCAATCAAGCAGATCTTAGAGTTGACACTTATCGTGCAGGTGGTGCCGGCGGTCAGCACGTTAATAAAACTGACTCTGCTGTTAGATTAACGCATATTCCAACTGGACTTGTTGTTTGCTGCCAGGATGAACGTTCTCAGATTAAAAATCGTGCAAAAGCTATGAAGGTTATGCAGGCTCGTTTGTTCGAGTTGGAAAGAGAAAAACGTGAAGCTGTTGAGCGTGAGCAGCGTAGAGCGCAGGTAGGGACCGGTGAACGGTCTGAAAAAATCAGAACTTATAATTTTCCACAAAACCGAGTTACAGATCACAGAACTGAAGTTACATTGAAAAAACTTGATATTGTAATGCAGGGGAATCTTGACGAATTGGTTAATCCTTTAATTGAACTTGAAAAAACACAACGTCGAGCAAAAGGTATTGTGTTTCAAAAGTAGTGGTTTCTTAAATAAAAACTCTTTTGATTTTTGATTGCAAATATTTTGTCATGTGTTAAAATTCTGCAACATTCTTGTGTTGTTTAAATTTTTATTTCTTAGACTATGTCCTTGTAATTATTACAAGGAGTTTTTATGGTTTCTATATTCAAAAAAAGTTTATTGGCTTTGGGCTTTGCCTTTGCAAGTTTTGCAATCGTGTCCGCTCGTACTGTTAGCGAATGCAGAACACAGTTAAAAGAGATTGCACAAAGTCTTGTTGAGCAGAATGTTTATAATCCAAAGATTGCCTCATTTGCTAGAGAAAGTGTAATTTTGCAAGAAGAAGAAATAATTGAATTTTGCGATCAATTACTTCTCTATCAAAAAGATCTTGGCTCAAAGGCAAATGGCGTTGAAAATATCAAAAACGAATTAATCAGTTATTTAAGAAGTTTTGTTGCCAGTGGAATGGATGTGGGCGAGATTGATCCAAATTTTGCATTTATTTATGATGAACAAAATCCAAACTTTATAGTTACATTCAAAAATGCAGCAGGAGAAGCTAAAACAAGAAAGTATGCACTTAAAATTTGGTCGATTGGGGCGAAGTTCGAATTCGCTATAAGAGTAGAAGGTATTGCTATTTTAGGCTCAGATTTTAATTATTATGATTCAATTGGTAAAGAGTATAATTTAGGTTCGGGAATTGATTTTGGATTGTATCCTAAATTTGATGAATCTGATATATCATTAAATGAAAGACGTAATTGGTTAAGATGTCATGGAATACCTAAAAATCATCCATTCTTGGGGCGGTTTTATAATCGCCAAAAAGTGAAATTAGGTATTGGGAGTTGGGGTTTTGGTATTTGTTTTATGACATCCAAAATTACTGGAACAGCATCTAATCTTGTGATTGCAGGAATAGCATTTGGATTGGGTGGATCATTTACCGATACAGGACTAGAACTTAGTTATGTTTATGGTGGAAAAATGACGCCAATTAAAGAATAATTTTGATATTAAAATAAATTTAGTTTATTAAAAAAAATACGAAAAAAGATTGTTTTCCATGAATTGCAAATTCACGCGTAATATTTTTTTGTTTATCTTTATATTATTAAATACATCATTAAATATTTTTCCTGCGGCGTCGTATATTCCAGATGCAAATTTGGGAATAGCTAATTATAACGATTTGTTTGATGCAGCGAGTCAGTCAGGTAGTTTTTTGAGGCGTAACCATGAAAAGATTAATAGGTTTTTTATTCAACCGATATTAAGAAATCCATATTTTGTCGGCGATCTTTCAAATCGATTTGCGCCTAATGTAATGCCCGCAGGGGCGCAAGTTATGGATATTTTTCATTCAGGAAGGCTTGGCTTTTATCGTGAGTTTGCTCGCTATTGGAATGATGGGCATTTTGATCGGATGCTAAAGTTTTTTGCTGCGCGAGAAAATGCTAATCGTAATACTCATTTTGTTTTTTATCATGGGCAGAATAATGTAATAACTGCTTACCAGGATCTTATGAAAATCCTTCTTAGAATTGATGATGATAGGCTTCGAGTATTTAGGCTTCCGATAAAAGAGTTAGATTGTTTGAATATTATGTCTGTGTATCAGAATATTAATGAAAGAAATACTGCCGATGGACAGTTTAAACACCTTTTTTTATCAGCAAGTGAGAATCTTTTTGCAGGAATGTTTGGATATTACAACAGAATTTGTTTGAATAGTAATTCAGAGTGTGCATTATCGTATTTTTTCCGAGCTTCGGCTGATGGAGGTGCTACGATTTTGGGTAATTCAAGTGATGTGATGTCTGATATTTTTAATTTTTTCAAGATTGCTGATGATCTCAGGGTAAGGTTAATGTGGGAGTTTAATCAAATAGTTCGGGATTATAATCTTGATCAATCGCAATCGCTTTTACAGGTTTTTATTCCCAAAGATATTGTTAATGATTTGGTTTTTTTAGCAAGACCTACTGGTTGCATGATAAGATTTAGAATAAATTCTAGTGTTAGAGATTTTTTAGAAGGTCATAATGTGGGTTTATTGGACTATTGGCAGTTTGATATAGTTTCAAAAAACATTAACTCTTTAACAAAATCTCCATACATACAAAATGAGTGCAGAATCAGTTTAGAGAATGCAGCCCAGGTTAGAATATATCTAAAGAATGAGTATTTTTTAGCGAGACATGCTGGTACTCCAAGTGTTATGGTTCACAATTTTAATCGTGATATTGCTTGGACGCCTGAAAGGAACGCTGAGTATCTTGGCAGAATAGCCAGGCTGGCTGCAAATTTTAATATTTAGGAACATCGTGAATATTTTAAAAAATTACATCAGGTTATCTCTAGTCTTTGCATATTTCATGGTGTTTTTTTGTTCTGCTGAAACATCAAAAAATTTGGCCGAAGCAAATACAGTTGAAGTTACTTCTTTTATCGGCGCTGCCGATGTTGATGATAGTGAATGTTTATTTGCGGAGTTGAATAGTATAACCGAAAATATTTTAGCAACATTTGATAAATCTATAATTAAAAACAATAAAGCAGACTTGATCGGAACAGCGTTGGCAATTGGTATGATGATGAGTTATGCTTCGATTGGCGCTGTTTCTCCGCATGTTGCCTCTTCTGCAACGCTTGTTCATGCTGCGAGTTCGATGTTAAATCAAAAAATTAAAAACAGCGTATATTTAGATCGTGCTGAAAATATTGAAGAGTTTAAAAAAAATATACAATTATTGATCGCCAAAGATTTTAATGGGTTATATGCAAAAAATATGTTTAAAATTACGAATCTTATTGAGAAAAAGATATTAAGTGAAGTAAAATCAAAAAAAAGAGCCTTTTGGGGAAGGGTTATTACCTCAATGCCTTTTATCATAGGGTATTTCATTTTTTCTGAATTTAATGCCACATCTAAATTATATCCAGAAATTCTGAATGAGGTAAAAAACTTGATCAAGGCCAATAATCCTGATAAAAATAGAGCATTAACTGAGGCTGAAAATCAAGTGGCTGAAATTCAGGCAGGAGTGGGAGTTTCTGTTGAGGCTTTGTTGCGACTAGCGTTTGGGTTTAGTAGCGATGGCAAATATTACATGTATCCATGGCTAATTGGTGCAGTTCTTGAAGTTATAAATTTTTATTATATTAATAGTAGTAACAGCAATTCGAGTAAAGTGGAGTTAAGTAAACTCAAAGAAATAAAAAAGTTATTGTCAGAATAATTTTGGAATCAAAAAAAATAAATTTAAAAGGGTCTTTATCTAAAGGCCCTTTTTTTATATCATTGGGTTAATCTGTTTTAAAATTTTAAAAAGTTAAATTAGAAGGCTTTGCCATGGCTTTTATTATCGATTATTTGCTCCAGGATAACCACTACATGAGTATTCTTGGAATTGGTGTAATTCTTGGAGTTGCATTTTTATTTTCCCGCCACAAAAAAAGAATTAAGTTGAGACTTATTTTTTCTGCCATGATTATGCAGCTTATTTTGTCATTTATTATTTTAAAGACGACTCTTGGGCGAGATATTTTTATACAAATTTCTCAGGGATTTAAGGCATTGTATGAATTTGCAGACAGTGGATGTGCTTTTGTTTTCGGAAATTTGGCAAATGCCGGTGGTCCATGGGGGTTTATTTTTGCAATAAAAGTTGTGCCGGTAATAATATTTTTTGGTGCATTAATGTCTTTAATGTATCACATTGGTCTTGTACAGATTTTAGTAAAAGGTTTGGCATGGATTATTAGGCCAATTCTTGGAACATCCGGTGCTGAAACATTGTCAGTGGCTGCAAATAGCATGCTTGGTCAGACTGAGGCGCCATTATTGGTTCGGCATTATCTTGCAAGAATGACAAATTCAGAGATGTTAACAGTTATGGTCAGTGGTATGGCACACTTGAGTGGTGCAATTATGGCTGTTTACGGAATGATGGGTGTTCCTCTTGTACATTTAATTTCTGCAAGTATCATGGCAATTCCTGGGGCAATTTTAATTTCAAAAATTTTGATTCCAGAGACTGAAGTCCCGGAAACTATGGCGGGCAGTAATGTAAAAATGGAAAAAACAGCCAGCAATGTTTTGGATGCAGTTGCTTCCGGAACAGGCGATGGTTTACGTTTGGCTGTTAATGTTGCCGCAATGTTGATTGCTTTTATAAGTTTGATTGCATTGGTTGATTATGTTTTGTTTGCATCAACAAGTTTTCTAATTTCGTATAACTTACTGCCGTTTTTATCAGAACCATTATCATTAAATTGCCTGTTTGCACAGATATTCCGTTGGGTAGCCTTATTGATTGGAGTTCCTTGGGGGGATAGTGGAACGGCAGGTGCTTTGCTTGGCAAAAAACTTGTTATCAATGAGTTTGTTGCATATTCTGATTTTGCAAAATCATTGCTTACAGATCGGTCTAAAGCAATTTTGACGTATGCGCTTGCAGGGTTTTCGAATTTTTCTTGTATAGGCATACAGATTGGCGGGCTTGGTGCAATTTGTCCCGAAAAACGAACAACTTTAACAAAACTTGGACTAACAGCATTGCTTGGAGGTACGCTTGCAAATCTTTTGAATGCTGCAATCGTTAGTTTGTTTATTTAAGTATTTACAAAATTAATTTATTAAAATAGTTTTAGATTGATTATCGTGTTTTTATGCTGTAAAAAGCATTTGTGAACATATATTAAATTTTTGAATTAGGCCGATATTTTCTGAGGGGCTCCATGAATAAAGAATTTGGAAATAAAGGAACTGGACGCGAAAAAATTAACCAAAGTAGTTCAAACAAAGTTGGGAAAATTATTCGCATCAGCAGTGCTGTTGTCGATGTTCAATTTAATCTGGATAGCATCCCAGAGATGTTCAATAGGTTAATCATAAATTTTTCCGATGATCAAGGACTGGGCAGTACTGTTAGACAAATTAATTTAGAAGTTTCTCAGCATATTGGAGATGGTGTAGTAAGATGTATTGCTTTAGATGCATTGGACGGTGTTAAACGGGGCCTTGAGGTAATAAATACTGGAGCATCAATTACTGTTCCGGTGGGAAAAGAAAATTTGGGGCACGTTTTTGATGTTCTTGGCAGACGTATAGATGGTAGTCATGCTTCTGGTTCTCAAGAATACTGGTCCATTTATAGAAGTGCGCCTAGTCTGTCTGAACAAAAAATCTCAGAAGAAATCTTAGAAACGGGAATAAAAGTTTTAGACTTAATGTGTCCCTATGTAAAAGGATCCAAAATCGGTCTGTTTGGTGGCGCAGGTGTTGGAAAGACTATGTTGATCCAGGAGCTTATTCGAAATGTTGCCATTGAACACAGTGGTTTTTCTGTTTTTGTTGGAATCGGCGAAAGAACTCGTGAAGGTAACGAGCTTTGGCTAGAAATGAAAAATAGTGGAGTGCTTGATAAAACCGTTCTTGTATTTGGTCAAATGGGGGAGATGCCCGGTGCAAGATTACGCGTTGGGCTTTCTGGTTTGACAATGGCTGAATATTTCCGTGATCGAGAGAAGAAAGATACGTTGCTTTTCATTGATAATATTTTTAGGTATGTTCAGGCAGGGTCTGAGGTTTCTGCATTACTTGGCCGAATGCCATCGGCTGTGGGTTATCAGCCAACTCTTGCATCAGAAATGGGAATGCTTCAAGAAAGAATTACCAGTACTCAACATGGTTCAATTACTTCAATTCAGGCGGTTTATGTTCCGGCTGACGATTATTCAGATCCGGCACCGGCAACAACATTTCAGCATTTAGATGCGACTACTGTTCTTTCTCGTAAAATTTCGCAAGCAGGTCTTTTTCCAGCTGTTGATCCATTAGAGTCGGCGTCCAAAGGCCTGAATGCCTCAATAGTTGGGGTTACTCATTGCAGTGTTGCAGAGCAAATCAAAGTTGTTTTGCAGAAATATAAGGAATTGCAGGATATTATTGCAATTTTAGGTATGGATGAGCTTTCTGAGTCTGATAAAAAGACAGTATATCGTGCAAAAAAAATTCAAAAGTTCTTAACACAGCCTCTATTTGTAAGTGAGGTACATACAGGTATTAAGGGGAAATTTGTTCCAAGGACCAAAACTGTAAGCGATTTTGAAAAGATACTTTCGGGTGAATGTGATACCATTCCGGAGCAGGCTTTTTATATGGTTGGAACGTTGGAAGATGTTATGGAAAAGGCCAGCATTAACCTGTAGCCATTTAGGGGATTTTATGCGCGAAAATCATTTTGATCTAGAAATTATTTCTCCGATGGGAAGTCAGGTACTAGAAGTCGAGTGGATCGAG
>JBAZAX010000022.1:0-26080 GCA_041671765.1 Candidatus Babeliales bacterium | reverse complement strand
AACAACCGACTGTAACATTGAAAGAAGAAGGACAGGGAAAGCTTGGAGGCAGCGAGGAGCAATATGCAAGAGCTATGGAGAAACAAGCGGCTGAACGACGCGCAGAACTTAGTAGACCTAAACCTTCAAAACCAACATCTCAAGTTGACCCACAAGTTCGCCAAGAATTGACAGCGGGAGAAGCTCCATTAAGAGAAAGTTATAGCCAAAACGTACGTGCAATACAAGCAAAATTAAAAGGCGCTTTGGATGCACAACAAGCAGCTGGGACAGAAATAAGACAAGCACGAACAATGGAGGATACGGCGGGGCTTAGAGAACAAACTGACGCCACTCTAAAAGAAGCAGAGGCATCAGCCCAAAGAGCAGCGGCAGAAGCCATAGCCAAATCAAGCATAACAATTCCTACGTCAGAACGGATGGGAGAAGGTGATTTTGCTGCGCGCAAAAGAGAACTTGAAGCAGCAATTGCAAAACCGCTAGAAGGGAAGGCTGCTGAGTATGAAGCTCGGGCAAAAGCTGCAGAGAAAGACAGAACCAAAAGTATTAGAGACTCACAGGAGCCAGTTCGACTTTTTCCACGTGCGCAACCCACCAGCGAAGCACAAAGAGATGCAGTACAAACTTTAGCTCAACCTCAAAAAGAAGCAACTCCGCCAAAACAGGCGCAAAGCTTCTTACAAAAAAATAAAAAACTTTTAATTGCAGGCGGCGGAATCGGCGTAGGGCTACTAGCTTTAGCAGGAATTTTGGGCGCAATCCTTGGCACTCAATCGGATGAAAAAGATTCCACAGAAACTCCTGTAACCCCGGACATAACTCCTATTACACCCCCTACTCCACCTGTTATACCGGACATTAAACCTGATGAAGGAATTGTACCACCTTCCCCTTATCCAGACGCTAAGGATGAAGATAAGGACGATAAAGAGAATAAAGAAATAGTTGATTCCGTTGTAAGCTTTTACACAGACATTGAAGAAAGATTCAAAAAAGCATTAGAAACATCTAGCTACTTCGATAAAGTATTTAAAATTGAAGGAGAAGCAACATCCGGAGAATCTACATCGGGAGAATCAACAAAAACAAAAATCAGTATTGAATATGATTTCACAAAAAAAGGCGCCGGAGAACTTGGAACACCATTTACACCATTTGTGGTCAAGATGCTTCCTCAAGGGATTAACGGAATTGCAATAAATCCGGATGATATTAAAACGCTTATGCAAGATGGACCTGCAAAAGAATTATTTGCAACTCTTTTACAACCAAATTCCGCATTTGTTTTCATGATAAAAATCATTCTGCTGATCAACACAACATTAAACGACACATCTAAAAAAGATGTCGCAAAAATTAATTTCATAATTGACGAAGCAACAAAACTCTGTTCACGCTTAATTCTAACCCAAAAACAAGACCTAACGCCTGAATCTCTCATAGTAAAAATGCCTCAAATATTTCAGCAAATTATTAACAACATGTCGCTTAAAATGTATGGAGACCTGGTTGACAATGTAGATGATCCAGAAAACACCGTATTAATCAAGAGAATTGGCGAGCTACAGAAAAAAAGGGACTATAATCAGATAAAAGCTTTCATGAAAAAACAAATAGTTCCTCTTGTTAAGGGTAATTTGACGCACACAGAGAAGCAACATTTGCTTTATACTCTTCAAGAACAATTAGCTGAGTGCCCTAAAACAGAAAGACAATTATGGGAACATCTGGACTATCTAAATTCAATATTAACACAGATAAATAAAAGCCTGGCAAAAACCGACAAAGAGACAGTATCAAAAATCAAAGACATAATAAAAAAGATTCAAGATGTTAAAGCCGGGAAAAAAACCGTCACAATACTAACAAAAAGACCGGAACTTGAAATATCAACAGCAGTTTATGGCAAGAAAGTGGCATTAAAAACTGTTTTGAAAATTTTGTTCAAAAATTTCTCAAGAATATATTACACAAAATTTGAGGGTGATAAAGGATTCACTACCGATAATTTTATACTCGGAAAACAAGCTACCAAGTATAAACTACAGGCGATATTTTTCAGATGTTTGGACGAATCGCTACAAGCAAATCAAACTTTACTGGATGCAAAGGGAAATGTAACAATTCGTAAGTCCTCCACAAAAAAACAAACTATTAATCCTGATAAAGAATTTGATAAAATTTGCAACGAATCAAGTTTGAAATTTGTTCAAACACAAACAATTCTTAAAGATTCTATGCTTAAATTAAAAGCCAATCCAACTGATGTAGGGTTACAGGAATCATACGATAAAGCATTAACAGAGATAAAAAATGCAGCTAATGAACTACTCGAGGATCAAATCAAGTTCAGACGTACATTTGCCGTATACCTCCCAATGAAACAAGACGATAAATCAACACAAACGCCTGCAGAATTAGTACAAAAAAGATTAAATGCCTTGAGAGAAAAAAGTAAACATGTTGATAGCATTATTGCAAGTGAATATGCACCATTCAAAAATGCTTTGGGTTTTACACCCGCATTTCTAAAGAAAAGCGTAAAGAGTAAAAAGAGCACAAAGAGCAAATAAAGTAAAATAAATAATGAAGAAGAGAGCTCCTGACTTATCAGGCGCTCTCTTCTTTTAAGGAAACTGTTATGAAATATAAAATTTTTATCAATACTATTTTAATTGCGGGATCATTAAGTAGTCCAATCATGCTGAGCGCAATGGAAGACTGGAACAGAGAAGCACCTGAAGCCCCTAAAAAATCTTCATATTCAGAACGCACGGCAACACTCGAAGCTGAAAATAAGAAAAAACAAGAAGAAGCTGCAGCTGCTGAGGCTGCTCGAAAGGCCACCAGAACCCAACCTGACTGGGAGACGCAAAGGCAAAGGCCAGCCCCTCAACCCCCAAAACCCACACCCGCAAAAGAAACTGTACAAAAAAAACCAGGATTCAGTTTTAGAGAATTTTTTGGATTTGGGAAAAAAGAGATTCCTCAACTTGAAACACCGACTAAGCCAATAAGACCCAGCGATTCTACAACCCAAAAAGAGCTGAACCAATCGCGACAACTCTTAAGTAGCATAGACATGAAAACAGCTGCAAGGCTTGGTACCGTATTGGATGTTAAAAAATTATCCGACGAAGAAAGAGATTTGGTTATTAAGCTTGGTAATGAATTATTGGAAATTACCCCTGATACCTATAAACATCTTTCACCTGAAGAACAACAAAAGATGTATAACATTCTCAAAATGAGAACTGTACAAATAGAAGCAGCAGAGAGAGTTGTAGCCGGAATAGATGAAATTAGAAAGGGCATGGATCGAGGAATCGAAAAATTGAAAGCAGAATTGAAAGGCAAAGTATCCGAAGCAGAAATACAAAAAAGGATTGCCGCTAAATTTGGACCAGAATCCGAAAGCTCTAGGCAATTAAATCAAGATATAGAGAGCTTAAGAGAACGCTATGGAGTGGATGCTACAAAATTGGAAATTCTTAAGGGTAAAGCAAACGCAATTTTAAGCAATTTGGAATTAAGAGAAAGTATACTCAAGTTAAAAACTGCTAAAAAATCACAGCTCAAAAAAGATGGTGCTTATTTTTGTGAAACTTTTGTTAGCGCATTTAAAAGCCAAGAATTAAGCCAGCAAGATGAAATTAGTAGGCTTGCCATGTCCACTTTAAGACAAGTAGCTCCAAATTTTCTAAAGGAACAAAGAGCTTCGATAAAAACGTTAACTAAACGAATAAATGCATTAAAGTCAAAAGCGTTGAATGATCCAATGATCGAAAGCCTATCAAAAAGATTGCAGGCCGCTCGTGATGCTGTAAGAATAATAGAAAAAACGTTGAACGAATATAGCAGCAAAAAAGTACAGGCTGAGAAAAAAGAACGTGTTAAAAAATTAAAAGCTATGGAAGAAAAAGAACTCGCGGCTGATAAACAAAAATATCTTGAATTAAAAACAAGGGAGCTTGCATTAGAAAATAATCCAACTCCAATCAATCAAAGAGAATTAATGAAGATTCGCATACAAAAAAAAGAGCTCGAAGATAAGTATGGACAAGCTCCAACTGAATTTAAAACGTTAAAAAAAGCAATACAAGCTAATAAATAGAGATATTTATTATATTAAACATGAAGGAGATGTCTTATGAAATATAAAATTTTTATCAAAACCATTTTGACTCTGGCATTATTCGACAACTATTGTGCATTAAATGCCGAATATGTTCGCGATGTACCAGAAGAATATGAAAAGGCAAAAAAAGCTTTAGAATCGCAAAAAGCTCGAGAAGAAGCTCAAAGAAAAACTCCACCTACCGCAAAAGAACAAGCCGATATAAGCAAATTAAGAACAGCAGGGTACAGCCAAAATGAAGCAGAAGTAATCGCCAGAAAAAAACCGGAAGCGGGTGGCGTAACTGTTGAAGCAGCGCTTAAGGCCCGGGGGGTAAAAACAGATCCTGCGACAAAACTCACCGAAACAGTAGCGGCGCTTCCAGACACTTTTAAAGTTCGAGAAGAAGCAAAGAAAAGAGAAGAGGCCAAAGAGGCAGAAGCTGCACAAGCTAGGTATTTGCCAGCAGCAGGGCTAGGTCTACCATCCAGAGTACCAACACTAGTGGCTCCAACAATGCCGGCAAAACCTCTAGGTGAAGGGGTTCCACTATCAACTACACCAAAACTACAACCATTAACACGGCCAGACGCTCCAGAAAAAGAACCTGAAGAAGCCATAAAAAAACAAACAGAGGAACTCAGACGATTAAACGCTTCGGATGCTGAAATTGAATATCTTATGAAATTAGAACCCAAAACAAGAGCCTTAGAAATGCAAAAACTTCGTGAATCTATATCACGTGAAGTAGCAGGAATAGTCAGAGATACCACAAAACCAACTACAGCAAAACCATTGTCTGCCGAATCAACAGAGTCACAAGTAAGAGCGGCTGAAGAAGCGACTAGAAAAAAAACTGAAGCATTAGAACAACAAGAAGCCAAGAAAAAGCAAGCTACTGCTACTCAAGCTGCTCAACCAATAGATTTAGAGGCTGTATTAAAAGAAACTAATAGACAAATTGCAACTCAAGAGGCGGAAAACAAAAAATTAGACCTAGAAATTAATAGATTACAATCCGAAATAAGAACACTTAATAAAAAGAAAAGTAGTAAAACAAATAAAGCAAAAATAACCGCATTAAAGGCGAAATTAGAAGAGACACAAAGAAAAGCAATCTCAGGGCTGCAAAGGCTTGGGGACCTTGATCTTAAAAAGAATGGCCAAATAAAACAAAAAGCTGACGAAATTCAATCATTGCAAGAGGAATTGGATAAATTAAAAGTAGATATAGGAGACCCTACAAAAGCAATACAGGAACAATTGGTACACTGGCAAGAAATAGCAGAAGCCGAAAAAAAATATCTTGATTCTTTGGAAAGAATTCGCCAAAACCCTGAAGCAGTAATAGAATTTTTCGAGAACGCTATAAAAAGAAGAGAAGCCGCACTAAAAGCACAATCATCAAGTGAAGGCATGTTTAAACGTGTCGAGGGTCAAGCCGAATCCCCCACAGCTAAAAAAGTACGTGAATCTACAGAAACTGAACTTGCTAGAATAAGAGCCTATGTTGAAAAAATCAAAAATGCCCAATCACAAGAAACTCCTGTAATTGATGAAATAATTAGGGAGTATCAATCATCCTATGCAGAATCAACAAAAAATGCTGATGAAGCAAAACAACAACGCGACAGTAAAGAAACAAAACAAAAATCACTAGAATATCAAGGGAAAATAGCAACACTAGAACAACGCATTGCCGATGCTTTTACTAACAGTTATTCCGCTGCAAGAGAAATGTTTGTTGAACAAAAAAGCTCTGGATATGCAAAATTATATGCGCAAGCATTTGCAGCAAAAGGTTTCGCATTAAATGCCAAACTAGAAGAATTAAATAAAAAACGGCCTCAAACAAAAGTAATCAAAAGCCAAATTAGCTCGATCAAAAAACAAATAAAAAGTCTTACTAAAGACAATAGTAATAAATCAATAAAAGAGGCTTTGCGCACTAATTTTGCAAACGTCTCCACTCGCGATCATCGTCTTTGGTTAGGTGAATTTATAGCTGGATAAACTTTAAATATTTAAAAGGCACGGCGTTATGTTTTTCGAATACCGTGCCTTTTAATCTATTTTTTTATTATCATTGAAATCAAAATAGTTAACAAACACATTTACTCCTCGACTCACAGCAATTATATCAACCATTTTTATATAAAAAGCAAACATTTCTACTCTAAAACAGACTTTGCTTTAGATTTATTAAAACTCTTTATTCCCGTTTGTCTTTTTGCATATGATAAAAATTAGATAGGTTTACAAATATAATACTTAATGAAGGGGTATGAAAAATGAGGAAATTTATATTTCGATTTTATTTTTTATGCATAATGTTTTCATGCATGTTCATAACAACTGAGAATTTATTTGCAGAAAAAAGTGATATTGAGAAAATAAAAAAAACAAGAGACATAGAAGATACCGATAAAATACATTATGAAAGCGAATCCACTGACAAATCGAAACAAGCACAAGAACGACTGAAGGCCGTAACAGGTCATTACACACCTGAAGAAGTCAGGCACTTATTAGATGCAGATATAAAATCCCTCCAACGAAAAATAGATGACTTGGAGGCTGCGCTCAAGGACAAAAGCATAAAAAGCAAAGAAAAAAAATTAATAAAAAAAGAAATATCTGAAACTCAATATAAACTAAGCAAAGCTAAATCAAAGCTACACGAAGCCAATAAAAAAATGGCAGAGGCAGTCAAAGGAGCGTATCCTTCTATGAGCTCTTCAATAGCGAAACATTCTGTAACATTTTCACACGGAGGAGCAGAAGGTTCCATGTCATGGAAAATTTTACAAAAACAAAAATCCGAAGCAAAACTAATACTTGAAGATCTTCAAAATATGCAAAAAATAGAACTCGATTCTTTGGATGCAACTTTTAAACTACATTTATTAAGAATTTGCGATTTTGCAGAAAAACACGAATTAGCCGCAGATGATGTGTTAAAACAGTTATATATAAAATTAGGGACAATAAAAAATATACTAGCTCAAGAGTTTCAAGATATAAGAAATATTTTAGGATCTACAGACAAAGGCGGAGATGCTGAAAATAGACAAATTTACATATTAAAGTACTTAAAATTTTTTATTAAATTAGATCCTGAAATAAGAAACAAAGTCTATCATTATGAAGCTCAGGCTCTACTTAAAGAAAATCCCAAAGCAAAAAAGGCATTCTTGGATAATTTAAATTATGAAAAAAACGATTTAAAAGACCAGCTTGAATTTCTTTTAGAACAACATCCAAACTTGGCAATTAGTCGCAACCAAAAAGCTGAACGTACAGCCGGCTTAGCAAAATTAGGAAAAACAATTAAAGCCTTAGACAAAGAAATTAAAGAGGTAAAAGAAGAAATTATAGAAGTAAAAGAAAAAATTACGATTATTGAAAGAACTGCATCGGAAAGTAAATTCAAGGATGCAGCTAAAAAGGCTTTAAAATTAAAGCGTGCAACATCTAAAATCCCAACCGTAACCGAGACCGTACCAGATCTTCCTTTCTATTCCAGCGACACTCCTATTAACTAAAATATATAAATCATTGGTGAAATTAAAAAGGGCCCAGTAAACTGGGCCCTTTAAATATTTTTTATATTCTTAATGTCAGATTAGTTAACAACTACTTCTGCTCTTCTGTTAACAGCAAGTTCATCAATTAAAGACTTGCGATCTGTTTTGTCTGACCAAACAAGTGGCATTTCGCTACCATATCCAACCGTTTTAATTGCACTTTCATCAACACCGCGCTTTACTAATTCTTTTTTAATTATATCAGCACGTCTTTGCGAAAGGGCCATGTTGTAGCTGTATGAACCTAGTTGGCAGCAATGCCCTTGGACAACAACTTTTTTACCATTTTCTACTGCAACCTTTGCAACTTCACTGTCTTGTTCAATTTTTTCAACTTGATCATTTCTGATCTCGTTCTTATTTAATGTAAAGTTAACTGTCTTAAATTCAAATGCCTTTGCTTCGGCTTCATCTGCCTCAGGCTTTGACTCTTCTTCTGCGTTTTCATTGTCAACCCAAGCGAATTCTGGTTGAGATGTTGCTGCTGGAGCCGCTTCTGCTAATTTATCCGTTTCTGTTTTATCACCTTCAGTTTCATCATCTACAAATGCGAAATCTGCAACGCCGTCGTTATCAACAAATCTCTCATTTTCTTCTGACATGACTGGAATATCGGTGTTGTCTACTAATTCTTTTCCTTTTGGGGCTTCTTTCTTTTTTCCACAACCTGAAACAAGAATAACCAAAGCCAACGCTGCCAAAGATAACTTTTTCATAACTCATGCCTCCTGGTAATAAATTAATAATCTGAAATTTTTACCTTAAACTACACAAAAACAATTACTCTTTCGCTTTTGTTAATACACTTTAGCACATTTTATTTAAATTTCCTACTCATTATTTTTCGGATTGTTTATAATGATAGTAAATATAATGATACTAAATAATATAAAAAATCCAACGCGTGACACAAAATTTTTATGGTGAAGGCAATTGTTGTGAAAAAGATACTTATTAACGATGAAATTTGGCAAACAAGAGCAGCGGTTTTGAGGGATAACCGTTTGCAAGACATGTATTTTGACACGCAAACGAAAGAAGAACTGGAGCGTTGCTTTTTTAAAGGTAAAGTTTGCAAAGTTCTTCCTGGAATTCAAACGGCATTTGTAGACATTAATCAAACAAAGGCCGGTTTTTTGCACATAAGTGAAGTTGACCGAGCTCTGGCAACAGAAAAAGTATTTGATTCCATACAAGAAGAAGATCGCGAAGAAATCACTCACTTCGAATTGAAAAGCTCAATTAGTATCGATAAAATATTCAACGAGGGCGAAGAGATACTTGTTCAGGTAATCAAAGAACCAATTCACGAAAAAGGCGCAAAACTAACAACATGTTTTACACTACCAGGACGATTCCTTGTTTTAATGCCAAATATTCCTCAAATCGGCGTCTCAAAGAAAATTGATAACAGAGAAGAGCGTTCCAGATTGCGCGAAATAATGCAAAAAAGTCTTCCATCGGGCATGGGCGTAATTGTACGCACAACAGCAGAAGGCCGGTCAGACAAGGACTTAAAGAAAGATGTAGCCTTTCTTATCTCAACCTGGCATTCGATTCAGAAAAAATTTAAAAAAGCAGTGCCCGGCGAAAAACTTTATGAAGATTTACCTCTTTCATTACGCGTAGTTCGCGAGCATCTTGATGAAGATGTTGAAATGGTTGTAACTGATTCAAAAGAGAATCAAAAAGCCATATACAAATACGTTAAATATATTTCACCGGATAACTTAAACAAAATTCGTTTCTTTCAGGGGCCTCCATCACTTTTTGATCGATTTGAAATTGATAAACAAATCGAGAAAGCTTTGGATAAAAAAGTCCAGTTACGCTCTGGCGGATCATTGATCATTGAAACGACAGAGGCAATGACTGTTATTGACGTAAATACAGGCAAGTTCACCGGTTCTGATAATCAAGAAGAGACAATTTTAAAAACAAATCTTGAAGCTGCAGAAGAGATTGTAACACAACTTCGCTTGCGAAATATTGGCGGATTAATTGTAATTGACTTCATAGATATGGCAACGATGCATAACCGTCAAAAACTCTCAAGATTTTTAGAAAAAACCCTTAAAGAAAAAGATAAATTTCAATCAGTTGCGTTAAAAGTTTCTGAGTTTGGGCTTGTCCAGATGACACGTAAGCGTTCCGGTAAAACTTTGGTCAACCAACTCACAAATGTATGTCCCTGTTGTTCAGGTAAGGGACATGTAAAATCAGTACAAACAATGAGCTTTAAACTTTTACGCGAATTTAAAGAAGAATTCATAAGAGAAAATATGTCCGGAGGAGTCGTCCTAGCCGTGTCTAATAAAGTTTTTGATTATCTTGTTCAAAATGAATATAATGCTATTCTAACACAAGAGAAAGAACTTGGTTGCAAAATTACACTTGAAAGCTTTGAACAGTATGAAGACGACCAGTTCAGCATTCGAAAGAATTCTTAATTTTTTTAAAACTTAATTAAAGCTTTATAGATTTCTTTAAACCTAAAAAGTTTTATTTTAAAGAGGGTACTCCATGTCCGAGCAGATAAAAAATACTGTGGCTAATTCTGCAGATTATCAGGCCACAATTGGGATTGAAGTTCATCTACAACTCAAAACAAAATCTAAAGTCTTTTGTAGTTGCAAAAACGAGTTTGGGCATGAAGCAAATAAAAACATATGCCCAATTTGTGCTGGTCATCCGGGAACTTTACCAGTAATGAATAAAAAAGTGGTCGATGATGCAATTCTTCTTGGACTTGCAACAAATTGCAAAATCACTCCCTCAACAAGCTTTGCACGTAAGCATTATTATTATCCTGACTTACCCAAAAATTATCAGATCACGCAAGATGCAGACCCAATTTGTCAAGACGGATACATTTCAATTGAACTTGAAGACGGATCCGAAAAAAAAATTAGACTGATTCGAATCCACATGGAAGAGGATGCAGGTAAAAATATTCATACGTCCTTGGGTTTCAGCCTTGTTGACTTGAATCGTGCGGGCACACCACTTGTTGAAATTGTAAGCCAACCGGACATGGAAAACGCTCAGCAAGCCAAAGCATATCTCATGCGTCTACACAGCATCGTCCAATATCTTGGAATAAGTGATGCAAACATGGAAGAAGGTTCGTTTCGAGCCGATGTTAATATATCGGTAAGAAAAAAAACTACAGATCAACTTGGACAGAGAATTGAGTTAAAAAACATTAACTCTTTTAAATTCATCACTCAGGCAATTGAGTATGAAACGCAACGCCAAATCCAAGCTTTAGAATCCGGTGAAAAGATTTATCCGGAAACTAGACAGTGGGACCGCAAAAATCAAAAAACTGTTATGATGCGCCGAAAAGAAGGTGCCGATGATTACCGATATTTCCCAGAACCTGATCTGCCGGCAATTGAAATCGATTCAAAGTGGATCGATGGCATAAGAAAAACAATTCCAGAATTACCAGGCGAAAAATTAAGAAGATTCCAAAAAGATTATGGTTTACCTTATGCTGACGCGTTAATTTTGATTGAATCAATTCCACTTGCTAACTATTTTGAGCATACATGCAAGACATGCAAAAACCCAAAATCTGCATGTAACTGGATATTGCGAAACTTATTAGCATATCTGAATGAACATAAAGCCGACATAAATAACACTAAAATGACACCGGAAAACTTGGCTGGGCTTGTTAATGAAATTGAATCGGGTAGCATTAACAGCAAGGTAGCTCAAGATGTCTTTGCCGACATGATAGCAACTGGTAAAACAGCCAAAGAGATCATCAAAGAAAAAGACTTGGGACAAGTTGATTCAACAGAGATGCTTGAGGTAATTGCAAATAAAATTGTAAACAACAATCCTGATGAAGTTGCAAAATACAAAGCCGGAAACCTGAGGCTCTTTGGCTTCTTTGTTGGTCAGGCCATGAAAGAGACAGGCGGCAAAGCCAATCCAAAAGTCTTAAACGATATATTTACAAAGCTTTTAAAGTAAAATTTTATCAATAATAAAGGACCATTGAATACAACTCAATGGTCCTTTATTATTGAATATCTACTATTATTTTGCGTTTAATAATTTTTCTTCGATTTCCATCAATCTATTATATTTAGCAACACGTTCGCCACGATTTGTAGCCCCAGCCTTAAATTGACCGGCAGCGGTCCCAAAAACAAGATCTGATATAAAAGTATCACAAGTTTCGCCGGATCGGTGAGACACAACTGTTTTGTAATTATTTGCTTTACAATATTTAATTGCATTCACTGTTTGCGTAACTGTTCCAATCTGATTTGGCTTGATTAGCACAGCATTTGCAGCGCCAAGCTTGACGCCTTTTTCGATTCTATCAATATTTGTAACAAACAAATCGTCACCAACAATTTGAATCTTACTCCCAAGTTTTTCGGTCAAGATTTGCCAGCCATACCAATCATCTTCAGCAATGCCATCTTCAATTGAAATAATTGGATAATTGCTTACCAAGTTTTCATACAATTCAACAAGTTGTAAACTCGTTAGTTGTTGGTCATCGATTGTATAAACATTTTTAGATGCGTCATAAAACTGAGATGCTGCAACATCCAGACAAAAAGAGATTTCACTTGTGCAATACCCGGATTCCTCAACAGCCCTATGCATATAATCAAGAATGATATTTTCTTTGTTCTTCTTTGCTTTAATCATAGGGGCAAAACCACCCTCAAAACCTACACCAACTCCATATCCATCTTTTTTTAAAATATTTTTTAAAGACTGGTAAATCTCAGCAGCCGTCTGAACTGTTTTTTGCATTGATCCCTGTTTTTTTGGTAGAACCATAAACTCTTGAAATGCAACTCCATTATCGGCATGCACCCCGCCATTCAAAATATTAAACATGCACAATGGAAAAGCAGTAGCTCCAATTTCAAAAACTTGATTGAGTAATTCATAAAGCTCAATTCCTGAATCAACAGCTTGCGCACGAGCAATTACAATGCTAGCAGCCAATGTTGCATTAGCACCAAGATTGGATTTATTTTCGGTGCCATCAATATCAATTATTAGCTTGTCCATGTCAATTAATTGAGGAGTTTTACCAATCAACGCCGGTGCAATTTTTTGTTCCAAATTTTCGATAGCTTTTAAAACGCCTTTCCCCAAAAACCTGCTCTTGTCGCCGTCTCGCAACTCAATGGCTTCAAACACACCGGTAGATGCTCCGGATGGGACAGCCGATGTAACCATGTTGCCATTATCAAGTTGCAAAACACACATAACGGTTGGAATGCCATTAGAATCCAACACTTCTCTGCCAAAAATCTTTGATATTTTCATATTAATTTTACCCTTCTGGAAAATTTGCTAGTATATCCAATCTAATTTATAAAAATATAGATTTATTAGGTTTTATACTATGTTAAGCAACTTATACACAAATATAAACACGCAAGTAACTGAATTAACAAAAAATCAGTCATCTTTTACTATAATTTTAATAATGGCCCTAATTTTAACGCTAGTCTTTCTTGCTTGCTACAATTTAGTTATTATCCCACAAAAAATGGCAAAGAATCATCTAGATTTTATATGCAACAAAATCAAACAGGGTGACAAGGTAAACACACAAAATGGAAATGTGGGGAAAGTTTTGTACGTTTTTAAAAGTACGGTAATTATAGAACTCGAAAATGGGTGTAAAACAGAAGTGCTAAAACAGTCGATCAAAAGCATATCACCTAGACCTCTTGCGACATCAAACACATTAATCCAGCCCGCTCGTCCTGCCGTGCCCGCCGAGGCTATCCCAAGCGAAGGCTGGGAGCTTGTCGAAGGATCGCCCTTCGGGTGGCGGGCAGAGATGCAAAGCGATATAACAAAACATGAACACAAATAAAAAATTCTCCCCATTTATCATTGCAACTTTTGCATTTTTGTTCGGAATTTATGCACAGTCGTATGAACTTTTTAGCCCAGCAATTTTATTAATAACGCTAACGTTATTAACGCCGGTTTTATTTATCAGCGCAGCTAAGAATTTTCATTCAAAGTTTACCCAAGTCTTTGCCTGCATCATTTTTTTTGTTCTTGGTGCATTTGCACTAACATGGCAAAAAAATCAACACTCTAATGCGTTACAAGAATTTGATGGCAGAAAACTTGATTTGATCGCACAGGTTACAAATAAAATACTGTTACCAGCAGCCGAACATGATAACCGGAATGGTGGCTGGAAAGAAATTATTGAGATAACTGTATTGCAGACAAAAGATGCGATAGCCAAGAATCATGAAGCATTCAATACAGCAATGTGCTATAAAAAAGCACATTTCAATTTGCAATGCTACTCTTCCTCACCCACCGACGTACAAGTTGACGATATAATTGAACTTGAAGACGTCAAAATTAAAGTTCCACAAGATAAATCACTTTCTCAAAACACTTCATATAAAAATTATTTAATTAAAGAGAATCTTTTAGCTTCCGTGTTTTTTTATAAAAATAACAATATAACAATTTTAAGATCCCCAAAATTCAGTATCAGAAAATTTATCTGGGACATACAAACAAAAACATATCAAAGACTGCAACAAAAAATACATCCTACCGTTTTTACTTATTTTTCACTGATGTTTCTGGGCAATACTCATCACAAAAATATTGATTCAATGCGCAACACATTTAATTATTGGGGACTTTCGCATTACTTGGCGCGCTCAGGGCTACACATTGTTTTGTTTATTTTAATTTGGACGATATTTTTACAACTTATACCAATCTCAATCAGATTTAAACGAAGCTTACTAATTATTATTTGCGTTACATACAAAATATTTTCGTGGACAAGCCTTCCATTCACCAGGGCATTTTATGCTTTTATTTTGACCGAAATTGGCAAAATTTTTAATTTTCAAACGGATTTCTTACATCTACTTTCAATAGTCTGTATGACAATTCTTTTATTTAATCCAATGCAGTTATTTTTTCTTGATTTTCAACTGACATTTGCACTAACTTTTGCTCTTGCTTTTGTTACAAAATATATAAATTAACTAAATCAAAAAATTTCTTAGTGAGTCTGACGTTTTGCAATAATTCGCTTAACTATATTAGGAAATGCAGCTTTTGCATCCATACCAAATCCCAAAAGACGAACCGCCATTCCATGTTTATTTAAAAGCTCAGAAATAACCTCTTTTAATTCGGTATCAGTAAGAAATTCCGCCCCTCCCATCTCTTCTTCAAAAATATTACTTACAGCAAAAAATTTAACAGGAATAGGAAACCTAAACTTAAACACTATTCCATTAACTTCTACAGCTCCACTAAACGGAGACTTCTTGCATAACGGACAAGCACAAAGTTGATCCGCAATCTTCAGTGCACATTTTGAACAAATAAAATTATCTTTATTACCGCAACAGAACATAATAATTTTCCAGCGACCTAGCGAAAACAGTCTGATCAAATTTATAAAACGAAGTTCACTTGTAGCATTTCTATCTAAAGCAGCAACTATTAACCTATCTATTCCTTCAATATCTTTTTCTTTTTCGAATTCCTCAGTACAAATGCAACAATAGCCATTCTCTGATTCTTCCACTTTTACACGCTGTTTAGACACATCGTCACAACATCCCGCATCTTCCTGAGTCCTTTTCATAGCATACACACCATTAACTGATGAAACTAAAACTAGCCCAATAACAAACAGTTTAAAAAAATTTTTAGGCATCATTATTCCTTCTAAATCAACCAATTAAACAATAAAAAACACGCAAAACATACATGCAAATTATCAAATAACTAGCCAATGTCAACAACATGCAATTGTGGTTGTACAAAACAAATAAACTGGTCATTTTAAAAACTCTTGAAAAGCATGATTTTATTCACTTAAGTTCTTATTCTAGTAGTAACCAAACATATTTATATTTTTTATTTTTAATGAAAGGGTGAATAGTGAATATTTTACGCACTATTATCACGATGACATGCCTCATCTGTCTCAACTTTTTTCCGCATCAGGCAAATGCATCATCTTATATTACCGAAAAAATAAAGGCCTCTTCGCCAACACTAAAAAACAGAATGGAAAAGATCTCTAAAAAAAATTGGACTTTTCTTGTTTATATGGCATCAAACAGCGATTTAAGCAAAGATGCTGTAAGAGCTTTAAAACAAATGCTAAATATTGGATCAACAAATACCATTAATATTGTTGTTCAAATAGACAAGCAAGGCGAATCGGATATTGAAAGAATTTACATTCAAAAAAACAAAGCATTTTTAATTGAATCAAACGCGCAAGTAAATGAACCCGAAGTTGGTACCGCTCAAAGTTTATATAATTTTATTAAATGGGGAATAATTAATTTTCCATCAAATAAGCTTGCAATACTTTTTTGGAATAATGGATCAGGCATAAAAGATATTAATCTTTTAGATAAAGTTTTAACAACACATAGAGATCAAATTTATACAATTAATCCACAAAATGGACTTTCTGAAATAAATTATGATTTTTCAAATAATTTTAATTTAATGAAAAAGATAGAAAAAAATTACGCAAAATTATTTGAATTGGACACAAAAAAAACGGGCACTGATAATTCATTATCAGCAAAAGATCGCTTCCATATTTATTTAACAAATCAAGATCTGAAAAATGTTTTAGACCAAACCCAACAAGAACTTTTAAATAATAAAAAAATTGATTTAGTTTTAATGGATGCATGCCACATGGCAATGAGTGAAATAGCATCTCAAATAAAAAATTCAACAAAATTCCTTGTGGCATCTCAAGAACTGGAACCGTCTACAGGATATAACTATGAACTATTATTATCCCCATTCTTAGATAAAACACTTACAGTTGATGATTTCGCAAAAAATTCTGTAGTAGCATTCGAAAACGAATACTCATCTAAATGTGCTCAATACACACAATCAGCAATAAATTTGGAACAAATTGGCAAAATAGAACAAGACATAAAAAAATTAACTTCCATTCTTCTACAACTTGTCAAACTTAATCCTGATATGATGATCGGAGCACTCAAGGGTGTCCGAAACAACGACAGATTTACAACAGAATTTTATGATGCTGATTACATAGATTTATGCCACTTTTACAAAAGCCTAATTTTCATGGTAGATACATTAAAAAAACCAAAACGTGGATTTGCCATGACAGAAGATTATACGAATAATTTGGATGATGTTAAGGTACTGGCGCAAGAAGCCATAGACTCAATGAAAAATATCGTCATCAAATCTACGAGCTGTAAATATATAACTGGCGCGAATGGAATATCAATATACTTCCCAAAACGCAAAGTTCATGAATCATACTACAAAACATCTTTTGACCAAGAAACACAATGGTCACTGTTTTTGGATTTGTATATTCAAGAAGCCAAAAAGATTAGCAACTCACAAATTGAGCTGGATCTTGAAAAGAGAGGCGCCGAGCTTGAAAGAAAAGCAGCAGAACTTGAAAAAAGAGCACTAACAAAAAGTATTCAATCAATAGCTAACAAAAAAAATAAAAAGTCTGTGGCGAAGAAAAACACACACTCAATAGTTAAGAAAAACCCACAAGAATTGACCAAAAAAAATCAGGTAATAAAAAAGACTGAACAAAAAACAACAATATCCCAAAATGCTAAAGGTTTAGATAAAAACATTACCCGATGCAATTGTAGTACTAAACCTGTAAGTCAACAAATAACCCCCAAAGCCAAAACTCAAACAAAACCTGTAGTCAAGCCTCAGGCAAAACCAGTAACCAAACCACAGCCAAAAACAACATCTAAAAGCACAATTGTCAAACCGCAAATAACCCCAATAATTAAGCCACAAACAAAACCAGCAACCAAAAATCAACCGAATACACCTGCTAAGAAAAATATTACTCAAACAAAAAATACAAAACCTGCTGATAAATCTTCCAAAAATAAGAAGTAAAAGTTCAAAAAGTAAAATTTGTAGAAAAACCAGGTAGTCAGGATATACTTAGAGCTACCTGGTTTTTACTTTTTAGGAATGACAGTGAATGATAAAAATTTAGATACCCAAGTTAAAAATTATATAAATTTTTTAAAAAAGCAGCCAAAAGGCTTTGTGTACAAAGACAATGCTGAAAAACAGGAAGTTGCCCAATCTGCAACAACTTCTAAGCAAAAAAAAGAAATCGAATCAAAGTCTCGTCAAGAAATGCTTGACGAAATAAAATGCAAATTCAAAAACTGTAATAAATGTCCACTAGCCGAACAAGGACGCGCGCAGGTCGTTTTCGGAGTGGGAAATCCATTTACAAAAATTATGTTTGTGGGCGAGGGACCGGGCAGGGACGAGGATGCTCAAGGTAAACCGTTTGTCGGTAGAGCCGGCCAATTACTCACGAAAATAATTGAGGCTATGAAGCTCACGCGCGATGAAATTTACATCAGCAACGTTGTAAAATGCCGTCCGCCAAACAACAGAACCCCACTGCCAAACGAGAGCGACATTTGCAAAAAATTAATTCTTTATAAAGAAATCGAAATTATTAAGCCGCAGATCATTTGCGCACTTGGAGCAACCGCCACTCAGGGGCTGCTAGGATATGACGCAAATATTTCAAAATCGCGTGGAATTTTCTTTAAATTTAATGACACTTTAGTTTTGCCAACCTATCACCCAGCCTATCTGCTGCGCAATCCGGATGCAAAAAAGATTGTATGGGAAGATATGAAAAAAATTATGGAAAAATTAAACGAACTTAACTCTTAGCTTTAAACACGCGTATTTTTTTGTTACTATCAAACAAATAAATTTTAGGGATTATTAATCCATGGATCCCAGCCGTCGCCAAGGCTATGGCGGGCAGGCCTGAAACAAGTTCAGGATGACAGATCACTTGGAGACGTAGCTTCCGCCGACGCTCTTTGTAGCTATGGCGGACAGGCAGTTGGTCAAACGGTCGATCTATATTGAAATTTTTTCGGAGACGTAGCTCAGTTGGTTAGAGCACCCGCTTCACATGCGGGGGGTCGGAGGTTCGAATCCTCTCGTCTCTACCAGTCTTCGCTGTTACACAGCTTCGCCTGGCAAGCCATCCGTTCGATTTAGTTAAAACTACGACGAACAAATTGTCCTAAGCAGCTTCGCCTGACAGGCCAGACTTCCGACTTCGTTAAAACTTACAACTTAAAACTGTATTTTAAAACCGCAGGCGAATATTAAAAAACATCGGGTAATAAGCTAATTTTTGCCAGAACCATTAAGCATCACGCTCATATTTTCTAACATCTTCAACTTAACCTCAAGATCGGACGTTGAATTTATTAATTTTTTATCAACAGCCTTTAATAAAACGTAAAACCAAATAGCCGCAGTCAATCCGACGCATGATCCAAATGTCCCACTTGCCCACGATGTGTCGTAATCCAAATCTAATTTATCATAAGCATATGCATAAGCGCATCCACCAATGCCTGCACCGGATATTAGCGCAAATGTTATTAATTTTATCTCTTTTAATACTGTTTTTTTCGTCGTAGGAGAAATGCTATCAAGTATACCATTTACAGCAACATCAATGGTTTCTTGAATTTCTTTTTTTGTAGGCTTATCTAAATTACCTATTTTTGCCGCATTCAAACCGCTGGTAAAAAAAACACAAACTAATAATACCGTTTTAAAGTTATTTAAGATTTTCATAATTTTATACCCATAATATTTTAAATTACTCAGAAATTATTTCTTTCCATAAACTCACAAAGTCATTAAATGGCAACTGTTGCGCTCTTAGAGCCAAAATATCAGGTGAAAGTTTTTGATTAGTGAAGTATTTTGTTGCTTTCAAATTGTTTTTAAGAGTTTGTCTTGGAAACCTGTAGCATAACTTAAGAAACGCCCAAAATTCTGTTTCACGTGGAATTTCCGGCACGTCAAATTTTGGTTTAAAATAAAGTGTGCGCGAAAAAACTTTTGGAGCAGGTATGAATGAACCGGGTGCAACTTTATCAAGCAACTTCCATTCGAAATGGCGCTGCAAAAACATTGTAGTTGGAGAAAATTTCTTACCTCGGGCTGCAACAATTTTTTGTGCAACTTCCTCTTGCACCATAACCACACCCTCCTGGAACAAATCTTTGCATTTCTGAATTTTGAATAAAATTGGAAATGTAATTTGATAAGGCAAATTTGCAAGCAAAACAATGGGCTTGTGGGATGCAAGATCTTTTTCCAAATCAACCTGTAAAATATCGTCATTATTTATTTTTAGACGAGAATCTCTAATTTTTTTCTCAACATAATCTATCCATTCAGAATCAATTTCATACACAAATAGATTTTTACACTTTGTTTGATGTAAAATCGCAGAAGTCAAAAAACCGTCACCACAACCAATTTCGGCAACAGATGTTTCCGATGATATGTTAACGGTATGAATCATCCGATCAACAACGGCCTGATTTCGCAAAAAATGCTGCCCGTAAGCCTTTTTTTTAATCGGTAATTTTTCCAACTCTTCAGCTTCCAGCCGAAGCCGCTTGCTTTTATATTCCATAAACCCACTTATTTTAAAGGTTACTAATTTTTTATGAAATTCATCATACCAAAACCATACCGTTTTATACAGTTTTTGCCATTTTTATATCTCCTTGGCCCAAAACGAATAAAAATATTATTCAAACACTTGATTTAGTAATATTAAATTTACTATTATTAAATTAGAAAAAAAGTATTTAGAAGTAAGTGGTAATTTTTGGCGGGGATAGGAGAAAGGAGAGTCGTGAATACAAAGATTAAAAACATGTTCATTGTGACGATCTGCACAATGCTTGTTTCAAGCTCTAGTCTTTTCGGAGATAAATTCGAAGACTTTAAGCTTATTGATGAAAAAGATCAAAAGTCTAAAAAATTAGTGCGCAGCGGAGGTGGAGGTGGTAGGTCTGGCGGGGGTAGATCCGGAGGGGGCAGAAGCTCGTCAGGCAGTAGATCTGGAGGCAGAAGCTACTCAAGTGGTCGAAGCTCTTCAAGATCGTCTGTGCGATCTAGCGGTAGATCGTCCGGCAGTAGATCTGGAGGCAGAAGCTACTCAAGTGGTCGAAGCTCTTCAAGATCGTCTGTGCAATCTAGCGGTAGATCGTCCGGCGGTAGATCTGTAAGATCCGGATCATCGAGCAAACCAAGATCATCTGTCAGATCTAGCGGTAGATCTTCTGGTAAATCGATTAGATCAGGAAAATCTTCAACTAGATCTGTTAAATCAGGTAAGTCAGGTAGAACTGTCAAATCAGGCAAATCAGGTAGATCTGTTAAGTCTGGAAAATCTGGCAAATCTTCAAGCAAAGTAGGCAAAAGTAGCAAATCAGGTCGAAGTAGCAAATCAGGTCGAAGTAGCAAAGTCGGTCGCAGTGGAAAATCCGGTAGAGGTAGTAAATTAGGAAAAGGTGGTAGCAGATCGAAATCTCGATCAAATAAAATTTCACGTCACCACGGTGGACGTGGCGGCCATGGTGGCCACGGCGGGCGTCATGGTGGATATTGGGGACACCACGGTGGATACTGGGGACACGGTTGGGGTTATGGTTGGGGTTACGCCGCCGCTTTCTGGGGTGGTGCATTCTTCGGATATGCAGCTTTGGCTCCTTTCTGGTACCCATTTGGCGGATACTGGGGTCCTTACTGGGCAACCCCATGGCCATGGGCAACAGGCTTAGGTCTTTATTATTACCCAGGTTCGGCATGGTGGTACATGAACTCCTATAACTGCTGGGCATATCCATTTGCCTCTCTCGGTTACGGTTTAATGTTTGCTGATCTTGGTTATTACTGGTACCCAAGAGCAGGTGTAAGTATTTATCTTGAAGTTCCGGAAAAGGAAGATGATCCTTCAACATATGTCTTCGTTGAAAACGAAAAAAATGAAGACTTATACTACGCCTTGTACCGAAAAATTGATCGTAAGTCTGACGATGAAGAAGCCTCATATCTTATTAGAGTAAGTGCTCCACAAGTAATAGACACACGCAAAACGGTTAAAGTTATTCTTCCTGAAGATGTCTCAAAAGACAAAGAATATGTTGTTATTGCTCGTAGAAGTGAATCTGAATTAAAGAACAGCATGGATGAACAGGGTAATGATATTAACAGGGACATAGTTACCCAAATAAAAAAAGAGGACAGAGACATTGTAAAAACTCACGACATAGAAATTGAAGAGCCTTCTGAGCAAGAAGCTCAAGAATTAAGCGAGACCAGACAGTCTGCTCGCGCAAATGAAAAAGAGCTTATAGATGCAATTGATAATATCGATAAGCAAGACAAGTCTGAGCTTCCAACAAAAGAACAGCTTGAAAAAGAACAGGGGTCTGTAAAATCACAGGATGATCAACAAGAAAGACCTGTTCGCAAAACAACACGAGTGAGAAAACAAGTAAGAACTATTGAAGTAGAAGAATAATAAATCAAGAATAAATTACAAAACAATTCTAGCAAAGAGGCGTGCTCTCGAGAGCACGCCTCTTCCATTTTCTCAGTTCCATATTTCAAGATATAGTGCAAATATTCTAAACGGCCATCAAGATACAATTATGATAAACGTATTTACGCCACGTCATTCCCGGCTTGACCGGGAATCCATACTTCGCCCTCGTTTCACTCGTGGCTACGAATGGCAGACCAGACGAAAATTTCATTATAGAAAACACGACCTGGGTCCCCGCTTTCGCGAGGACGACGAAGTAAAAAGACTATGTCATTGATGATTTGATCGGGATTATTTTTTAGTGTCCGTTTTGAATATTTTGTCTATATAATAAAAATTAATTGATATTAAGTTTTCAAAAATGATATTCTCAAATTTATTAATTAACGGCAAATAAAACTTATTAATAGGGGGATTTAAAAATGAGAAATAACCTTAGTATTAAAAAGTTTATAATTTTTTTAATTATTTTTTTAGATTTCACGCAATTAAGTTCCACAGCGCCTGTTGCAGATTTTAAAACGTCAATAACAGGCCTTACAGCAACTTTTACAGACAAAAGTTCTAACTCTCCAACATCGTGGTTCTGGTCATTTGGCGAACCATCCTCAGGGGCAAATAATGCTTCTTCAATACAAAATCCCACTCACGTTTATTCAGTAGCCGGAAATTATAAAGTTTCATTGTTTGCTGTAAATGCTGACGGAAGAACTATAAAAACCGAAACAATTACCATTGTTGAGCCACCAATTGCAAACTTTAGTGTATCAGCAACAGGTCTTACGGTTAACTTTACAGATTCCAGTACAAAAGCACCAACATCATGGACTTGGATTTTTGGTGATTCATCTGCTGTTTCGACTTCGCAAAATCCTACACACACCTATTCAACACCGGGGACTTATACTGTTACAATGTTTGCTGCCAATTCCGGAGGAAGAAGCGGAGCAAAAACTGACATCACCGTATCAGCAAGTGCTATGGATTTATTTAACACAATTAAAACTATTACAAATTATGATGCAACAGGCCTGGAAAACTTACTTAAGATTGTTAACAACTCAATATTTAACTATGATTTTTTTCAAGGAGCCAATGGCGGTGATTTTATTTATACATTATTAAAAGGCTTTTTTGATAATCGTGTAACTATTGGCTTGCCTAAATTATCAGATGGAGCAAATGGATTGCTTGATATAACTAAAGATAAAAATTTTTTAACCAATACCCAAAAACGTGGAATTATTAATCGAATTGCAATTATTGGATCGGAATCAGAATTAACCGCAGCCAACAACTCTTTAATTTCCACAACTGATAAATTGACAGCAATAAATACTTTTATAAATACTTCTTCAATCGCTGCAAAAAAATTACGTACACAAAAAGCAACTTTGCTCTCTACCCCATAAATTTATAATATATTATTGATATTAAGCTTCCAAAATGATATTTATTAAGTCACTGACGACAACTTAATGACACAAAAAAGACATCTAATTTTTAACATAAATACATAAGGGAGAAATCTACTATGATTATTACGGTAGGAAGCATCAAAGGTGGGGTAGGGAAAAGTATGATTGCAGTTAATCTTACTGTAATCAGAGCTCTTAACAAAAAAAAGATTCTACTCATTGATGCAGACGAACAAGGCACAACAGGAGATTGGACAGACCACAGAATAAACTTAGGCATTAACACACCTTGGACTACCATTCGACTTAAAGGAAGCGCTGTTCGCAGTGAAGTAAAAAAGCTGGAAAGTCATTATGACGATATTATAATTGATTGCGGAGGACGAGACACGGCATCATTAAGGGCGGCACTCACAATTTCAGATATTTTTGTTGTACCATTCCAACCAAAAAGTTTTGATATCTGGACGGCAACAAAAGTCTCAGACCTTGTCGAAGAAGCTAAAGTAATAAATGAAAAACTAATTTGCCGCGCATTCATCAATTGCGCCAGTTCACGCGGAATCGATAATGATGATGCAAAGAGCATTATATCAAAAACCAGCAATCTCTCTCTACTTCCAGCAACTATAGGACTCAGAAAAGTATTTTCAAATGCAACATCAGAGGGATTAGGGGTAATCGAGATGAAAAGTGATGGAAAAGCAAAGAGTGAAATACACATGCTTCACGATATGATTTTTGACATAAATATGACGTCACAAAAAAGTCATACTTCCGCCAAGGTAATGTCTTAAATGCAGATTTTATCTGTATCAATTTTGTCTAAAATACACAAAAAACACGTCAATATTTTTTTAAAATAAAGGATACGTATGGCTGTAAAAGAACTATCTAAACCTGTTAAAACCGCACATGCCGTTATCGAAAAAGAAATTGAACAATTTATATCAAAGGGGGGAGGGTTATCAAATAATGCATCCGAAATAGAAGATGATCATAGACTTACATTACGAATTCCAAAAAAACTTTTAGCAAAAATAGATATAAAAAGGAAAAGTAGAATTGGTTCGATTTCACGGAATCTTTGGATTTTGGAAACCATAGAAAAAGCAACAAGCAAAATTTGATTGGAAAGATTTTGGCTAGATTTATTCAAAATTCAAATATAAGCAACGAAAAAAAATATAATAATTTTACATGGGCGTAACTATGGTCTACGTCCATGCTTTAAAATTAATAGACTTTTATAAAACAAAGGAGATCGAGGGAGATATATCTCAAAATTCATGAATTTTAGAATTTATAGATAAAGCAAAAAGTAAAATTCAACACGTTCAATATTCAATTAGAAGAAGGATTGTAGTATGAAAAAAAATTTATTTAATTTGCTAAAAACAAATAATTTAACACTCTATATATTGTGTTTGGGTGTATTTTCCCCCATAAAAATTGTATTTGGCCAAATTCGCGTTGGCGATATTGTCAAAATTGAAAACTTAGGCACAACCGGAGCGGGTACCAAGACATACTTGGCAGACAATGGCACGCAGTCTGCGCTTTTAGCCACAGGAAATATAGAATGGGTTATAAAAAGGGTTCAAACAGGTGTAACAGAAGGCACTTTAGTCACATCCGGAATGTTTCCTAAATTAATGAACAAAGCCACTGGAAAATACCTCGGCGGAACTGCAAGTGGAATTCCAATTCCAATGACTGCCACCAATTATGGGACTGGTGAATTTTGGACTCCAGTTGATATAGATCCCTCCACAAACATTCCAAACACCGTAGACAACTTACTTAACAAATTTCGCAGCACAGCATACCCAAATCAATACACATATGTTTTATACAGTGGCCTTGCAGGAACAACTTCTAGTTATTGGCCAACATCCCCTACCCCCACTATTAAAACACCTGTATATTATGATAGAAAAGTTGTTTTTGTAAGCAACGGAGGTTATGTATTAGTCGCAAATGCATCAAATCAAGTAAGTTACGCAAGCACTATAAGTAATGCAAATCAAAACATGTGGTATATCAGATTAGTAAGAACATATATTCAAGAAGCTTTTTCAATAGATCTTCCAGCTGTTGATAAAGCAACAAGTATACCAGTTGCTTTAAACACGCTGATCAACACTCCAAAATATTTAAATATTGCATCAACTTTGATTGATTTTCCAAGCAGCACAAATTCAGTATCTTCAAGAATTGACATAATGGCTTTCGTACTAGCTGTTTCATTTGCCGGAGGATTCTTAGGAACACTAAACCCTCCAACAACAATATCTGCTGCCCTGCTGCAAACCCTAAAGGAAACGCAAACCACCTTAAGTAATTCAAATTTATCTAAATATTTAACCGCAAATCAACAAACCAATGCAACAAATCTTCTCGCTTTTGTTAATTTTATTCTAGAGTTGAATAATGCAACAACCCCTAGCACCTTAATTACTATAGTAAATAATTCAAAATATCTAAGCAGCACAAAAAT
>JBAZAX010000021.1:0-26637 GCA_041671765.1 Candidatus Babeliales bacterium | reverse complement strand
CAGCTTTTGAAAGAATTGCGTCAATATGAGCATGATGGCTCTCTTTCCTTACCCGTAACTAATTTAGATATCTTTATAAAAATTTGGCGTGAAATTAAATCGCGATTGCGCTTAAAAGATGTGAATTTTAACGAAGAATCATTTTTACTTGAAGATATAAAAATATCTTTGAATACAAGGGCAAATTTTTTTCTTGCTGACGATCTTACTCAACTTGCAAAGTTATCAGAAGAGGATCTTACCAAATCTGCACTTACAAGCTGGATGAATATAGATAATAATGAGTTGAATGTTAATTGTGATGCTCCGCATGAAAAGGATTTGTATTTCCCGTTTCCATATGATAAATACCAGCTGTCTACTCTTTCAATTCTTGGAAATAAGGCTGCAATAATTCAAGGTCCTCCAGGTACGGGCAAATCGGAAACAATTTCAAACATTCTTTGTCATCTTGCAGCAACTGGAAAACGGGTGCTTTTTGTTAGTCAGAAGGCTCAAGCACTTAAAGTTGTGAAAGATAAGCTTAAAAAACTTAATATTAAATATTTGTTTGGGTATATTCCCAATCCGGCTTCAGCACAAATTGGCGAGGATGATGAAAATGATGGAATTGGTCCTCAATTAAGTGCTTTAGAAGCATTTGTTGAAAAAATTAAATATCAGATTGATAAAAAACCATTAGTTGAAATTGTTGAGAAAAAAGTTAAATATCAAACTTTTTTCAATGAAAATATAGAGAACCAGCAAAAATATTATAGCCTTCATTCAGAGCTTTTGCGATTAAGTAAGTATGAAATTAATATTTTAAATATTGAACTCTTTATAAAAAATTTCTCCTCAGACTTATTTCAAGAAATAAAAAAACTTTATGAGGATATAAGAATCTTAAAAAATGCAGCAAAGAAGTACGAAACAAGTGCAAATTCTAAGAATCATAAATTAGAAACCATTTTTGATGGATTAAATATTAGTAATCGATATTCAACCGCGATTCTGAGATTTGGTGAGGAATTTGATAAAGAAAAACACAATATAAATATAGTTCAGAAAAACATTTCTGAACTATCGAATAAAATTACTGAATATGGCTTATCCGAGAATAAAAGGAAATTAGATGAGATTTTCGTATCAGTGAAATTAGATGAGATATCATACACATGTGAACTTGAAAATATCAAAAACGATTTAGCGATCACTGCTTATGATGGGCATAATAATTTAGTAAGAAAATTTAATAATTTAAAAAGAAATTTGAGACTTAAAAGTTCATTTGCTCACATTCCGCGGGAGGTGCGTGATTATATAAATAGTTTTATATCTAAAGACGTATCTAGGGCTCAAGTTAAGTCGTTCATGGATTCAATATTAGAATATTTTTATAGTTTTGATGACAAAAGAGAACTTGATCAGAAAAAATTTATAATACTTTCGAGCCTAGATTCATTGTTGAATTTGTTTGTAAGTGATTTAGATCCTAAGATAAACTGCTACCTGCGAGAGAATTTATACAAATTTGATATCACGGAGGAACAAGTTAAAACATGTCTCTTAAAACTTATAAATTATTTAGTTTATTGTGAAAATATTTATGAAATTTCTTTAGCGGAAAGAAAAATTAACGAATTACTAGATTTCTGCGGTCTTTCGGATGAATCATTTAAGCTCATAGATCGAGTTATTCAAAAAGCTGGAACATCCAATTTTTTGGAAGAAAAGAAAAACATTTTACGAGTGCAAGAAATAAAAATTGATATTCAAAATAACTACGCCAATTTAGGTTGTGCAAACAACATTAAAGCAAATTTGCAATCTGTAGAACAAGAAAGGATTCAACGGATTTCTTTATATATTCAAAATATTATTAATACAAGGCTTATTAAAAAATTTGCGTTAGGCCTTTCGATTAGACAGGCAGTTAGAAAGTTTGCAAGTGCTTTTAAAAAATCAAAAAAGGCGTTTAAAACATTTGCGAATCTTCGAAAAGATCCCCACCTTTTTAAAGAAATTTTGGATATGGTTCCCGTTTGGATTATGGAGCTTGATGATGCAAGTAGAATTATACCACTTGAAGCTGAATCTTTTGATTATGTTATTTTAGATGAGGCTTCTCAATGTAATGTTGCTTACGCCTTGCCTGCGATGTACAGAGCTCAACGAGTATTATTTGTTGGTGATAGCGAACAGATGCGTGATAGTACTGTAATGTTCAAGTCCAATCGCGTTTTTGATGAACTGGCTAGTCGCTATAATATTCCTGAAGAAAAGCAGATTAAAAGCACCGGATCAGCCGTTCAATCTGTACTAAACATTGCTTACAAACAAGGTCTTATGAGTAAGACACTTTGTTATCATTATCGTTCTCCAGCTGAATTGATTGGGTTTAGTAATCAAAATTTTTATAAGCCCAAGGGGAAAGATTTAGTTGCCATTAATAACAATTATTTAACCTACAAAGATACAAATCGTGTAATGTTGATTCATGAGGTTAAGTCTGATTGGCATAAGGAATTCAAAGACAATGTTAATGTTGATGAAGCAAACGCCATTTTGGAATTATTTAAAGAATTACGAGAAGACAAACTATATAAAGATAAATCTATCGGAATTTTATCATTCTTTAATGATCAAGCAACTTATATGCGTAAACTCTTTGAGGACAGTGGCTTTGATGAAATGCATGATAATTATAAAATAAGCATTATTGATGGTATTCAAGGTGATGAAAAAGATATAATAATATACTCTTTTGTTATTAGGTCTCCGGCGCAAAAAAATATTTATGTACCTCTTACCGGCGAAAGTGGCGATATCCGCGCGGATGTTAATAGTGGAAGAGTTAATGTTGCATTCTCACGTGCCAGACTGCAAGTACATTGTTTTATTAGTTTGCCATTGCAAGAAATGCCTGAAAATATTTGGATTAAAAAATATCTTGAATATGTTCAAGATAATGGAAAAGTTAAATTCTGTTCAACAGAACTTAAGCCATTTGATTCATATTTTGAAGAATTATTTTTTAATCTTATCTGCACAAAATTAAAGCAAGACTACAAAATTCAAAATCAAGTTGAGAGTTGTGGTTTTAAAATTGATTTTGTTATCAGTAATACGAAAACGGGAAAACGACTTGCAATCGAATGCGATGGCCCATGCCATTATAAAGATGAAATAGATGAAGCATATGGAATTCATATTGAAAGTGATGAGGAACGACAGAGAATTCTTGAGGCTGCTGGCTGGAAATTTTTCCGTATTAGGTATTCTGATTGGATTGATGAAAAGTTTGATCGTAATGCATTGGTTAACGTGATAACAGATTTGTTGAAATGAGTACAATATGAATGGTGAAAATAAATAATTAAGATATAAGGATATAATAATAATTAAGTAAATTAGGGGGTTATATTATGACAAACAATACAAATACTTCGTTGTATACACCAGAGCAAGAAGGTATTATTCGTAAGAAATGGCTAAAATCATTTACCATATATGTTTCTGCGACAATTATTGATAATTTATACAGCTTTAATGTAATAGCTTTCGCAGACTTTATAGGTAATAAAGACTTAATTGATTCCTATCTTGTGCTAATAAGCGCCTTTGTAATTGTTGCCACCATACTTTGGTTACATTATTATTTTGGATATAAAAAACGAGGGACACGTTTGCTTGCATGGATTACATTTGTCGGCTGGCTAAAACTCATCATTAATATTGTTAACTCAATACCTGAAATAAAAATAAATTTTTCTAAGTTTGGAATAATAAATCCAATAATTAACACCTCTTATGTTCTTGGTATTATCGTGATATGTGCATTTGTTTATTATTTAATTAACTGCAGCAATCTTTATAAGTTAAATTATTCCTTAAAATATGGTTCTAAGAGAGATCTCATTCACACTCAAACGCACAGTATCGAGCAAAACGAAATCAACCAAATATCTAACGAGGAATAAGACTATGAAAAAAATAAAAAGTTATATAGGACTCGGAATAATTTTGTCCGCAATAATGTGTTCAAATTAAAACGCATTAAAGCCCTTTTAATAATTCCTGCGTAAAGAAAATTTTGAATGTCCTTCATTTTAACCTGTGTATCTTTACCTAAATCTACAAACCCCCAAATCATACGCATCTCCACTCGAATAAAAGCAATATTATTTTCTGGAGCAGAATAATCATCTTGCCAACGAAGAATCAAAGTCAAACTCTTGTCTATACACTCTTGTAACAAAAGACATTTAATGAAAAGACCCGCATGCAGTGCATTTAAATTTTTTAGCAAATCTTTAATTTTTATAACTTTATTCCCATAGAAACTAGCCGACTGGCCTCTATTGTCTGGAGCTAAATCTTCAAGTTCTTTTTCAAGCTCAATAAGAGCCATTCGACATTGAACTATCGCACCACTATCATTTGTTACATAAACGGTTAATATTCCAAGCAACCAAGAACTCGTAAATTCGAAAAAATTCATCAATCAATCCCATGTTTTATGTGTACAGACTTGCATATTCAACAACTTTAAGATTTAGAATTTTAACATATAATCGACTCACATACAAAGTGATAAATGGAAAAATATTAAAAAAGCTTTTTTAGAAATTCAACCATACAATGCTGTCAAACAAAATGCAGAAAAAGGCAATGACAATAGTTTGTAACCAACGGGACACTCTCTAATCCGTGTCTTATTGATATTGGGATCATGCCGTTACTTGGAGTGGAACGTTTTATTTCAATAATTTTCGCAACACACCTTTTTTTGTACGATTTAGTTTGACATGGGGTTTGTGTTTACGATATTTTGATAGCTTAAATTTTATAATAATTGTTTAGTAGGGTTAGGCATGAATAAAAAAGATGACATAAAATTAAAAGTAAAAGCATCATTTGGAGATCAATCTCTTGGGGCCAGCATTCAAGGGGATGAAGAGGTAGTTAGCAAGTTTTTGAGTGGGATTGTTCCTGGTTTCATCAAGAATGGTGTTGGAATAATTAATGATAACGTTGCGTTTTGGCGGTTTAAAAATCAAGTAAATATTATCAAAGAAACTGAAAAAACAATTGCGTCTTCAGGGTTGAAAAAACAACAGGTACCATTAAAAGTTTTGTATCCTATTTTTCAAAACGCTTCTCTGGAAGAAGATCCTAACATGCAGAAAAAGTGGGCCAATTTACTTGCAAATGCAGCGACAGGGAATAACGAAATCACACCCAGTTATGGTGCTATTCTTAATGAGCTTTCTCCGATAGAAGTAGCAATACTAGATAAAGTTTTTGATGAAGCAAACTCAGAAGCTGACTATCAGAATAGAAAAAATATGCAATTTTCTTCAATTAAAATTCAAGAGATATTTGGTATAACTGAAAAAAAATCGGATTTAATAATAGAGAACATTTTTAGATTAAATCTATTTCAACCCCCGGCTGATCGAGGGTTTTTACATGGAAATTTCTACATTGCGCTTAGAACTACAAAAGTTTTTGAATTTACAACATTGGGCTATGAGTTTGTAAAAGCGTGTAGATGGGATGTGAATAAAAATTAAATAGAAAAATAATATTTTAATTAATTGAAAGATAAATACATGAAAGAATTATTATTCGAACGAGCAATGGCGCTTTTTTTGGAGCAGAAGCTTACCAGTTAGCTGGGACGTCGAACTCTGAAAAAGAGCGCAAAGAATGGTATCTCAAAGTTGTTAAAGAGATGCAAAAGATTGTTGATGCTATTGATACAACCCCAAATCATAAAAAGCGATTATTTACATGTTTAGATCGTTTAAATGATGCATTAAATGATGAAATACCATCTAATCAAATAATTGATATATTGGTTATGTTTTGTGGCTTTCTTTTTGGGTTTGAGCTTGATGGCCGTGGATCAAGAACATATTCAGTTGAGTATTGGCAAAATAAGGAACAATATTATACAGAAAAAATATTGCATGGTGCAAATGATTATTTCGATAAAAAGGATGTAATTACAATTCAAAGAAATATTATTGAAAAGTTAAAAACTGAAGGTTTTGATACCTTTAAAATTGCCTTAATAATGCACCCATTAATTTTCAATAATATTGGTGGATATTCAGGAAACTGATTGTTATTTAAATTTATTATCTAAAGGATGATTTTAGAGCTTTGAATCATCATCTTGCACAACAGACACAGTTTGACCTTTATCTTGCTCTTTATAATTTTTATTCAGCATATCTTGCGCATCCGAATTCCCCTGCGCAGATGCCTTCTCAAACCATTCACGTGCCTTCGAAATCTTATTCTGGTTAAAATAATAAAGACCAAGACTATATTGAGCGTCAGCTTGTCCCTGATCTGCAGATTTTTTATACCATTCAAATGCTGAATCAGGATTTTTTTCTACTCCAATTCCACTCCCATAAAAATATCCCAACCAACATTGAGCATCAGCATCTCCCTGCCAAGCAGCCTTTTCGAACCATTCATATGCCGGCAAATATTTACCCTGGTTAAAGTAATAAAGGCCAAGATTATATTGCGCGCAAGAAAAACCTTGTTTTGCAGACTTTTCATACAATTTGATAGCTTTTGGTAAATTTTCTTTGACTCCAATTCCATATTGGTAGCAAAGGCCTAAAGAATGTTGCGCAAGGTCATTGCCCTGATCAGCAGATTTTTGATACCACTCAAATGCTTTCGCATAATCTCTCTCTGTTCCTTTTCCACAATTATACCAATAACCTACAGTAAATTGTGCAAAGGCACATCCCTGTTCTGCAGATTTTTTATACCATTCAAATGCCTTTTCCAGATCCAGAGATGTTCCTTCCCCATATTCATATTTATATCCCACCAAATACTGTGCTAAATAATTTCCCTGATCAGCAGCTCTTTTATACCACTCAAATGCCTTTTCTAAATCTTTCTCTGTACCAATCCCTTCCTCATAAAATATACCTAGCTCATGCTGAGCGCAAGAAAGCCCTTGTTTCGCAGATTTTTTATACCACTCAAATGCCTTTTTATTATCTTTCTCAGTCCCAATCCCATTGTAATAACAGTATCCCAGATTCAACTGTGCCAAGTCATATCCCTGATCAGCAGATTTTTGATACCACTCAAATACTTTTTCTGAATCTATATCTGTTCCCAAACCACATTCATAGCAAAAGCCTAAAGAACTTTGTGAAATCTTATCTCCCTGTTCAGAACTCGCTTGAAGCAATATAAAGACATCTACATACGATAGAGGACAGCACTCGTTACCCTCAAACTTATACATAAAATTAAGCAATTTTTTGAAATTTTCAGGGACACGCTCTCTCCGTAAAGGTTCAAATTGCGCTCCAACGCTAAAAAAACTACTCACCAAACAAAAATAAACAACAGTAATTTTTGAAAACAACGACTTTGAAATCACAAAAACCTCATAAAAACTATGCCGCAATGATCTGCTTCTTATGCTTAATTCTATCTGTTATCTTTTATACCAAATTACATTACGCTACAGCTCGACCCAGATTTTTTTGGTTGTTCTTCCTCACGTACTTTTGAAGCAGGGGCGCCAGAATCTCCATCTTCACCATCATGGTTCCGTTTTCTCTCGTCAAATATTTCTTCTTCCCGGCCACCTACTGTTATTTTAAATGACCCTCTATCCTTTTCCAATTCGGCAAGGCGATGTTTTTTTCTATCAATAAAATATTTATCCCGTTGTTCTGAAGGCAAAAATGAAAGCAACACTTTGGCAACATCTTCATGCTCAAAATCTTCTCGCATTATGGCATAATCCAATGCTGACCGACCTGTTATATTTTCTTTTCTGTAAGCTCTGTCTTGGGTATTAATAAGCCCAATCCTGTACTCTTCCGGAACAGCCTCTATCAATATCTTTGCAATCTCTGCAAAGCCACACCAAACAGCAACGTGTAGAGCTGTCTTTAACTCGAAATCCCTGGAGGCAATAACTCTAAGTCTTTGTTCTAGCGGAACAAACCCCAATAAAACTCTTAACCCAGAGGCATGTCCATGAATTGCCAACCAGTGCAATGCTGTAAATTTCATATTACCTTTAGCCATAATATATTCAAATCTTTGTACTTCGGGAACAGTTTCAAGTAAGATTCTTATGATATCTGGATTGCCTTGGTTTCCTGCTGTATGCAAAAATGTATCCCCTTCTTTACTCACAAATGTAGTAATAAATTCAACTTTCAAATTTGCTGGAATAGACTCAAGCAACGACATAAATCTCTCTGTATTACCCTCAAATATTGCTTAAAAAAACGGGCCGTTACCCATCACCGGGCTTGTACCACCTGCAATCAACATTGCCAACATTATTTTTTGTATCTAAAACCATTTGATCACCATTTTTAGTCATTTTTTCCTTGTTTAAAGAAATTTTATATTTATACTCGTATTCCGCTTTGCAAAGCGCGTTTGACAATACTATTTGATTTTAATACTATAATAGATATTGTTTTACAAATAGAAAATATAATAAATAAATACAATTATTTATTATGAATGGAGAAAATTGTATGTTTTTTAAAAATTTTATAACAAAATCGTTATTCTTATTTATTTTGGGAAGCTTCATTGGCCTTTCAGCCATGGAGCAAGAAACCCTATTACAATTAGCCGAAACAAACCCATCGGTTCAGTCAGTTTTCGGCCATAGACTGAGGCTAAAAAACTGTACCGATAGACAAATCGGAGTTGATGTAAAAAAATTGGATGAAAGTTGTTGGGGAGGCATAGTAGAAGATGATAATAGTATGGACCTCGGATCCATACATGACAATTTTTTTAGAATTACAATTACCATATACCAAACCCCAGAACTCAAATTTGAACTCCCAATTGATCAAATTAAGCAGTTTCTATGTATCCCAGTAACTCAAATGCTCTTTTGCATTGTAGACGAAAAGTCAGGCGAATATAAAATTCATTTTGAACCCGCAGATTGCAAAAAAAATGTGCTTTCATCGTTTATAAATTTATCAGCAGAAGGAATTGGAGATCATCCGGCATATCAAGCTTTTCCTGCCTTCAAAAATGAATTCATACGTATGTGCATTCGCGAAATGAACATGGACGCTTTTCAAAAATTTGATCCGGTCAAATTTCACCAGTATGTATTGGGCATTGATAGCGTATTCACATATGAAGATATTCAAAACAAAGCGGATAGACTTATGCAGGAGTGGAATCCTATTTTTTATTCTCAAGACGAAAACTATGCAATTATTGAAAGAGTTCAGGAATATATCAAATCAGCAAGACGTTTTTTACTCAGAGCCCTTCAAGACCCGAGCCTAGATGAAGGTTGCTTAGAAGAGGCTGCCGCCGCATCAACCCACCCAGAATTCCAAAGAACAGATGTACAGCAAGAAGAAGCATCCACATCCCAATCGGCATATTCTCGATTCCCAGGCATTCAGGATTCAGCACAACAAAAATATGTTACGACAGATTACTTTTATTTTTTATTAAATAAAGTAAAAGAGACAACTTCTTCATATGAAGAACAAAAAAAATGCAACCCTGCCTACAATACAAGGTTATTAGAAGTATTTGAAATGGATGAACCTATAATCAGCGCTGAAGAATTATATGAATTAATTAACAAATGTATACGAAATTATGATGAACAAACAAAAATTAGAGTTGATGATCACAATACATACATTCAGAAACAATTTATCACTCCAGGCAGTGAGTTCAAAATTGTGGGAGATATTCACGGAAGCATACATTCTTTGGTGAAAATTTTAGAGAACACTTTAACTAAAGTTAAAAATGATACCAATTTTGTTTTTTTAGGCGATTACACCGATAGAGGACTTTTTGGCACCGAGGTCCTTGCACTTTTAATGTGTTTAAAATTGGCAGCTTGGGACAAAGTGTTTTTACTTAGAGGCAACCATGAGAGTTATGGAATGAACTTACACGGTGGCTGGGGACAAGATGAATCAGGAATTTTTATCGGATCCTTCAATGCGGAACTGGAAGCAAAGTATGGTATTGAAAATGGAACCAGGTTGCTATTACAGTTTAAAGAGTTATACAACCGTCTTCCTCTTGCAGTATATTTGGGAACAAATCCAGATACGTGGGTTCAATTCTGCCATGGCGGATTTCAGCCAGATTTTAATCCAAATGAGTTTTTATCCAACTCAGAAAATATACAGAAAATAGAATTTGGTGAAAGCAATTTGACCAGTGAATCTAATGGTTTTGTGTGGGGAGATTTTTATCTAAGAAATAACCAAATCGTTCAAGACGTATCCGGAAGGGGCACCGGGTTGAATTTTATTAGAAATATTCCAAACGTTATATCATCCGATTCCGGACAAAAATCTCCGGAATTTACCGGAGTTAAAGCAATATTTCGTGGACACCAGCATTCAGGCTGTGGGCTAAAAATGTTTCCACGAATAACGGATGAATCTATGAATAAATATGAAAATAAGTCTGGATTAGGCTTGGAACCAATGCCATGGAATGAAGTCACAAAAAATAATCGCGACGGGTTGGTATATGAAACAGTTAAAAATGAATATGGAGATGAGACCACTACTTGTAAACTTAGAATTGATCATTACATCCCAATCTTTACATTTTCAACTGCAACAGAACATGGATTAACTAATAAAACATTTTATGGAATTTTACAAACAACAGACAATTTTAGCAATTGGCTACTACAACCAATTTCAATCGAATAATTAACAATTTTATATGGGAAAACACAACACATGAAACTTTTAAAAAATCTTGTAACTAAATCAATATTTTTGCTTGCTTTGAGCAACATCGTCGAACTTTCGGCTATGATTGAAAAACCCAAAGCACAAAGGTCAAAAACCATACCATTGGCTCAAGTAGTTTTTGGGCATAGACTCAGATTGAAAAATTTCACGGGAGATCGACTGTTTGTTGAGGTGGAAATCGCTGGTGAAGAGGTCTGGGCAGCTTTTATAGAGGCTTTCAACAGCATAGATATTGGATCTATTCATGATAACTTTAAAAAAGTTACAGTTACCAAGTGCCATACCAATGTATTGTCTGATGATTTTGGTCATTCAGGCACAGAAATTTTTCTCGACCAACTGAGAACTTTTCAAAACATTTCTGAAACACACATGCTAAACTGTATTATTATGAGCGGAGTTGACAAATACCGTTGTCGATTTGAAGAAACAGAGTATCAAAAAAACAAACTTACAGATATTCAGCCAACTCATTCAGATATTATCAACTCTCACCCCGCATATCGAGCTTTTCCTTCATTAAAAAACGATATCATGAATATTTTAATATCGAGAACTATTGAACACTTTCAGTCATCCAATCCGATTAAATTTTCACAACATGTCTTAGGTATTTGCGATGGGTTTACACCAAAAGATGTAGTTGTAAGAGCTGATCGTCTTTTTCAAGAATGGAATCCCGAATTTTACACCCAAGATGATGATTTTGAGCACATTCAAACAGTTCAAAGATGTGTTAAATTAGCGAAAAATTATTTATTGCACGAACTGCAAGCCCCAATCGAATCAGAAGCAGCATCAAGCTCGAAGACCGATACGGCCACACAAACGGAATATGTAATAACACCAGGTATTGAAAGATTAACGATTTCAGAAACCGTGCTCCCGGACCCACAACCCGCACCATCAGTACATCCGTCAGCACCATTACAAAATCCAATTCAATTAACAATTGATGCAAAATACTTCCATCAATTATTAAAACGAATAACAAAAGATGTTTGTGTCTACGAAGAACAAAAAGCTCCGAATCCCCCACATAACACAATGTTGCTCGATGTATTTAAGCTCAAGCAACCTACAATTTCGTTTGAAGAGTTATACGAATTAATAAATAAATGCATACAAATTTTTGATGAACAAAACAGGGTTAATGTTAGTAACAATGTTTCATATCTTCAAAAGCAATTTATTTCTCCGGAGAGCTCAGTAAATATCATAGGCGACCTTCACGGAAGTATACATTCATTGATAAGAATTTTACATCATGCCCTACATAATATGAAAAAAAATACCAAGTTTGTCTTTTTGGGCGATTATACGGACAGAGGTCTTTTTGGCACTGAAGTTCTTGCCATTTTAATGTGTTTAAAAATAGTATGTTGGGAAAAAGTATTTCTGATTAGAGGTAATCATGAATCGTATCCAATGAATTCAGATGGAGGATGGAATATTCAAAATAATGAAGCTGCATTTAAAAAAGAACTTGAAGCCAAGTACGGTATTGAAAATGGAAACAAATTATTGTTACAATTTAGTGAATTATATAAAAGACTTCCGCTTGCTGTATATCTTGGAACAAATAAAGATACATTGGCTCAATTCTGTCATGGCGGATTGCAACCAAATTTTAATCCTCAAGAGTTTTTTTCTAATTCAGAAAGTATACAGGGCTTAGAATTCCGCGGCGGTAGTTTTAATAGCTTCATTAATGGATTTACGTGGGGAGATTTTTATTTAAAAAATAACCAAATTGTCCAAGACGTCTCTGCAAGAGGCGATGCACTAGACTTTATTAAAAATATCCCTAATGTAATGTCGTCCAATCCAAGTCTACAAACTCCCGAATGTACCGGAATTAAAGTAATATTCCGGGGGCACCAACACACAGGTTGTGGACTTAAAATGTTCCCCCAAGATGTTGATGCCTCAATGGAAAAATATATCACCCAATTAGGACTGCAACCAATACCATGGTATGAAGTTATCGAAAAAGAACAGGATAGGTTTGAAGACAGTGTAGTCTGTGAAAAGTTTACAGATCCTAGTAGCATCGAATGTACTGAATGGAAAATCAGGGTTTGTCGTTTTACACCTATTTATACATTCTCTACTGCAACTGAACATGGAATGGTCGAAGATACATTTTATGGAATTTTGCATATGGCAGAGAATTTTAATGATTGGATGTTACAACCCATTCTCATTCCGGTTACACAATAATATTTAAATTTAGGAGTTTGATTCATGAATTTTTTAAATAAAATTACATTTTTATTCGGATTATTTATTTCGAGTACTTTTTTGGCTCATTCCATGGACAGCCAGGCGCATGATTTAAAAACCATACTGGAAATTATTTCCGTCAAATCTAACACACCGGAACAAGAAGCCGAATTTCTTGCTTGCTTAGAAAGATTACCCGTAGATTTAATTCGTGATTACAGAACCAAAGATACAGGAAATTCTCTACTCCACTTAGCCGCAATTTATGGAAAGCCTTTATTCGTAGAAAGACTTCTTATATGCAACTTTTTTAATCTTTTTGAAGAGAATAACTCTCATCTTGATCCAATCCGGTTGGCAATAAGAAATATTCAATTACAGGCCAGTTTTAGCAAGCCCAAAATAAAGACTATAAGAGCAAATTTAGAAATTATTGAAATAATAGCTACTAAAGATAAAGATTTTTATGATCATTTTTCTTACGTTTTATTTTTGCTGGTAAAATGCTTAGTTAATAATGATTTGGATGATCTTTTCGAACTTATTGATTCTTTTTATCACAGATATTACGAACAAATAAGCGTTGATGAACAATTTGAAAGAGCCAACCCTTCAGGGAATAACTCTTTTGATTTGTTAATAAATAACAGTACACGCGATGGCTTACTTCTTACATTTTTAAGAACCCAGAATATAAACACAGGAATATTAAATCATCAACTGGAAGTTTTATTGATGCTTGCTTCACAAAATCCTGGGACCGCATTTTTGGATGCAATATTGGGACAGTCTAATTTAGACAGACACCTGATATGCGAGTTGATTCATGATGATGAACGTGGAATATCTAAGGAGACCAGAGTTCGTATTTTATCTTTTATTAAAGAAAATTGTTCCCACTTATTAGCAACACCAGGCGGCATAATCGTCCCAGGCGAAGTTCCCGAATTGCGCCCAATAAGAAGAACACGTTCTGTCGATCCCGAAGTTCTTGCCGGAGTCAGCAAATTGAATTTATCTGAGTTAAAATAACACCAGTCGATAACTAGATATAACTTAGATTTTTTTCTAGATACACTTTGCTAAGCAGTTTTGTCATGCTGAACTCGTTTCACAACTGTCCGAAGTAATTTTTCTTAAATAATTAATCTATCAAAATGCAATTTTTCAGCCGCTCGTCCTGAGTGATTTGTGTAGCAACTTATTGCGAAACAAATCGTATCGAAGGATGCGGCCAGCTTGTTTATTTTTTAAATACTTTTTTTGCCAATAAAGAAATAAGCTTCCAATCACCTTTGATTAAGGCTTCTTTTTTTTGCTTAGACCAACCTTTTATTTTTCGCTCGGCACTAAATGCCTCATTTCTACTGGCAAGGAGTTGAACAAAAACAACCGTCACTGGTAAACGAGTCACAGTATAGCAATCTTTTATCAAACCTTGTTGATGCTGGGATACGCGTGCTTCAATATTGTCTGTATGTCCAGTATAATAAGATCCATCATTGCATTTTAAAATATATACATAAAAATATTGCATATTTTCCCCATCAACCCAAGTTGTTGTTATTTCATCCTTTGATACGAGTCCGCTCATGCTGAGTGGCAACCCGCATCCTTCGATACACGTGCTTCGCACGCACTCAGGACGAGCGGGTTGCTGTATCGAAGCATCAGGACGAGCGCATTGGAATGGTATTATAACAAGTTTTTACAATCATTTTAAGCACCTCGGACAGTTATGAACTCGTTTCAGGATGACAAATAGCTCTAGTAAAGGCAACTCAACACTTTGAAAAGTTATCAAACGAATTCCCAGCCGTCGCAGAAGACTTCGGCGAACACGACAGGATGACACAATCTTCGGTTGAGGCTTCTGTAGGCACAGCCAAAATACATCTCAGTAAATGTTTTCAGTGGGATTAGAATACAAAGAAGAGCCGCTTATCATGAAAATAAGCGGCTCTTTTTTCTATTAAATTATTACAGATCCTGAATCAAAAATCTTAGACCCAACTTAATTCTTGAGCTTTCTTAAGCAGATCTTCAATCTTAAGTCCAAATTCCTGTTTACCATCATTGTATCGCAATGTTACAGTTCCATTCTCTTGTTCTTTTTTACCAAGAACAATCATCCATGGAATCTTATCCATTTGCGCTGCACGTATTTTTGCAGAAATCTGATCTCCGGACTCATCAAGCTCAACACGGATGTCATGCTTCATAAGTTCAGCAAGAACTGTCTTTGCATATTCCATCTGTTGATCAGTTATAACAAGAACTTTTGCCTGAACAGGTGCAAGCCAGAATGGGAAGTGTCCTTTGTAATGTTCAGTCAAAATTCCAAAGAATCTTTCAAGTGATCCATACAAAACTCTGTGAATCATAATTGGAGTGTGCTTGGATTGGTCTGATGCAATATATTTCAGATCAAAATTCTGTGGCAAGAAGAAATCAACTTGAACTGTTCCACACTGCCATTCACGTCCCATGGCATCTTGAATCATCATATCAATCTTCGGACCGTAAAAAGCACCATCACCCTCTTTTACAAAATAATCTACGCCATTTTTTTCTAATGCAGATTTGAGTGCATTGGTAGCTTTTTCCCAATACTCATCAGTTCCAATTGATTTTGCAGGTCTTGTAGCAACACCCATTCTAACTTTTTTAAAACCAAATTTGTTATAAGTCTTGTGTGCCAAATCAACAACGCCCCAAATTTCTTGTTCCAACTGCTCCTGTGTACAGTAAATGTGCGCATCGTCCTGAGTGAATGCTCTTACTCTAAAAAGACCATGTAAAACGCCTGAGAGCTCGTGTCTGTGAACAAAACCAAACTCAGCCATACGGATTGGAAGCTCGCGATATGAACGAGGTCTGTTTTTGTAAACCAGAATTCCACCTGGACAGTTCATAGGCTTAATGCAATGAGCAATATCATCAATCTTTGTGTAGTACATGTTTTCTCTGTAATGATCATAATGCCCGGAAGTCTTCCAGAGAGTTTCGTTCATAATCAATGGGGTTTTAATTTCCTCATAGACCCCACGTTGAACATGCCGCTCATATTCAATCAATTTGTTAAAAATTGTCCAACCTTTTGGTAGAAAAATTGGAAATCCGACGGCAGCATCATCAAAAGTAAATAGTCCAAGCTGTTGCCCAATCCTACGATGATCGTTCTGTTCAGCCTCTTCTATCTTTTTAAAATATTCTTGCATGTCTGCATCGGTTAAAAAAGCTAGACCGGAAATTCGCTGCAATGCAATTCCCGAGCGGTCTGCACGCCAATATGCGCCTGAAATTGCAGTTAATTTGAAATGCTTTATTTCGCCGGTAGATTCAACGTGTCCACCTTTGCAAAGATCAAAAAAGTCGCCCTGTGAATAAATACCAACAGTTTCATCGGTAATGCCATCAATAAGTTCAAGCTTAAATTTATTGCCATTGAAAAGCTTACGAGCTTCGTCTTTGCTAACCTGTCTACCTACAACTTTGTAGTCACGTTTAGCAATTTCATGCATTTTGTTTTCAATTAAAGGCAAATCTTCTTCTTTGAAGTTTTTTGTAGGCAAAAAATCATAAAAAAAGCCATTTTCAGTAACAGGACCAATTGTAACTTTGGTGTCAGGGTAAATCTCCAATACAGCCTGAGCTAATAAGTGCGCTGCAGAGTGGCGCAAATTATGCAAGCGTTCACTATTTTCCCGTTTGTTATTTTCCATGGTCAGCTTTCTTTTAAAAACTAAAAAAATAATTTTATAAACAAAAGTAACAGAAATAAAATTTAATTAAAATAAAAAGAATGTTTGGTTGAGAATTAAAATTTACCGGCCCCAGCCGGCTGTTCGATGCGTTGTGTTAAGAGAAACACTGAAAGCTAAAATGTATTGCAGTAAAAATAAATTTAGCATATTCAAAAATCCTACTCACGTAACTTAATTATAACAAGCTAAAAATCACATATACGAACAAAAATGTCAAGATTTGCAATTAATAGGGGGCGGTTGCGAAAGTTGATTTTTTTGGGCATAATTATTGCAAGATAGTAAATTTTAAATAAAAATGGGGGTTATTATGAAAAAAGTCATAAAATATCTATATTTTCCAATATTTTTGGGATTTTTTGCGTTTGCATCAACCAATTTGTGGAGTGCAACACAAAAACCGGCAGATTGTGCCGAAGCAGCGCTAGCGCATTTGGAAGCCCAAGTCCGACAAGAGTTTACAGAATTGATGTATATTATTGAGCTTAGGGCAGATGCAATATTTTACGCTATAAGTGAATCTATTGATAGAAACGCCTTAGCCAAACAAATTCCCAGCTACTCAAGCACAAGTCACGTTGATTCTCTCGCAAAAATAGATCTGGCAAAAAAACAAACCCGTGATGCAATAAATGCGGCCAGTACCGCCTATTTAATGACAAGCGAAAATGTAAAATCCCGATTAGACAGACTCGAACAGATTGCTCACGAAAAAGGTGCTTTTACCTACAATGACATAGAAAGAATTGTCGCAAAGGATGTTCTTAAGTCAGAAAAAATTCATTCAAAAGATTGCAGCGATGAGTCAATAGATTTTCAATTTAGAGCAATTGAAGAAATATTAAGCATACAAGGTCTCTGCCAGGAAATGTGTTTTATTTGTTATATCGATATGATATGGCAAATACACAAAAAAACAGCAGCCTTACTTAAAACAGAATCTCATGATCTATTTTTAGAAATATTTAATACTTCAAGCGGCAAGGTTGGAAATATTTGCAATTATCTTTTCGCTGCACACCTAAGAAATATAATAGATGTGGCTTTTAGATCTGAAATAATAGTTCCATCTACTCCTGTGAAATACTCTAGTGCAAAAATAGAGGCCCACAGAAAAAAAAGACTGGCTGAGGTTGCCAAAGAACGAGAAGCCATCCATTCCAGATTACTGACTATAGATGAAATTAAAGCCATGATCCTACAACAAATTGGCCAATTACCTGAAAAATTAAAAGCTAGAATTCTTGAGCTTGCCAATCCGGGAAACAGCCAACGCCTGATTCACTACGTACAAGTTTGGGGAGCCATAGCCGGGCCGGAAGCAAAAAAGAATCTTGAAATATTTTTTTTAAGTTTAAATTCAGAATTCGAATCGCTCAAAAAAATATTTTCCGGAATTGATCTTAAAAGTGAAGTCACCGGAACCAATCCTAAAAATATTTTGCCTAATTTAATTGCAAAATTAACTGAATACAACTTCGAATTCTTAATTAAGGATGAAGCCGGATGCTCAAAAGCGGCAGCCGAAAGTAAAGAACACAGAGAGCTTACACAAGCAGAATTAAAAGCCGAACAAATGGCTAAAGATCTCATCGCTGCAGAAGACACGGCAAAGAAACAACATAAAACAAAAAAACAAAAAGCTGCTGCTAAACAAGCGACAGAGAGAAGCAAAGCAGCCGCAAAACGCAAAGAAGAAGAGGCCCCTTCAGTAACTGTAACACCAAAAATTGGCTCATCAAAACAAAAGCAAAAACACAAAGGACAAGATGCACCTTCAGTGGTTGAAACGCTTAGACATAAGGCTCCTGAATTATTGGCATCAACATCATCACCTGCACCCGCTGTACCGTCACTAAGTCCAGAGTCTCTAGCCCCAGATTTAACCATACAAATTCAAGATCCTGAGATAGAAGAAACATTAAAACTTGGCGTTGCAGAATCACAATCTGGCCAAGAACTTTTTGAACCTGAAAACCCTCAAGATCAAATATCTAAAAAATATAACTGTATTTTGGATTTAAGCAGAGGCACAACCGGATACCAATGTAAAATATTTTTGCATCCGGAAGCTGCCGGATCAAGTGTAAATTTTCTCGCAAATTTGGACTATTCAAGATTACCAAAATACAAAAATCCTAGGGATAATAATCATGCATTCAGTAATCTTGTGGAAAAACACTACGGAAATCTTGGAGTTATCTCAAGTCAAAGATCTACCGGAAACGGATGGATTGTCATTCGTATTACATTTCCAGGTAGAATCACATGGATTGGACATGAGATGGCAAATGCATGTCAATTACCTCCAAATGGAACATTTGAATTTGTGATTATGAAAAGAGATATGAATCCAAATAGTTATGCTTGTTGTGTTCATAGATTTTTCAGACCAAATTAATCTAAAAAAACTTTATAAAATCCCCGAAAATCCGGGGATTTTTTTTTGCCATAAATATCCTTAATCTGTTTATCCTAAACCCTTAACAACAATTATTAAAACATTGTTGCTTGATCTGCAAAACAATTGCTACAATTTTTAACGAGAAAGATTGGTTTGTAGTTCAGGAAAAAGGAAGTAACATGGAAAAAAGATTAGGGCCGCAAGCAAAACTAGAACAGACAAAACAACAAAATTCACAACAAAAACCTGGAGATGTTCAAAAATCTGGGCAGGTTCGAACCAACCGAATATTTGTGCTCGACACAAACGTTCTACTACACGATCCAAACGCACTTTTTGCATTCAAAGGAGTAGTGATTGTAATTCCATTCATTGTTCTTGAAGAGCTTGATAAATTCAAAAAAGAAAACAATGAAAAAGGTCGAAATGCACGTGAAACCATCAGGAGACTCGACGAATTGAGATCAAAGGGACGATTAAGCGAAGGAGTAGAACTTAAAAACGGATCCATATCAATTTTGAAAATAATGCTAAATCCAACTGAAATAACTTTTTCATCAATAATAAAGCAAGATATTCACGACATCAAAGACAACTTAATTCTTCAAACTGTTCACGATCTGGTAAAAGATGGCAATCAGGTAACACTTGTAACAAAAGATATAAATGTAAGAGTAAAAGCAGATGCATTAAACATAGACGCTGAAGATTATGCAAAAGGCACTGTCAGCACAGACGATTATTATAAAGGCTGGTCACGATTATCCATGCCATCGCTCGAGCTTAAACAACTAGATTCAAAAAAATTACTTAATATCTTAAAAGAACAAGAAATGCAAATTTTCCCAAACGAATTTATAATCGCGGAAAATCAAGACAATACGGCTCAATACAGATTATTAAGATTTATGGGCAATGATAAGTTTAAAGAAGTCGAAAATATAAGACTCTTGGACACATTCCAGGCAAAAAACGTTCAGCAACTCATGGCTCTTGATCTTTTAATGGATGATAACATTCAAATTGTATCACTGCTTGGGCCTGCAGGAACCGGAAAAACATTTTTGGCATTATTAGCCGGACTTTATAAGGTAATGAAGCAACACGCCTACCGCAAGCTCTTGGTAGCACGTCCTGTCGTAGCCCTTGGGGCAGACATTGGGTATCTTCCAGGGGATATACAAGAAAAACTTCATTACTGGATGCAACCTGTCCGTGATAATCTAGAATTTATAGCAAGTCATTTACAAGAATTCATGCCCGAACATTCTAGCAAAAAGTACCGTCCTCACGAACCACATAACGATGACCATGATTATGGACTAAATATAAATACATTTGTCGAAACGCTACAACGCAAGGGAATCCTAAGCCTTGAAGCAATAACATATATGCGCGGACGATCAATCCCATATCAATTCGTATTGATAGATGAAGTACAAAATTTAACACCACATGAAGTAAAAACAATTGTAAGCCGAGCCGGCGAAGGAACAAAGGTAATTCTTGCGGGAGATCCTTACCAGATTGATTCGCCATATCTCGATTTTTCAAGCAATGGACTTACCGTAACAACTGATAAATTTAAAGAACAGTCAATTTTCGGTGGAGTGTTTCTTGAAACAAGCGAACGTAGCGAACTGGCAAAAATAGCCGCAGAAATACTGTAAAAAACTTTGAGTAATCCGCATCCTTCGATACATTTTGTTCAGCATTGCTTCACAAAACACTCAGGACGAGCGGATTAAATGGGCCCGCTCGTGGTGAGTGCGCACTCAGTGCGCGTATCGAACCATCGCCCAACGGGCGGCGGGCAAGACGTTGAAAGAAATAAACTGATGGGGAGAGCGTAGCAATGTCGAATTTAATAAAAAACCGTTTAAAGTCAGAAAATTATAGAAACTACAAAAAAGAAATTACCTGTCTTGCCTTATCTGCAGTGTTTATATTTTTGACTATTTCATTAATTTCTTACAGCTCAACGGACAACTCATTATTTCACTTTTCGAACAAAGGCACTGGATCTGCAAATTGGTGTGGTTTTTTAGGTGCAAATTTTGCCGCGCTCTTCTTTTATCTTTTTGGTCATGCCGCATATCTTCTTTTACTCTGCCTGGCAGGAATAATTACTCTGCTATTAAAAGCTAAAAACATTAGCGAGGTTCGAGCAAAAATAATAGCTATAACTACATTCTTTGTGGCAAATACGACTTTGCTATCCATTTTGGATCTTAAGTTAAATTTGATATTTTCCGGTGGAGTCGCAGGCAATGGCCTATCAAAATTATTTGAATTAATCCTGGGCGCCAAAGGCTCAGTATTAATTTTAGTAACAACGGTTTGGATAAGCATAAATTGGTTATTGGAAATCTCTATGATTCCAATAATAAAAGATTTACTGCTCGTACTAAAAACAACAGTAACTTCTTGGATTAAATATTTACTTTCAAAAATAATTAAACAAAAAAATACAGCTCCAACGTTCAGACCCGGCGCATCCGTTGCAAAGCAAGATGATCCGGAAGTTGAGTATTGGAAAAATTTATTAGAGAGGGGTATTGCTGCAAAAACGACAGAACAACAAGAACCAGGACTTTTAGAAAAAGAACCGGACAGAATTTCTAAACTTATTCAGCGCTTTGAAAATAAAAAAATATATAAGCAAGCAAGAAAAATAGCATTCGGGAAAGCTGAATTAATCTTACTGGCAAACACAGTTTTAACAAAAAATATTTTTGCGCGTATTGGGAGCTCATGCATTTACGAAGAGATTCTCAACACCCAAACACAAACAAACAAAAATTCACGCAAAGAATTTTTTATTCCGGATTACAAAATATTTGCATCCAAACCACAAAGTCCTGAAACTGAACAACAAAAAGAACAAGCTAAAATTTGTGGCAAAAAACTTGAAGAAAAATTACTCTGCCTTGGAGTAAAAGGCTCGGTTGCATCCATCAAACCCGGGCCGGTAATAACAATGTTCGAGTACAAACCCGAGATAGACAGCAAGATTAGTAAAATCACGGCTGTTGAAGATGACTTGGCAATGGCTCTTACTGCAAAAAGTATCAGAATTTTGGCACCAATTCCAGGTAAAAATGTAGTAGGATTTGAAATTTCGAATCTTAACCGAAATGATGTCTTTTTTGGAGATGTCGTAAAAAGCCCGGAATTTGAAAAAAATTCAGGTAAACTTCCTCTTATTCTCGGCGTTGACGTTGTAGGAAAACCCGCAATTGAAGATCTATCAAAAATGCCACATTTACTGGTTGGAGGAGCAACAGGTTCAGGAAAATCAGTTGGTCTAAACGCTATGATAATAAGTCTGTTATGCAAATTGAACCCGGACCAATTAAAATTAATTTTGATCGATCCAAAGCGTCTTGAATTTGGGCCATATGCAGATATTCCTCATTTACTTTTTCCTGTGGTCACAAATGCAACAACGGCAATAGGTGTTTTGAAATGGGTTGTGCAGGAGATGGAAAATAGATATCAAAAAATGGCTACCGTAGGCGTCAGAAATATTAACGAATACAATGCACTGCAAAACACAGGAAGTCTCGCTAAGCCAATCGAAGACATGCCATTCATTGTCGTCGTAATCGACGAGCTTGCAGACTTAATGATGGTGGGCGGGAAAGATGTTGAAACACAAATTGTAAGAATTGCACAGATGGCCAGAGCCGCGGGAATTCACATGATGGTTGCCACACAACGTCCATCAGTTGAAGTGGTAACAGGACTTATCAAAGTAAACTTCCCAAGCAGAATTTCATTTCGAGTTTCATCAAAAATTGATTCCAGGACTATTCTTGATGCGCAAGGTGCAGAAAAACTTCTCGGCCGAGGAGACATGCTTTATATGAATTCATCATCACCCGATTTGATGAGAGTTCATGGCGTATATGTCTCAGACGAAGAGATTAGAAAAGTAGTCGAATGGTGGAAAGCGCAACAGGAACCTAACTATCTGAATTTGAATGAAACTCTTAAATTGGTAGAAATTAGCAATAAGCCACAAGACCTGGATGATGAACTTTATACACAAGTTTTGGATTTTTTAAAAACGACAGATGAAATCTCTATATCTTTAATTCAAAGATATTTCAGAATCGGGTTTAACCGTTCCGCTCGATTGATAGAAAAATTAGAAATGGACGGGATCGTTGCACCTGCACAAGGGAGCAAGACACGAAAGGTCATAAGATAATGAAGAGTATTAAGAAATGCCTGCTTTTATCAGTCTTGATTGGCTTATTTGTATCCAATGCATTAAAACCCGTAGAAACTACAGATTCCGAAAAAAATAAATTAGATAACTATACAAATAAAGTTAAAAGCAGTAACTCATCAAAAAATCAAACAACAATCAATACTTCTGTAAATAATGTCGAAAGCAGCGCAGCTACAACCCAAGCATCAGAGTTAGACTCGTTTAGAGAATTAGTAGAAAATTATACGGTATTTTATGAGGCGACCGAGGCGGCAAAAAACGGTATTCAAAGCAAAAACCCTGAGGCTCAAGTATCTGCACTTAATTTACTCAGAGAGTTAATTAAAAAAGGCAAAGGATTTCATGAAGCAATAGACGCTTCAAAAATCGGTCTACTCTCCAAAAATTCAGACGTCCAGGCATCCGCGCTAGAAGTACTTAGCGAATTAGCTAAATATGACGGAGGATTCGAGTTAATAAAAAAAGACAAAGAAATCGGTAAGGCTATTCAATCAATCAAAACAACAATTAAGAGTAAATCACCGGCAACCCAAATGGCTACACTAAAATTACTGCGCGAGTTTGTAAAAAGAGGGAATGAACTTGACGAAGCAATTCAAATTGCAAAGTCTATAATGAGTAGTGCAAGCCCGGAAGTCAAAACGACTGCACTAGAGTTATTTATCGAACTAATAAAAAATTATGTGGGATTTAATGAGGCAATTCAATCGGCAAAATACGGAATTAACAGCAGCAATGCGAATACTCAGAGCGCAGCACTCTTTCTATTTGTTGCCTTAGTTAAAAAGGACAAAGGTTTTAGTGAAGCAATTAACGCCATAAAAATTGGAATTAAAAGCAAAAACCCACTAACTCAAGCATCTGCCCTTTTTCTGGCCATTGCTTTGGTTGAAAAAGATGAGGGCCTTGATGAAGCAATCCAAGCTGCAAAAGTTGGAATTAAGAGCAACAACAAGTTAACTCAAATATATGCATTATCACTGTTTATAGAATTGGTTAAAAAATATAAAGGCTTTCCTGAAGGCATACAGGCCGCAAAAACCGGACTTAATATCGACGACCGATTGATTCAGATAACATCACTATCATTATTTATGGAATTAGTAAAAAAAGATAAAGGATTTACGGAGGCAATCCAAGGTGCTATAACAGGCATGAAAAATAATTTAATCGCACAAGCACATGAACTGCTTAATATTTTGTTTGAAAAAAATAAGGGATTAAACGAAACTTTTAGCACAGCACAAGCTGGAATTAATAGCAGTGACACTAAAGCTCAAACCATTGCCCTATTTCTATTGATTGTTTTAGTCAAAAACAATCAAAGAATTAATGAAGCAATGCAAGCAGCACAAACTAAAATTAAAAACAAAACACCGGAGGTTCAAAATGCTGCACTCCTATTACTTTGCGAATTAGTAGAAAAAGATCAGTCTTTTGATGAGTTGGTTAAGAAAAATAAGATAGATATGGCAATTCAAGCTACACAAGACGGAATGCAAAGCAGTGATATAAATATTGAACTTAGCGCACTGAATTTATTTAAAGCACTAGTTAATAAATTTAATTCTTTACTTGAGACGACACCGGTAACAACAAAAATTAAAACTTGGGGCAAGAAAATCATGGACGTCGGCACTTTTATTGAAGAAATCAATGGCCAAAAACTTCAAGATCTTCCCGAAGTAATCGAATTACAATCAAAAATTGAAACTGCTAAATAAAAAACTAGAATCAAAATTTAAAAAGGGCTTCGTGTTTACGAAGCCCTTTTTTGTTATCTTATTTAATTATAAATTATTTCTAATTTCTGCAAATTAGGTAAACATGTACGTAAGTTAGAGGGTAAATCTTTGATGTTAACTTTTGATGAAATAATTAATTCTTTAACATCACCAAAATTAATTCTATTAAAATCAGTTACCATAACAGACTTAACTTTTTTGGTTAGCAAATTCAACGTATGAGAAACTGCAAGCTCCTGATTAATTGCATTAATCATTCCCGGCATATCCAAAAGTTGTCCTAACGATATCTCCCAATCATATGCTCCAAATGCTTTTTGATCACAAATTAATCTACCTGACATATTTGTCAAAATAGCATACTGCTCAATAATCTTATCCCTAAAATCAGTCGGTAAAAAATATTTAACAGCAACTACAAGCCCCTTGAAAATTCCAACACGATTGTTCAAATTAAGGCCGGGATTATCAAGATCTCGAATGAAAGTTGCATACAACCTAGCCTCTTCAACAATTTGGTTATTTCGTTCAAGGTCCTTAAGGCGATTAAGATCAACCCCAATAGGTAATGGAAGAATTTCATACTCCACAAAGTAAGAGGCTGGAATATTAATTTTTTCATTATTCAGCCAAACATCTTCATTCTCTCTGAGCATTTTACAATGATAATATCTTTTCACATCATTTTGAAAATCCAAGGGTAAATATTTTAATGAGCTCGTTATCTTATGCTGCTTATTCGCCACACTCCATCCCCCAAAGACAGCTGTTTTGCATTCACGTAACAAACCAAACTGTGAATAATTATCCACATAATATCTGGCGATATCTCTTAAATTTACGCCAATTAGCACAGGATGCCCAGGTATCAAGCCTCTTTGCATCAAAAGATTTATATTTCTTTCAAATACATGAATATTTCCAATTGGCTCTTGAGATAAAACCATTCCATTTCTTATCCAATATTGAATTTTTACCTCATCTCTGATTGCTTCAGGAATAATTTTAGTCAAATCGCCGTTAAGCAGATCACTACTGGTCCCACCCAAAAATTTTGGCAATACCTTACGCTTAATAAAACTTTGTGATTTACTAATAACTTCTACAACGCGATTTGCAAGCTGGTCCGGCTGAATACCATTATAATCCGACACAGATCCCGGCAACTTACCTTGAGCCGTTAACTGCCTAACCTGATCAACATGGACAGCGGTAACCATTGCCTGTGAACTGTAAACAGATAGGCCTAAAAATATAAATATCGAATAAAAGATTTTTCTAAAATCCATGATAACCCCCAATTAATTAAATAAACGCTCCATAATAATAGCTATTGTTTAAGCTTAGATCTTATGAATATTAGAGTCAAAGGGCTAAAAAACGTCAAAAAGTAGGGTTGTATTTTCAAACTGTTGACTAAAACTAGCCCAAACTCCATTATTTTTTCAGTTACAAATTTGTTTCGAAATAACCAATTTTGAGGGGA
>JBAZAX010000020.1:21494-28907 GCA_041671765.1 Candidatus Babeliales bacterium | reverse complement strand
GAGATATTTTATGTGGGGCTATAGCTCAGTTGGTAGAGCGCATGAATGGCATTCATGAGGTCACCGGTTCGACCCCGGTTAGCTCCACCATCCTCCACCCTCGCTCGCTCGTGGTTACGGATGGCAGGCCAGTCTTCGCCTTCGCCCTATGTGGCTACGGCGGACACGTCGTCTGGCATGCCAGGCTTCATACAATATCTGGCATTAAATTTGCAAAAAAACAAAGTTTCCGTTATTTTTATAAAGCAGGTTGTGTACACACAACCTGCTTTAATTGTTTTTGCCTACTTTATCCGTTTTTATTTATAGCAATATGGACATTAAAAACCCTCTGATATATGCTATTTTAAGGGGCAGGGTTATTCATGATACAACAGGTTATATCATGTTATGTTATTCCCCCAAGAATTTGTACCGTATTATTTATGGGATCTTAAATTTTAATTGGAGAATACAATGCTTCAGATTCCGCTTTCTGGAATCAAAAGGATCGAGGAAGTTGTTAACAGTAGTAATAAGTACATTTCTCTTTCACAAGGAGCCTTGAAAATTGGTGGCATTCCAGCACCAGTCAAGCAATTTGTAAAAACTATTTTAGACACAACTAAAACTGATAGCTACGGCAGCAGCTTTGGCTTGAAAGAATTACGCGAAACAATAGCTCAAATTCAATCTGCCAGATACAACAACACCATTACACCATCTCAGGTTCTACCAACCCATGGTGGAATAGGCGCGTTGTCACTTGTCTTTTTAAACCAACTTGAGGCAGGTGATGAGGTCATTATCCCCGAACCGGCTTATCCATCATATGCAATTTTAGCACAGACAGCACGAGCAAAAGCTGTTTTTGTCTCATGCCTAAAAGACTCCGGCGATAATTCAAAAGTTATGTGGGAAATTGATGTCGATAAAATTAAGGCCGCAACAACTCCAAAAACAAAAATAATCGTCTTCTCAAATCCAACAAATCCAACCGGACTTGTTATTCCAAAATCTACCATTTTAGAACTTTTAGACTGGTGCGAACAAAAAGGTATTTATCTTATTGTTGACGAAGCATACAGGGATTACTTTTTTGATGAATCATTTGAATCAATGCTTTCAATTGCCGGACAAAGCGAAAGATTAATAACAATCAGCAGCTTTTCAAAAAATATGGCTATGAGTGGATGGCGAATTGGATATCTTGTCGCACATGAAAGTTTGATTCCTGCGCTCTCGGGCATTCAGGATGCATTGTTAAACTGCTTGAATAACACGGCACAGTATGCAGCCATGTATGCAATGACCAGACCGGACTTGGTTGAAGAACTTGCAAAAAAAGTTCAAGCCGGCAAAGATGCCGCGGTTAGCTGCATGCAACCGCTTGTAGATAAAGGAATTTTTTCATTTGAAATTCCAAAAGGTGGTTTTTTCTTGTTCTTAAAAACAGATCAAGCCGATGCTACCGACCTTTGTCTAAGTATTTTGAACAAAGCAAAAGTTGGAATGATTCCAGGTAGCACATTTGGAACAAGCGGAAAACCATTTATACGGCTTTGTTTTGCTCGCGATGCTGAGGTCATTGAGACAGGAATTGATAGATTGAAGAAGTATTTTTTATAGGTTTAAGCGGGATTTAATATGTATAAAAAAAGAGAACATATTCATTTCATGGGTATAGGTGGCATAGGGATGAGTGGTATTGCTGAAATATTGAGACTACAGGGATACACTGTTAGCGGATGTGACCTGGCAACGTCGGGCAAAACGCTTGATTACCTTGCCAAGATAGGCTGTCAAATTTCATGCGGACACAACAAAGACCATGTCCAAAATGCTGATGTTCTTGTTTATTCCTCGGCGGTAGACAGGCAAAATCCGGAGGTTATTGCTGCACTTGAAAAAGGGATCCCCGTTATTCCTCGTGCAATCATGCTAGCAGAACTTATGCGTACCAAGTTCAGCATTGCCGTTTCGGGAACTCATGGCAAAACAACGACTACATCGCTCATTTCGCATATAATGATCGAGGCCAAACTACAACCGACCGTTATTATTGGTGGCGTATTAAAAAGTATTGATAATAATGCACAACTGGGCGGTGGCAACGTCTTAATTGCTGAAGCCGACGAAAGCGACAGATCTTTACTTTATCTTCATCCGACAATGGCTGTTGTAACAAACATTGACAGCGACCATCTTGATACTTATCGCGATATTAACGATATTAAAAACACTTTTAAAGATTTTTTGGCTCGTTTGCCATTTTACGGCAAAGCTTTTCTTTGCATTGACGATCCTAACATCCAATCAATTTTACCATTGCAGCACATTAACGTCGTAAAATATGGACTATCTGAAAGTGCTGATGTAATGGGAGAAATTTTAGACCTTGGCAAATCTCAAACTAATTTTAATATTTACAAAAACAAAGTTGATATTACAACAGGAACTCTACAACGAACATTACTTGGAAATGTGACCTTGAATATGGCCGGACAACACAATGTCCTTAATTCACTTGCGGCAACGGCAATGTGCCTGGAATTTGATATTCCGTTTGCAACAATTGCAGCAGCGCTTGAAAGCTTCAGGGGAGTTGAGCGCCGGTTTGAATTCAAAGGCACATTCAAAGGCGCAGACCTTTTTGATGACTATGGCCATCATCCAACAGAAATAAGAAATACTTTGATAGTCGCACACAAACGTAAGAATAAGCGTTTACATGTTATTTTTCAGCCACATCGTTTTACCAGAACACAAAAGTGTTGGGACGAGTTTGTTGAGGTATTATCAAGTCTTAATTTTCAGTATAAAATTGATTCGTTATATATCACAGAAATTTATCCGGCAAGCGAACAGCCAATTCCAGGTATTACAAGTGAAAATCTTGTAGCTGCCATCAAAGAAAAGAACCCTAGGCTCAAAGTTGTTTGCATTCCTACGTATGATCAAATTACGCAGACAATTCAGTCTGATATAGAAGACGGTGATTTGGTCTTAACAATTGGAGCAGGGAAGGTAAACAAAATTGCTGAAGCGCTAGCATTAATTAAATAAACAACTTCTCATGCCAGCTTCGACCAGGGTTGCCCAATAGTATATGTAGACGACTCAAACATCATCACCCTGGCCTACCTCAATGCCGCAATCCCCAGGCTTCGCCCTGCGTGGCTACTCCGGGTATGCCAGAGGGATAGCTGGATAATGGGAAATCACAAAATATTATAAGTAAAAATTGATATTTTATGCTTCTAATACCATTCACATAAAGACATGTACCATAAAATTTCGCATGGTTCGATACACTGGCCGCTCGTCCCGAGTGCGCACGTAGTGCGTGTATCGAGGGATGCGGCCAGCACTCACCACGAGTGGTGTATTTTGGGCGGATGTTCGAGTTTTTGCTGAATTTAAGCACTAAAAAATTTCGAGTACTAATAATTTTTTGTTAACAAAAATAGAGGGCGAAGCTTTTTACAGCTTCGCCCTCTATTTTTGTTTTTATTATAATTTTTAGAACTTAAATTCTAATCCAATATTCATATGATACGCAGTGTCTGCAGCCAATCTGAAATCTCTAGGATCATATTGCTCAACCGGAATTGCTTGTTTCTTGAAGTAATCTCCATCAAGTGGAATTCCTGCCATGTCTTCAAAGTATCCACCTGGAAAGAACGCCGCAAACTTACCAAATAGCGTTAAATCTTTTAAAATTTCGCTCTTAACGACAAGATTCAATTCGGTACCCATGTAATCTCGAGCCATGTTTGGAGAAATGACAGCCTCCTTACCATTGTAATCAATTTTATGAGAGCTCTTGGTAGCCCAGAAGCCTATAACATTTGGATTAATATAAACATTCTTATTTTCACCATACTTTGGAATCCATGTCAAACCGGCACCGTACATCTGAATATTTGTGAATGATATATCGTTTTCAGCATCAATTAGTTTTTCTTTTCCGGGATAATAAGCTAAGGAAAGAGGACGCATCAACAAACGTTGATCCATGATAAATATACTTGGAACACGTTTACCAAAGTAACTTTCGTGTAAGCCAACAAAACCATTATAGTTTTTATCTTTTTCTTGTCTATGCGGATCAAAATCACCTGAGGCATATGACCAAGAAAGCGCCAATTTCAAATTCCATTTTCTTAAATTGTACGCCATATCTGCCACAGCCATCCAACCTTTGAATTCGTTTTTATAGGCAGGCCTGAATCTATTTTGCTCTGTTGTATATGCATCCCCACCCGTATTCCTGTACCCGTTTGGATTAGTATATGTTCCTGGGATATTTCCACCGTTTTCATTTCCCGTACCAGGACCAAAATCCACGGAATACGCTTTTTTACTGTCAGCAGTTACGCGAGCTTTAGTGTTAGTAGTATTATCAATTATATGAGAATAGCCTTCATACAAATAAGAACCATTAGCATCGTCACGTCCAATTTTTGACACGTTTCTATCAATAGCTCGTAGTTTCTCCGAACCGAAGTTAAATGCTACCTCACTACCCCACTCAAAATCCAAAAGAGTATGTTCAAAACCAAGACCATAAGCACCCAAAGTTGTATTTGTATCAGGATAAACTTCAACCCACTGGTCTGATGCAAAATCACACATCACGTACGGTTCAATTTCTAACTTACCAAATTTGTCATTATTCAAAGCAATCCATTTTAATTGTGCCGCAACAAGCTCATTATCTTTGGCAACACCCCTCCATGGCGATGTTTTTCTACCCTGGTAATTATACTTAATAGGCTTAAGTATATCACTCAAGCTTTTGCCGGTTTCTTCAAACCTTGAATAGTATAAACTGTACCACAAGGTATCCTTGACGACCTCACCAAAAAGGTTAATACCGGGAGCCGACTTATCTTCGCCTGAATATGAATAGACGCCTAAAAAGGCCTCGTTAAATCCATATCCACTGCCAAGAGCAATACCACGTCCAAGCTGGAATGGAAACCAACCTAATTCCAACTGCTGCAAATAATTTTGGCTCTTTGATCCAAATACAGCATTTAAACCTACTTTTATCCATGCTTCTCTAAACCATAGGACAGCTCTTGAGGTGTAGTGACTGTGATCACCAAACATTGTCTCATCAAGCTTAATTTGTGCAGGGCTAGAAGTTCCTGCGTCTCTGTCAGCAAATGACAAGGTCTTACCCCAAATACCTTTGTGCCTTATGGCTAAATATGCCTCTACCGCATCATAACCAAATTTTTCTTCGCCATATGCAAAATCAAAATTCAAATCCACAGTCTCTTTAAAATATTCGTTTTCATCCGGAATATTTTTATTAAGCATGTATGCATTGTCTTCAAAGTAATTCTCAATTTTAAGAGCACCATCAAGCGTTAACTCATAATCCCCTTTTTTTATCGCAATCTTAGGCTTTGTGCCTGCTGTGGCACTCGCTAACGAAGCAGATTTCTGCAAGTCATCTTTGAAGCACACTTCTTTAACAACCCCATCTTTCAGAGATGTTTCTGCATTTTTAGATGCAAATAAATTCAAACTCCCACCCACCACAAAAAACGCAAAAAGCGCGCATCGCCTATACATTGCCATAACATCCTTTCTTGATGCTTTAATAAAAAAACACGAAATAAAATGGAAGAATAATGATCACTTACCTTTGCGATTTTGTCAATGTGAAAAAGCAAAACAATCCAGCTAGAATTCGACCTTAGCAATCAGAAGTTCATCCTAACTGAAGTAAAAATATTATTAAATATTATTTATTTGAAAATAACGTCTTAAATATGTTATGAATTAAGTTAGGCTTAAATAATTTCAGATTGTTTTATAAATAAAGGAGAAGAAACAAATGAGAAACACAAATTTTTTTTGGGGAACCGCTGTTATTTCAGTACTTTTCATGCAGTTTGCTTTAGGAGAATATGTTAAAAAAACTGCGCCCGATGAAGATAAAGATCAACCTAAATTTACCCCACGGCCAACCAAACCTCTACCAATACCACAAAAAAAACAGGACCCTCAAAAAGCGTCCTCCACTGTAAGCCAACAACGAACAAGACCAATTCCCCCACCCAAACCGGCAAACTTATCGGTAACGCCACCACAAACCGTACGCAAACCTCTACCGATAGCACCCAATCCATTTGACACACCCTTAACAGAAAAAGAAAGAGAGGCCGCAGCAAAAGATACGGATAATCCTTTTGCTAATGTTCTAAGACCTGCAACTACAGAAGCTGAAAAACAGGCCCCTTCAACCGCGCGTCAGGTTGTGGATACAAACATGGACCTCACAAAAAGTTCTGCGGCAGAATTAAAACAAATTAGAGAAAAGGCAGTGGCAGAATTTAATGCTATTGACGCGAAAGAGCCTAACGACCGAACTCCGACTGAAGATAAAAGATATGGTGAATTGGGTGCCTTTTTTCAGAGAATGGGAGAAGAAATAGCTAAAAAAGAAAACGCTGCCGAAACTGTTACCACGACACAATGGCAAAGGGCAACACCCGTGGGGATAGAAGAAAAAAGAAAAGCAGATGAACAAGCTGCAAAAGCCGCCGAACAAGCCGCTAAGTTTAAAGAAGTTGCAGACAGACTCCAACCAAAACAACTAACAATATGGGAAAAAATCAAGCAAGGCGCCACCGCCGTTAAAGAAACGTTTTTGGGCAGCAAACCAACTGTTGAAATCAGTGCTCCTACAAACTTCAGAAAACTTAGCACAGAAGAAGCAGCGGCTAAAGCACAAGCAGACATAAATGCCGCTAAGACACAAGCAGCGAATACAGCAGCTCAAGAAAAAGAAAGAACCGCAATTCAAAAGCTGGGAACTAAGATTATTGACCAAATTAATATATTCACGGCAAAAATAAGTGGCCCCAGAGCACCTACATCCGCTGAATCTGCATCTATAAAAGGCGCAATAACGGGTTTTGTTGATTCCGTAAGAAATAAATTTGCTACAGCAACTCAACCAATGCGAAAGACGGTGACAGCGCAACTGGACTCAATCACAAGAAATCTCAACCTAGCAATTGCAAAAATTCCGGTCAACAGCCCTCAGAGAAAAGAATTTTTAACATCCAAGGGAATGATAAATCTCTCCAAACTTTATGGTACAAGTGAACGAGTTACCAAAGCGGTACAAGATTCAAAACTCAGCACTGCAGAAAAATTAATGGCTCGGACAGATTTTTTTGTAGCACTAGAAACTTTAAAAAGAAATCCGCAATCAACCAGTCTTGGCTTAACCCAAGAAACAAGCTCAGCATTCGCAGAAAAAATTAGAACATTGATACAATCAAACACAAAACCTGATTTTCAAAAACAAATTGAAGCCGCAAAAAAAGAGGCTGTAGCTCTTACCGCACAAGAAAAAGAGCTTACTGAGCAACTACGAGAAATTAGAGCTGAATTATCAACCGCAAG
>JBAZAX010000020.1:0-21484 GCA_041671765.1 Candidatus Babeliales bacterium | reverse complement strand
ATAAAGCAACTCAACAAAGACTCAAAGATAATGCGGCTGCCTTAGAAGCAAAATTAGATGAAGCATCAAAAAAATTAGCCGCCCATCAAGCCAAACAAGCAGAATTAGCTGACTCAGTCAAACAAGCTGAAGAAGCCTTAAAAACACACGCAACCAAAATGCAAAAAGCAGATGCTGCACTCTCGTCCGCAAAAAGGAATGTTGCTGGTGCGGCAAGTGATTTAGGTAGAAGTATTGCTAAATTACCTGCTAGCGCAAGAAGCTTAGGCGCTACGCTTAAAGCAAAAGCAGCTACCCTTGCAAATGCTATAAAAACCGGCACACCGGCGGCAAAAATTGCAGCATTAAGAAAAGACTTAAGCGGCGCACTCACAACTTTCAAAAATAAAGCAAAGGGCAAAGCATCCAAAAAAGTAATCCAAAACGTAGGCGTTAATGTAGAAGAGATGGTCAGAGAGGCCGCAGAGGTGCAAAAACAGCAAGAAGAAAAAGCGCGCGTAAATGCAGAGGCAGCAGTAATGGCTTCTGACCAAGCCGCAGAAACCACCAAACCATAAGAGTAACCAAAACAATTTATGCAAAGCCCATTCAATCAAAACAAAAAACTGATTGGATGGGCTTTTAGTTTAGGACGTTTTGTACTCCACGAAATCACATCTTCCAAAAAAATTTATTTATTTTATTGACCTGCAAACTCAAGAGATGATAAAAAATTTAATATGTTTAACAATCTTGAACGTGGTAAAAAAGGAAATAACTATTTTAGAGGAGATCGTTTATGAAGAAAACTTATATAAACAAAATTACAATGCCGGTATTTCTGGCCCTGGCTCTATCTGGTAGCGTAGGCCACGTTTGGGGCGCAGAAAAAGCTCCTGAAAAAGAAACCCCTGAAAAAACTGCTGAAAAAGAGGCTGCCGAAAAAGAAGCTGCAAGAAAAATTCAGGAAAAAATTGCCAGCACTGCAAGAAAACAAGTAGAGGCCGAGGAAGCACAAAAAAAAGCGCAAGCAGAATTGGAAAAGATTAAAACACCAGATGAGCAAACCAAAAAAGATATCGCTGCCGCACGAACAGTTGAAGAGTTACAAGAATTATTAAAAAAAGCTCCAGAAGAAGCACAAAAAAAGGCAATCGAAAGAGCAATCGAGCTTAAAAAAAAGATACTCGAACAAACACAAAGAACTGAAGATTTAAAAAAACGAATGGCTGAAACTACCGCTAAGTTCAAGGCATTAGAAACGGCCACGCAAACCCCCACAAAAAAGCCCGCAGATATCGTTGAAGCTGCCAAGGCAAAAGTCACGTCATGGAAGAAAAGGCTGCTCGTGGGTGGCGGTCTAGGCATAGGGTCGATTGCGGGTTTGGGTTTGATAATCTCAGAACTTTTTGAGGAATTATCACAAGCAAGCGGAGCCGCAGCAGAGTTTGTAAACAATATTAAAGAACAATGGAACCCTACCGAAAAAGACAAAAACGCCGGTGGGGAAATAATTCCAAACATTCTTCCAAAGGCTGACCCTAATGATATGAATTATGATAAAACTTTAACAGACGTTGCAGCCCTATTTTCAAATTTTGACCAAGACATGAAAGAAATGTTGGAAAAAAATGCAGACTACTCTTCCAGCGTTATTAAATTCGAAGCAGGAAAAGTTGATATTGACGGAACTCAAGTTGCGGTAAGCATAAAATACGACACTGAACAACTCGACGTAGGGCTGGCACTAATACCAGTTTTAATCACACTCGCCCCTCAAGATTTACGTGGTTTTGCTTTAACCCCTGACGACATACTGGGTAAAATGGAAGACGGAGCCGCAAAAGACATGCTTACGTTGGTATTAAACCCAACCGCATCGTTTATCTTTACAATAAAATTAATACAAATGTATAACGCCGCAACAAAAGACTCTACAAAAAATACTGCTGCAAAAATTGAGTATATGCTTGATGAAGCAACAGAATTATACTCGCGTTTTATACTTTCACGAGATGAGGATATAGCTCCGGATTCATTACTTTCGTACCTTCAACAGTACCCTGCAATTATAGACGTCTTGAATGGTAAAACAGTCAAAGTATACAAAGACTTGGCAGACACAATAGAAACGCCACTTGAGGAACAAAAAACAGCATTTATGGATATGCAAAAAGCAGAGATAGTTGAAGGAACACTAACCGACGTAATTAAAATATTTTACAATCAGTTTTCCCAAATTTATTTCAAAAAATTCAAAAATGATGGGGAATATGATGCCTCCATTGAATTTACACCAAGCATAAGGGCTACAAAAAACACACTCCAAGCCATTTTTTACAGAGGCTTAAAGGATGTTATGAAAGCGGGGCAAGAATTGACAGAAGCTACCGGTAAAGTTACACTTCGTAAGCTTGATGGAACAGAATATGAGGTTGATCCTAAGGCCGATCTTAGTAATTTAATAGCAAAACCATCTTCGGGAATAGAAGCCGCCACAAATAACTTAAAGGGCGCAATAACAGGTCTAAGAAAAATTATTGAAGCCGCAAAAGCAGCAAAAAAAGCTGTTGAGTCCAGAGACATGCAAAGTGCTAAAACAGCATATACAAAAGCCGTTGATGGCATAAAAGCAGCCAACAGCACAGCATCTAAAGCCATTCTTGAATTCCGCAAAAAACTTGCACCATTCTATCCATTAACATGGGACGATGGTACGTCATTAACTCTGGCTGAGTTTTTGATTGCCAATATTAAAGCACTTAATGAAGCAGATGCCGCTAATGTTAAAGCGCTTCTTAATAAAACTTATAGCCCATTCAGCAAACATCTGGGGCTCACAACAGCACAACTTTCGGGAAGCACACAAGGCAAGCTTGTAGATAGGGCAGTAGATACGGCTAAAACTTTAGTTACAAAGTTTAAATCAACCAATGCAGCTCAAGATGAAACAACAGCTGATGTAAGCTCATCAGATGCCGCAAAAACCACTGCAAAACCAACTCTTAAAGCTCCCGCAAAACCTGCTACAAAAACAGTGGTAAAACCAAGTACATCAAAAGCAACAAAAACTGCGGATGCTGCTACTTAAAACTCAAATAGATAACATTATAAATTGATCAAAACGGGGCCGAAAAACGGCTCCGTTTTTTATTTCTCATTTTTTTGGTAGATTGGGGTGGATATGTTTTAACCCGAAAGAAAAAATCATGACTAATCCGATTATTTATTGGCAATCCCCAGACACTAAAAATAAAGTAATTGAAGAGCTAAAAAATAACAAAGTTTTAATAACAACCACAGACACAATTCCCGGATTTCTTGCAAATACAACAGCCCAAGGCTTTCAAGCATTAAACACAATCAAACAAGACAGACAACATAAACCGTACATAATTTTAATTTCTGATACCAGCATCGGCGATGCCAGCAAACTGGATTATTTTGTTGATCCTGAACAATTAACACAACAGATAAAAAATTTGGTTAAACAGTGCTGGCCCGGACCACTGACGGTAATATTTGAGGCAAAAAAAGAGTTACCTGCCTTTTTAAAATCAGAAAATAACACGGTCGCAATCCGCTGTCCTGATTACCCCCCACTTCTTGATATATTAAAAAACTTTAACGGACTTTTCTCTACAAGCGCCAATATAAGCAACACCCCGGCTCCAACAACAATCAAAGACGTTAATAAAGAAGTGATATCGCAAGTAAAATATTTTGTTGACGACAATAACAACGAATCATCGCAATCGCATAGAACAAAGCCTTCGACTATCATTGATGTTTCCAACATGGCGCAATCCAGCAACACATCTGTTGGCAACACGCATGTTGCTCAAATTCGCGTTGTCAGACAAGGCGCATATACAACTCAAGATTTAGAAAAAATATTAGGCGAAACTATAACGATCGAACAAAAATGAAAAATCACGAAAATACTGCTAATAAAAAATTCACAATATTTTTTGGGGATAAAAACAACTGCAACATCAGTCACAAATCACTCGATTTTCAAAAATTTTGTGATGATCTCGCACACAAACATGGCTTGTCAAAATTAATTTTTCAAAAACAGGTTCATGGAACTTCCGGAACTTATATAGATTCCAAAGAAAAAGCAAAATACATAACACCCTTCGACCTCGAGAGACCATTCGATCTCGAAGGCGATTTTATAATCACAAACCAAAAAAATATTGGAATTGGTGTTTTAACAGCAGATTGCCTTCCCATAATTTTTTATGACACTAAAAATCATGTGGCCGCATGCATCCACGCCGGATGGCGTAGCTCAGTGGCAGAAATAGTCACAAAAACAATTCAGATGATGTTTGAAAAGTTTAAATTTGCACCTGAAGATATACAAATTTATTTTGGACCATGTGCAAAATCTTGTTGTTATGAAGTCCAACCAAATTTTTTGGATAATTTAAAAAACTTTAAATTCAAATCTCAGGTAATAAGAAAAGTTAGTACAAGCAATGCTGGTAACAATAACAATACCGATAAACTTTTCTTTGATAACGTCCTGTTTAATAAGCTTCTACTTATAGATCTTGGCATGCTTTCTAAAAATATACACTTTGAGAACAACCACTGCACAATGTGCACCCGACTTCGCCCAGGTGGCTACGACGGGCAGGCAGACAAGTCTGGCACAGATAAGTCTGGCACAGACAAATTCCATTCTTACAGACGAGACGGAGAAAAGTCTTTACGTCAAATCAGCTTTATCGCATTGAAATAATTATTGACATTTAGATATTTAAATATTTATTTTAAAATTAAGTTAAAATTTTTTGTCTAAAATATGTAATTTAAGGGGGAATTCTTATGCGCAAAAGTAATAAACTTTTATCTTGTTTAATCAGTGCGTTGATGTTCAACAGCTTTTGTTATGGCATGGAGAAAGAAGTTCCCAGAGATGTACCTGCTGCCCCCAAGAAAAAAGCTATCGATACACTCAAAAAAACTCTAGGTTTTAAGACCACTGAAGAAAAAGCACAAAAAAAATTAACAGCAGTAAGTAAAAATCCTACAGACCAACGGAAATTAGCTGAAACGGAACAAAAAAAATTAACTGCCGCACAAGAACAATTACAACAAGCAAAACAAAGCTTGGAGAAAGCAAGAGCGAAAGATTCAGCCATCGAAAATACCTTTGGGTATAAAATAAAATCTTTACTTGGAATAACATCCTCACAAAAAGCTCAAAGCAAAGTTGATGCTGCGCAAGCCAAATTGGCAAGCAAAACGGCGAGACTACAGGTATACTCAAAAGGACTGGGACTTCAGGATGAATCTGCGCAAGCCAAACTACCAACGCCCACGAAAACACCCAGACCATTCTATGACACATCAAACCAATCATTGAGACAAGGCAGCATTGCTCCACAAGCCAAAAAACCAAATCCGGAGGAACCATTTCGAACATCTGCTGGTTCAGAAAGAATGATTGCTCCATCACCCAAACTACCTACAGATGAAGAGGCTGAGCAAGCGAAAAAACAACCAACACCCGTCTCTGGACTTGCAAGCAGAATGGCTCTTGATCCAGGCGCAACATTCAGCGATGCACCAGCCAAAAAACAAACACCCGAGCAAGCCGAACAGGCCAAAAAATTAATAGCTGATGCCCAGGCATCCAGAACCGACGCCCAAGCATTCGATCGTAGGACCTCATATCAAAGTGGAGTAAAAACACTCAGCGCTTTAGATGAAAAAATTAAAGCCATAAGAGCAACCGGAAACGACCCCGCCGAACTTAGAGAACTTTTATCTGCAAAAACCAATTTAGAATTAAAGCTTTTGGACAGCGCGGTTGAAAGACTTGTTACAAAACCCAAAACACAGGGCAAAGATTTATACGTAATGGATAGCATGACGCGAGTGTCAACGGCTGTTGAAGCACTTAAAATACTTCGTTCATTTGAAACGGAGGAAGGTAAAAAAGCATTAGAAGCAAATCCTGCCCTTCAAAAACTCTATGCAGAACTATCACAAAAAGAACAGCTGTTAGTTGCAGAGGCAGAAAAGCACCGTGCAGCCGCCGAAGCAGAAGCAAAAAAAACCGGCGCCCCAGCATGGAAAGCCAATGCAGTTGAGGAGTATCGCCGACAAATCGAGCAATCTCGTAAAGCAGCAAAATCCGCACCTGCAAAAGAGTCTGAAAAAAAAGCTCCCGGAAAAACAGTAGCCCAATTAGAAGCAGCTCCTGCACTAACAAGAGAAACTTTATCACCAAAAACAAGTGCCGCTGAGGTAGTTAAAAATATTTTAGGGGTAAGCGAAGAAGAATTTGTAAGAATGCCACCACAAGATCGCGCTAAATATTTAACATCTGAAATGATTGACGGACAAAGAGTTTATTTCTTAAAAGATCCAAACAATCCTGACGCACCAAAAGTTAGAGTTGGAAGTTACACACAACCAACCGGAGCAGACTTGGAAGACAGAGTTGCAAAGAGAAAGGCAGCATTGCAAGGACAACCACGCCAGGGAACATCATTTTCTATCATTTATCAAACCAACATGAGCGACGGATTACAACATGTTGACACTGGAAACATGCAAGCAGATCCGGCATATAGAGACGCTCTATTTATGGTTGCTTCGAATTTTAGTGGGCTGGAAACTGTAAGCGAACGTGACACTGCAGCCGGTCAGGTAAAAAAAATTAGTCAATATGTTGGCGATCGTACACAAGGCCCTTCAGCTGCTATGTCAACTGCAGCGGGCACAGTCTTCAGAACATATTTTGCAAACTGTGAAAGATATCCGGATGACCCATCAAAATGGCCTCAAGCTGTTGGAGATGGAACACGAGAGACAAACTACTTGAGTGGTACGGGAATTGAAACACGCAATGGATATATAACAGAGGCAGGAGCTGCAAGTATAGGTCGACTCGCAGAACCTAATGCATTTTCAAGATTCAGCTATGGATTCCAAGACGGCACACAAGTAACACATACCGGACTTGTCGACGGAAGTTCTCACCAACGACTAAATGATCCAGAGCAAAAGGTAAGCCAAATGTATGTTGCAGCACTGGACTTGGGACAGGGCTCTTCTCCTCTTGTCGCAAAATTAAGAAATCCAAACACTCCAACTGCAGAAAAACAAAAAATATTGGATGCGGCACAAAGAACTCTTGAAATGAGCTACGATGCAATAATAAAAGAGGCTTTTGCTCGAGGCAAAACTAAAATAGTTTTAACCAGAATTGGCGGAGGTGCTTTTGGAAATAGTCCTGAGATGATTGATGCCGCTATTAAAAATGCATTAGAAAAAAACAAAGAGCTTCTTGAAATGGGTGGAATACATGTAACGTTGAATGCCTTTGGGCAACCCAATGACGCAATGAGAGGGATAACTGAGCAGATGGGCGGAACAATAACAGAATTTGGAAACGGGAAAAAAGTGGAAACAACAGTTGCAGGTCAATAGAAACACAATTTTTGTATAATATATTTATACGATAATTTAAGCACTCATCACAAACTTTAGTTAACTAAAAAAAGGGCTTGATTTGTTTATGCAAACCAAACCCTTTTTTGTTTGTTTTTACAGAACTCATGAATTTAAACTATAAAAATTATAAAATTCAAAACTCAAAAACCTTTTAAATCAAGGCAAAACATTTTTTTTAATAATTTTATTTACAAAACTAGTAACTTGTATTTTAGAATAAAAAAGTATTTCATAGAAATACGCTGAAATAAATATTTTTAAATAGCTTATCATTCATATAATAAATTTTTTATATGCAATAACACGCAGTAAAAATAAAAATTATTAACAAGCCAACAAAAAAAATACTTGATATCTTTTAAAAACGCGATTAATCTATCAACGTCAAGGTGGGCTTTAGTACGCAAGACAATACCACTTGGGATATCAGCAGGAGAAAAGTAGTACATTAAAGTTCACGTGAAGAAAAGCACCTTAGCATCACATAGATTCAACACATTAAATTATGAATAGTGAGGGAGGTGTCGGTGTCAAACACGCAATTTGTTAACTCAAAGAAAGGAGGGCGCGATAACAAAGAAAGTCTTATAATTCGATGTTGTTGATGCTTAAATATTTGCGAATTGCATCGCAAAGTATTTAAAAAACGTAGTCCTTAAAATAATGTTATACAACATTTTTTGTCGGAGAAAAGGTAAATGAATAAATCAATAAAATATCTAGCCCTTGCTGCAATGGCAGTGAGCGCAAACATCTCAGCTCATACACAACAAACATACTTAAATTTACGTAGTTCAAATGTAAATCTTCCAATGGAAAACACAACGTTCTACGAGAGAACACAAATGAAGTTGGAAGGCCGTTTCGGCGGTAACTTACAAGTAACCGGTTTCTACGGAGAAACACATAACGATTTCGGCGACTATTTTGGAATAAGCAACAAGAGCAAATTTACATTAATTAATGGTACCAATGCAGCTGCTACAACAGGTGATTTTGACCTAAGATACATGATTCACGACCAAGGTGATGCTCTAAATTCAGACTCAGCCGTTTCTTATGATCCAAATTCACAATCATACGGCGCACGTTTTGATTACTACCAAAACATGGACAAACTGTTAAAAGGTCTTTACCTCAAGGTAAACACAACAGTTGTTTGCGTAGAAAACAAAATGGAAAGAACAGTTACTAGCGAAGGATCGGAAACCCAAGCGAATATTAATAGCTTCTTCCAAGGCAAATTCACAGGCTTGGATGCACATAATGCACAAAAAGCATTGACGCACGGCTTAGTTGACGGCGAACACTCAGAAACAGGTTTAGCTGACATCGACGTAATTCTTGGTTACAAGTTCTTGTTCAAAGACAAGTATCACTTCGGAATCAACCTTGCAATCACAATCCCAACAGGCAATGATCCTGATGGCGTACAAATGTTCGAAGCAGTATATGGCAACCACTCCCACTTTGGTTTTGGTGGTGGACTTGATGCACATGCAAATCTTTGGACAAAAAATGACCAAGACATCAAATTGAACTTCATGCTTAACTACCGTTATTTGTTCGAAGCATCTGAAAACAGACCTCTTAAATTAAAAGATTACAAGTACCCATACGTCATGCTTGGACATATCGGTGATGCAGCTGGAACAGCTTTAACTCCTTCTTCAAATTTACTAACACCTATGGGTGTTGATGTTACACCAGGCAGCCAATTGGATGGCATCTTGGCATTGGCTTACAACAATGGCGGATTTAGCTTTGACCTCGGTTACAACATGTACTACAGAGAAGATGAAGATGTTCATGTAAAAGGCTCAATAGAAGCTGACAAATGGGGCGTTGTATTAAGAGAGTTTGATGTAGCAAACCAAATTGCAGCTGACAAAACATCTTTTGTAGGTGGCAAAACTATCTCAAACGCTGACATTGATATAGACGCAGCAGCAACTCCATCACAATTCTCAAACGGCATCTACGGCGGTTTGGGCTACCACTTCAAGAAATGGGATTATCCTCTCTTGATGGGTATTGGTGGAAAATATGATTGGGGCAATGAAAACAGCATGCCAGACAACTGGTCTGTATGGCTTAAGCTCGCTCTATCATTCTAATTCTGCTCTAATTTATAATAAAAATAAGTTAGTTAAAAAAGCTGGGTGTTTTACAACACCCAGCTTTTTTTGTGTGGGTGGGGGATTAGAAAATCGATAGTCAGACCAGGGTTGTAAGTCCGCCCGTGGTTTGTCAAACAATAATTGTAAGCAAAACAAAAGATCACCACCGACGGGCTACATCTATGCCACAGCGTCAAAGACGCAGTTCAATAATATGAGAATAATTATATTTATTTTATTAATACCAATTATTCAGCTATCCCGTTGCGGGATTGCGACATAGATGTAGACCATGGTGGTGGTATGTGAGAGATTTTCATAATTTTGATTGAGCAACCATGGTCGAACGGTGATATTTTGTACAGATTGATCAACCTGGGTAAGTCTTTATCGAGTTCAAAAAAGATAAAACTCCTGACATTGCGCTTGCTCAAATCGAAGATAAAGAGTATTTCAAGAAATTTGAAATCGAAGGGGACAACTTGTCCGACGTAGCCACGCAAGGGCGTAGACGGATTGTTCTTGTTGGAATTAATTTTGATTATGACGACAATGGCGTAACTCTTAATTGGAAAATTAAATAAAATAAGAGCCACAACAGAATACTCAAACCCTGGGTTATTAATGCTTAAAATTCCTGGCTGTATGTAAAATTATTGCATTTTTAACCAAAACATAGCAATAATAAGTAGCATTTTTAACCAAAAGGTAGTAAAAATGAGACGTTTGATTCGTAAAGAAGAAAACAAGCCCCGGCACTTTTACACGCCGGGGCTACAAAATCTGTTGAGCCTATTACTTTTTAACAGTACTCTTGATATGAAGTTCATCAAGTTGTGCTTGATCAACGGTCGATGGAGTTTCCATCATCAAACAACCACCCTTTTGGGTCTTAGGAAATGCAATCACATCGCGAATTGAATCGGTCCCTGCAAACATCATAACAAGCCTGTCTATCCCAAATGCAATTCCGCCATCCGGTGGATATCCAAATGTTTGTGCTTCAAGCAGAAATCCAAATCTCTCTTTTGCCTGTTCCGATGTAATCCCAATCATTTCAAAAATTTTATTCTGAACTTTTGGATCATGAATTCTTATCGATCCACCACCAAGTTCCTCGCCGTTACAAACAAGATCGTAGGCCCGTGCTTTTACTTTTCCAATCTCCATGTTTTCCCAACCCTGCTGAGGACTGGTAAAAGGATGATGCTTTGCCATCCAACGGTTATCCTCTTCACTCCATTCAAACATTGGAAAGTCGACAACCCAGAACAGATTAAAATCATTTTTGCAACTCGTTGCGTTATTAATAAGATTTAAATTTTTGCCTAACACCAAACGAAGTTGTCCAAGAATTGTCCATGCAGAGTCAAACTGACCTGCAACTAAAAATAGTGTGTCAGATTTGGTCAGCCCCGGAATATGCTTTTGTGCCAGCTCGAAAAAGTTTTCCGGCAACTGTTTGGCAATAGGAGAGTCAACCGCCCCACTCTCTTTCCATCTGATCCATAACAAAGCCTTGCCGCCAAGTTCTTTGGTTACAAGCTCGACATATGAATCAAGTTCCGAACGACTGAATTTTTTTCCAGTTGAGCTTCCACTCGTTGAGCTTCCACTCGTTGAGCTTTCGCTCGTAGCACCAACACCCGGCACACAAACACACCCAATCTGTCCGCCATCATTTAAAACAGATTTGATTGGGTTAATTTCTAAATTTTTAAAAATTTCCGTAAGATTATTGATTTCTAAACCAAAACGAGTATCAGGCTTGTCGCTACCATATTTTGAAAATACTTCGTCGTAAGAGTAACGTGGAAATGGAAGTTGCAAATCAATACCAAAAAATTTCTTCCACAACTCTTTAAAAAGTCCTTCGCACATATTTTGAATATCTTGCTCATCAACAAACGACATTTCAATATCAAGTTGTGTAAATTCAGGCTGGCGGTTGGCACGTAGTGCCTCATCGCGAAAGCAACGCGCAATCTGAAAGTAACGTTCAAGACCGCCAACAATCAAAAGTTGTTTGTATAATTGAGGGGATTGTGGAAGTGCATAAAATGTTCCGGGTTGAATGCGGCATGGAACCAAGAAGTCACGCGCACCTTCCGGAGTACTTTTGGAAAGTATAGGAGTTTCAATTTCGTAAAAATCACTTCGGTTTAAATAATCACGCATTGCGTAAACAATATCATGACGCATCTTTAAATAATTTTGCATTACAGGGCGACGCAAATCAAGGTATCTGTATTTTAAACGCAAATCCTCTGAAACATTTGTTCCGTCGAGTTGAAATGGTAGAGTCTGGGATTCGTTAAAAACTTGTACATCAGAAACTTTGAGCTCAAACTCTCCAGTGCTAATCTTTGAATTGATTGCACCCTGCCGTTTGATTACGGTTCCCTTAACAGCAATTACATACTCACTACGAATCTCATGTGCTTTTGCAGTAGCATCGGGAGATAATTCCGGATCAAAGACAAGTTGCATCAAACCGGATCGATCACGCAGATCAACAAAAATTAGACCGCCAAGATCTCGACGACGGTTGACCCAACCGGCAAGAACAACCTCTTTATCCAAATAGCTTTGGTTAATCTGCCCGCAAAACACACTACGTTTTAAGTTCTTCATTGAGTTTTCCACGACATCCTTTCGCAAGTATACTAATTTCTGTTCACAAGCATAATTAATACGGTATATTAAAGCCAAATTCTAACGTAAATTAAATATTCTGACAAATTCAAATAAAACCAAATACAATTAGCCCCAAATATCTACGCGTATATTATGGTATAATATCGAATGATGCAATTTCTGCTGGTAAATTCAACACAAATTAAAATCATAATAAATTTCCACTTGAAATCACGATTTTATTATGATATGGTTTAAGTTAATATTGTTTTTAAATTTTAGAGTATTAAAAGAGTATCGATTATGAGTAAGTTACAAGCATTTATATCTGGTGCCTCAAGGCAAGCAGCTCTAATCGGACAAGAATTTGTCTTAGGGCAAGAAATTGTCCTCGATACTATTTTTTCTAATTCCCGTACTATTTCCCATACATCATTGTGGTCTATTTATTTTAATAAAGGCACATGCCGGGGATTAGATACCTGAAATTTAGCAAAACGTTAAAATTATCTAAGCCCCGGCAAAAACAGCCGGGGCTTTTTTATGGTCATTGTTCTGTGAAATATTAAATAAAACTTAGAAAGGAAAAAATGAACTACTATTTTGAACATTCAAATAACCAGGTACCATAAAAATATTTATTAAAATTAAAAACGAAAGGATTCTATCATGAGCAAAAAAGTTAAATTAATTATATTACTATTAATCACCGCAATATCTGCCGAAATATTTTTCTCCATGGAAGCATCAGAACATACACATGAAGAACAAGAATCAGACTTAATCATTAATCCAGATCAAGACGCTAGCACCCAGGATATTGAAAATGAAACAACCAGAAATTTTATAGAAAATGTTTATAAGAAATTTGTACAAAACCACAAATCTAATAAACAGGTAGTAGAAGACTTACAACTTAAACAAACATCATCAGCTAGCGCTTTGAATTATAATAACGGCTCAAGCAAAGAATCCTTTAATTATAAACGAATTACAGAAACTTTTAGAATTAATCATCTAGAATCACACACTTGGCAAAGACTCGACTCCCAGTACTGTTACTAAAGTAACATACGATTGAAAAGCGCCGACAATGTTTAATAGCATTGTCGACGCTTTTATTTTGTGACGTAATTAACGCCAGTTCGATAACTAGTTACGGCTTAGTTGTTTGCGCTAACTTTATATTATCTGCAAAAACAAATACATTGCAACAACAGCAAAACATATCCCCAAAAACCACTTAACTTTTTTACTCAATCCCACTTCCATATAATAACCTGAGTAAAAATAATAAATTGATGCGCTCACACAAATTACTGCATAAAGCGGATTGATTACTGTTTGCCAAAGAACGTTGCGTGCAATATAAACGCAAGCACCAAGCATAACAAATCCAAAAAACTTTTTCACTTCGTTCATCCACTCGCCTGCTCTTGGCAAAACATTAAGAGAAGCTGAAAACATTCCGATGAACATAAGTAAAAAACCCATTCCAAAAGCAAAAAGAAACATGGCAAAAAATCCAAGTAGCGGATTGCCCTTTTCTGCCACCAACGTTAAAAGCATTGCCAACGCAGGTGTTAGGCAAGGTGATGCAACCGTTCCCGCAAAAAGCCCCAGTAAAAAACTTTTTAGTAATGGGTGACTTGCAGGCTGAGATTGTCCAGTCGAAGACTGTCCAGTCGAAGACTGTTCTGCCCCTGCGCGCCTACTCGCCACCCGCTCATCCTGAGTGATTTGCGTAACAAATTGTATCGAAGGATTATTCTGCATACCGCGTGTAAAGAACGCTGGAATTGTAATTTCGTAGAAACCAAACAGTGATAACGCAAGATATAAAAACAAAAGCACAATAAAAAATGTAAACCATGGACTTGAGGTCCACTGCCCAAACATTACTGAAGTGGTTGCAGAAATAAAACCTAATGTTGCATAAACCATTGCAAGCCCCAAAACATAAAAGAGTCCGGTTAACAACCCACGCCACAATGAACGAGTCGCCTGTGTTTGCATGATGCCAATAGTTATTGGAATCATTGGATAAATACAAGGCGTAAAACTTATAAGAACGCCGGATAAAAAAGATAACAATAAAATCCACGCCATTGATGCGTCTGCCGTCATGCTTTGTTTGAGTAATACAAGTATGTCCATAAATTCTCCTTAATTTTAAAAAACTAAATTTAATTATTTTATACATACAAGAACGCAAATAAACAATAAAACACAAAAAGACTCTCGACTTTTATTTATTTTGAATTATTATCTTGTCACGGATCCGTATTTTCTGTGGTACTTTTAAACAACCCTAAAATAATTACGATTGGATTATTATGAATATACAAAAAGTTATACTTTTAAGTTTTGGGATACTAATCTCATCCAAATTTGGTAATGCTGCAACACAAAAGCCTCACTTGGTCGGCTTGCGCTGCGAATTTAACGGAAATATAGAATTTTCAATTACTCAAGGTATCTTTGAACAATCCAACATTACAGAAACCGAGATGCAAGTTAAAACACCGGAATTGTTGTACGATGCAAGTAAAATATGTGATGTAGTAATTGAAAAATATATGAATGGAACGGGAATGCGTTACAAGTGCAATCTTGAACCATCTCAGTGGATATGGCTTATGAATAGCACACCTATACGCGTAACGTTAAAGCCAAACCTACAAAGAACAATTTATCCCCACTCAGACGTTTACTTTTATAACATTTTTAACAAACCATTTCATTTTTCACTTTCAAAAGTAGAATTTGAAGAGTTTAAATGTCTTATTAGTATCAAATCAGATGATCGTGAAATTACTTTAGCCAGCATTGCATCTTGTTATGAAGATGAAACCAATAGATATCACTTCACGCTCACCCCAGGAATGGCTATCAGATACCCCGGTGAATCAAGATTAAATCTTGCATTGGAAAATGAATCAAAATAACATAGCAACAAGTAATTTTTTAAAATCAAAAGCCGCTTCTGTTTTCTAGAAGCGGCTTTTTTTACAAATTTGACTGTAAAATCTTATCCTGTAAACTTATTTCAAACTAACATAAATCAAAGGCCTAAAGGCCGTAAAAATCAAGGGTTAAAAGATAATGTCTAAAAAGCTTTATTACGTAACATCTAATTCGGGGAAATTTCAAGAAGTCTCTACTTATTTGGCTGAGCACAACCCTGAAATAGAACTCGAACAACTCGCTTTTGATATCGAAGAAATCCAAACAGATGATCAAATGAAAATTGCAATTGATAAGGCCAAAAAGGCATGGGATATCGTAAAAAAGCCATTACTTTTGGATGATGCAGGAATTTATTTTAATCGTTACACCAAATTCCCCGGAACAATGTCAAAATTCATCTCAATGGGAATTGGTTTTGAAGGAATGAAGAGAATTTTTGATGAAGGCGACAAGGCTTACTTTCTTCTTTGTATGATTTATATTGACGGCCCTGATTCTTACCAAATATTTGAGGGACGCTGCGACGGCTACCTAACCAAACCAGAAAATTTTAATGCCCACCCTGATCTTCCTTACGATGCATACTTTATTCCTAATAATGAAAAGCTGACTTATGCTCAGATCAGAAACACTCCATTGGCCACAAAATATCTTTATCGTTTGCAAGCTTTGAAAAAATTTTTGGACTGGTATACAAATAAAATTTAAACAGGATTAAGTTATGTTCGGTTTTATAAAAGACAAAATTAAAAAAGTTTATAATACGTTTACAAGTCAAATTAGTACCATTTTTTCTCGCAACAAGCTTGATGAACAACTATTAAAAGAGCTTTCTGTGCTACTTATTTCAGCGGATACCGGAGCAAAAACAACAAACAATATAATTACACAACTTAAAACTGACATTGTATCATCCAAAATTAAAGATATAAATGAAGTAAAAACAGCGCTTGAACAACTATTATTATCGCAGCTTTCGCTGCCACAACATTCGTTGGCACAACTTTCAAGCGAAAAATCACCTACCCCCAAAACATCAAACCTACTACCCAAAATCACATTACTTGTCGGAATTAATGGCAGCGGAAAAACAACGTTCAGTGCAAAACTTGCAAATATAATGCGACAGAATGGAAAACGCGTAATTCTTGTAGCCGGTGATACTTTTCGAGCAGCTGCCACACAACAGTTAATGGAATGGGGTGAAAAAATTGGGGTACCGGTATTTGTAGGGCGTGAAAATCAGGATCCAGCATCTGTTATTTTTGATGCATGCAAAAAATTCAAAGATGAAAATTATGATCACATAATAATAGATACGGCAGGCAGACTTCAAACTAAAGTAAACTTAATGAAAGAGCTTGAAAAAATCCGAAAGATCCTAGACAAACAAATATCTAGCCAGATTTCAGGTGATGATATCAGTACATGGCTCACGGTAGATGCCATGATCGGACAAAACTCTCTAAGACAGGCAGAGCTCTTCGAACAGGCAACTGCATTAAATGGAATTATACTAACCAAACTTGACGGAACCGGAAAAGGCGGTATCGTTTTTTCTATAACACAACAATTTAAAATTCCAATCCTATACACAACATTTGGGGAAAAACTTGAGGACATAAAAGTCTTTGACGCAAAAGAGTATGTTCACGGATTACTTTATGAGTAACAAAAGGAAAAGGGGAAATAATGAAGAAAAAAATTATCTGTTGTACCATTGTAGCAAGTACGATAGCTTTGACACCAAATCTTAGCGCAAAACACATGATGCCAAGCCTTGAACGATTAAAAAATAAAGTGGAAGGGGCATTGCAGGGGCCCAAAGTATCACTAAAAGATTTTTTAGAAAAAACAAAAAACGTTGGTAGTAAAATTTTTATAAATGGTCGAAGTGTTGAATCATTAAATGCTGACGCAGAACTGAAATCGCTTGAAAATGAAATTAAAGAGATTGATGCTATTTTAGTTAATCTTTACTGGTGTAAACAGGAAACTTTTGCCAAAGAACTCACAGCGCCAGAAAACTTGCAGGCACAAAATAGTTTGAGTTTACTTAAAGAAAAATTCAAAGAAAAGTATTCAAATGTCAAATCCCCGTTAATGACATTTGCCAAAGACCTTGCGCAAGAAAATGAAACCTTAGAAGTCGTTAAGGCCAAACTTCAAAAAGCTATGCCTATCGTTAAAAAATTCAAAGAACTTGAAAAAAAATATCTTGAACTTGCCCAGGACATCGTAAAATATTCAGAAACACTGGATGATATAATTAAAGTAATGGATAGTTTATAATTCATGCATAAAATCGATATCTTAAAATTAATCCACAACATGGCATCCCAACTTGAATCTTGCTGCAAGGATAAGATTAATGCCGAACAAGAGGCATGGTGGTTAGTTGAGAAACTAACTAATAAAAGTAAAACATGGTTACTTAGCAACCCAAACAGATCTTTTTCTGCAAGTGAGCAAGAACAACTTACACAATGGATTATAGATCGCGTTCAGCACAACAAACCACTCGCATACATTCTGGGCAGTGTTCCATTTTGTGATCTGGAGATCTTGGTAAAACCCCCCATTCTAATTCCCAGACCGGAGACCGAGGAGTGGGTCAGTTGGCTAATCGAGCAACTGAAACAGGCAAATTTTACTAAATTCATAGCCCTTGATCTATGCTGTGGCTCTGGCTGCATTGGGTTAGCAATTGCCAAAGCATTTCCCAAATCAAAAATAATTGGGATTGATATTAATCCGGAAGCCATAAAACTAAGCATAGAGAACAAGAATCATAATAAAATTGAAAATATCGATTTTATACAATCTGATCTGTTCGAAAATTTACCAAGCAATTTTAGTTGCAATTTGATCGTCAGCAATCCGCCATATTTGGCAAAACAAGAACTTGCCAACCTAGATCCCGATGTCAAAGATTGGGAAGATCACATGGCTTTGGTTGCGCAGGATGAAGGAATGTATTTTTACCATAAAATATTTACGGAATCACCTAAATTTCTTCTCCCAATCGAATCATCCATACCACAAATAGTTGTTGAGATTGGCCCGGCGCAGCGAACAATAGAAAATATTTTACCAACTTACAAGTTTAAAAATTTCATATTATACAAAGATATGCAACATCAAGGTCGCTGGGTGGGGTGCTGGATTTGACAAAGAAAGGGTTTTAAAGTAGGCTCATTGTATACCTAAAAACAAGATCTTTTACTTTTAACCGACTAATTATATAAAATTATTTCTATTATAAACAACTGAGTTAATACATAATCGAATTTTGATTAAATATTTTTTAAATAGATGGGAGTTAAAATATGAAAATTTTAACTTTGTGTAAGATTGTTTTTTCAAGCAGTTTGAGTTTTTTAATTGTTCTTTTAATGACATTACAAGAGTTACCACTCCAGGCACGACACCATGAAAGCATAAGCAAAGAGTGCCAACAATTTAGACTAAAGAAACTTGATACCGAAAAGGCAATAATCAAGGACGCCACTGCAAAAATCAAATCCAGTCTGCAAAAATCCGGGCATCCTTCTTCTATTCGTTGCACATATTCTCTTTCCGGATCAAACACAATCTCGACAACAACAAAAATTTATTACGATGAATATCACAAAAGACCGGATTTCTTTAAAGAGTGTTATCTTCACGATGCAATCCCTGCAGATAAAGTAGTTGAAGTTCTCTACAACAAACACGATAAATCCATGTCATTAAGCTTTAAAGACCCAAAACATAAGCATGAAAAAATAAGCAGCAAAGAAGTTCCCGTCCCTGCGTCTTTACTGGCTGCATAACAATAATCCACCTATAAATTCTTTTTATATCCCACCGCACTTATCAACGCTATAAGCGACGGGGAATACTCTCGCTCTTGAACTCAAAAAATGCTATACTTCCAATTGAGTTTAAAACTTTTTAAGTTAAGAACCTTTCCTAGTCAATAACTTTTAAAGCTGTAAATTCAATAAGTTGTAAATGCTTCACTTTTGTTTTTTAAAAAGAGATTATCTATGAAAGCATATATTTGTAAGGTGTGCGGTTATCTTTATGACGCAGAATCAGCCGAAAAAAATATCGAAAATCAAGCAATACCGTTCGAAAATCTTGATCCGGAGTGGGGTTGCCCAGATTGTGGCGTAAATCAGAAATTATTCGAAGAAACAGATTCCAACCGTCCACCGGATGTCCCGGTAAAACAATAAATCTAGATAATGAACTTACACCAACCATGTATAAACGTGTTTATTACTCAATAATTTTTAACCATTTGGAGAATATCTCGTGAAAAGCTCAAGACACGAAAAAGCAGACACATTTTTTTACTACATTAAAAATATTTTTATGGTTCTATTATTTTTAAGCTTTGCCCCCACTATAATTTCAAGCATTAAGACTACAATAGTTGATTCAATAAGACCAAAAACTGATGTTGGTCTGTTAAAAATAGATGGAGCATTGTATGACTCAAGTTATTATCTAAAAAAAATAGAGGCTTTTTCAAAAGATGACAACATCAAAGGGCTGATTATAAAAATTAATTCACCAGGGGGAATGCCCGGTTCGGCTCAAGCAATTTTTGCTGAACTAAAAAAATTTAAAAAGAGAAAACCTGTAGTTGCAGTTGTGGAAAATCTTTGTGCATCAGGAGCCTACTATATTGCAGCCGCTTCAGACAAAATCATTGCAAACCCTTCATCATTGGTTGGTAGCGTTGGTGTTATACTTGAGCTTCCAAACGTAAAAGATCTTTTAAATTCGTGGAAAATCAAATACAGTTACATACAATCCGGTAAATTTAAAACAGCAGGAAGCCCTCTTAAAGAAACTTCAGGTGATGAGGTTGCTTATTTACAAAAACTATCTGACAGCACATACACTCAATTCGTAAAAGATGTTGCAGAAAGCAGAAATCTATCTGAAAAAGATGTTACAAAATGGGCTGACGGAAAGGTCTTTACCGGAACACAAGCCCTTGAGCTAAAGCTAATCGACCAACTTGGTACGATACAAGATGGAATTGATCTCATTAAAAAATTAGCCAAAATTGAAACCGAAGTAAAACTTATCCAACCCAAAAAAAGAACAAGCTTTCTCAAAATGCTCACTGCGGCAGACGAAGAAGAGTATGGCATGGAAAGCCGCTCTTTTGCAGAAAATGCCGGTGTATTTGCCAGCAAAGCCTATTCAACATTCATGCAACAGCAAGCAGTTGAAAGTACTTCTTTAAGAATAGAGTAAAAATCAAAAAATAAATTCATATTCATTAAAAATACCGAGAGCCGCCTGAATGTCAGGCGGCTCTTTTTGTATTATCGTTTGTTTTAACTAAGACGCTTCGTTTATTGCATATATTTTGTTATATACTTTTTATTGTGGCATTAAACCATACTGCATAGCAACACTTGGGGCAACTGCAACGGCAGATCCAAGGGCCATCAGAATGGCAGCTCTAGCTTTTTTAGATCTGTTAGTCCATAATGCATTTTTCAATGCACATGCACCTCTCCAGCCAAGCTTTGAAAGTTTATATGCCGCATACAAGCCCACAGCTGCAAGAGCCACACCACCAGCAACTTTACCACTTTGAATTGCGTAGTATTCATATGGATTGGCTCTACACATTTGCACATCCATTTCATGCTCACATGCAATGCACATATCTGGAATTGTAGAACACCCTGAAATATCATTGACCCCATAATCACGCACAACATCAAACATTCCTGCAAAATCGGGCGCCTCTACCGCTGCAATTTTATGTCCTAATACTTCCCATCCACCGGCAACCCAGTCGGTGGCCGCAGAGGCCTTAATCTGGGCGGCATTCCAACGACAATCCAACGAAGAACTTCCGCTTACTGCGCATTTTGCCGTAAGTTCTTGCTGTGCTAGTTCTTTTCTTGCTTGCGCTGCTTTTCGATCCAAGTCACCGGATACTTGTGCCACATGTCTATTGCTTTCAACGTAAGGATCTGCTTTATGCTCAACAAGCGTTTCGCCTAAAACTGCCTGTGGTTGGGCAAGCGAATCACAAGAAATAACCTGGTTATAACATGTATGAGCTCTCTCAAACGGCGCTTTCATTGCATCGTTAACTGTTCTTGCAATCTTAGTATCACGATCAACCACTGGTTCACCTGCACCAATCTTGGCAATACGATCAATTTCACGGGTATTTATTCCAACAGTTGCTCTTGCACGCATTAAATCATCACGTAAACCCTCGTGACATCGTCCAACTTGCGATAAAAATTTTTTACGAAGTTCAAGCTCCTCAA
>JBAZAX010000019.1:0-31758 GCA_041671765.1 Candidatus Babeliales bacterium | reverse complement strand
CCAGACCTCGACATGTAAAAATAGAATATTTGGAAGGTGGAGTACCTAGATCCCAGGTTTTTGACCAAATAGAAGGGAAGGAACTTAAAATCGTTGCGGATGTAACTAAACACCCTGCATGGGCATTAAAACTGAAACTCGCGGCATTGCAAAAAGAAGCCGCGTTAGCCAAAACCGCACCAAATCAAATCGACGCTGCTGATTACTCAAAAAATGCCCCTAAAGTTAATTATGGCGATGTAATAAGATTAACCTACTTCCCTGGAGAAAAAGTTGAAAATGGAATAACGCTGCACTCTCATGCACTGAATTATGACGGTACTACAAGTAAAAGTACATCAGGCCAGCAACAAGTAACCGGCATGGCAGGTGAAGATGATAATGATTGGTGGATGATTGCATCACCAACAAAAGAATTATCCGAGGTCCGCGATACTGTTGTTAAGAGCGGCAACAGAATCATGTTAATTCATTTATCAACAAACAAATGCCTTCACTCTCACACAAATGTGATCAATGACACAAACGGCTGGGACAACACATTAAAGGCACCTGACAATGAGCATCGTGAAATTACATGCTTTAACACAGACAAAAATAACATCGGTAATAGCTGGCTTGTCAAAATTTATGAAGGTAAAGCTCCTGTAGCTGATGGATCAGATTGGATTGCCAATAAAAATGTAGTACTTGAACGTTATAATCCAAATTTAGGAAACCCGGATTATAAAACGGATTATCCTGAATATCTTTGGATTTCCGACAAGCTATTTGGTACACACCAACAACATATAGTCGGCCTAAACAAAACGCCTACTTATTTCGTTGTTGAAGACATTAAGAATAAACCTGGCTATGTTTATGGAAAATTCATTGTGGAAATTCCTGTAAATCTACCTGAAAAGTGGTTTGCTGAGGATGGCAAATTTAGCGCAATTGCAGTTGGAAGCACCTCTACAGGTAAAATGCTTAAGTTCGGAATAGGCATGGATGGTAAACTCTATGAATTTAATAACAATTCCATGTCAGACAATGCTTGGGAAGAATTTGAAAGTATAAATGATACGGCTAAACAACCAATCGGACAATTAATAAGCCTGACAATTTCCGCAGATGGAAACATGTTGGTAATCAACTCTGATAATAAAGTTTTTGAGTTTGATTTTACTAAAAAAATTTGGGCTGAAATAAAAACTAAAGATCAACCAAAGTTAACACAAATTTCATGCGGAAATGACAAGACCATTGTTGCAAAATCTGCAGACAATAAGATTTATAAGCTTGAAGCAAAAGAATGGGTAGAAATTTCTGATGAAGGTGAAATGGTTGTTGCAACAGTAAAATCAAATATCTTTGGTCTTGGATTAAACGGAAATGTGTATAAGTACACATCAGAAGAAGACTGGACGGAACTTGCAACAGCAACAACACCATTCGTCTACATTGCCGCAGCTGATACTGTGGAACACAAGATAAAAGCAACGGATGTTGCAAAGAAGTCTTCTACAAAATCTACTACCAAAGCAACTACAAAGGCTAAAACCACAAAAACAATAACTGAAACAGTGGAAAAAACAATTATATTCGCAGTAGATAAAGATTTTGCTCTATGGAAACTTGTTTTAGGCGAAACAAAATGGACCCCAGTTTTGGGTAAAGATGGCAAACCATCAGTCGGTTTATCAAAAATTGTAACAAACGGTGTTTCTCATGTTGCTCTTGATGGCGAAAACGACAATTACCATTTTGGCGAATCAGGCATAAAAATAAGTGCTGATAAAAAAGTTGAAAAGGTAAAACCAGTAACAAAAACACGAACACAAGCAATCAAGACTGGAAAGCTAACCACAAAAGCCGCAACAAAAGTAACGGCAAAGAAGTCTATTAAGGTCAAATCTAACGTTAAAAAGGGTAATTCAAAAAACAAGTTAACAAAAACCAAGTTAACAAAAAACAAAAAAGTAACTAAAAAACCGGCAAAAAAGCCAGCTGTTAAAAAACAAAAAGTAGCTAAAAAAACATCCCAAAAGGCTACCCGAGAAACAGCTAACCAAAAGAAGGCTGTAAAAAAAGCAGCGGGAAAAACTGCACCGGTAGCATCAACAACAGCGGGAACCCCAGCGGCGTAAGCACCCGGATTATATGAAAATCAAGGCCCCAAGATAGTTTGTCTTGGGGCCTTTTCTATTGCTTTATGAAAGCTAATGTAACATCGCACTGCCGTAGGCCAAATGTCATCAATTTAAGAAAACAATACTAATATCTAAAACCAAGCGCGATCCTACTTGTCGCATTGTCGAACCGGCGAAGGCCGGTTTCTAGGCTCTTTATACAAGGACTATGTATATGTAATAACTTCTCATAACCGACATTGTAAATAATTTTTTGAGTACGAAAGTAAGTTAAAACTACTGGAACCCGGCCTTCCGACTTCGCCCAAGTGGCTACGACGGACACGTCGCCGGTGCGACGGTTTGGTGAAAAAAAGATCTTTATCTAGGCAATGGTTATGAGATTTTATTTAGTCCTGTTATCAGGCAAAACTCTTAAGCTGATGACATTGGGCCTCCGCCCAGGCTACGTGCAAGACTTCGCCGGGCACGGCCGGGAAGGCCATGTGGAATAGCTTTTAGTATCACCACACCTCATACCATTTATGATTATGATTATCGAATTCGCCATAACTAGTTATCAAACTGGTATTAATTTACTAAAGCGCAAAACCAGCCGATTATCCACCTGCAAAAGAAAAAACATCTTTAATCAAATAATCACAAAATGTAAAAAAGCACAAAAAAGGGCTCAGATTTTGAGCCCTTTTTTGTGCTTTAAAAAATATTTATTTATTACTTATTCTGCTTTTCAACCCTACTGATTTTGGCTCTTTCGGCAGCTGTTGTTTTCTTTTCACTCTTCTTAACTTTTTTAGCTAACTTAGTTTTTGCTTTTGTTTTTTCTTTTTTTACAGCTTTTCCCGCTTTCATCTTGCTAGGATCTTTAAGCTGAGTCTCCTTTGCAACCAACCACTTACTAATAAATTTATTTTTTACGGTACCAAACAAAGCATCGTGCTCGCTCGCCGTTTGTAAAAGTTTTACAGTTTGGGCGTAGTGAGCAAGCGTATCAAATCCTTTGCGACCGGTAATCCAATTGAAACGAGCAATCATTGTAAAAAGCTGTGCCTTTTGGGTTGCTGTTGCCTTTGTAGCATTTTCATTCATAAATTCAATAATATTATTGGCAGCGACGGTAAATGATTTAATTTCGCCTCTTCTATTGAATTTTCCAAGTTTGGCAATTGTCGCATCTTTTTTCGTTCTTTTAAGTTTTTTATCTTTTACTACTTTTTTACCTTTTGCCTTTTTAGCCTTTGTAGCTTTTTTCTTTGATGCACCGGCCTTTGCCTTTACGTCTTTTGTTTTATCCTTACGTTGCTTTTTAGCAGCAGTTCGAATTGGTTTGCCTGAGGCATCACACTGTGGCTGATTAAAGCCTTTTTTTGTCGTTTCAGCAGCCACCGTCTCTTCTTCTATCATAGCTCTGGTTGATTGAACGGCTACCATGGACACGGCCAAAAGCAACACCGAAAGTTGTTTGATATTCATAAAGATCCCCTTCCCCCTTAAAAATTCCCTAAAAAACTCTTATCTTTCTTACTAATCATTCAAAATAAACTTACTAACTGAATTATATAATAAGCAAAACTAAAAAATAAAGAGTTTAATAAACAAATTAATTTTTTCTCAATACAAGAACAGTATTACCACCACCAAACCCAAATGAGTTTGATATTGCATAATTTATTTTTGAATCTCCGATTCTTGAATCTCTGGCATAACCGGGGATATAATCAAGATCACATTCCGGATCTGGATTTTCAAGATTGATTGTTGGAGGCAAAATTTGCTTTTGTAACGCCAGAGCGCAAAAAATTGCTTCTGCAGCGCCCGTTGCTCCAAGCATGTGACCTGTCATAGACTTCGTGCTACTAATCACAGTGTGCCGCGGATTTTTGGGAGAAATATGTTCTCCAAAAACATTTTTCAGCACTTTAGTTTCAACTATATCATTCATTCGAGTTCCTGTACCATGAGCATTAATATACCCGACATCTTCAGGATTAATTTTTGCTTCATTCAATGCCATTTTTACAGCATTTATGGCACCTCTACCCTCAGGATGAATTGCAGTAATATGGTGCGCGTCAGAAGTTGCACCATAACCTACTATTTCGGCATAAATTTTAGCACCACGCTTAATTGCTAAATCCTTGCGTTCAAGGATAAGCATAGCTGCGCCCTCTGCCATTACAAAACCGGTGCGCAAAGCATCAAATGGCCTGCTGGCTTGAGCAGGATCGCCCGTCCATGTTGAAAGGGCTCTCATATTTCCAAATCCAATTACTGTAATTGGAATAGCACAACTCTCAACACCTCCAGCCAACATGTAATCAGCATAACCGTCTCTTATTGCTCTAAACGACAGTCCCAAAGCATCACTACTTGAAGAACATGCATTTGCAATTACAGCACAAGGCCCTTGTAAATTCCACTTTATACTCGCCCAACCAACAGCCTCGTTACTAATCAAACTTGGAATTGTAAAAGGTGACACCCTTTTCGGTCCACCTGCAATATATTCACGAACACTGTGCTCAATCTCACCAAGACCACCAATCCCAATACCCATGTATGAGCCAAATCTATCTCGTTGCTCCGGAATGGCATCCGACAAACCGGAATCCTCGATTGCCTGTTTTGCAGCAACCAAGCCCAGATGTATAAATCGTCCGGCCTTATGTTGATCTTTAAGTGACAAAACTTGATTGATAAGCGCCTGATCATTTTTTACAAATCCAGCAACCTTACATGGATAATTTTCAAGGTTATAACGATCACTTAAAAAACCAATGCCAGATTTTCCCAAGATTAGATTGTCCCAGGTTGATTGAGTATCATTACCCAAAGGGGTAAGAAGTCCCACACCCGTAATTACAACCTCACATTTTGACATAATATTAACTTCTTATTTTGTGCGATATGTATGAATTAAAGCTACCGCTTCACCAATTGATTTGATTTTTTCGGCATCTTCATCTTTGATTTCGATACCAAAAGTATCCTCAAAATTCATTATTATTTCAACAACATCAAGAGAATCTGCTCCTAAGTCTTTAAACGTAGAAGTTTCTGTAATATTTTGAGCAGGAAGATTCAATTTTTCCGAAATAATAGAAACCACTTTAGTCAGTGTCTCTTCTCTTGTAAATGCCATAAAATACTCCTAAAAATTTAAATTATAGATTCTATAGATATCTTTAAAATAACACAGGTTTATATGATATCTGATTTTTGAAAAATTTTCTACAAAAGCATGCGTTTTAAGGCTAAATGTATCAATTTATTAGACTATTTTCAAATCATTCCACCAGTCAACTCTATTGTTTGACCAGTAATATAATCAGCCCTGCCAGATGTCAAAAAATCAATAAGATTTGCAACATCATCCGGGTGTCCAAAGCGCTTGAGAGCTATATGCTCCAAGGCCATTTGCTTGGCAGATTCAGGTAATTTATCAGTCATAGTTGTTTGAATAAACCCCGGCGCAATGGAATTGATCAATACATTACGACTGGCATATTCCTGCGCAAGCGTTTTGGTTAAGGCAATAATGCCGGCCTTGCTTGCAGCATAATTAGCCTGCCCTGCATTACCATGAAGCCCAACAATCGAACTAATATTAATAATATAGCTTTTGGATTGCTTAATCATACGTTTAAGCGCCTGCTGAGAACAGAAAAATGTCCCTTTTAGATTGACATCCAAAACAGTATCCCAATCAGACTCATTCATTCGAATTGCAAGTGTATCGCGTGTAACACCGGCATTGTTAACAAGCAAATTTAAATCTTTATTTAACTGATTTTCTAAAATTTTTGATAATTGATCAAACCCATTCTTTATTGATCCAACAGATGAAACATCGACTTGAAAATATTGAATATTTAAGTCTTTTAATTTCTGAACAATTTGTGCATTTTCCGGTAAATAATCAAAAACAAAAACCCGATCGCCCCGCAGCAGCAAGTTTTTAGCAACAGCAAAACCTATTCCCTGCACCCCTCCGGTAACCAAAGAATTAAATTGAGCCATCGCCCTTGCCACCTTTCTGGCTATCGTTTAACTCTTCCTCAATCACAAGGTCTATTTCAGTTTTCGGAATTTCTTTACCCAAAAAACTCGCCAACTGTTCAATGTCTGCTTGAGTATTAATTGAAACGATATTTGCATCCGGCCACTCTCTTTTGAGCATTTTTGCATATTTGGTCCCAGGCCCAACCTCGATAATCAAATCACATTTCTTGAAATGCTGCATAGCCGGCCACCATAAAACATTGGAACTCATCTGCTTAACAAGCGACTCTTTGATCTCTTCATTAGACCTTACAACTCGCGCTGCAACATTATTTACAAGTGGAACACTGAGATCTTTGAAATCAACTTTGACCAAATAGGCAGCAAAGTTATTTTCAGCCTCTTTCATCATCCTTGAGTGGAATGCACCTGCAACATTAAGAGCTATTGCCTTACCTTTAGCCTGCTTAATATCGCTTGCAATGGCAATGAGCTCGTTGGGCGTCCCTGAAATAACAAATTGAGTTGGAGAGTTATAATTTACAACTTCGGCAACAACTTTAATATCGCTTGGATCATCGTATTTTTTGCATATTTCTTGAACAACCTCAACCGGCAGTCCAAGAGACGCTAACATGCCACCTTCGTACTGCTTGGTAGCTTCTTCCAAAAAAAGCGCACGCTTTTTTAATAAATATATTGCATCGGGAAAGGTCATTCCGCCGGCAGCAAAAATTGCAGAATATTCTCCTGAACTATGCCCAGCAACAATACTTGGAGTAATTCCATATTTTTCATTCAGTATTTTATAAATTGATGCGCTAACGAGAAAAATTGATGTTTGCGCATTAACAGTTTCTCTAAGCTCTTTTTCTGATGATGCAAAACAAAGGCGAACAAAATTCTGATCAACACAACTTGAGGCTTGCTCAAAAAGTTCTTGTATCAAGCGCTCTCGATCGTAAAGCTCCTTACACATGCCAAGAAACTGCGCCCCTTGTCCAGGAAAAATCATCCCAATTTTCATAGCACACCTATTTTTTTACAATAATTAAAATATAACCTCACACTTAACCAAAATTACAAGCTTTCAGCTGTAATTAAACTCAATTTATCTCTGACTTCGCCCGCAAAAACAGATACTTGCCCAGATTTTGCAGTTGTCTTAACCAAAAGCCTCTGCCAATAATCCTTGGCTTCATTATATTTTTTTTGATTCCAAAAATATGAACCCACTTGATATAAAGCAACTTCATTTGCAACGCTGCTATCATTATTTGCAATAGAAATAAGCTCATTAAGCGCTTCGCTTTGAGCCTTTTCATCTTTTTTATCCATACCGATTAAAGCTATCTTCACTCTGTATGAATCTTTGATTTCTTCACTTTTGACCTGATTAACAACATCTTTTAATATCTTAATTGCATCATCAACTTTTCCGAGATTCAATAGAGCCTCGGCTTGAAATGCCAAAAATGCCGGCGCCAATTCTGTGTTTTTATAATTCAGATAACCCTGTCTAAACAATTGCTCAGTTTGAGTCCACTTGTCATTCTCGCTTTCAAACTGTTTAACACTTGGATAATTTGAACTTACCTGTTTATTTTTTATTACACCATCGTAGGACTGAATTGCTGACATAAAATCTTTGTATGCTGCAGCACGAACTTTATTTTTATAATAAGAATAGCCAAAAATTACAGAACCCAAAACAATCGCACCCGCCCCAGCCGCAACTAAAATTTGCTGATACGCCTTTGCTTTTTTAAAAACATCATCAACCCACTTTAACAAAACTGCTTGCTTGATTTCCATCGTATTCTCCTTACTTATTGCTTATTTTAGACTTAAAGATACGCATAAAATTGAGTATATATTACTTCTCGTTTTTGTATACTAAAAATGCTATTTATATTAAGAAATTTCGCATCGAAACATTATCATTTCATATTGAAAAATTTAACACTGTTTTCTATAGTGTTTTCTATAACTTCGGCAGTAGAATTTCCATGGCAAATAATAATATTACCCTTAACTCCAAGTAAAACAGCCCCACCGGAATATAATACGCTTTTTGCCGTATCATAAACAAAGTCACAAATTTTTGAATCAAATATTTTTTTACGTTCAGCGTCTTTTTTTACTAATTTAGCCAATAGCTCAAAGGCCCCTTCAAGTGTTTTTAAAAAAATATTTCCAGAAAATCCATCGCTCACAACAATATCTGTCTTGTGATCAAATATATCGAATGGCTCAATATTGCCTATAAAATTTAATTTCGAATTTTTAAGTAATAAAAAAGCCTCTTTGGTTACCAAAGACCCCTTGCAATCTTCCTGCCCATTTGAAAGAAGAGCTATTCTAGGATTGGGTATATCTAAGATATTTTTTGCATAATCATCTGCAAGGTAGGCAAACTGCACTAAATTATTTGGCCTACATTCTGTATTTGCACCTAAATCAAGGGCTAAAACCTTTTTACCGGTTGAAGTTGGTAAAAGACCTGCAATAGCAGGTCTATCAAGTTTATCTATCCTGCCCAAAATAAGACTGGCTGCCACCATTACAGCGCCAGAATTACCCGCGGAAATTGCAACATTTGCTTGCCCTGTTTTGACAAGCTCAATAATTTTAACAATTGAGGAATCTTTTTTTTGACGCACCGCATTGACAGGATCTTCATCCATAGCAATCACACTTGCTGAATCGCAAAGAGTTATTGGATAATTTTGCCAGTTCAAGTCATATTTATAAAGAAGTTCCTTCACAACTTCTTGTGGCCCAACAAGAATGAGTGGAATCGATTTTTTTGCCGCATTCAATGCCCCAATAACTATCTGTTCCGGAGCATGGTCCCCACCCATAACATCTAAAGCGATCATTTTTTGACCCCACAATTTCAGGTTCTAGGTAAACAAAATAAAAAAAGCGACGCAACTTTTTAAGTTTGGCCGCTTTCTATTAGCTATAAAATTCAAGTAATGTGCATACACATTAATTTATTCTTTTGCACCGTCCGAAGCAACTGGAGCGACTGATGCCTTTGATTGCATCTGCTGCTCTTTTGTCTGTCGAGCTTTTCCTCTTTGATACATTCTATCTGCTTTTGTTCTCAAAATTTTTGTACCCTTGTAATAACCACATTCCTTGCAGGCTTGGTGTGGAATAACTGGGGCCTGGCATGTTTGACACGCAGCAATAGTCTTTGGCTTTAAACCTTTATTCGCAGATCGCATGTCTCTTCTAGATTTTGACAGTTTACGCTTTGGCGTTGGCATAGTAAACTCCTATCGTGTTCAAACTTAAAAAACTTGTTTTGTCCTTGTAAAAATTAGGTATATTTGGCAAAATAATACTACATGTTTTAAAAAACTGCAACCACAAACGCATTACATGTTGTTTTAGCGGTTTTTTATTTCCAGACAATAGAATTCGAGTATGTTTTTGATCTAATGGGAGTTTTGATATGGCAAATGTATCGATGGATTTGGTAAAAAAGCTTAGGGAAAAGACTCAAGTTGGAATGATGGACTGTAAAAAGGCACTTGAAGAGTCAAATGGTGACATTGAAAAGGCAATTGAAATTTTAAGAAAAAAAGGCTCTGCTGTTGCCGCTAAAAGAGGCGATAATGCCACAACCAATGGCCGCGTAGAATGTTTTATTTCTTCTGACGCCAAGACCGGCGCAATGGTTGAAGTCGCATGTGAAACCGACTTTTCTGCAAAAACAGTAGACATGGAATTTTTTGCAAAACACACAGCCGAAGTTGCCGCAATTACCGCAGTTAATGATGCGCAAGCAATTTTAAGCCAAAAATCAGTAAAAAACCCTACTCTGGTCATAAAAGATCACCTTGATGAATTGATAGCAAAAATTGCTGAAAGCATCAAAGTCTCTAAAGTTATACTTTTTAAAGCTGGAAAATTAGGTATGGTACATGCCTACATTCACCCAGGATCAACAGTGGGGGTAATGATTGAACTTGAAATGGAAAAGGATCCTTCATCACAGTTTGAGGCGCTAAAAGACATCGCTAAAGACCTCTGCATGCAAATTGCAGTAAACAAGCCTTTATCTGTTTCGTCAGCAGATCTTGATCCTGCAAGCGTTGCAAAAGAACGTGAAATTGCTACAGAACAGTTAAAACTCTCCGGTAAACCTGCAAATGTTATCGAAAAGATTTTAGAAGGTAAAATCAAAAAATACTACGAAGATGTTTGCTTACTCAACCAATTCTTCATCAAGAACGACAAGCTTACAATCCAACTTTATCTGGACGAGGTATCTAAAAAGCTTGGAAATAAAGTTGCGGTAAAGCAGTTTGTAAGAATTGGAATTGGTCGCTAATAAAACTGCCGGCAAAATTTTAGGAAAAACCATGGAATCAGTTTTAATCAAATTGAGCGGTGAGTTTTTATGCAATGCCAACAGCCAAAACCACGAGGGATCTAATACAGAAGGCAATAACACCATTGGCTTTGATCATGCACGACTCAAAAATTTTGCCGAACAAATAAAAAAATTGGCCCCAAATTATAACATCGGAATTGTAATAGGTGGTGGAAATTTTTTTAGAGCCTCCAAGCAAGGCAAACAGCTTAAAATGCATCAACCTAACGCCGATTCAGTTGGAATGCTCGCAACAGTTATGAATGGAATGATATTACAAGACATTTTGAAGCAAGTTAATTTAGAATCTGTTGTGTTGAGCGCATTTTTAATTGATTCAATAGTTCCGAGAATTAATCAAACGCTGATTGATTCAGCACTAAATGAAAATAAAATAATTATTTTTGTTGGTGGAACCGGCAATCCGTTTTTTACAACGGATACCAACGCTGTACTCCGTGCATTGCAGATTGGAGCTAAGCAGATTTGGAAAGCAACAAAGGTTGATGGAATTTATTCATCAGATCCAGTAGTTGATAACAAAGCTAAAAAATTTAAAAACATTGAATATGCAAAAGTTCTTGAAAATAATTTAAAAATTATCGACCCAACAGCGATAACACTTGCCGCAGGAAATAATGTAAAAATACGAGTGTTTAACGTATTTGAAAAAGATGCATTATTAAAAGCTTCAAAAGACTTGAACTTTGGCAGTACAATTAGTTAAGACAGTTTTTAGAATAAGTAATTTAATTTAATATAAAGGATTGCGATGGAAGAAATAGCATTTATTGAAGGCGATTCGAAAAGTATCGAAACCCTTACAAAAGAAGAGATGAATAAAGCAATCAAGCATTTTGAAAAAGAGCTTTTGTCGATTAGAACCGGTCGAGCAAGCACCGCAATGCTTGAAGGCCTAAAAGTTGAATGTTACGGTCAATTAATGGGGCTAAGAGAACTTGCAACATTAGCTGCTCCGGATGCAAGATTATTAACAATTCAACCTTGGGATCCAAGTATTATTGGAGACATTGAAAAAGCACTTCAAACATCGGATCTTGGCGTATCGCCATCAAATGATGGTAAAATAATTAGAATTCAATTACCTCAAATGAGCGCAACAAGACGCGAAGAGTTGGTAAAAATTCTTGGGAAAAAAGTTGAAGAATGTAGAGTTGCAATAAGAAACTCTCGTAAAGACATTCATAATGAAATCAGAGATGCGGATAAAAAACATATCATCTCTGAAGACTTTGCTGAAAAACTTAGTACATTACTTCAAAAAATCACTGACGAGTTTATCAAAAAAGCCGATGATATGTATGAGAAGAAAGCAGGCGAGCTAAGAGCTGTTTAACCGAAAATCTATAACATAGACCAAACAAGTTTGATCACGTTCATAAATAAAAAACCCGAGATAAGTAAAAGTAATTATCTCGGGTTTTTTATTTAATTTTAATCACAAACTTATAATGGACAATCCAGGCACTGAATTATGACGAATTCTACTTCATATTCGGTAAAAAAAACAAATATCTTCATCTAAATAATCATAATGATTATATTAAAACGTATGATTCAATATTTGGCAGAATTAAGTATTGGAATGTACGTATTATTGGAGTAGGAAGTATGAAAAAACAATTTCACGCGAAGATTTTTGCATACATATCTTTATCGTTCTGTGTTTTTCAAGCTTATGCAACACGACAACATCAAGAATGCCAAGATGTAATTATTAACAATGTTATAGTACAAACTGGACTTAGTGACAGTCAAAGACTTTATGGCGCTATTAAGCCCATATTGGATCAATACAAACGTCCAATTACCGTACTCGATCTTGGCGCCGGTCAAGGATATTTTACATTTCGTATTGCTCATGATTATGATTCAACATGCATTATGGTTGAGGATAATGGTGATTCGTTTCGTCAGGCCGACCAACTCTTAGAACTTTGTCATTTAAACTCCAATTTACAAAACATCGTTCTTTTAAACAAAAGAATGTCATTGCAAGAGCTGCAAAAACTCGCTGATTGCGAACATTTTGATGTGATTTTAGCTTTTGATTATATTAATCCCAAAGATCGCAACTGGAAACAAAGAGTTAATGCAATATTACGCTTGGGGGATAATATATTTATCCAGACGCCTTGGTCAAACGTTTCGGAAGAAAACATGGTAAAAAGAAGCGTTGTTGAATTCCTTGCTAACCAATCCGGAAAATTGATTTTACAAACTCCTTGCGCATATGAACCAAAAATCGAAGAGCAACTGTTCTGGTTGCAGCGCCACAAAGAAGGATTGCTATGCAAGTGTTTTGCTTCTGATAGTAATGATTCCAATATGAATTTATTCCGAATTGAAAATTCTTACACAAAAAAAACTTTTCTAAAAAAAGGTCACTCTTCTGGTCCCTAATGGAAAAAGGGAATAAATCTTATAACATTTCTAATGCTTAATGGTACATATCCAACTAAAAAAGTCATTAAACAAACAGTAACCAAACTTACACAAGAAAAACTAACGGATTTTGCGCCAAAGAACCTAATAGTACAAGGCGATAATATTGCGCTGATTGATCAAAATGATAAAGAATGGCGTGAAGTTAATATACAAAAGAGCCTAGAATTCATAAATGATATCATCGATCAAACATCGGCATCGGGTATTTTAAACATCTTAAAACAAGATCATAAACGACATAGAAGAAAACATACCCGGAACTGGTTAAGCCGTTTGATATGGAAAGACCGTAAGGAATGATTTTTAGAATAAAAGTTTTTCATTCAGGGCTTTAACAACTTTAAATACATCATCTACAGATATATCTTTTGCCCACTCACACCTGTTTTTTGTATAGATAAAATGGGACTTTTCTGATTTTGGAGCCCACATAGCGGTCTTTTGCCTAAATAATCCAATAAGTAAAATATTAAAAGCAAAAGCCAAATGAATTACTGATGTATCTACAGAGATAACTAAATCACACAGTGAAATCATAGCCGGCAATTCAAAAAAGCTTTTACTTGCCGTAAAAACATAAACATTCTTCAATGAATTGTTTTTTATGATTTTCTCGATCAATTCTCTTTTTTCCGGTAATGCATTAATAATAAAACTTAAATTTAAAAAAGCGTTACTCTGTCTCAATAGTTTTATTAACTCAATAACATTATCAATATTCCAAGAGCGTTTTTTACATTTGGCAAAAGAGTTTAAAAATATAATCCTATCATGTTTAGGCGTAATCCCTAACGCTAAAAGGTCAGATTGGGCCTTGTCTATCCATTTTTTATCAATATTAAAAGATAATTTTTTTTGTTCCTGCGAAATTTTAAGACCAAAATTTTTTTCAAAAATATACGCAAAATAATCACTTATGGGATCAAAACCAATACTCTTAATGGCAGGCGCAACAAATCCGGATGGTGATATTAATTTAGCAAATCTTGCCATCCTTGATGGCCGAATATGAAATAAACAAACAACAATCGGATAATTTTCTTGTCTAAGCTTTTTGAAAAATCTAACTAAATTCCACCAAGCTCCAACATTTGTGTAAACTTTGTTAAAAAAAGGACAAGACTGCATCCATTCATACACAATATCATGTTTTTTGTGTTTCCATCTAACCAAACAACTCTTACCTCGATACTCATCAACCCAAAAATCAATCTTTAGGTTAGGATATTGTTCTGATAAAGCCTTAAAATAGTTGTACAAATAAAAAAAATCACCTATTGCCACACCACCAATAAATAAAATCTTTCTGCTTTTTTCCAGTAACTCTTTTGGTACAATTTGATACATAATCCATCTCCAAATGACTAATGTCCATAAATAACAAGCTTTCAATATAATTAAATAGTAGTTATTTGCAATAACAACCCAGCCCAGAACCAAAATTATACACGTATATTACGAAATGGCATATGTACCGAATACAGGCCCCCGTTTGCAAATAATAAATTATTAAATTAGTGTTATTAGTAATTATTTAATTCTATATTTTTAGTATTATTTTTGGAGGTTATCGTGAATACTTTTAAATCAATAGCATTATCATTGAGCTTTATTCTTGGTTTGGCAACAACAAATGCGTTTGGTATGAAAAGGGCAACTCCTGCGCCAAACATGCAAGAAACGCCTTCCCCAACCGCATCGAAACAGAATTCTGCTCCATCAACAAAACTAACTTGTGGGGAATACAGAGATCCTCGTGCAAAAAAAGAAAAAACCGCTGAAGAGCCTCAGCTACCAATGGATCAGGGTGATGATGATAAAGAAGATACAGCCATCATGGCAGATGAACAAAATGATGCCATAGTAGCAGAAATAACAAGACAATTTGCAACTGCTGGATTTTTTCAAGGAAAGCGATTCAGTTTTTTGGGTAGAGTAGCAGAAGCAGTAGCAGTTAGAACAGCCATGAATATTGTAAGAACAGCAGTAAAAGACCTAAATAAAACACTGGCGGAAATGAAATTGGACTTTTCAGACGAAAGTACAACTCTATAAAATTCGCTTTTTGATTTTATCAAGTATAAAAAAGAGACCAAAATTATGCGATTTTGGTCTCTTTTTTATTGTAAATTTAAATAGAAATATAAAAAAGCACACTTTCTTGTAAAAATTGACACTTTGTATTTTAAATATATACTATGTTGTATAGGAATAATGCGACGTTTTTCGTAAGATCGCCTGCATGAATTCTTATCTTTTAAAGTATTTAAAGCTATTTTTTTATATAATTATGGAGGCGTTCATGAAACGTTTATTTTCAAAATACAGTCGTTATATCTTTATTGCATTTGCACTTTGTTCAGTATCAAGACTTTTGGCTATGGAAGAAACTCCTTCGCAATTTAATGCTCCTCGGCAAATAAGATTGGCCGAACTGGATGAATACCGCGCACAATTAATCAAAATGATTTGGATTAGAAAAAGCAATCCATCTTGCGATGAAGATACCCGCGCTAATCTAAGTTTTTTTGAAGAAACTTTAAAAAACGTAGAACGTGAACTCCGTTTACTTCTGGATCCTGATATACAAAATTCAGCCGTTACCATAGCGTACCCGATTTTTCAATATATTCCGGTTCCATTACCCATGGCAATGCCCATGCATCCCGGAATGCTCCCTATGCCACAGCCTATTTTAGATAGAAATCTATTCCCAGAAATTAACCCTATAATAGAACATTCACCTGTACAACCAGATCAAACTCAGGACCATACACCAGAAATTCAACCTGCACCCCAACAAACAACAGAATTAACAACGCAGCAAGAACAGATTGGGGGAATTCTAAAAAGACCTTCACATCCTGACCAGACCGAATCACAAATATCTTTATCAACAAAAACTCCTGTAAAAACATATGCCTCCGCAGTTGCGACACCTGCAAAACCTGTACCCGAGAAGTCTGTTCAACAACAACGATCAACCACGGTTGAACAAACATGTACATCTCATGCACCCAAAGCAGTTTTTAAAAATAGATTTGAACATCAACAACAAGTTGAAACAAGCAAGTTGAAAAAAACAAAAACAGAACACCACAATGTTGTTCAAGTTACTCAGATTGTTCAGGACAAAAAACAAGCGTCTACACAAAAAGAGAAAAAGAAATCTCAAATTACACCTGAAAAACAACAACCCCAAACAGCTCCAAGCACCACACAGGTAAAAGAAAGAGTTGTATTAACAACACCAGCACATGAAAAAGAACATAAGGCTAAATCAGAGAAGACTAAAACAAAAACTCCAAAACAAGAAGAAGCAACTGTAAAAGAAACAAAAAAAGAAGTTGTCGTTCAACCATCTGAACCTGAAGAAGAAGACGCATCAGAAGAAGAGTCTGTCGATTCTCACAAATCCGAACCCCAAACTAAAGAAAAGCCAAAACTTAAGCAAAAAAGCCAAAAACAAAAAAAGAAAAGTCATAAAAAAGAAAGTTCTACTCAACCGCTCGTTGCCGCAGCGGCATCAAGCAATCCTCAATGCGCGCAAACACAGTCTGCCCAAACTGAAAAAATTATACTGTTTAGCTTGTGGGAACATGGAATAGAGCTCTTGAAACAATTACCTTCTATTGAAGATGACTTAGAAAAAAGAAACACTCTATCACAAGCAATTTCACTTTTTGAACAGGTTTTCTCATTGCGACCTGATATTAACAGTGTAATACCTGTTGATATGGACCAAATCGAAGGACTTGTAAAATTTCTTTACGAATGTTTTGCTCATAACCCTTTGGTCCAGGCTCTTATAATTCGTATTAATCTTCTTACTGACTTTGATTTTGAAAATGTATTGAAAGTTAATAAACATGATTTTATACAGAATTTTATCGTGACGATATCTGAAGAAGACGTTGCTGAACAAACGGAAGATAAATTAAAAACACTATCTTCTATCTGGCTTGTTCAGGGATGCCTGACTATTAACGGCATCGAAACGGAACGTTCTGAAAATCACGCCCTTACATTATTATCAAAAATTATTGAAAACCAAGTAGTATCGGAACATGTTCGTACTGAAGCGGTTGAATTACTGGCACAAATTGCCAAGCGACTTGCAAAAGGAACAAAACCTAATCCGGAAAAAGACATCCCTTTATTAAAAATGTGCTACAAGCTCATTCCTCATTTAATTGTCAGTGATAATGTGCAGATGGCAACAAGCGTTTATATCATTGCTGAACAATTTTCTTACGAACTTTTTACAATCAATCATGAGAGAATTTATTCTAGGAGCAGTGGTGAATCGTGTAGTAATCCGGAGTCTTGGGAAGTTATAATTTCAAGCGCTGAGCAAGCACTCCAGTCAAAGATTTCCGAAAACTCAACGCAAAAAAAATCAAAAAAACAAAAAGGTCCCTCATTTACCCCAGAAAATAAAAATGAGTTGTGTGCCTTATCAGCATTATGTTTTGGTAAAACGCTCAGACACTTAAAATATGGCGATTTACTAGATTCAGAAATAACAAAACTATTCTTGGAAAAGGCCGAACTTTACCTTGACGTAATTGACGTAACACAAATTGCTCGGGGAAACCCATTTAATTTTACGTTAGCAAAGGTTTATGATATTCTTTCAGAACTTGTTGTACATAAAGGCACAATAGATAAGGCATTGGGTCTAAAATACCTTCGTATTGCATGCAGATTTTCTCCGGAATCTAAAGTTTATAAATTTGATTTTGCAACAAAACTTTTGTCCATTAATCCTGTAACAAAAACAGAGTTAGAAGAGGCACTTTCTTTGCTCAAGTCACTGGCTGATGAAATAACAACTCAAACTCGTGTTGATCCTATCTGTGTACAAGCGGCATTCATGTTTGCATCGATTTATAATTCAGGACCCGCAAAACCAGTCAAGGGCTTTCGTACAAATGAAAAGCTCGCGTTAGAATATCTTGCGCTTGCTGCAAATGCCGGACACCCTGATGCAATGCGCATTCTAATGGCAAACCATGAACAGTCACCAGCCCTTTCCACGGGTGCAGCAGCTCCAAGCAGCAGACCAAATTAAAAACTAATAAAAAAAGGATTATATCATGAAAAATATACGCATTTTAATATTAATTTCGGCACTCACCGGACTAAATATTTCGGCAGGATATGGCATGAATGCTGCCTCCAATCAAAAACGCACAATTACAACTGCCGCTGATACCACAGATGAAAGCGAACTTGGAATGCATGAGCCATCCACAAAAAAGAAAAAATCTGTTGAAGAAGAAACACCACAAGTCGATTTTTATGAAAATGCAAAATTCCCTTTACATATTGCTTCCAGAAGGGGCGATATAAATAAAGTGGAAAGACTTATTCATGAAAAGGCTCGCATCAATTTAACTGACGACTACGGTATGGCACCGTTGCATTGGGCGGCCTGGACTGGATGCAAAGAAATTGTAGAAATACTTCTTAAGGCCGGAGCAAATTTCAACCAAACTTGCACCGCCAATGGAATGACGGCTTTACATTTCGCCAAATGCTATAAACATACTGAAATCATAAAAATACTGCTAAAAGCGGGAGCTGATACTCAAAAAACTGATTTTTGGAACAGAACACCATGGGATATGTAAATATTTTCTAGTAATTATAAGCAAAAATAAATATGAGGTTATATCATGAAAAACATGAAAAAATTAATGTTAGCAGCAATACTTTCTGGTTCAACAATATCATCAGGTTATTGTATGGAGGATAAGGAGCAAAAAAAGACCAACCCCACTGTTAGTTTTGAGACTGAAACAGAAACAATTTCACAAATTGACCGCGACCAAAACGGTTTTTCTCTTTTGCATTGGGCTGCTATCATGGAAAATAAAAATCTTGCAGAAAAACTTATAGCTGAAGGCTTTTACGTCAATACACGCACCAGTCTTGGCTGTACCCCATTATTTTTGGCTGCCCAAAGGGGCAGAGAAGAAAATGTCGCTTTTTTTATTTCTGCTGGCGCCGATGTCAACATAGCTAATAATGAAGGCGAAACCCCTTTGCATTTAGCCGCCAAAAAAGGACATTTAGACATAGTCGATATTCTTCTTAAAAATGGCGCCATTGTTGACAAACGTAACAAAAAAGGCGAAACCCCTTTATACAGTGCCGTATGTTCACAAGAAACAGAAATTATAGCAATGCTTCTTCATTTTGGAGCTTATGTTGATAAAGCCGATAATGAAGGGAGAACCCCACTACATTTAGCTGCAATGCTCGGTTATAAAGAAGTTTTAGAAATTCTTCTTCGCACAAGCGCAAATCCTAATAGCCAAGATAGAAATGGACATACTCCATTGGACCTGGCAACACATTTTGGACATCACGAAATTATAGCAGTGCTTGTTCCTCTTACCATAGAAACCCAAGAGCACGAATCAAGTTTGTTTTCAAGCTGCTCTATACAATAAAAGACTAAAAAATTATTAAGGAGGTTATATCATGAAAAAATTAATGTTGATAACAATGCTCATCAGTTTAACAATGTCATCAAGTTATTGTATGTTAGCACAGGATTATCAGTGGCAGGCATCTACTGCGATTGACGACGATGCTACAGATGATATCGAACTGGAAATAGCAGGGCAAAATGTACTGCCATTAGACACTGATAATTTCGATATAGAAACCGAAACTCACCCACAGATCAAAGTAGATGAAAATGGAAACACCGCTCTGCATCTTTTGGTTTCTGATTGGCATTATAGGTCAGATACAGAAAAGCAGTATGTAAAGCAACTTATCGACGAGTATGCTTATTTATATGTTAACAGAAGCAATAATAAAGGCCAAACCCCTTTACATTTGGCCATAGATTCAAAAGATACGGAAATAATCGTAATACTTCTTGGCGCAGGGGCCAATATTAACGAACAAGACAATAATGGCAATACACCTTTGTTTTCGGCCTGCTGGATAGGAACAGAAGAAACCATAAAAATGCTTATTGATGCAGGAGCCAACGTTAATATGCAAAACTATAAAGGACATACGCCCCTGCATGTCGCTGTTTGGAATGATCAAATAAATACTTTAGAAGCACTTCTTCGTGCAGGCGCTGATTTTAATATTTCTGATAAAAACGGCAATTCGCCACTGAATGATGCTATCCAACATAGACATCCAGAAATTGCAAAAATATTTAATTCATTTAGCTTAATTCAATAGAAAATAAAAACAAATAATTCTATTCATTAAGAATTAAGAAAAGGACCTTGGATAACCAGGGTCCTTTTCTTTTGATAAAACTCCTAAACATTTACTGAAAAATTGGCTAAGCTTTAGAACTTGTAATAACGATAATTTTAAAAATGGCCGGGTCTAAAAAATAGCTGGGGCTAATGGATAAACATTTTGTACATCTACACTTACATACTGAATTTTCGCTACTTGATGGTGCAATAAAAATTCCTAATTTGCTAAAATTTTGCAAACAAAATAACTGGAAGGCTATTGGCATCTCTGATCACGGCAACATCTTTGGTGCAATAAAATTGTTCCAATTGGCCAAAAAGGAAGGCATCAAGCCCATTCTTGGCGTCGAAATGTATTTAACCCCAGATGCAAAAATCAAAGACAACAAAGACCGATATCACCACATAATGCTGATCGTACAAAACGAGCAAGGCTATAAAAATTTGTGCCGATTGTTCTCGTTTGCATATCAAGATGGATTCTACTTCAAACCTCGAATAGACTACGCTCAACTCGAAAAATATTCCGAAGGCCTGATTATTACAACAGCGTGCGTTGGTGGACATATCCCAACACTACTTCGCGATGGAAACATCCAAGAAGCTGAACAAAGAACCAAATTCATGAAAGATCTTCTCGGCGACAGATTTTATTTCGAAATCGCACCACCGGAAATTGAAATCAATAGAATTACCACTCCACTCATGATTGAATATGGTAAAAAATGGGGTGTACCGCTGACGGTTGGATGCGACGCACATTTTCTTGGAAAAGAGGATCGTGACGCTCACGAAGTTTTGCTCTCAATTCAAACAAAAGATCAGATAGATAACCCAAAAAGATTTTCATTTGGCGACTTTTCAGGGCACCTAAGAACAGAAGAAGAAATTAGAAACGCATTTAATAACGATCCTGACTCAATTGAGGCAATGTGGAATACCGGTGTAATTGCAGACAGGTGTGAGTTCAATTTCGTATTTGGTAAGTTGTTTTTCCCAAAATTTCCAATTCCAGAGCAACATACAACAGAAAGTTTTTTTGAACACCTGTGCACAAACGGTATTGAAAAATTAAAACAAAAGGGATTAATCCCGTCGGACCAATTCGAAAAATATGATGAACGATTAAAACTTGAAATTGATCTGATCGAAAAAATGGGTTTTGTTGGCTACTTTTTGGTGGTCAGTGATTTCATCCAATGGGGAAAAGGCCAAGGCATCCCCATCGGACCCGGCCGAGGTTCCGCTGCAGGATCGCTTGTTGCATGGGCTCTTGCAATCACAAACGTTGACCCGTTAAGATTCAACCTACTCTTCGAACGATTCTTAAATCCCGAACGTATAAGCATGCCTGATATAGATATTGACTTCTGTATCGAAAGACGTGAAGAAGTTATCGATTACGTCAAAGAAAAATACGGACACGACTGCGTATGCCAGATTATTACGTTTGGAACAATGATGGCCAAAGGCGTGCTTAAAGATGTAGCAAGAGTTCTTGGTTTTCCATTTCAAGATGCAAATGCAATCACAGACCTAATTCCGGAGCAGTTAAAAATAACATTGGGGGAAGCCATTGAACAAGAACCCAAGTTAAAAGAATTAATTCAATCAAATCCAAAAGTACAAAAACTTTTTGAGATTGCATTAACACTTGAGGGTTTAACTCGACATGCATCAAAACATGCCGCCGGAATTGTTATATCCCCAACGGCATTACAAGCAACACTGCCACTTTATGTCCCGGCCAAAACTGATGACTTAGTCTCGCAATATTCGATGACGGATCTTGAAGCCCTTGGCTTTCTGAAGATGGACTTTTTGGGACTAAAAAACTTAACCGTAATTGACCGCGCGTTAAAAGCAATTAAAAAAAATCATGGCATTGAGATAGATCTAGACACACTGCCCCTTTATGATGAGAAAGCATTCAAACTACTGTGCGACGGAAATTCAAACGGAATATTCCAGTTTGAATCTGATGGAATTAAAGACGTTCTGCGCAAACTACAACCGGACAAATTTGAAGACCTAATTGCAGTTAACGCACTCTATCGTCCGGGACCACTTGGCTCAGGCATGGTGGATGACTACATTGATCGTCGTCACGGCCGGAAAAAAACAACATACATGTTCCCAGAACTTGAACCGGTTCTGTCAGAAACTTATGGAGTTATCGTTTATCAAGAACAGGTTATGAAAATTGCTTCTGCAATTGCAGGCTACACACTTGGTGGTGCAGATATTCTGCGTAAAGCCATGGGTAAGAAAAAAGTCGACGTCATGGAACAACAGAAGGTGTTGTTCGTTAAAGGCTCCAAAGAACGTGGATTTGATGAAAAAAAAGCGGCCGAACTTTTTGACTTGATGGCTTACTTTGCAGGATACGGATTCAATAAATCACACTCAACGGCTTATGCGCTGATTGCCTATCACACTGCATATCTGAAAGCTCATTACCCTAATGAGTTTATGGCCAGCCTGATCTCGCTTGAAACAAGCAATCCTGATGCGTTTGAGCTTTACCTGCATGAAATTCAAGACATGGGGTTAAAGATGATTCCCCCAAATATTAATCTCTCTGATACGGAATTTAAAGCAGAAAATGGAACAATCGTTTTCGGATTACAGGGAATTAAAAACGTTGGTGGTGCGGCACTTATAAGTATTCTTGAAGAAAGAAACAAAAAGCCATTCTCAGACATCCTTGATTTTTGTAAGCGAGTAGACTTGCGAACCGCAAACAAAAGAGTTCTTGAAAATTTAATTTACGCGGGAGCATTAGACTGCTTGCCCGGAAATCGTGCACAAAAAATAGCAGAAATTGATAAGATTATTGATATAGCTCACGCTGAAAAAGAACGTGAAAAAACTGGGCAAATGGATCTTTTTGGCATGAGTACCGCACTTTGTCATCCTGAACTTGATTCAGGATCTAATTCCACATCTACTGCTTACTCTTTTCAATTATTACAAGAATTTTCAGACAAAGAGAAACTTGAAAAAGAAAAAGAGGTTATTGGTTTTTACCTAAGCTCTCATCCGCTCAAAAGTTATCCTCAACTTAAATGGCTTAAAACAGACGGCTTTGCCGATTGCCTGGAAAAAATAAAAAACCTTAATTCTGTCAAAGAACCTTTTGTAACGGTAGTGGGCTTTGTACAAAGTTATAAAGAAATAACGACGAAAAAAGGCGACCGCATGGCCTTTGTAGATCTTGCAGATCTTTCAAGCCATTGTGAAATAATAATCTTCCCTTCTGTATTTAAAGATGTAGGATCTTTACTTTCACAGTACAATGTCTTTATAATTCGCGGCGCCCTTGATATCACTTCTCAGAACAAATGCAAAATCAAAGCAAATAAAATGATTCCAATTGAACTGTTTTTTGAAAAATATGAAAACATTCAGGGACTAACACTTCAAGTCCCCCGTTCAACAACAGAATCACAACTAAGTCAGATCAAAACATTGCTAACGGCAGGAAGTGTTCCACTTCGATTTAAGTTTAATGAGAACGATCAACAGCTAATGGTTTTTACCAGACAAAAAGTAAACTGTGCTCTGGATACACTTTTAAAACTTCAGTCAGAATGTAATGTCTCAATCTCGATTGATTTGTAAAAATTATTTTTTTAATAAATATTCCTGTTTTTTATTAGATTTCAAAAGCATTCACCACTCATAGTTTTTTTCTACTTGCAGCATCGCTTACCTTTGTGAGATTATGAACTTAGCAACTAAGCAGTGGAATAAAAGTAGCCATAACTTTACGGGGAGGCGTTATGAAGATTTCAATGTTTTTGTTGGGGGTTATGTGCACCATGTTTTTGATATCAACTCAAAATATTTATTCCATGAAACGCAAACACTCAGGTCAAAAAACACAAACATCTCAAAGTAAAAAATTCCAAGAAAGAAACGAGCAACTAGCTATTTCAGCCGAGGATGATGAATCAGAAGATTCGGGGCAATCATTTCGAAGTGCAAATGAATATATAAAATCAAAACCTCGAGCGATAAAAATGCTTTTTTTTAAAGCAGAAATGTACTTTAATACAAATGAAGTAAAAGACGCTCTTCCCATATATGAGAAGATTGTTAGTGAATGCAATGACCCTCTTGCATTATTCAGAATTGGCGAGATTTATGAAAAGATGGCCGAAGAAGAACCCATACTTTTAACAAAAAGTTATGTATTTTATAAAATGGCATTGGAAAATGGATTTGCAATGGCTCTAGAAAAGCTACTAGAAATAGGGGAAGCTTTGAACAAGATGGTAAGAGAGTCTCAATCAAAGCCAATGTCAGTTGAAGTTCAACAAATGTATATGTGAAAACTTTTAATCTAAGTAGATCCATCGAAAAAGAGAGAGAGGATAAATCCTCTCTCTCTTTTTATTTTAGCTATTTCTTTTTAACTGAAGGTTGAGACTTAGGCTGTTCATAGTTTTGAATAATTTTGAGCAGTTCTGCTTCTGATTGAGTTATTTTTTTACCTAACCCTAATCTGCCTGTTGCAAATCGTTTTATTTGTTTAATAAATTCTTGGTCAGTGATCAAGTTAAGAATTTTAGGAAGCTCATCTATTGTTGTTGTTATTGGTAGAGGCTTATTGAAACTGTCCCATTTATTTAGCTCATCTACATTTTCTTTAGGTGTCTTTATTTTTAAAACTTTCCTTCTTGATTTGCTAAGCTCTGATTCTTCTTCAGGTTTAGGTTGTGCGGCTATTGGTACATGTTTTGGCTTTTCTGGAGCTGCCGCAGATGAAGGTTGTTCTTGGAGTGTTTCTTTATATTTTGCAAGGCTACTTTGTAAGCTTGTAAGATTTGATCTGTAGTTTCCAGGTTTTGCAAGTTGCTCTATTGCTGCTTTAGTGGAATCAACATTCTCCACCCATGTTTTTAGAGTAGCATCATCCGGATTAAAAATTTTACTGATGATAGTTTTTGCTTGAGCACCTAAAGTTTTCACAGCTGAGAATTTAGTTAAAGCTAAGCCTGTATTTATTGCTTTTAACAAAACATCTATATTTGCTATTAACTTTTGAGTTTCCTTAGCAGGCACTTCAGCAGGCGCTGGTTGCTCAACTGCTTGGGCTGCGGCAGGAGCTGCAGTTTTTTGCTCATCTACAACCTTGGTTTCTTTGCTAGCGGCGGCAAGTTCCGCTTGGGCTTCTTTACCTGCAGCGTCAGCAGCAACAAACTCAGCTTCGGCTGTTTTCATTCCAATCACTAATTTTTTTTGCAATTCAACAAGACTATTTTTAAGCTTTTCAAGTGTCCTTTTATGGTTATGGTCTGCAAGTTGATTAATCGCTGTTTCTATCTCCGAATTTTTTACCCATTGAATTAATGAATCTTTATCTTGGAGAATATAATTCTTTTCGGTCCCCGTAAATCGTTTCAATATATCTTCAAATAGCTGACTTTTGGTAGATTTTCCAGTGGATTTCTTTTTTGATGCTTCATCTATTTTGGTTTTCAATGCTTCTATTTTTACATTTAATTCTTGTGCCTCTTTGAGCTCGACTTCTGCTTTAGCTTTGCGCGCTACTGCTTCCTTTTCTTTTCTATCAACGTCTTCTTTACGTTTAAGTTCTTCGCCTCTTTTTTTCTTTTCAGCTTCTTCTTTAGCTAATCTTGCAGCTTCTTTACGCTCACGCTCAGCAGCTGCTTCTCTTTCTACTCGTTCTTCTTCAGATTTCTTGGCTTCTGCTTTAGCCTTGCGATCCACTGCTTCTTTGGCTTTTCTATCTGCATCTGCTTTTGCCTTGAGTGCCGCTTCAGCTTTTTCTTGGGCTAATTTTGCGGCTTCTTCTTTTTGTTTAAGCTCTGCTTGCGCGTCTACCGTTGGAGCAGGTCTGGCTGGAGGCACCGGTTTGGTTGCTGTTTTTTTATCTGGTTCAGTTTTCTTCTGCTCTTTTGCAGGTACTGGTTTGGCGACTGGTGGTTGAGATTCTTCTAACCAGGCTGGATCTTCCTCATACTCGCCCTCTTCTTCTTCATCTTCCCCTTTTTTTAGAGCTATTCTCCTTTGATCCATTGCTCGTCTTAATACTGCTTCAATCCCACCGTCACCACCTTCAGAAGGTTTTTTGACTGCTTGTTCTTCTGCAGATATTTCTACTTTTTTTAATGGTTTTCTTTTTTGTATTTGATCAAAAAGGCCTTTTCTATCTTCTGAAGATTTAGGTGTACCTGAAGAATCTGTTTGTTCGCGCGTTTTTTTCTTTTCAGCTGTTGAACCTTCTCCTGCTTTTCGTTTTGAGAAACCTGTAAACGGAGGAGGAGTTGGAATTCCTTTAGTTTCTGTATGAGTTTGGCCAATCGACGCATGCAATGTCGTAAGCTTTTCTTGTAATACACTCAACTTGCCTTTTAATTCTGTAAGACTTCCCTTTAAACTTCCAAGTTTTTCTGTAATTCTTTTTGGCCGGACATTCCATTGGCCGAATTTTGAGCCAATACCAGAAGTAAGAAAATTAAATATTTTTTATATAGCGTAGAAACCATGCCACACCTTTCTCTTCCTAAAAATTTTATAATTTCTTCATTACTATTTTTTTAAGATACAAATTTTAAATTTTCATATGCAAGATTTATATATTTTTCAAAAATTCTTCTTAATTACCGGTTCAAGTTTTTCAACCAAATTTTGAGGAACCAATGCCAGCAATTCTTGCAATTTGTCATGCAACTGGGTTTTAAAAATAATCACATCAATTTCCGGTGCAACTTCAGCAAGACTTTTAATTAAATTTGTAATCAATTTTTCGTCTGATAGATTTTGTAATATAAAACCAGAAATGGTCTCCAAGTTTTGTTTAAATTTTGGCGCCCAGTCAAGCTGTGCATAGCAAGGTACTGAATAAATCAAAGCATCACAATTATTTGGATCAATAAGAGCAACCTGTTCATAAAGAGAAACTGCATCAAGCCAACGTTTGGCATTTCTATATAAAAATGCAGATTGAAGATATTTCACGCAAGACTCCGGAAAATCTTCAAAATAGCATAAAATATCACCTTCTAGCTGTAATGCATATGCCTTATCCTGCAGCGAATGGGCCATGAGTTTATAGACACTCAATGCCTTTTCCCGCTCTCTTCGTTCAATTAAATTGGCAATTTTGAACCATGCAATGCTTGAATTGTTTTGAGGTATCCTTTGATTTTGATTCATTACCTCCGCTCCCATTTTTAATCCTATACTTCCTTATACCCGCAAACACCCCCAGGGGCATTTGATTACGCCATACTCTATGTTATACTTCGTGTTCTAAGACAAGTAAATAATAATTTAAAAGAGGCACATTTTAACATAGATTGGTATAAGGTGTCAGTAGATATTGCAGTTATGGGAACGCCCGCTCAGATGGGCAAAGTCATCGTATCAAGTGTCATCGATCAAAGGGCGGAACGACAGCATAAGCTTGGGAAAAAAACGGCATGGGAAAGGCTAGATTCTCTTCTTGATCAAGAAAGTTTTGAAGAACTTGATCATCTTGCAAAATCACCGTTTTTAGAAGAAAAATTTACGACAGATGGGGTCATAACAGGCTTTGGAACCATACATGGAAGACAAGTCGCAGTTTATGCTCAAGATTTTACAATAAAAGGCGGATCTCTTGGCAAACGACATGCCGATAAGATATGCAAAATCATGGATATGGCCGCAAAAATAGGCTGCCCTATCATTGGCGTAATAGACTCAGGCGGAGCTCGCATTGACGAAGGCGTTCATGCTCTTTCCGGCTATGGCCAAATTTTCACACGCAACGTAAAATATTCAGGCATTGTTCCTCAAGTTTCAATTATTCTTGGCCCATGCGCCGGGGGCGCAACCTACTCCCCTGCTCTAACCGATTTTATCTTTACAACAACCAATACCAGCAACATGTTTATAACGGGTCCACAGGTAGTAGAACAGGTTTTACACCAAAAGGTCACAAAAGAAGAGCTTGGTGGCGCACTTGTACATGCGCAAAAATCAGGCGTTGCCCATTTTGTGGCAAACAATGAAGATGAATGCTTAGAACAAGTTAAAAAACTTTTATCATATCTTCCACAAAATTACTTATCTGAGCCGAGCTCTTACGAAATAGATCATGATTCAATGAATACTAATTTTGCAAATCTTGATTTTACAAGTCTAAACCCTGCCGAGATTGTTCCCCAAAATTTTTCACAAAGCTACGACATCAGAAATTTAATCTGTTCCATTTTTGATCCGGAAAGCTTTTTTGAAATTCATGAATATTTTGCACCAAACATTGTTGTCGGATTTGCACGACTGAATGGAAAAATTGTTGGGTTGGTTGCCAACCAACCGCAAGTCAAGGCGGGAGTAATAGATATTGACGCTTCATGCAAAGCCGCAAGATTCATTAATTTCTGCGATGCATTCTCAATACCTATAATTTCGCTTGTAGATGTCCCCGGTTTTTTACCCGGTGTTGAGCAAGAACATAATGGTATAATTCGACACGGAGCAAAACTCATTTATGCTTATGCGGCAGCTACCGTTCCCAAAATTACACTTATTATACGCAAGGCATTTGGTGGGGCTTATGTGGTTATGGGCAGCAAAGAGCTTGGCACTGATTTTAATTTTTCATGGCCAAATTCTCAGATAGCAGTTCTTGGAGCAAAAGGCGCAATTGCAATTTTACATAGATCTGAATTAGCTAATGCTCTCCCAGAAAACAGAGAAGCTCTTATCCAAAAACTTGAAGCTGATTATGAAAGAGAATTCATGAACCCTGTAACAGCAGCTGAAAATGGATATATTGATGCCATAATTGAGCCGATCAAAACACGCTATCATTTAATCCGTGCGCTTGAAATCTTAAAAAACAAAGTAGAACAAACCCCAAAGAAAAAGCACGGAAACATACCGCTTTAAAACACATTGTTTATTTATTTATTGCTGCAAGTAATTGAATTAGTTTAAAATTTAGATAGTTATTTATTAATTTAAAGCAATTTATATGAATAAAGTTTTGATTAATTATGGGAGGGATAGGTCATGAAATTTAATATTCGAAAAATTATATTCAATAGAAAATCCGTAATAAAATGGTTGTTGCTAGCTGTTTTATTATCAATACCAACGGGTTACTTCGTTTATCAATCAGGTTGGTTAAGAGTTGAACAAACTCAACTCTTAACACCGCCGGAAGAGATTAAGGGAAAACTAGTAACATTGCGCGCCCTAAAAGAAGAATACTTTCTTGATTACCACAATATGTTTTCAAGTGATGTACGCAAAGGACTTGAATTCCCTGAAACCATAACACTAAGCTATACCATCAGGTATTTAAAAATTGAAATGGAAAAATGCCGAGAAGGCAAGCAACTTATGTATATAATCTTTGATAACAAAGACAATAAGCTTGTCGGATCAATTGAAATTCGTGAAAAGAATCCTGATGATCCGGGACAATTTGGATTCTGGATTAATGAAAACTATCGCGGCGGTGGAAGAATTCAAGAAGCAACAAAACTAATTATTGATACCTATTTTAAACTGCATCCCGACAGAGATGTTTTTAATGTGCATGTAAGACTTTGGAATAAACGCAGTTATAATGCATTGAAAAAAGCCGGTTTCAAAGAAGTTGGATATTTTTATGAGGATGGAACTCCAACTCGTCACGTCCTAGAACATTACAGAGATTAAACTCAACGGTATAGCCATAATGACCCTTTCAACCCTTGTAGCTCTTCTGAATGTTCTATTTGTAAAAATAACACTGACCAAAAAGACCTTATAAACTATTTAATTTCCTGGTCTTTTATTCGTTTTTCTGGTAAAAATATGGTTAGTTGCGCCTGTAGCTCAATTGGATAGAGTGTCGGACTTCGAATCCGCAGGTTGCAGGTTCGAGCCCTGCCAGGCGCACCATACTACACCCTCGCTATATTCATGACTTCCGCCGACACCCGATATGGCTATGACGGACAGGACATATGGCAGGCCAGTTTATTTAATAATCCATCAAAGTTTAACTCTTTTTCGTAAACGGCTTTTTGAATTGTGTTTTTGTCATCCTGAACTTGTTTCAGGATCCATGGATTGCATGTTCCTTAAAATTTTGTCAGATATGTGCCTATAGCTCAGGTGGATAGAGCGAGCGATTCCTAATCGCTAGGCCACAGGTTCGAGTCCTGTTAGGCACACCACTCTGTACAATCCTGCATTTTTGCAAACGTTGAAAAGGGCTCACGCATCTCGCAGTGCAGCTTCCCAGAGTCCAATAAAAAGTTCGAATGTACTAAATTCAAAAGTTGCCATTTTTCATCTAGATTCGAACTCAAGAATAACTCCTTCGCTCGCCTAGCCAAATCCAATACGATTTTAGCTGTGATTATAGTTGATTCATCTGCATCGACATGATCCTGCATTTGCAATAGAATCTCACGCTGTCGCTGCTTATATTCCTTCTGCTTGGCCTGGAATGTTTCTGAGTCAATCTGACCATCCATGTGCATATCGACCAATTTAGAAAGCCTGCCCTGGACAAGATTCAATTCTTTGTGCAAGATCTCTTGGGTATTTTTAACAAAATCCTGTTCATGCTTAAATGACTGCTTCAAATACCCAACAATTTCTTCAACCTGTTCATTTGTTAGCTGAATATTTTCGAAGTTTTTAATCAGTGGCGCAAGCAGCTTTTCTTCGCGCACCAAAACTTTACGACAAATCCCTTTGGCATTACTGCAAGAGTAGTACATGTACTTGCCCTTCTTGAGATAACCAACAACCGAGCATCCGCAAGCCGCACACTTGATCAAACCTCTAAACAAAATCGGCTTACCTGCATACTGGACATGCACTTTACCATGTCCCAAAAGTATGTCTTGCACCTTATTAAACAACCACTCTGAAATTAATGATGGGTAGTTATGCTTGTAGAGCTCACCCTTAACCTTCATAACCCCGTAGTAAAAAGGGTTCTTTAGCGTATTTTCTACTTTCGTGCGCATGATATATTTGCCCGCGGCACTCTTCATGCCGAGCAGATTCATCTCGTCTGCGATCGTCTGGAAAGAGTGATTTCCTGTGGCGTAGAGTTCAAATATTTTAACAACAAATGGCGCAGACTGTGGATCAATCTCAATAATTTTTTTATTCGAAGAAACTACTACATTCTTGTATCCGAATGGCGCCTTCGATGTCCACTGACCATTTAAGGTACACTGTTCTTTACTTCGCTTAACATTATCACTAAGCTGCAGAACGTAACTTGATGCAAATACAACACCAATATTCCACTGCTGCATTTGCGAACTATTGGAATTTTTACTTACAACCAATCCCTCTCGCAAAAAATGAAGCTCAACCTTACCATCTCTCCTTAGGTCGTCTAACAGCGGAGTTTCGCGAAAACTTCTTTGCAACCTATCCACAGTATCAGTTATAAGAGCGTATGGCTCCTTAGCTTTTTTTATTATATCAATTGCTTGATTAAACTGCTTACGCTTACCCCTGGACGAAGATTCCGTGATTTGAA
>JBAZAX010000018.1:13918-32518 GCA_041671765.1 Candidatus Babeliales bacterium | reverse complement strand
TCAACATCTATTTTACAAAATGATGGAATTCCAAATTTCTCTATAAGCTCATCCAATGTAATAACATCTACTTCTATCTTTTGATCCCATTTATATTTTTCAGAAAATCTACTTTTACTAATCCAATCATTTGAAAGTGATGAAATGGTAGGGGCCGAAGAGCAAATATTCATATACATTTTGCCACTTGTATCCCCAATAGCTTTATCAACAATAACCACGTTTTTATTTTTACCATATTTTTTCAAAAGAGCTTTAATGCAATTTGGCTGCGGTTCAACACTAACAACCTTGGCACCTAATTTAAGGTAAGAATCAGTTTTTTCGCCAACATTGGCGCCAATATCAAAAACCACCCCTCCATTTTTCAAACATTTACCAATAAATTTTTCTATATTTTGGACTGCATTCAAATTTTTTGTTACAAAAATGCTAATTACAATAAAAAAATTAAATATATACTTATTCATCACTCATTCCTTTCATTTTTCTTACAAAAATTCCATCTCCTGACCATGGACAAGCAAAGTTAAATGCTATCATTTTAAAACCATTTGCTTCCAACCATTTTTTTACGTCCTGATATAAGTACTGATCCTTATAAAGTTCAAGAAATTCAAGTTCTACATGTATAGCTTTTACGGTTTTCAGAATTTCAGGCGAAGCATTAAGCGCACTTAATTCATATCCTTGCATATCAAGCCACATAAAATCAATATTATCAATTCCATTTTCTTTGCCCCATGAATCAATCGTAGTCATCGGAATTTTAATTTTCTTATTGAATTGAACAGATGAAGTACTTATTAAATGCGATGTAGGTTCTAATATAGAACTAGATGCCGTTGGAACATCTGGATTGTCTTTAAAAGAAGAAACATAAAAATCAAAAACTCCTATTTTTTCACCCAAGGCAAACGCATAGGTGCTCACGTTTTTTAACCCATTAACATTAGAAACAAGTTTTTCATAATTTTCTGAAATCGGCTCAAATGAATGAACAAAACCATTCGGCCAAAAATTTGCCATTTTAATACTATCTTTCCCATCAAAAGCACCCGCCTCCAATATTACAGGATTTTCAGGAAGAAATGGTTTGACTGTTTTTAAAACATCTTTGAATCCACTCATTGAAATCAATTGAGAGTAAGAAATAGCCAAATAATTTGATAGTTTAAAATTTTCGAGACCATCATCCCACATTGGAATATAAATTAAACCTTTTGAAAATATTCTAAAAATAGCATACCGATTTTTCGTTAAAAGTTGATAAACCTGCTTTAGGGTCACCTTTGAATCATTATATGCTCCGCCGTATTCAAATTGAATAAAATCTATAGCCCCAGACCTTATTAAATCCTTAGCGCCAGTTAAAACCGCAAATTCACACCCCTCAGTGTCAATTTTCAAAAAATCAACATGCCTTATGTCTCTATTTTTACAAAAATTATCTAAAGTTATCGCCTTAACGTTAATCTTTTGCGGTTTACTATTGAGCATTTTATTAACAACAGGTCTTGAGTTAATTCCACTTAGAGTAGATCGGTCTTTGTAGTAAAAAAAACTGATATTTTTTTCGCTAGAAAAAACTGCAACATTAAAAATCTTAATAAAATAATCTTTAAGTTTTTCATTAATCGTAGAAATTAAATCTGGAATAGGCTCAAATGCATACACTCTAACATCAGGGGTATTATCAAAAACCTGTGCCGACCATTCTCCTGAATTAGCACCAACATCAAAAACCAAATCATTTGATTCTATAAATCTCCTCACAATTAGGTTTTCACCATTTGTTTTAAACTTACAGTCATTATAACCTAGACTTTCGACATCCTTACAATTCATATGTAAAGTCAAATAATTGAAATTCTTTGCAGATAAGCCCAACGACAGTAAATTAAAAATAATCAAACAAAACAAAATACATCTAGAATTAATATTCACAGATTCTCCTCTCCTTCTATTCCTATAAAAACTACTTCGCCTTAATTAAATTAGTACAAATCTATCAGCACAAAAATATTAAGTAAATAATTTTATACGCTAAAAAAATAAAGCTAATGATAATACATATCAAACACAAAAAAGTCTTTATTTAGCACTAATTCTTTTAATATTAAAAACATCTACACATTCCAACTAATTTTCATATAAATTGTCACATAATCAAAAAATGCATTGCAAATAACTTTAAAAAATTTTTATTATTATCCACAAATAAGACATGCTCTGATGTAAACACTTATGACCCTTCGAAATTTATAATCGATTTTTTTTACTAACTATTATATCGGAAAGATAGTAATAATACGCCATTAAAGGACTTATTTGTCCAATATTAAAAAAATATTCCATTGTTAATAATCGCTAATATAAAATATTATCATAAATAAAGATTTAGGATGTTAAGGGGATTGCGGGGAAATCATGAAAAAGCTTAATCAATTATATTTTGTTTTAATTTTAAACTTAATTTTTTGTTCACTAATTTTTGCAAAACAAGAAGCTCCTACTTCTAAAAAAACGCCTACTTTTACCAATGCGAAAACTATTCTCAAACTTTACCAATTAATGAAAGATACGCATGAGGTTTTAATATCACACAACATTAAATACTGGGCCATCGCAGGAACTCTTTTAGGGGCAGTCCGACATCATGGAATTATCCCATGGGATGACGATTTAGATATTTGCATAGACAAAAATCAAGAAATTGAATTTATTGCTTTAAAACCAATTTTCGAACAACTAAAATATGATGTAGTCCAAACTAACTCCGGAAAAGTATATAGAATTTTTCCGCAAAATAGTACTCACAATTTTAAAGATGCAGATGTTTGCCTCGATGTCTGCCTATATGAACAAAATGGCAATAAAATTTCATATGGGTGGAGATGGGCAAATCGCCCAGGTGAAGAAAACGGGATCCTTATATATTCAAACGAACTGTTCCCAATGAAGGACTATAAATTTGGAAACTTTTTCATAAAAGGCCCTAAAGAACCACTTAAATATCTTATTTGTTGTTATGGTGCAAAATGTATGTCCGAAGGAAATTTCGGACATATCCATGGGAAACTCAACGTAAAAGATGGGACAATAAAACTAACCAAAAAGGATAAGGGTCCAGCCGTGCCAACAGGACCGCTTGAAGATAGGGTTGCAAAAATATTGGAACCCCAACAATTTTCTTTAGAAACAATTCAAATAACCCCAAATAATTTAATTGAAACAATCCCTTTTCTAAAAAACCTTTGTCCTATCTATATTGAGGCATTTGAAAAGGAATCAGAGACTCAGTTCCAAAAAGAGCACCCAGAAGAATATAATGCATTAAAAAGTAAGGGATTAACGACAAAAGATATTTTATTAGAAAAATTTAATAAAATGATCGATGCGTTTGTTACCCAAATTGACTCAGTTAAAGAATCTTATATCAGCATAGTCAAAAATGATATTGGTGAAATAATTGGTTATAATATATTCACTCAAGCCTCAATTAGTCAAATAATACAATCAATGATATCAAGAAATTACATAACTTCTGTTACATCTCTCTCAGAAGAAATATTGAGCCTCAATAATCAAAATGATGATTTGTACATACTTTCGCTAGCAGTACGTCCCTCTTTTCAAAACCTAGGTTGGGGTAAAAAATTAATTTTTTCTGCACTTGACCAATGTTCGCAAGCGAAAAATATCTATCTTTTAACTGCTGCATCAGAACAAAATATGGATACACAGAAATTCTATGAGCACCTGAATTTCAAACAAAAGGGATTACTTTTAACCTGTGACAAAAACGAAAAAATACTTTACTGTCTGGACACCAAATCATCAGATACTTTAACTTCAGGAAACAATCATTAACATAGCTCAGTAAATTTAGACGTTAAATCTAACGTTGATACAATCGCCATCCTGCACCACATAGTCTTTACCTTCAACACGAAGTTTGCCAACTGGCTTGAGCTTAGCCTCACTACCAACTTCGAAAAGATCTTCGCAGTTGTAAACCTCAACGCAGATAAACCCACGTTCAAGATCAGAATGAATTTCACCTGCCGCTTTGGGTGCAAGTGTGCCCTTGCGAATACTCCAAGCATGAGCTTCTTTTGGACCAACTGTAAAATAAGAGATTAAACCAAGATTCGAATAGGCTTTTGAAATAATATTATCAAGGCCTTTTTCTGTGATACCTAGTGATTCGATCATTTCTGCCGCATCAGCATCACCTAACTGAGCCAACTCTGCTTCAATTTTTGCACAAATTGGAATAACTCTTTCAACACCAAATTTTTCAACCAAGCTTTGGTAAAAAGTATTGGCTTGATAATTTTTGCCAACATAATCATCTTCAGATAAGTTCGCAATTATGATGAAATTTTTGGCTGATAAAAATGGAATCATGTTGATTCCTGCATCCTTGCCTTGCAGATAAATTTCGCGAACTCTGCTATAATTTCCGGCATTTAATGCATCTTTAATTTGAATAACAATATCTCGTTCAAGTTCCAGTAATTTTCTTTCTTGAGGAGGCATATTCTTTTTAAGTTGTGATAATATTTTTTGTTCACGTTTTTCTGCAGAATCCAAATCTTTCAACATTAATTCTGCAATAATAACTTCGAAATCATCAACTGGGTTAATTGTATTGCTGACATGAGTTACATTCTGATCTTCAAAACAACGTAAAACATGCAAAATCAGATCAACTTCCATGATATGTGATAAAAACTGATTACCAAGACCTTCACCCTTTGAAGCACCTTTTACAAGACCAGCTATATCCACAAATTTGACTGTGGTCGGAATAAGTTTCTGGGAGTTAAGTATTTGGGCCAATCGTTCTAAACGAGGGTCTGGAACATTTGTTATGGCCATATTTGGGTCAACGGTACAAAATGGATAATTTTCAGCCGGAATACCTGCATCTGTCAATGCGTTAAAAAGTGTCGACTTACCAACATTTGGAAGACCTACTAAACCAGCTTGAATTGCCATAACAACCTTTCGTAAAGAAAAACGGATAAAATGGAATGTATTAATCCATGGATCCTGAATCAAGTTCAGGATGACAAAAATACGGAAACTTAGCTCTTATTTTACACGTTTTTGGGCTCAAGCCAAGAAAATTGGTCCAGGATGATATGAATTTGAGCATTCTTCAATTTTAGGTATACTTAAAAAGTAAAGTTTTGCAGTATTTAACCCGCATTTTAACCCAGGCTTCGCTTTTGAAAAGCTACGCCGGGTCACCGTGCCATTCAGCCCCAGGCCTGATTAGTCTTGTGGCTTCCTGGCGACGGCGAACAAAATTCTAAATAAATAGAACAAATATATGGTTACGTTTTTTAACAAAATTTATGGATGCCAGGCTAATTTTGCCGATTCGCAAGGACTTGCCAAGTTTTTAGTAGAACTTGGATGCAAGCAAGTCATGGCTGAAAAAGACGCCGATTTAATAATTATTAATACATGCGCAATTCGCGAAAAGGCCGAACAAAAGCTTTATTCATACATCGGCAGACTGGCAGAATTGAAAAAAGATAAACCTCATTTGAAAATTGGCGTTATTGGTTGTGTGGCCAGTTACAAAAAAAAAGAATTTTATGAATACTTTGAATGTATCAGCTTTGTTCACGGAGCACGCGAAGAGATAAGCGCGCTGCAAGGATATTTGGCAGAATTAATCTTAAATATTCAAACGGCAAAAAGTCTATTTCTGCAAAATCCAGATTCAAAAATAAAATATCTAAAACAAGACCGTAGGCTCAAAAAGTTTTTTGACAAACAAGCCACCGGAAGCGATCAGATAAGCATCAGCAGGCTTAACTTGACCGAACAGATCAAAGAAAGCAACACGAGAGAAGAAGAGCAAATTAAAGAAGACGACACAACAGAATCGGAACAAATATCTGATGTAAGAGCCATGATTAATATCATGACCGGTTGCAACAAATACTGCTCATACTGCATTGTACCATTCACCCGCGGGCGTGAAATAAGTTATCCCATGAGTGATATTTTAAACGCTGTTAAAAAGGATATTGACCGTGGAGCCAAGGATATCACTTTAATCGGCCAAAACGTTAATTCGTACATTGACCCGCAAACAGGAGCCCGCTTCCCCGAGCTTTTACAAAAAGTTGCTTCACTCGAAGGTGATTTTTGGGTGCGATTTATAAGCCCACATCCTCAGGATATGACAAAAGATTTATTTCAGGTTATGGCAAACAATAGGCCCAAATTAACGGCTTTTTTACACTTTCCATTACAGTCCGGATCAGACACAATTCTAAAAGCCATGAACAGAAATTACACATCAGCAGAATTTTTGGAAAAAATAGGCTGGATAAAAGAATTAATGCCGGATGCAGGCATAACCACAGATATAATTGTCGGTTTTCCGGGAGAAACGGAGAAAGATTATTTAGCAACTCGAGAGGTAATGGAAAAGGTTCAATTTGATCAAATTTACTCATTTATTTACTCTAAACGCAAATTTACCAAAGCTTATAACATGCCTGATGATTGCCCTCAGGAAGAAAAGGCAAGACGCCTAAGCGAGCTGCAAATGCGCCAAAGGGAAATATCATTAGATCAAAATAGAAAAAATATTGGTAAAACTTTGAAAGTTCTTGTTGAAAAAGAGCTAGAGCCTGGTAAACTTTTAGCAAGAACAGAGGGAAATGCACGGGTGCTTATAACAAGCAACAATGCAAATCTGGTTGGCAGCTTTGTAGGTGTCAAAATTGAAAGCACTACGGTTGTTAACATGTCCGGGACAGTTATCGTTCTTTGAATTATAAGGCGGCATAGCCAAGTGGTAAGGCAGCGGTCTGCAAAACCGCGACCCCCGGTTCAATTCCGGGTGCCGCCTCCAATCTTACAAACCCCAAATTTATCAACATCAATCGCATCAAATGTTGACATGTAAGATTGTTCATATTACTCTGCTTATCATGTGTGCCGGGGTGGCGAAATTGGTAGACGCAAGGGACTTAAAATCCCTCGGGTGTAATCCACCCATACCGGTTCGAGTCCGGTCCTCGGCACCAATCTACACCCTTCCTCCTTCGCTCATGTAGCTACGGAGGACAAGACGTGGCTACGGTTGACACGGCCAGTCTACACCATTTGTCTGGGGCCATCCTTAAATCGAAATTTACTCCTTCAAGATTATTTATAATTTTATCTTTATTTATTTAACTACCTAATGCTAGAATCCCAATAACTTACTTTTAATTATTTTGTTAAAAAGGAGCAAAGAATGCGTAAGTTAATGAAATTACTAACACTATTTATTTTTACCATAATCACAAATAGTTTTGCAATGCAACGAGAGGAGATAATAACACAAACCGCTGGTTCAAGAATTTTTGAAAGTAGAGATTCTATTGTCAAAACACAGTCTTTTGTAAGACCGTTAAGAATTGCATTTTTTATTGATGGTAAAAAAGAAAGCTATGGAAAAATAGACGGCGTAGCTGTAACATACGATTTTGCATGCGCATTATCTCAAAACGCTTTGGATGTTGCTATAGTCTCAGATTATATTTTAAAAAATTTGATACTAAGAAAATATACAAAAAATCCAGATCCAATTCTTGCAAAAATACACCTAACTTTAAATAATTGGGATATATACCAAGTTAAAAACACTCAGTTTTTTGTATTTGTTCCTCACAATTATGATGACAATACAATTTTAAATAAAAAAAATTGGACCAAAATCGATCTTTCTATCGGTGATGAATACAATGGTTCTGGTGTAGATTGTTTTCCAATAATATCTTGGGCCAAAAACACGCCAGTCGAAGTAAAAAGGTTACTTTCTAATAAAAATTTAAAATATATTCCTTACGCTAAGAATTTAAATACTGAAATAGCACCCCCAAATCCAACACAAAAAATAATCCTCCAGCAAAAATTTGACCCGCTTCAACTATCTTTGATTTTTGATCCAGGAGCAAAAATCATAAAAACTGAAGCTGAAAGTGAATTGAGCACTCAAAAATCATGCAATATTTACATCTCTGGGCATGGTAAAAGAAAAAAAGTTGCAGGAATTGATGTTAATGATATGACGAATACACTATTTTTTTTCAATGAAAAACTTAATACCAAATCCGTAAGAATTGTCACTTGTTCTGCTGGTGGTAAAAATCTGGATTTGATGCAGTTAAAAAGCGATATACCCATTAGAATTGAATATCTTTTAATAGTTGATTCAATTACTGATGCGCCAACAGCCCTAAACTTTATGTCAAAAAAAGTAACCACTCGTCGTTTAAAAAAGTATTTTGAGGCATTAGAGAATTTTCAAAATGGAGACCAATTTTTTATAGAAAAATTAAATGAACTTAGAGCCAGAAAAATTGGTGCTGGGGATGAAGATATAAGAAAAATAAAATCAGAAATTAAAAAATTAGAACGGAACAGTGGTTTAGATGAAGTTTTAAAAAATTTATCACTTCCTAAGCAATGGTATTTAGACTTTTGCGGACCCAACAATTTCCCTCAAATTTGGATCCCTAAAGTGGGCTGGTTCCAAACTTTTGAAACAGATCAGTTTATACAAAAAATAACCGATGCTAGTATTATAAAAACATCAGCAAAGCCAAAAACAAAAATTGTAAAAGTTGATACAAAAACAGAAATTTCAAAAGATCTCACGACATTGGAGCATCTGGATTTTGACTTGCACAGCACAATCGAGATCAATGAAAAATTGGCTTTATTATTATATTCAGAAATTGTTTCGGATAATCTTAATATCACTCCAATTTACATAGATATATCTGCAAACAAATTACCTGAATGGCTATTCAATCTTTATAAATTTTTTCCATCAATTCCATGCCTTGACTCTATCCATAGCAATGCATTGGATGTGATAAAAAATTTTTATATTTATCCACAAATTATTTCAATGCAACACGAAGATAGCATTAATCTATTTGCCAAAATAAATTTGCCTAACGTCGGAAACCCAACCCAAAATGGTATTCTTAATTTTTTACGAGATAGTTTTTTAGTTTTACGAGGAAGAAAATCCTCAAAAACATTTTTTATTAAAGAGCTTGAGGGATTCAACGATTTTTCTGAAATTTTAGATGAAAATGATAACTTAAAAAGATTTTTATCGGTCAAACAACAAGAAAAGCGAGAATTGATTTTACAAAATGTTATTATTGAGACCAAAATGGATGGTGATTTAACGCATATAAATCTATCATTTGATTTTAAAGGAAAAACTTGGATACTTATCTATTCACCAATGGATATTAATCCTCAAGCAACTGTTAAACTCGCAAATAAATCGCAATCCATTTGGCATTTTAAAAAATGCAGAAAAGGTCCTCGCAAAAAAAATCTTAGGCTATTACATCTTACATATTTAGCTAATTTAACCACCACTAAATACCATGCACAGTTACCAGTAATTAGAGATCTATTCAAACGACAAAACACAAAATCCCTAAAAAATTTCATAACTAGTCTAAACCTCAAAGAAATTACAAGTTTGGTCAAAAAATCTCCTGACATTACGTCAAGCGAATGGAAAAGATTCGAAAAACAAACCCAATTAAAACTACAACGCAAAAAAACTCAAAAATCTATGCGTTAAGGGCCACCTCCAAATTAAATCCCTAACTCTTTACGCAAATCTGCAAATTCAACTCTAAACGATTTATCTAATTTTTGTTTTTGATCAGCAGGCAAAAAACTTGCTTGCAAGCCATTTAGACTAATTCGTTCAAGATCATTTATCCCAAAACCAAAATGATCAACTAAAATTTTGTACTCGTTGTTTAAATCTGTACCAAATAACGCAGGATCATCGGAGTTTACTGTTAAAAATAAACCTGCATCCCATAACTTACGCAATGGATGTGATTTAAAATCAGGAAATACACCCATGCAGATATTACTGGTCGGACAAATCTCCAACGGAATCTTGTTCTGTTTTAAAAATTTGATCAATTCGGAATCTTGTATACAGGTTACGCCATGACCTATTCGGTCAGCATGAAGACGCTTTATAACGCTCCAAATACTTTTGGGACCCGATATTTCACCTGCGTGAATCGTTATACCAATTTTATTTTTACGAGCGGTTTCAAATGTTTTAACAAAATTTTCTGTATTAAAAAGAATTTCACTTCCGGTTAAACCCAATCCAACCACACCTTGATCTTTTGATTTTAGAATTGCCTCAAGAATAAGTTTTTGCGATTCCGGTTCATCGCGCAAGATATCAAATATCCAAACCCAATTTACATCAAATTCTTGCATAGCCTTCGCACGACCTCTATTTAACGCTTCAAGAATTTTTTGCCAAGGCAATCCGGTTAACCTACAATTGGTAAAAATTGAAAAGGTCACTTCTGCATAATGAATATTTTGTCGTACACATTCACACCCAAATTGATATGAAATTAATTCATAGTCGTCAGCAGTTTTAAGGCAACCGGTAACAAGATTATAAATTTCTACAAAGTGCTGAAAGTTTTTAAACTTAAAAACTTCTTTTAAATCTTGTTCTGTTTTTGCAGACAAACTCATGTTATTTCGTGCTGCTAGCTCAAATAACATAGCAGGCCTAATGGCCCCCTCCAAATGCACGTGCAACTCAATCTTAGGCATACGCTTAACAAATTCATATAAAAAACTTTTTGCAATATTTGACATAAAAATCCTAAATAAAAATAAACAATTTTTCTTATAACGCAACTATAACAAAATGATTTTTAAAAATTAAAGAGTTCAAAAAAATCTTGATTTTTATTTTTTGCTTTTTACTAAAGCAAAAAAATTGCACGAATCCCCGTCGAATTTAAACTTTATAACAAAGACTACTTGACAAATCGGATGTGATCAGCAATTATGTGATATAATATATTTTAAGTATGGTGAAATCGTAAGTGTAACAGTATTGATATCCTAACATTATGTTGGATGGGAGATTTCTATGAATAAAGCAGAATTAATAGAGCATATGGCGAAAAGCACAAAGCTTTCTAAAGCAGCATGCAAAGGCGCTATCGAAGCTTTCGTTGAAGCAGTAGAGACAACCTTGAAAAAAGGTAAAGACGTTGTTTTAACAGGCTTTGGAACGTTTACCGTTATCAAAAGAAAAACAAGAATTGGCATCAATCCTGCAACAGGAAACAAGATGACAATCCCTGCTAAAAAAGTTCCTAAATTTAAGCCTGGCAAACAGCTTAAAGATTCAGTTCTCTAAACAAGAGCTAACTGATTTCAATTAGTAAAAAAAGGCGCAGTAAAATGCGCCTTTTTTTATGCTCATAACTTACTCGCCATGTAGATGGACAAAAAAATTTAATAAGAAAAATTTAATAAGATGGTAATGATATGTTAAAAAAAATATTTTTCGTAATTCTAATTTTGATTAAATCCAATTTATTCAGCATGCAATCCCCAATCAGGCTGCCAATTATTTATCATGAAGAATATGAGATAGGTAATCCAGAACAGCTTGGAAATACAATTTTTTGCTTCCCTTCAGCAAAAGAAATCTATCAAAAGCTACTTACATTTGGTGTAAACAAAGAACAATTTTATGAACCCTGGACGGTAGATGCAATGGACATAGAGATGGTTCATGAACATAGATACATAGAAGAACTTGGTAATCACGATTTAATAAAAGCGCAAAAATTTATTACTGGCGGGACAATGTTGGCATGCAACCTGGCCGTAAAATATGGGTGGGCAATTAATTTGGGGGGAGGCATTAATTTGGCATCATCAAATTGTAGCTGCGGCCCATGTCTCTTATCTGATGTGGCAATTGCTATTCATAGATTTTGGAATGAAAACCCTTTTACATCCCCACAGATTTTAATAATCGATCTATCTGCAAAACAAAATACCTCTTTTGTAGAGATATTTCAAAACAAAAGTTTTCCATCAGGCGAAAAAATTCATCAATTAAATTTCGGAATTCAAATTTTTCAAATGTACAACGGCAATATTTTTGATACTGATGAATCGCTAAAAGATTTGATCACATTTAATATCCCAATAAATTTCGAAATAACAGGGCGAGAGTATCTTTGTGAATTAAATCGACACTTAACAGGTACGCTTGAAACAATAATAAGAAATCACGAAGAATTTTCATACTTTTATCCAGATCTTATAATTTATATAGCTGGAACCGACCTAGCCAGGACAATGCCAAAGATCACCCAGGAAGATATTATAAACCGAGATGCAATGGTATTTTCGCTTGCCGAACAATACAAAATTCCGATAGTAATGACACTTGGACCTAGTTCTTCTCAATCGGAAACAACATTCAGATCAATTTTAAATATTTTAAAATTGAAGAAAATTTTATCACAGTAAAGCTCGCTTATTTGAACAACATTTTAGATGACTTTATGAAATTCTTTGCAAAAAACGCTTCCCCCACGTTAGACTTTGGTGAATGTTAGATATGTTTTCAATTTTTAATCGGAGAGAGGATCAGGATTATGGAAAGTAATACACTGACAAGTACGATGGATAAAGTAAAATCAGCATGGAATGAATTTGATTTAAATAAATGGTCAAGTGACGTTGGTGGAAGCTCACCGGTAGCAGAAGCAATTCAAGCAGGAGTATATTTCTGTATTAGTTTCGGAATTGGCTACATTTTAAAAAAACATTTCAAAACTATTATATTAAGCCTACTTTTGAGTGCTTTAATAATTAAGGGCATGGAATATTATAAATTACTTGAGCTTGATTGGAATGCTATAAAGACATTATTTGGAGCGTCTGCAGATAAACAAGATTTTATAACGCCATTTGTGAACAAGGGAATCGAGTGGATCAAAGCTAACGTAATTATATCGGTAGCGTCACTTATCGGATTTTTACTGGGTTGCAAATTAGGATAAAAATATGGATGACGGCACACAGAACACCTCATCCACATATTCATTATTCAACACTGAAGAAAAAATAATAAAAAGCATGAATTCTGATCCTGTAATCGATTACGTGGATCAAATTCTTTGTAATGCAATCGCTATGCATGCGTCTGACATTCACCTGCAACCGGAAGAAATGGGGGCCCGTGCACGATATCGAATTGACGGAACACTTTATGATCAAGATTCGATAAATCCGGAAATGCTAAAACTCGTAATCTCTCGGATAAAAATTATTGCAGGGTTGGATATTGCGATTCAACGCATTCCCCAAGATGGAAAAATCAAATTAAATGTTAGCGGGAAGCACAACCAAAACCAAGTTATTGATCTTCGTATCTCAACATTTCCATCAACCTATGGCGAAAAAATGGTTATCAGAATTCTTGATCGATCACATAACCTTTTGAACCTTGAATCGCTTGGCATGAATTCAAAAATGTTCACACATATACAAAGTTTAATTAAAAAACCTCACGGATTTTTTTTAGTAACGGGACCAACAGGCTCCGGCAAAACAACAACTTTGTATGCCATTCTTTCTGCATTAAATAAACCGGGCAGAAACATTGTTACAATGGAAGATCCTGTAGAATACGCTGTGCCAGGGATTACACAAAGCCAAGTAAATGATAAAGCAGGTTTTAGTTTTCAAAATGGACTACGCTGCATGCTTCGACAAGATCCTGATATTATAATGATTGGTGAAATACGTGATAAAATTACGGCACAAATCGCAATCGAAGCATCTCTTACGGGACATCTTGTTTTTAGTACGTTACACACAAACGATGCCGCAGGCGCAATTACCCGACTTATTGATATGAGAGTGGAACCATTTCTTATCAATGCAACGTTGACGGGAATTTTAGCACAAAGACTTGCACGGAAACTTTGCAGTAAATGCAAAAAAGAGGCCCCGATAAAAAATCCTGATTTGAAAAACATAAAAACTAATTTTGAAGCACCGGGATGCTCTGACTGTTTTAATCTTGGACACAAGGGCCGCCTAGGCATTTTTGAATTATTGGTTCTTGATGATCAGATAAGAGATCTGGTCCTACAAAAAGCTGCAACAACTCATGTTGTGCAACAAGCATTAAAAACCGGAATGCAAACATTGATGCTTGATGGTTTTGAAAAAGTTAATAGCGGACAGATTTCACTTGAAGAGTTGTATGCAACCGTGACAGTTTAAAATCGAAGCCAAAATTACAAGGCCCGGAATTACCGGGCCAATTTTCCAGTAAACAACTTTAATTAACTGGATTTAATCCCTGATATTTATTATCAACAAGATTAGCTACAGCCGCTGCTTCCACGAGATTAGATACAACTACCATTTCCACAATCTTTTGGGCCAGTGCTTTATCAATTTTTGAAATATTATTATCAGTTGCCAGTTTTTCAAACAGAGGTTGCAATGTTGTTGGTGTTTGTTCTCTGTTTTTGTCCCAATTTTTTACAAAATTGATTACCAATTTCTGACAGCGCCCATCTTTATTTTCAAGCGATTTTCCAATTAAAGATGCCAACCCACCTGTAAGCACCCCACCATCAACTCCACCCGCTGCTGTGCCAACAACAAGGGATATGAGGGCACCTAAAACAAGAAGAGGGTTATCATGGTGGCCAGGATCACACAACTCAATAACTTTGCATGTTAGAAAGAAGCTGATAACAGCGCTTGGTACAACAGCCGATATACCAATAGCTATTGAATGTTCTTTCAAAAATTTTCCAAATTTTTCATTGAAATCAGATGGGTTAATTGCTGGTGAAAAGTAATTTTGAATATATTGCCATTTTGCTGTTTCATCTTCTTTAGCAGAAGTTATCGCATCTTGTGCAAATATTGTAAGTTGCGCAGATGCTAAAACTAATCCAACTAAAATAAATTTTAATTTTTGCATAACGTAATCTTTCACAATTTAATTTTTCTGGTTCAAAATTGCTTATAAAATTTAGTAAATTTTGGTAGTCCATTCCATTGGATCAACTGAAATATTTCTTACTCGTAATTCCCAATGTAGATGATAACCATTGGCATAGCCGGTCATTCCAAGCTTACCAATCGGGTTGCCTTTTTTGACAATATCCCCAACATTGATATCTGCAAAATTTTCTAAATGGAAGTACAATGTGAAAACACCGCATCCATGATCTAATACAACTGTATTTCCTGATATCAAAAAGCGATCTTTTATGATAACTCTTCCAATTTGACTTGCCCAAACTACTGCTTTAGGGTTGTCTATTAAATCAACACCACGATGTATATATCTACCCAATTCAGGAGTCATTCTTATTTCGCCAAAAGGAGTTGTTATTCTTTTGACATTTACAGGCAATTCAAAAGGACCATGCCACATTTTTTCTTTTGGTGACTGTTCAAGCCAACGAACAAGTGCTTCGTCCAAAACTTTGGCACTTGCGCTAATCTCTTTTTCTTCCTCAAGTTTTTCTTTTTTCACGGTAAAACCGCGCTGCCGTGGAAACTGAACCTCAATAACACGAACTTGTGAATTTAATTTTAAGTTGTTTTTTACAAGATCCTCTAAATCTGCGGTAAGTGGATAATCCGCAACACTTGTCTCCGCTTCGATCGGGATAAAGCATTCATATGTTGTTGAGCCCTTAGAGTCAGGAAGACATTCATATTTTGCTGATGAAAACTCAACTTCAGCTTTTGCCAATTTTTTATTTGATTGAATTTTAATATGAAGAGTTTTGCCTTGATCAACTTTGTAGTCGGACTCAATAAAGGCAGCTCGAAGAGGACTGTTGTCTACACAAAAATTTGCGGTTTGAACTGATTTGTTTTTATTAAAACTTGAATCTATAGCATAAACCTCAAGCTTATGAATTCCATCAGAGTATGTTGTAATGTCTGTTGAAAATGGAGCTTCAAACTTCTTTGCACTAACTTTTGTAGTACCATTAAGTTCAATCTCTTTTCCATCAATCAAAGCACCAATCTGGGAAATTTTATATCCACTATCTCCACAAACCGAAAACTTCAGCTCTTTTGCAAATGCTGAATCAATCTCAATTCCATTCAGAGAAAACTTTGGTGGAACACTGTAAGAAAAATATGAATAAATAGAACTTGTTATCCAGCCAATTAAACAAAAAACAACAATACCGCTAAGAACCAATGGAAAACGTGATTTGCTAAACATACCTTACTTTCCAACATAAATTTAAATAATAAAACCAACTCAGGTATCTAAAATACATCATTTTTAAAGCACTTCAAACAAAATTTTGTAATTAAATTTTAAAAAGCATAGGATAATCTGTTTAATATCATAATTATTTCAATTATGATATTAATAACTAATATATCGTGCGACCTTATATTAAGCGTAATAAATGGTTTAGGCCAAACCTGACAACTCTTGGTATGTTTTTGCCCCAATGCTACGCAAAAAGACAATCAACTCATCCATGATAGGTTGAGGAACTTGCAAATCACGCCGAAAAAATAAATCCAATGCCGTTAAAGATACTCCATCAGAAGATTCACTTATCTTATTTACAAAATCTTTCACAGCCTCAGCGCCACCACAAGTACCTACAAAGTTAACTAATTCATTTACAAATGGGGGCAACCAATCAACAAATTTTCCATGGACCACTAATGCACTATGAATAACTTCGAATAACAGTGCCTCATTAAATTCAGTTAAAAGCATTAATTCAGCCTTACACCCCGCTTCTTGAGAATAAATTTTTATAGCTATATCTTTAAATTTATTAACAAACAAACGTAAAAAAAGAATTTTTTCACCTGAAGAGAGCACGGAAGAATAAGAAATACAGGTTAAAATACACTCATTAGATTCATTTTTGAGTAACAAAAAATTTCTTAAATCTCTAGGAGTTGGCGCATATCTACAAATTTTGTTAAACATAAACTCCACACACCCAAAATTTTTTGTAACACTCAAATGATGGAAAAAACTTAAATGAAAGCTATCCAAAATAAACATTTGCTGCCATACAAAAATTCTTCCACCGCACCATTTCATTTTTTTAACAATCCATGCAAAATCATCTACATTATCAGCATATCTGGAAAATATGCGGAATACGCTTTCACCACGCAAATTTATAGAAAAACATTCTTTAATTAAATTCTTGTTAGACCCAATACTATCTACAAAAATACGAATTTTTTTTACAAACACAGGATTCTGAATTTGCAAAATTTCACCAAACCGTTCCACAACATCTTGCTCTGATTTATAATGCTTAGCTCCAAAAAATATGTTCTCCCAATTTAACCATTGGGTTGGCATATTGAAAAAGTAAAAAGACACAAATAACACCTATCTTCATAGCTCCCCCTAAAAAAATTCGTTTATTCTTTTTAGATAAAACAAAAATGCCTATTTATTATAAATAATGCCCCAACCAGATTCAATATGTAAAAACACCTATACCTAAGGCAATAATTTGAATTTTTTGCTCCAAATGTTACAAAAGCCAAACTTTATGTATATTTTAAATTTGTGTGTAATAAGACAAGTAAACAGTATCGAAAATTTATACCCATGACAGAGAATATTAAAAAAAATCTAGAAAAACAGATAAAAAGCCTTCCCCGAAACCCCGGCGTTTATCTTTTCAAAGATTCTCACGATCTTGTTTTATACATAGGAAAGGCCAAAAGCCTAAGAAGTCGCGTATCAAGTTATCTAAAAAGTGATGACCTAAAGTCATGCTCACTAAGAGAAATCAGTGATAGAATAGATTTTATAGTAACAAAAAATGAACTCGAAGCCATGTTGCTTGAGGCAAAACTAATTCAAACACATCAACCAAAATTCAACGTACTTTTAAAAACAGGTCAGCCATTTTTATGGATATTAATAAGTCAAGAGTCTTTACCGGAACTTAAACTTGTACGTAGCCAAAAACAAAAGGGTACGTATTTCGGACCTTTTTTAGAAAAAGATTCAGCACGAAAAGTTTATGATTTTTTAATCAAAACATTCAGGTTAAAATTATGCAAAAAAAAGATTCCATCCGGCTGCCTGGCCTATCACATGGGAATATGTGCAGGAAAATGCAGACCCGACTTTGATGAAAACAGTTACCAAGAAAGAATCGAGCTAGCAAAACTTGCGCTAAAAGGAAATCACGCCGATTTTTTAAAGCATTTGAAAAACCTGATCAAAGAACATAATAAAAAAATGGAATTCGAAAAATCTCGTCAACTTCACAATTACATTCAGGCGTTTGAGAGGGTTTTTGATGTTCTTGAAACCAAAACCATAACAAGATTAAAACTTGATGAAAAGGATATCTGGTTTTTAACGGAAGATAAAACCTTACTCTTCTTGTTTAAGGAAAAAAACAGCGTTCTTATAAAAAAAGAGATATTTTACATTCCAGTAGACTATGAAGTGGCAGACCAGCTTCTGACTCCATTAGAACAAACCCTTCGACAGGCTCAGGGTGAGCGCAGTGAGCACCTTGAAGAACCCGCTCGTGGTGAGCTTGTCGAACCATTTCAACGGGTTCTTAAGACTCAGAAGAGATCTCAGAAAGACTCTAATATCAAAGAATCTAGTCACCTTGATTTTTTTGAAAGTTACTACCGAACATATCCTGCTCCTTCAATAATTTTAGTTAATTT
>JBAZAX010000018.1:0-13908 GCA_041671765.1 Candidatus Babeliales bacterium | reverse complement strand
TCAAGCAACCCAAAAGCTTTATCAACAATTCATAAAGTCTTGGCATAATAAAAGTTATGACATCTCAATAGTAAGCAAACCGGAGTCGGGCCACTTTGCGGATCTAATCAGATTAGCCAAAATTCATGTGGACACAGAAATATCAAAGCAGACTACACTTCCAAAGGCACTAAAAAATTTACTTCAACTTCCAATTGAACCTCATACCATTGATTGTTTTGATATTTCACATAAACAAGGCATGTACATGGTTGGATCGTGTGTTCGATTTACCGATGGCAAACCGGACAAAAAAAATTTTAGGCATTTTTATATAAAAAGCATTGAACAACAAAATGACTATGCCGCCCTTCATGAGATAGTTCAACGCAGATACAAAAATATAAAAGAGCTTCCTGATTTGATCTTGATTGATGGAGGCAAGGGACAACTCAACGCCGTAAAAAACCTTTTTCCCAAAGCAGAATTTGCAAGCTTAGCTAAAAAAGAAGAAACTATTTTTTCCAAACGGATTCCTGAGGGGAAAAAACTAAACTTAAAAAGTTTTGTAGGACAAATCTTAACTGCCATTAGAGACTATGCGCACCACTTTGCGATAAGTTTTCATCGCAAAGTGGAACACAAAAATTCGTTTGATAAAATTTAATTGGATGAATCTAATTTTGCAAGAAATTCAACCGCATTTGATATGTTTTTTTTCAATTTTTTTTTGCAAATTTCAATATTATTTAGACAAATTGAATGCTCGGGATTAAAAGCAAGGGCTCGTTTATAAGATTTGATAGCACCTTGAAAATCGCCTCTCCGTTGTGAAAAAACGCCTAAATCAGAATAAATTTTACTAACATCTTCATTAAATTCATTAATCGTATAAAATGAATCATTTTTTTTAAACAAAGGCATAAAAAATAACATACATACAAACAAAACAGAGGCCCAAATAACTGGCACACGTACCTTTAAATCCATCATCATCTCCACCAAAATATATAACCCAATAAACTGCCTATTATTTCTTATTAAAAAGTTCTTTTATCGTTGTAAGAGACCCCATCAAAGCCGTAGCCTCATAAGGCATCATTATAATCTTGTCATCTTTGCCCTTCGTAATCTCAGGCAAAGTTTTGATATAATTCATAGCTATCATGTAAGGCAAAGGATCCGCATTAGGTATGGCTTTTCTAACAACATCAATAGAATCAGCCTCTGCTTGTGATAAAATCAATCTGGCTTCGGCTTCGCCCTTTGCACGAGTGACTTTAGACTGATAATCGCCTTCTGCACATAGAATTGCAGATGTTTTTTGTCCTTCTGCCTCCAAAATTAAAGCACGGCGATCACGCTCTGCTCGCATCTGCTTTTCCATTGCCTGTCGAATATCAACAGGAGGCATGATTTCTTGTAGCTCAACTCTATTAATCTTGACGCCCCATTTTTCAGTTGCATCATCAAGCACATGTCGTAATTTTTCATTAATTCTATCACGAGATGTCAATGTCTCGTCCAAATCCATCGAGCCAATTATATTTCGCATGGTAGTCTGGGTCAATTTTTCAATTGCAAAAGGGAGATCCGCAACTTCATAAATGGCAGCTTTGGGATCTGTTATTTGATAATAAAGTAAAACACTTATTTCAATTGAGACATTGTCTTTTGTTATAACACTTTGGCGAGGAAAATCATAAACAGTTTCGCGCAAATCAATTCGCTCAATAAAAGAATTATATCGATAAACAACTTTGCCGCGAGGATCATCTTTTAAAAAGGTCCAGTAAACACTTCTAGGTTGATCCATAAAGGGTACAACAAAATGCAATCCTGAAGTAAGCATCTTGTGAAAACAACCAAAGCGTTCAATCATAACAACTTCAGCCTGCTTAATAAGATAGGTAGATTTCAAAAGAGCTGTAATCAAAAATATGAATAGTACAGCGAAAAATACGGTAATGATAATCGTAATCATTATAAACTCCTCACAACAAGCTTGTTACCCTGAATATCAACAATTTTAACGACAGTGCCAATTTGCAACATAGATCCATCTCTTAAAATGGCACCCCATAATTCTCTTTTTACCCTGATTACCCCAGGTTGATTTGCGCTAATAGGTTCAACGACTATCGCTTCCTGCCCAATTAATGCTTCAACATTGGTTTTATTATCAAGATTTTTTGTTTTATGTGTTGCAAAAAAAGACTTAATGGCAATAAAGCAAAGTGTAGAACTGATAAGAATAACCCATACTTGAAAAATTATTGAAAAATCAAGAAAGGCAGCTACCGCAGCACATGCAGCACCGCATGCAAAAGCAATGAAAAAAAACAGCCCCGGAGTTGAAAGCTCAAGAATAAGCAGTCCCAACGCAAGAAGTAGCCACGCATAGGCAGTATATCCAAAAATAAGCTCCAAAATAAATTCTTTCATGAAATCCTCTTCTTTCGTAAAGACCTCCAAATCGATTAATTTATAATTAGATTTTATCAGAACCCCACAAAATCTAAACAAAAATCTGACCTGCATAGAAAATATCTTTACCTGCTAAGCTTTTAGTGTAATCTTACATTAAATATTTTCAAACAAACAAAAACAGGACTTCCAGGGCATCTATTCTTTCAGATATGAATTAAAATACACCTGAGCAGCATATTATCTTGATTATAGTATAAAAAAATGCGAAGCTAAATTTAGTGGAAAGGCCCAACAGTCGGGCTTAATTGATCAGGCAAAAATCTAGACTTTAAAAATTCGTACAATCAACTAAAATGGTAAGGGTTATCAAGAAGCCACTGATTTTCAAAAATAATAGTTTTAGAAAATTATAGTCTAGAAAATTAAGGATTTAATTTATGAATAAAAGTTTTGGTAAAATAAGTTTTGTTAAAACGAGGTTTTTGATCCTATATTTAGGTGCAGCAACATTCATTTGTGGATGCAGCAAACAAAAAAGTCGTAATGAACTTGGCTATGAAGAGCTTAAACAACAAGCCTATGCAGATTTAAGTAATAAAAAAGAAGATTCGGCATCAGAATATTTGGAAGAAATTGTAACACGTTTTTCAGACCGTCAAGACGTTTCTCAACATAAATTAGCACTAGCAGAAACATATTTTAAGCTTGGCAAATTTCCATCAGCTTATGAACTTTACAATAATTTTGCACAGTTCTACCCATCTGATGAAAATGCAGAATATGCAAAGTACCGCGCAATCCTTTCAAAATTTTACCAGACTTTAAATCCCAATTGCGACCAGTCAACAACAATTGAAGCAACAAAGCTCTGTAAAGAGTATCTAGACACTCCTGCATACAAAAAGTACTCTTCTGATATACGTGATATACAACATACATGCGAGTTTAAACTTATAGATAAAGAGGTTTATGTATTCAATTTTTACTTAAATCAGAAAAAATATACTGCCGCACAAAATCGCATCAATGCTTTAGAAAAAGAGTATTTACCTAAAAATCCAAGTCTTGAAGCGCGTATTCTTTATTTGAAGTGCCAGTTGGCCAAAAAACAAAAAAAGAATTCTGAGTTCAAACAACATCTCGAACACCTGTTAATAAAATTCCCAGACTCACAATTCACACAGTTGGCGAGTGGAATCAAGAATAAGCCTACTGACATTTTTTTTTAAACCAGATCTAAGCGCATAATCCATAATTATCGTATAACTCAAGTTTTTTTACATAATTCATGATAATCACAGACAAAAAATTAGTTGGAAATACCGGAGAGCAAGCCGTTGAAAAATGGCTTGCTCTTAATAATTTTAAAATTCTTGCTCAAAACTACAGTATCCGATACGGCGAAGTTGATTTGATAGCTCAAAAAGACGATGTCATCGCTTTCATTGAAGTTAAAACGCGAAAAACTGAATATTTTCCCACTTCTCTTGTTGTTAATAAATCCAAGCAGCTCAAAATCATAAAAGCAGCCAAACACTTTGTTTTACAAAATCAAATTCGAGATAAAGTCTTACGCTTTGACGTAGCAACCGTTCATTTGAAAGAAAACAATGAGCACATAGTTACGTACATTCCAAACGCATTTGTAAGGCCGGCGTAGCTGTGTCCAAAGTAGCGAAACCACCCCCAAAGTGGCATTCCTTACGTTATTTTTGAGGAATAGCTCAACAATAGATTCACAAAAATAAATTAAATTAATTCCAAATTATTGAACTGCGTCTTTGACGCTGTGACATAAATATAGACCATGGTGATGATCTTTTGTTTGGCCTACAATTGTCAATTGATCAACCATGGGCGAATATGCAAGTTTTTGCTGTATTTAAGCACTAAAAAATGTCGAGTACTACGTTTATTTTGATTTAATGACAATTTAACGGCAATTTAATAGCATAATAATGGCAATGCAATACCAATATGAAAAAATCTGAACGAACGGCCAGAGCTTTATGCCAACAAATAAGTTTTAATTGACATTAATATAACAAAAACATTATATTTATTTTACGTTTTATAAGCCCAATTGGAGAGTTTTGAATGAAGTGGACAATATTATTTTACAAGGGAGTTGGCGAAACCATCCTGCATGATTGGCCCATTGGCATACGAACGAAATTTATCTGGACAACAACATTACTAGAAATACATGGGCCGGAACATCTCGGAATGCCATATATTAAAGCCTTAGGGAAAGGCCTCTTCGAAATAAGAGCGCAGGGCAAAGAAGGAATTGGTCGAGCATTTTTTTGTATTTTGAATGACAAGCAAATATTTGTACTCAGCGCATTCATCAAGAAAACACAAAAAGCTCCTACAAGAGAAATCAATCTTGCGATGAAACGATTAAAGGAATTAAAATAATGATAAGCAAAAAGAAAAAAACTATACCCCTTGCCTACAAAGGAATTGATTTTAAGACATTCAAAAAAGAAGCATTCAAAGATGAAAACGTCAAAGCAGAATATGAAGCATTGCGTCCAGAATTTGAGCTTCTTGAGAAATTTATTCAGGCAAGAAAGAAAGCAAGAATCTCGCAAGTTGAGCTTGCAAAAAGGTTAAAATCACAACAGCCTGCTATTGCACGGCTAGAAAGTGGCGGGTATGCAAACTCTTCAATGGCAAATTTGAATAAAATTGCAAATGTTCTCGGATATTCATTGCACGTATCGTTAAAAGCTAAGAAAAAATAATTTGCAAAATTAAGACTGATTAAATCATAATCTCGCGCTTATCTGCCGATTCATAAATTAACATGCGTTCTGCCACTCGTTGAAAAAGTGGAGCTGCAACTTCAGATGCCCAAAGATGAGTTTTTTGTGGCCGATTAACAAACGTCACAATAACTCGTTTATAATCGCCTTTTTCTAGAATACCAACGAATGTATAAATATGCTCTTTATCAGAATACCCTCCAGGGATGGCGCAGCGAGCCGTACCGGTTTTTCCCATAACTGTGCATCCTCTTATTGGATGCAAATTTCCAACTCCACTCAAAATTTCACGCATTTTAGAAATAACATTATCGTCGTAAAGTTTAATCTTGGAGGAACTACAATTTATAGATCCTGAAACAAGTTCAGGATGACAAGATGTTTTATTTTTTATTTCAGGCTTTATTTTTGGCTCAATTACAAGTGTTGGATTTACCAAATATCCACCGTTTGAAAAAATACAAAATGCACGACCAAGCTGCAAAAGCGATGCCATAATCTCATATCCAAATGACATAACAATAGGGGACGATCTACTCCAATTTTTTGGCGGATTCACAAAACCATCCCGCTCTCCGGGAAATTCAATTCCAGTTTTTGTTCCAAATCCAACTTTTTTTAAGTGATCATAAAGCTTTGGCCCAAGGCGCATTACAACCTTTGCCACACCAACATTACTCGAAAATTTAATAACATCGGCAAAACTCAACTCGCCCAAACTTTTCCAGTTTTCAACTTTGACACCATTAACATACGCAATTTTGCCCTGACAATCAAAAATTTCATCCAAAGTTACAACTCCTTCAGCAAGAGCGGCAAGGGCAAGAAATGCCTTCATAACAGAACCAAGCTCAAAGCATTCTGAAACAATAAAATTTTTTGTTATATCTAGTTTCTGAATATTTTTCTGATTTGGATCAAACGATGGGTAATTCGTCATGGCAAGCACATGTCCATTTTCCGGATCAAGCACTAAAACCGATCCTGATTCCGCCTGATAGTTCTGAATTGCACTTTCCAGTTCTTCAAATGCAAGGTTTTGAATGTTTTTGTCTATTGTTAATTTTATTGGCTTACCGTAGTACCCGGCTTTTTCAATCTCTTTGCCAAAATAAAAATTCTTCGATCTTGCATCCTTTTGAATGGTTATCTGCATAGGCTTGCCACCTAACCATTTTTCAAACTCAAGTTCAATTCCAGATATTCCCTTACTGTCAATATCGGTAAATCCAATTAAATGCGCAGATGATGGAGAAAAATAAAAACGACGCGGTTCATCAATAAACTGTATGTCACTTGTCCCCTTCTTTTTCAAATCTTCTACCTGATCATCAGTAAGCACACGATCAAGCCATAAAAAATGCTTATCCGGTCTAGCTTTCATTTTTTTGTAAACTGCGGAATAAAAACGCTTTAAGAAGTTCTCTGTTTTTTTCTGTTCCGTAAACTGGTGTGGCAAAATAAAGGCAGATGGAACGGACCTATTAAATGCAAGTAATTCTTGGCCACTTCTATCAAAAATTTCACCTCGAGGAAGGTTAACTTTTACAGAAAAATTGTACTGTTGCGATGCAAGAACTCTAAAGAAATTTTTCCGATAAATCTGTAACAAAAAAAGTCTGATCAATACTATGGTAAAGAGGAACCCGAATAAAATTAAAACCACGCCAAGCCGAATTTTATAATCTCTCTGTTTTTTTATCATATTTTAAACCCGATTTAAAAACCCGTAAAAGTAGACACCTGGGCAAACTTTAATTTTTCCATGCCCCACTTTTCTTGCACAATTTTTTTTACCTGTTCAGCATCTTTTAATTTACATAATTCGACTTTTAAATTACTACAACTCCTATTTAGATCATTTTTCTTTAATTCTAATCGCTGTTTTTTGTAATTTAATTTTATTATTTGGTTATGTTGATAAATCTTTATAAAAATCAAACATAGGGCAAATGCACCAATAATGCGACCAAGTCTTAGGTTTATCATAATTTTAAAAATTCCCGCTAAACTTTTTAATAAAACATGATATAATACTATACTGCTCAGATTGAATAGTATCTGTACGAAATTGATTTTCCTAGATATTATTTAATCAGAGCGGTTTTTATTTATTTTATTAGCATTATTAATTCTATGTTTTTCTTTTTGAAAGGACTTTTTTTATGATGAAAAATTCATCATGGTTGCTAGGTTTGTTGACATTGGTAGTTTTTACAGGTTGTGACTGGTGTAAGAAATGCAAAGAATGCGATGCACCTAAAACCGAACAAACAGCAGCCGAAGCAGCTAAGCCAGCAGAAGCTGCATCAACAGCAGTAGTTGCAGTTGAAAATAAAGAACAATTCGAAAACGAAGTTCTCAAATCTGACAAACTCGTTGTAGTTGATTTCTATGCAGATTTCTGCAGCGTATGCAAAGATATGAAGCCAGTATTTGAAGAAGTTGCAAACAGCATGAAAGATAAATGCAAGTTTGTAACAGTTTGCAAAGAAAAAGCAGAAGAAGTATTTGCAACACAAACACTTCAAGGCGTTCCAACAATTGTTATCTTCAAAGATGGCAAGGAACTAGACAGAGTTGCAGGGGCAATTTCTAAAGAAGATCTTTCTAAGAAGATTGAAGAATCTCTCGAAGATCATGAATAAGATCTAAAGATTATAAAGCCCGTTGAAAAGCGGGCTTTTATTTTGTCCATAATCAGGAAAATATAAAAGCGCAAAACATGCTAAAAATAAAATTAACTAACACATTGACTCGGAAAGAAGAATTTTTTACACCCCAACAGCCTAATCATGTTAAAATATATGTCTGCGGTATAACCCCGTACGATTATTCACATCTTGGGCACGGGAGATGTTACGTTAATTTTGATGTTTTAGTCAGACTATTTAAATTTCTCGGATATAACGTAAATTATGTTCGTAATTTTACGGATATTGATGACAAAATTTTAAAAAAGGCAGAAGAACAAGGCGATATAAACCTTTATCCTAAAATCGCCAAAAAATTCATCGAAGCTTATCATCTGGATATGAAAGCTCTTGGCAATATCAAACCCGACCACGAACCGCGAGTTACACAATATATTCCTCAGATAATAAAATTTGTTGAAGGGTTGATAGAAAAAGGCAAAGCATATGTGATCGATTCTGACGTGTATTTCGATATTTCAAAATACGCAGAATACGGTAAACTTTCGGGCAGAGAATTAGACGAACAAAAATCCGGCGCAAGAATAGAAGTTGATCAACGCAAACACAATCCTGAAGACTTTGCTTTATGGAAAGGTAATGCAGACGGTCAATTCTGGAAATCTCCTTGGGGCTTTGGACGTCCAGGGTGGCATATAGAATGCTCAGTCATGGCACAAGAATTACTTGGCCAAACAATTGATATACACGGCGGAGGAATGGACTTAATATTCCCACACCATGAAAATGAAATTGCACAATCAGAAGGGCTGCATGAGCAACCATTTGCTCGCTATTGGCTCCATAATGCATTTATTACGATAAATAAAGAAAAAATGTCCAAGTCATTGGGTAACTTTGTAACATTAAAAGATATTTTCAAAATTTTCGATCCAATGGTTCTTCGTTATTTCTTTTTACAACACAATTACAGAACACCGATCGATTTTTCTGATGAAGAGTTAAAAGCCAGCCAAGTTGCATACAAGAAGTTAGTTAATCTACTTGGAATAAAAGCTTTGAGCCCAGAATCTTCGAACAAAGAAAACACTCAAGCAATAAGCACTGGTGATATTTTGAAAAATCCACTGGCACAAAAAATTATTACGGCCCTATGTGATGATCTTAATACCCCAAAAGCCTTAGGTTTAATATTCGAAAATCTTGCAGAAATCAAAGAAGATGATCAAACAAGGCTTGCAGTTCAAGCAATAGTTCAAAATATTTTGGGTCTAGATCTGTATCCAATTCATGAAGATCAAACGATAGTCACGCCAGAAATACAATTATTAATTGAGCAACGAGAACAGGCACGCAAAGATAAGAACTGGGCACTTGCCGATCAAATTCGTGATCAATTAAAAAATCTTGGATATGACGCTAAAGACAAAAAGCTTGGCGCATAAAACAAAAATTACTTTTTTTTAGTTTGATTGATTTAATAACCGTTCATTTATAATTTTATCTAAATACAATTTAGCTCTGTAAAGGATAAACTTATGATGTCTTATTTTGAACGGAAATTGAAACTTTCTAGAAATGTCATTGTAATGGGCTTTGTAAGCCTGTTCAATGACACTGCTTCGGAAATGATCTACCCATTAATTCCAACGTTTTTAACGGTATGGCTGGGAGCTCCGGTCTATATCATGGGATTTATAATTGGACTTTCAGAATCACTTTCAAACATATGCAAAGTATTTTCGGGATGGTATTCAGACAAATTAGACACACGTAAACCATTTATTGTAATTGGATATTCGTTGTCCGCAATTTCAAAAGCCATGATCGGCCTGGCGTACAGTTGGCCAATGGCAATGGCTGCCAGAGTGGCAGATAGATTAGGAAAAGGAATAAGAGTTTCGGCACGTGATGCTTTAATTGCAGATTACACAGAACCAAAATATAGAGGACGAGCTTTTGGTTTACACAGAGGTTTTGATAGCGCAGGCGCTGCCATTGGACCAATCATAGCAATCGTACTGCTTTCGGTTTTAAACAATAACTTACGAACAATATTTTTATTAAGCCTTATTCCATCAATTATTGGCGTCTTGCTTTTAATGTTCCTAACTGATGGAAGAAAACCTGGACAGGTAAAAATTTCAGGGAAATTTTCGGGAAACACTTCAACTCAACTTTCATCTGAAATATCACTTGACGTACCACATGAGAAATTTGCATTAGTAAGCATATCCCCAACATTTAATAAATTCTTGTTAATAACAGTACTTTTCAATATCGGAAACAGCTCAGATCTGTTTCTAATTTTAAGATCGCAAAATCTTGCTCTTTCACTTACAATAACAACTGCTGCTTATGTTCTTTATCATCTAACACACTCAATATTTGCACTTCCAATCGGAATTCTTTCAGACAAAATCGGCACAGAAAAAATCTTAATTTCAGGTTTTCTGACATTTGCCATCTCATTTGCACTCAGTGGTTTTATCAAAGATGGAGCATGGATGTGGCTCGTGTTTGCTCTTTATGGACTTTACATGGCACAAACTGATAGCATAATCAAAGCTCATATCGCAAATATTGTTCCTCCAAAAATGTTTGGCACTGCATTTGGTCTATATCAAACAGTAGTCGGAATTTGCACATTTTTTGCATCATGCATTGCAGGTCTTTTATGGACATATGTTGGCAGCACTGCACCATTTATATTTGGAAGTACAATGGCAGTTATTGCGACAATTTTATTTGCTTGGGATGTAACTTTCAAACATTAGCATCGCTCAGGGTTGCTCATCCTGTTGATATTATTTTTTGCACATACCACCACCCTGGGCTACCACACTGTCGCAATCCCAAAATGGGATAGCTCACAATTATGCCACAAAATTTTTATTAATTTATTCCAATCCCAAGCTGTCCCTTGGGGACTGCGGCATTAAGGTAGGCCATGGTGATGGGTGCAGATGGATTTTCGATGATAGATTGGAAAACCATGGTCGAACATGGCATAAGAATTTGGCTTAAACAAAGAAGAGCCTCCATGTTAAAGAGACTCTTCTTTGCACTCAATCAATTTTTACAAGCTCTTTTGTACCATATCCGAATTTGTTAATTTAGATAATTCACCATTAGCTTTAAACACTCTTTGCTTATGCTCCTTTTTACGATGCTTGGTCCAAGCCGAAACCGGCGTAAAGTACCCAATAATTCTGGTTAAATAATCAATGACTTGGTCGCCACAAACCGGACACGTCAGAACTTGGCCAGCAACTGTAACGTGGCCATTTTTGCAACGACAAAAGTTATAGTTAACCGCAAAGTGCTCGCATCCACATTCTATTGCGTATTTTATCAATCTTTCCATTTGTGACGTGTGGGTAAGCTTTTCACCAATATTCAAGTGCGAAATTCCACCGCCGGTCAATGCTCGCGAAAATTCTCCATCAAGCTTCACACGTTCTGAAATATCACAATCAACCCAAAGCGGAATAAATTGATTTGCATACAATGGATAATCCATACCGTAAAGCAGCCTATCTTTTGCTGCAAATTTTACAGCCAAACTTTCTGCGGGAACCTGTTCAATATTAAATGGATTCCTAGTCTCTTTGCTTGCCTCTTGAGCATAAACCCTAATGAATTTTAAAATTTTGTGAGCTAATGCCTTGCCCTCTTCTGAAAGCATCGTAAAGCCCATTTCATTAACACATTCATAAATTCCATTTAATCCAAATGTACTAAACATGCGTGCTTCATGCATAATTCCATAATTAAAGAATGGCAAAAATCCAGCTGCAATATTGGCCTTTAAGAGTTTACGATGGGCATTCAATAACATTTTTGCGTCATCAAGATTTTTTTGCAAAAGCTTAAACAGTACGTCTTCTGATTTTCTAGATAAACGTCCAATACGCGCAAGATTTAAGGTAACAACTCTATGTGATCCAAGAGACACACCCCCATTACCAAAACTATCAACACCGGCCAAATCTAAATCATTGACCAGTCTGCAACAGCTCGCAATTTTATTGCCTGAAGATATGTAAATATTAAAGCAGCCCTTTTCGAGATTTATTTTAGAAAAATATTCAAATGATTCTTGATTAATAATTTTTTGATTTTCATCAATTCGAATATTTAACGTAACAACTGGAAAGCGGTAAGGTAGACCAGTTTTAGGATCGCCACACTTAAACCAATCGCAAAAAATATGTTGAACTTTTTCAATCAAATCAAAATCTGGCTTAGAACCATCTGGGTAACAAACATCGGCAAACAGATGTTCAAGATTTGGTTTGTCAAAAATTGAAAGATTTGTGAATGGTGACTGAAATGATGGACGTAATTTTTTATTCAATGTGTGGACCAAAGATTGAAAATCATTTTCAACTGCTTTTCGATCTTCTTCTTTTGATAAATCCATATTTTCTTTTTTAACAAAATATGAATAGTTTACAAAAAAATCTCCGATCGCTATCGCACCACCGGCCTGCTGCGCCAATTCAATTGTAACTTCTTTAACTTGGTCAAGAAAGGAGCGGCGACGCTTTGCAGGCGTAGAGTGTAACTGTCCCCAGCGACTTCCCTCAAATAAGATAAAAGAAGTTGAATAGGCCCAACAATACGGAACCATAATGGAAGTGCTGTCATGAAAATAAAGATCTCCATACCAAACAGACATCATCAAATCTGCTGCACGACCTGAACCAACCTCTTTGACCAAAATATTATACAACTCATAATAACCAATAAGCTTGTACCAGCTTTTTGCAATTTCGCTCAAATAGTTTCCAAATGCTTTTGATTCGCTTACATTTGCATTATCATCAATTGACATATCTGCTGTATGCTTACTCATATACATTTGTGCCATATTTGGAATATCAAGTTGGTGGGGCGCAATCCCTTCCACATCCAAAATAGACTCAGACATTTGGTTGTAAACGTCCATAAATTCTTTAGAAAACGTTACTGGCAATTTTGACAAATCCATGATCCACCCACTTTCTTTAAATATCTTTGATTTTTTGACGCAGGAAAACCTTTTACAAAAAGGTCTTGCCTAAAAGGTCCACACACAATCATGTCGAGATTATCGACTAATTCATGTGGTAGATCCTCAAACTCTCTTCCGGTATATAGGGCTTTGTAATGTGAAATATTTTTACAAAGCTCTATTAAAAACTCCACCTGATCAGTTGGCTCCCCTCCCAAAAACACTACACTCTCCGATAACAAATTCCCTTTTATTTTCAATAAAACTTCATCCATTGAGGTCAAAGTATTAATATCTTTTTCCCATAAAATGGCATTCTGACATCCCTTACAACGAATGCTGCATCCGGAAAAATATATAGCGACAGCAATCTTGTCTGGGACATCAATGAAAGACGTACAAACTCGTACTATGTATGCATTTTTGTCCATAAAACCCCTCCTCAATAACAAAAATTTCTTAAATTAAAATGACCCTCTACCCCAACATTCAAATAAATTGCAAAAAACCAGATAATTTGATCATACAAATTTTATTGCAATATTTTTGAGTTACAGGTCATCTTACCAGACTCAACAGAGTAGCTCAAGCAAGATTTTTTTAAAGTTAAATTAGCCTGGTTTGTACTAGATAAACAGATAAATTTTATTTGAGATTAACGCATGAATCGAAATTAGAATAAAATAAAAATAGAGATACAATTTGCCAGCGCTTGTTTACAAAAAATTGTCTTATTTTTTACTTCTCAAAATCAAGTAAAAACTCAAAAATTTTTCTTCCTCTTGAGTCATACCCAAATTTGGTAAAATTATCATAACCTTCAGGATGTGTCTCATCCGGGCTTGACGTAATTATAAAGTCAAATATTTTTAGCGGCAGATGTAAAAAGATCTTTCCAGAGCCTTTTACATCTGCCATACAAATTAAGATTATAAGTTTAAGCAATCTCGAATCAATCTTTTTTTTGTAATCGGCCAAACAAAGCACATTGTGGATAGATATAAAAAAGTCCCGAACTGCAGACTTGAATTTCGATAATTCATCTAATCTATTTATCTTTTTGGGCAATTTTTTT
>JBAZAX010000017.1:0-33463 GCA_041671765.1 Candidatus Babeliales bacterium | reverse complement strand
GGGAGGGCAGATCATGTTTGCAAAATTTAAAGCACATGAGTATCGCAGGGTTATTTTTATAACTTCTGCGATTTTTTGTTTTAGGGGTTTGTTTTGTAGTATTTTTGGTCCGAATTTTACAACTCAAGAGTTTACAACTCAAGAGTTTACAACTCGAGAGTTTTCAACTCAAGCGTTTGCAATACAAGAACTGGCCATAACCAAATTTTCACATCTTCCCGGTTTTAATAAGTTGTTAAATTCTGGTAATGAGGGGCGTTTTTTTGAAATGGAATCTGCTTTGTATATTTTACTTGGTAGAATGGGGTATCAGGATATTTTTGGGTTTGATTTAGAGTTTGCTTTTTTTTCTAGTGAAATTCCGTTTAATTTAGGGCAGGAGATTGTTTTGCTCCGTACCACTGAATTTGATGTTGTTACAACTGATTTTGTGATTGAATGTAAAAATTGTGCTGCCCCACGAAGTGGAAAGTCAATTTCTCAAAGAAAAAGACACGTTAAAATGGATACGTTGGATTGCTCGTAAGATTAAAAGAGGGAAGCTTTGTATTTCACATAACTTCAATGGCAAAAATAGAGAAAAGTCGGTGTTTACTTTGAGTAATATTTCAAAAAAATCACATAAGGGGTTAATTTTTAGTTGTAGTTGGGTGATAGGTAGGGATGCAGAAGAATGCATAGAATCTTTGAAGAAAATAATAAACATGCTTTCGGAGAAAGAGTTGATTGTGTTTTTCAGAAATAGTGCAGAGCAGGATTTTATGAGAGCTCTTGTAGAAAATAGAATAGATTTCAGAGAAAATATTAGGCTTATGTAAAAAACTTTTGGAAATTTGCTTGTAAATTGGCGTAACAAATAAAAAATTGATAATTTTAATAAAAAAAGAGCCGCGTGTACAAACATGCGCGGCTCTTTTTTTTGAACTAATGCAAAGAGCTAGTCAAAAACTGTTAGTTAATCAAATGTTGTAATTCTGCTAATTTTAGTCCGGCTTGTTGAACAACCGGTTTAGCATAATCATAAAATTGTGCTGAGTAATTTTCAGGATAGCTAGCCTGAGTTGCTGAGCCTATCCCATAAACGGCCGCTGCAATTACTCCAAGGTATATTGCAAGCTTACCTGCCTCAAGAGTTGCAAGGCCTGCAGGCTTTAGTGCCTTTAAAATTTGGGCTACTGTTTCTGCACTGTAATAAACCGTATTGCCTGCCTTTTTAAAAGGGTAAGCGACTAGTGAGCATGCATTCTTGGTAAGGCTGGTGGCCTTGCTTGCTGGGGTCTGCTCGTCTGATTTTTCAGCATAACTGACAGTTGTCAAAACAAGAGATAATGCAACTATTGCAAGTGTTTTATTGTTTATCATAAAAAAACCTCCATAAAAATTTTACTTTAAACTACGATATTAGTTCCAGGTTAAGTTTATTTTTTATAAATGACAAACGCTTCCAGGCTTGTTATATATATAAATCACATAATTGAAATACGTCAAATATATTTTTTTATTGAAAATTCAATATGAAATATTGTAAGAGATATTTGTGCCTTATTATTAAAATTAACCTTTAGCGGGGGATGGTATGAATTTTTATCAAATGGGTTTAGATACTATTGCTCAACATTTTAAAACCGATATTCAAAATGGTCTTTCAAGTGAAGATGCCAGGCAACGGTTGGATGTTTTTGGTTATAATGAAATTCCACATAAACAGCCGATAAGTGTTTGGATTATTATACTAAATCAATTTTTAAATCCATTAATGGCCATTTTAATTTTGGCAATGATAGCAAGTTTATTGTTATCCTCGCTAAAGGATTTTGTTGTTATTTTGATTGCTGCTCTTGCAAATGTGGTTGTTGGATTTGTTCAGGAGTACAAAGCTGAAAGAGCAGTATTTACACTTAAGGCGTATGAAACTCAATTTTGTAATGTTAGGCGAGATGGAAAAATTTTTACAATTAATTCAAAAATTTTAGTTCCAGGTGATGTGATTTTATTATCAGCAGGGGACAAGGTTCCTGCTGATATTCGAATAACAAAGGCCATTGATTTAAAATTTGATGAATCTATTTTGACCGGTGAATCAAAGTCTATTGAAAAAAACGTAGATCTAATAGAAGAGACAAAGATTATTGCTGAACAAAAAAATATGGCACTCGCTGGAACATTTGTGGTAAGTGGAAAAGCAGAGGGGATTGTTGTTGCTACAGCCATACATTCTTACCTTGGGCAAATTGCTGGGCTTGTTTGGCAAACGGAAGAGAGCTCCACTCCGCTGCAAGAACAAATTTTACAGTTATCATGGTTGCTTAGTGTTTTAATGATCTCCATTTCTACACTTGTTTTAGCTGTTGGCTTTTTACGTGGTATCGAGCTTAATAAAATTATTTCGATTGCAATTGCTCTTGCTGTTGCGTCAGTTCCAGAAGGTTTGGTTGTAACTGTTACTGCTATTTTGGCAGTTGGAATGCAACGGATGTTAAAACGTAAGGCTTTAGTTCGACACCTTGTTGCGGCCGAAACATTGGGAAGTGTTTCTGTAATTTGTACTGATAAAACTGGAACATTAACCGAAGGTAAGATGCTTGTTAGTGATGCCGTAACAGGTAATGGTGAAATTTTTGTAATTGATTACTCAAATAAAATTGAATCTGATGAATTGAAAAAATTAATAACATTAGCAGTTTTAAATAACGATGCGCACCTTCAGGATGATGTTTTGTTTAAGGGAAATCAAACAGATATTGCAATTTTAGATTTGGCTCGTTATATCGACATCAATGTCCATGACATTAGGAAAAAAAATAAACGGTTGGCCGAAGTTCCTTTTTCTTCTGATCTAAAATACATGGTTACATTAAATAAGTATGATGGTTTAAATAAATTAATTGTGAAAGGTTCACAAGAAAAAATATTTGAATTTTGTAAACAAGATAATGAACTGATCAAATTTAAAGCTATTGCGGAATTTATGGTAAGCCAAGGTCTTCGAGTGATTGCAGTAGCTGCAAAAAATGTTGAAACAAGCATTATACAAGAACCATTGGTAGAGTTTGAATTTTGTGGATTACTTGGAATTAAGGATCCACTCCGGCCTCATGCAAAACAGACGGTTAAAGAACTCCTAGGTGCAGGCATAAAGCTGGTTGTTGTAACCGGTGATCACAAGGATACTGCAATGCGTGTTGCAAGCGAAGCAGGGTTGCCGGCATCAGAGCAAAATGTTATTACAGGGATTCAACTTGATAAAATGTCTGATGTGGAATTGCAACAACGAATCGAAAATTTAACAATTTTTGCACGCGTTGAACCAAAGCATAAGATTAGAATTGTTAATGCATTTAAAAATGTTGGTAGAGCAGTTGCGATGATCGGAGACGGTGTGAATGATGCTCCGGCATTGAAAGCGGCAGATATTGGTGTTGCTCTTGGCTCAGGATCGGATGTGGCGCATGAAATTGCAGATATGGTTTTGCTTGATAATAATCTTTCTTCGATTGATGCGGCTGTGAGAGAAGGGCGAACCATTTTTAATAACATAAGAAAAATTATTGTTTTTTTATTGGCACACAGTTTTAGTGAAATTGTGATGATATCTGGGGCAATTTTATGTGGTTTTCCATTGCCACTATTCGCGACTCAAATTTTTTGGATAAATATGATTGGGCATGGATTTATGCATCTTGCCCTTATAAAAGAGCCTGAAGATCAGGATATTATGCGACAAGCTCCTCGTTCAAAATATGAACCAATATTGAATTATGATATGAAATTTATGATTTTCTTAATTGGATTTGTTACGGATTTAGGCCTTTTTGCAATGTATGTTATTTTACTTAAAATTAATATGCCAATAGATCATATCAGAACAATTATTTTTACGGCTTTAGCCTGCGATGCCCTATTTTTTGTTTTTGCAGTAAAAAATTTTAAAAAATCTATATTCAAAATTGATTTATTTAACAATATGTGGCTTATTTGGGCCGTTGTCGCAGGATTTGTTCTTCAACTTTGTGCTTTATATGTACCATTTTTAAAAGATTTATTTCAGGCGACGGATCTTAGCCTTGCGGAATGGGGAATTATTTTAGGCTTATCGCTAATTAAAATAATAGGCATTGAGTTGGCAAAAGATTGGTTACGTCGTAAAAATTAAATTAATTATTGTCTTTCAATATTAATTTTTGATAATATTTTATTTCGCTGATTTTTTTAAAATTAATTTAGGTTTTATCAATTTTTTACAGGGGGATTATGAAGATTGTTAGAGTATGTAAATTTTTAGCGATACTTTTTTGTTTAATTATTTTTAATAATATCAAAGCAATGGATAGTCGGCCACTTATTGTTGTTTTGGATGGTCCAACCTGTTCCGGAAAATCTTCGCTTGCCGAATGTTTTATGAACGTTGTCGAGAAAAAACAGCGTGATCGGTGGGCATATGTTAGTGTGGATGATGTTGGGGATGGGGATGATTGTTGGGATGAAGAATATCTTCATCGCGCCACAATAAAAAACATAAAAGATTGTGTTGCTATAAAAAACCGCTTTGTCTTATGTGACACTGTTATTGATGATTTGAGGTGGTATAAATTGTTCAGGGAAGAATTAAAAAATTATAATGTTCTGTCCGTGTTTGTTCATTGTCCGTTAAAAATTTTAGTAGAACGATTAACACAAAGAAATATACGTGCTCATAGCAGTGGTGATTTGCCAAATTTAAGAAGAGTTGTAGATGTAATGTATGCCTTTGGGCGTATGTATTCTAAAACAGATCAAAATTGTGGTTTAGGAGTATTTTCTTATCAAATGTTTAAAGAAATTGTGGATAGCATATCTCATGTGTGCATTAGTCCTCAGGATTGGAACCAATTTGGACGAAGGTATGAAGTTTTCGACATTAAAAATGATGAGACGTTTTATTTAAAATTAAATATGCCACATGATTTGGTTGTTTATAATTACCCAATTATGCAGGAAGCCCAATCCGCAGATTCATTACAAATTCAAAAAATTGTCAATCGTCGTTGCGTGCAAGAGATTTTAAGTAGGCTTGGTTTTTAAAATATTTCTGTTTTAGTATTTAGTCTGCATCTCTATTTTATAAAATAAAAAATATTAGTATTGCATTAAGTTTTTAAAATATGGTATCTCCTTGTACGATACGTATAGGTGTATAAGTTTTTGTTTTTGAAGGGAGTTGTCATGTTGAAAAAGCTTTTGACAGCGGTAATCTTTGGAAGTACGTTTTTTTGTGTATCATATTCCATGGAGAAGAAACAGGAAGATATGTCAAGTGCTAATGTTTCTCTAACTGGTATAGAAAAAAAAGTAACAGCTCAGTGTGTTGGTCAATGTTATGAAGCATTAGATGCTCAAATTCGAGCATGTTCCAGAGCTGAAGAGACTGAAAAAGTTTTTGGTTTAGTTGATAAGTTTGCCAATGAAGTTGGCGATGTTTGCATGAATTACCATTTATGTAGAGTAGCTTATGAGTCTGTGCGTGCAAGTGGACTTCCACAATCTTCTGATTTAGAAAAGATGCAGGAACGATTCATTTTTATTCTTGCACGTGTTTATGTAGACGTTGCAGCCTCACTAGTTATAGCAGAAAACAGCGAAGATGCTGAGCATTGTGCATCTATTTATAATTTGTTTAGAAGTAAGGTAAAGGATGTCTGGAATTATCAAATTATTACAGCAGATTCTGATTTTGGTAAGTTAACAAGTGCTGCACTGGGGCATCTTGGAAAAATTTTGATGCGCTTACCTTCTAACGTTTGGGTGTATTTTTGTCAAAAATCCAGTTTGAGTACCGTTGGTCTTTATACGCATACAGTATATTTTGGAAATGTTGATAATCGTTATGATTTTGTGTATAGAGAAAACGCCAAAGCTATAGGGTTGGCAAAGATTGCTGCGTTTGAAAAAATAAAAAATAAGTTGCAAGCGATAGCTACAGGCGAAAAATCCAATCAACAAGCATGGACAGAATTTTTAAGTTTGGCCTATAAGGATATATAACTTAAATAATAATTATAGAATTATGCATAGATTTGATATTTGAATTTATCGGTTAAGTTAATAGCAGTATAGGCCAGGGAATTCCCGGCCTATACTGCTATTTGGAGATACCAATATGAGATTTATTATTATCTCTTTAATATTTGCATCATATTTTATTTTATTAAGTCCTATGGTAAGCCAGAAAAAAGTCAGTCAGGGAGATCTTTTAAATTGTATGTGTAAATCTAGCCATGGTTCGCTTCAAGCTTTTTTGTATCAGGAGTTAGACAAAATCTGGTTGCAAGAAAATAAAAATGGTTTGTGGATATTTGCAAAGCATCATGCTTTTGATTCTTTACATCCTGTTTTACTTTATTTTGTATTTCGTACTTACTGTGACTATGCATACGAATTTTTGGGGAAAAAAGATAATGAATTACCTGAAAATCCAAACGTGAATTTAGATTTAAATTCAAGATTAGAAGCATTTAAAAGTCTAATGCTTTTTAGAATTAAATCTCGCATTGATACAGATCTTTGTTGTGAATTTGGTTTTTATCCAGATAATTCAACATGGATACATAAAGAGTTTGGAGAGAAATTAAAAAGTCGAGTTGATTATTTGGAGAAATGGAATCAAAAATTTTGTTTTGACGAAGAGTATATAACTTTTGGTCAAGTTTTCAATTCTGTTAATAGGTTGCAATATGCTAGGGATAAATGGGATAAAGTTTCACCTGAGTGGATTGGTGTGTGTTCAAAATCTGTATGGAGGTACTGCTTAGGTGCATGGGGAAACACGATTTATTTTAATGATGTTTCCGAAGCGCTAACAACTAAGGGTTCTGGCCTACTGGAACAAATAAACGAGAGAAGAATGTCAATGTTGGAATTTTTGTTATTAAGAATCAAAATTTTGGCTGAAAATAAACAGATTAGTGAACTTGGAAAATGGTATAAATTCTTGGAATTTTAGAGATTGTGATTTTTGTATTATAAAAAAAGGGCAGAGATTTCATCTACGATTTCTCTGCCCTAAAAATTACTATCAATTAGCTAACTTAGCTGATTATAGTGCCTGATTCTGTAAGTTTCTTGTTTGTCTTTCCGACATACAATGCAACTACAATCCAGATGCCAACGATTCCAAGAGAGATGATTGAACCGAAAAACATTAATTCTGACAAAGTTGTAAAGAATGCGTTGATGCCTGATCCTGCTGCTTTTGCGGATCTTCCACCAAACATATCAATCCAACCTTTTGCTTTGAATTTAGCATCTTTGCTTGTTGGAATATACATAATTTCTTTGCAAGGGTTATTCAATGCATAGCTCAATCCCTTGATTGCAACCATTGCTCCGAATAGTATCCAGATTCCTGGGAACGCCCAAACACATCCAACAACGATTCCGATTGTTACTGGGAACATTACCAAGCAAAATGTTAGACCAAATTTTCTTATAAAGAAACTTGTTCCGATTAATGCAAATACAAGTGCCAAGCTGTTAGCAGCCATACCGAAGTTACCAAGAAATTGTGTTACTGCTTCTGGTGTTGGGAACGCCTTATCTGCAGACATCTTCATCTGATAGTCGATGATTGTACCAATTATTTCGTACAATGTAGCAACTCCAAGAATACCCGCCAAATATGGTCTTGTTAAAAGAAGTTTTAAACCTTCGATAATTCCTGTTTTCTTTTCAGTTGAGGTAGGCGTTGCTTCAGCTGCGCTTGGATTAACCGTGATAAACAATTTGATGAGTAGAGGAACAATCAATATTCCGATAGAAACAAAGATTGTTAATAAAGGCATACCAAAGCTTTTTGCATTACTTGCCAAGAATGGTCCGGCGATTGAACCAAGTTGTGCGCCTGAAATAATTAGGGCATAACCTTTTTTAGCGGAGGATGTATCTGTTGAACTTGCAACAAATGACCAGAACAATGCAACTACCAAAGAACCAAAACTTTCAATGGAAAGATATATAATCCAACCAAGAAGTCTATCGGCCCCAGGAACTGTGTTTGCAAGTCCAATTGTTGGATGTCTTAGTGCGAATGAAATTACAAAAAATAGTAAAGCGTAAAATGTGCATATGATGTAAAAAAGCTTTTGTTTTGCAACTAAATCAACTAGTTTTGAGTAAATTAGAATTAGTGGAACAATAAATACGAAAGAAGCAATTTTTGCCCAAGGAATGTAGGTTGCGCCAACAATCTTAATGAAAAGGCCGTCTTTTAAAGGTCTCATCAACCAGTATGTACCAATAATGAATAAAAAGGTTAGAGATAATAGTCCAAACCGCTTGAACTCTTCCCCTGAAATGTCGCCCCACAGGGCGCGCTTAATCGCCTGAAACATAAAAACTCCTTAAGAAATGGAAAAATATTAAAAAATAAACAAATACCCCAAAAATAATAAGCTATAAGCCTAGCTTAGGATTTAATAAAAATCTAGAGAATTTTACCCATGTCTGCTTATTTTAACAAAAAAAGACAGATGAAAGAGCCTTTGTATTCATATTTCCGAGTAGTAATGTCTTTGTCTTAAATATTCTACTTAATTATCAATTTGAGTTGTTATCACTTTTGCATCTCTATCAATGATAATTAAAGTTTTTCCATCTGGTGAAATAGCCATTTCTTCTGGGCTTTCATACAGATTTTCTATAGATACTGTTTTTATAAAGCATGCTTTTTTAATATCAAAAATTTTTAGAATCCAGGCAGGTGAAGTCTTTGATCTTTCCTCTAAGCTGATAAGTAAAAAAAGAAAATTGGAATTTTCGGAAAAAAGCGCTTTTTTTATAGAAGCACATATTTTTTTTATGGGATCATGTATGCATACACATGCACGATAGTATATGTTTGCATCAAAATTTTTGCACCAGCGATAAGCCTCATAGTCGTTTATATGTTCATCCCAGCGAAAAATAAATTCGAATGTGTCAGATTGAATATTCCATAGTTCTCCGCCTGAGGTTATTGAAAAAAGTCTTTCTCCATTAGGGGATAAAGCGAAATCAAAAAAATAATCACTTCCAAGTCCTGATCTTACCATACGAACTTGGTTTGTTTTGGGAAACCATGTGCATAGTTTTCCTCCTCTATAAAAATTTAAAACTACGACTTGCCCGTCATCTGTTATATCAATGTCTCGTAAATTATATTTTAACTCGTCAGCACTTAATCCATCATTACTAAGAATGTGAGAAAAATCATTTTTTATCGTTTGTCCTGATTCTACGTCAAAACATTGTACGATAAAAGGCATGCTTATTGTTACAAGTGTTTTACCGTTTCTTGTAATAAATAATCTATCGTATGATGACTTTTCATATTTATCTAAAGTAAATTTTTGAATTTCGGGAAGCGTTATGAAGCAATCAGTCAGGGAGTTATCTATGGAAATGTTAATATCGGTTTGTTGTAAGCTGAATATATCTTTTATTACGCCTGTGTCGGTAAATTCGTAATATAATGTTTGCGTACGGTCTTTTAGGTCGCACGTATACACATTTTTGCAGTGAGTAAATAAAAAAACATTATCATCTAAAAATTTTACTCTGCTTCTGTTTGGTTTAGCAGAATCATATATAGACATAAAAAAAACGGAAAGCATAGTGCAGCATAACCCTAAAAATTGCATTTTCATTTTTGTCCCCTTTGCGAACTAAATTTTATAAAAAACAGAAAACAACTGTGCTTTTTCTTAACTGACTAAGAAATAAAAAAGCAATATTTTATGAATAATAATTTAGTTATGTTTAAAGGCCTCATAATATCGATTTATTGCTTTAAAATATTAAAATTTAGTAACATAAATTAATAATTTAAAATTGAAAGGCGGAGATAATGTTTGTTAAAAAATATTTGGCATCAATATTGTTTATGTTTATTTTTTGTTCATGTTTTGCGATAAAAGATTTAATGAGGGATATGCAGTTTTATAAAAGTGATGATCATACCTATCATTCCGGAGATGTTTATGAGCATTCAATTTGGGTTTTAAGAACAGTTGCCGCTTGGTTGCAAAATAAAGAATACCCTTGGACGGACGGGATAGACATAAAAAAACACAAAAAAATTTTGGGTTTAGCGGCTTTCCTTCATGATATCGGAAAATGCGGTGATAATAAATTTGATTGGAAGGGGAAAAGTTGGCATCCTGAAACGGGTTTTGAGTATTTGACGGGGCGTAAGGCTTACATGTCCCGAAATATTCCTGTGCTGAATAATTTGGATTTTAAAAAAATTGGTGAAGAATTTGAGATAAGCCAGACCGATATGCATCTTGTCGCGATTCTGGTTGCAATGCATTATAAATTTGGCGATGTTATGCGAAAACGTATAAGTGTTAAGCGCTATGTGCAGTTTCTAAAAAGTATGACTGTTCAGTTAAATTATCCCATGAGCCAAGAGTTGGTAAAGATGTGCATTCTTATTTCTGCGGCTGATGTAAAAGGGTTAGGATATTTGCCTGATCATAAAATTGGCGACCCTGTTCCGTATTATTCGGGCATGTTTGAAGGCGTGAAATTTTTTGATGAATGGATTCGCGAAGTTGTTGCGCCATATCCTGCATTAAAAGACGGATGGAGTGATTGGGGTTATTCTACAAATGCTCCTAAAACTAGAGCCAAAATAATTAAATATTATAAACATAATGGCATCTGATTATAGTAAACTCAAAATTATTTGAAATTTAAAAAATCGATGCTAAATAATTATTAAAATTAGCCTTAAAAATCTCCTTTTTGAACTAAACATACATTTTCTTGCATTTCACTAATGTGTTTGACTACCATAATTCAGCTTCTAAAAAGTTTTATTAATTTTAGTTGTCGTAAGGATATGTTTATGAGATTTAGTTTTAAAAATGGGTTAATTTTTTTCTTGGTTTATGGGAGTGTTTTGAATGCAATTGATTTGCCACAATTTTATCGAACTCCATTTTTCCAAGAATCTTTTAATAATGCGTATGATAAATATACAACCGGTTTGTCGGTTCGTTATGGGCATGGAAGTACCCATAAGGCATGGGATACACACAATGATGTGCAGCCATTGCTGTCTGCTCATGGTTATATGGATATTACAAATCTTGGAAGTTATGTAGATAGCCCGGGCGCTGTAATAGACTCTACTGGTAAAACTATGACAAATTATTGGGGTGGGGCGAATTACACACCGCCTACAGATGCTGGAAAGTATGACAAAACAAAAGAAACTATTATTTTCCCACCAAATTATATAAAAACTAAGCCAACTGATGGCCTGATTGAGTACATGGGGCGATTTGAAATTGATGAATGGGATTTTACGATTCAGCAAGATATTATTTGGGGATTTTTTATTCAGGCATATATTCCATATCGAGATGTAAAAATTGATAAGATTGCATACAATAATCTTGGCAGTGATACTTTAACCGGCGCAGATGTTTGGACCGGTGGGGCAATCAAAGCTCCGACGCAGGTAAATGTTAAAGATTTTATGCAAGAGAAAGCTGGAACATTAAATAATGTATTAGGTGCTATGACTTTTAATAGCAATTGGCAAGATTCATTTAAAAAATCCGGGGTTGGTGACATTCTTTTATCTGCAGGTTGGCATGGTTCCGGGGATCCTCAATCTCCTATTTTTAAAAGAATAAGTGCACAAGCACAAATTGGTGTACTTATTCCAACATCAGGAAAGCCGGATTTGTCCAAACCATTTGCGGTTTCGCTCGGCTCTGCTGATTCCACTGCTATCGATGGACGCATAAATTTGTACGTTCAAGTTTTTGATTTCATTGGTGTTGGTGCTAATGTCGGTGGATTAGTATTTTTTACACAAGAACGTGATTTGCGCGTTAAAACAGACAAAAACCAAGATGGATGGATTTTACTAGAGCCAAGTTTTGGTAAAGTTGATTATGGTTCTCAATGGGATGTGGGCGCATATGCGCAATTAGGATTCAAGGGTATAATAGCAAAAGTTGGGGCTTCATATACGCGTCAAGAGGATACAGTCCTTACGATTCATGATGATAAATTACTGAAAAACTATTCTCAGCAACAGCTTAATCAATATGATCCTGCAAACAATGTATGGCCAAATGTTGTTTCGGTTAATGACATTGTCAATTCTGATCAAAAACTCAAAAATTGGGAATATTATGCCCTGCACTTTATTGGTGGATATACTCTTGAATTAAAATCGGTTTGTCCAACTATTTTTCTGGAATATGACTATCCATTTTATGGAAAGCATGCGTTTAAGACAGACATGTTTGGTGGAACATTGAGTGTACAAATTAAATTAAATTTTTAGTTTTTGAAAATTTATTCATATTGCTATTTTGTGCCAAGGAGTTTGTATGCGCAAGTTGGTAGTTGGACTGTTTTGTGTTTTTTCTTTTATCGTAAATTCAAACGTTTTTGCGGCCAACCCTTTGCCAGAGTCTAAACCTTTCAGGATTGCATTTTACATGGATGATTTCCATGCTGAATCTTTGAGTGAGGTGGGTAGTAAAATTGCGGTTACACAAAATTTTTCGATAAGTTTACATCAAAAGGCTTCGGATGTCATAATTGTATCAGCTAATATTTTTAAAAATTTTGTTGGTAGAAGGCGAACAACTGATTTTTTTAAATCTATTAATTTTAAGCTCGAGGATTGGAATATCTATAGCATAAAAGATTCAAATTTTTTTGCACTTGTTTTAAACAATAAGGAATCGCTAGTACGTGATTCCAATATTGTAAAAATTTATGACACAGTTAAATGGAAGCCAATTTCGCAACAAGCGTTAATGAGTTACATCTCTTCAACAGGTTCATCTAGTTTAAATTCTTTTAAAAACATCTTTGTGACCGAGCAAGATTTGCACAATGATAAATTTTTTGAGCCATTTAGAGAATCTTTCAAGTTTGAAAAAAAAGATGAGCCTGAAGATTTAAAAATGACATCGTTTTTGCGTCCCATTAATATTGTTCTGAACGGACATGGAGGCGTTGGAGCTATTGTAGGAATAGAAAGCAGTTTAATGACAGAAGTACTCAACTTTTTTAATAAACTTCACGTTAATGCTGCTTTAATTTTTTCGTGTTCTTCTGGAGGTAAAAATCTTGATTTTATGCAGTTTAGAAAAGATTTGGATGATCAAAAAATTTCGATGAATCTTAAATACATGTTGATTGTTTCGGCTATTTCAGATGCGCCGATTATTTCGAGTTACAGAGAAGAGATTAAGTCTGATGAAGATATTGACCCAAGTACAGATGTCAAAAGTTTTTTTGAAGCCTTTGAAAAGCCTAAAACAAAGGTTAAAGAATTGTCATTTTTAACGAATATTTTAAAAAAGCTTACACTTTCTAGCCATTGGTTTTTAAGTGGATTAGGTATAAACAACATCCCCCAAGTTCTGATTCCAAATGTTGGTTGGTTTCAATATTTTGACATTGATCCTGATATCCAGAAGATAACTGATGCAAGTACTGCTAAAGTTTTGGCTAAGCTTCAATTGTCGGCTGTAGATGTTAATCAAAAACTGGCTTTACTTTTGTATCCTGCCATTACCTCTGTTGAACTTAAAATTTCTCCCAAAAAAATTGATATTGAGAATGGAAATATTAAATTGAGTGAAAAAATGGTTGGTGCAGTTTTGCATAAAAATTATATGCCAATTTCTGATTGGCTAAAAACATGGAGTTCATATTTTCCAACAACTGATAGTATTAATATTGACTGGGCGTATGGCACTAGGTCTTTGTATTTTTATCCATCAATTATCTCAATGCAACGCGGTGATGCATTACATTTACTTTCAAAAGTTAGTATTGAAAGTGTTGTTATTTCAGGGGGTGTAAAAACTGGCATTTTGAGTTTTATACGCAACTCTTTTTTGAATTTGCAAGGAAGAGAAAGTCAAAAAACTTTTTTTATCAAAGAATTATATGGTTATAACGATATTTCTGCAATTTTGGACATCATTGGATCTAGCGCTGATTTCAAACAAGCATTGCTTCCGAGTAAAAATAAAGAAATAACTCTTAAAAATTTGTTTATAAAAACCAGCTTTGATGAAAAAAGTGATAAATCGGACATTGAGATAGTGTTTGAGTTTGCGGGTGAATATTGGAATTTTACGACAAATTCTAGCCTTTATAAAACTGATAAACCTGTGGCTGAGGGCTTGTGGGAATTTGCCAAAATATCCCAAGAGAATTTTAGCGATAAATTGGGTACATTTGGATTGGGGGATTTTGCCAAGTTGGATTTGTCTACATATGTTCAACGTATTTCTGAACTAAAAAACTTATATCAAAGTGATATTAGGCAAGTTTTAAAAGAGCCTGAAATAGCTATACAAGAAAAATTATCATTCAAAGATTATTTATTAAAACTTGATTTTGATAAATTCAAAGAATATGTAACTTCAGGCAAAAGCTTTGTTGTTACAAAAACGGGTTTAGGGGATGATAAATCTAAAGAGTTAAAAATTAAGCTAAATAAATTAAAAATATCACTGGGTAATTTAAAATTTAAATTAAATGAGTTACAGCAAAAATTAGTAAATTTAAAAAAGCGGGTATCAGGCGAAAAAATTGATTTAGGCGTAGAACCAAAGCCTGAGGGTCAAAAAGTATCTGCAAAAGAGGCATTTGCGATAATTAAAAATTTTGATGGCAAGAAATTTGCTACGGATGATTTAAGAAAATTAGCAAGAAAATTCGCGTTGGTTAGTAATCGCATTAAAGATGATATTGCAAATGGATTTTCAAAGCTGAAATTTGAGAAAAAAAATATAGACAAGTTAAGAATTGAGTTTGTAGAATTTGTTAATTTAAATGATTCAGTACTCGATGAAACTCAAAAATTGAATTTATCTTATATTTTGATTTCTTTGATCCATAATTTGTATTTCAAATCAACTACATTTACGAAAATTACAGATAAATTTAAGGGTGGAGATTTTATTTCTACGGAGCAACTTGCAAGTTTGGTTTGGCAAAATATTTATCAAATTATGCAAAGCATGAATGCCCTTGATGATTCAAAGTTTTATGTTTTAGGTGGCGTTTATATAACTGTTGGAGATGAACCTGGAATTGCTCCTGTACTTAGAAGTGAAACCGAAAAAATACTGAAAAAATTTTCAGAAATGCTTATGGTTCAATCCATTTCTGACCAATCAAAATATAAAGTTCAAATTATTGCTTTAACAGATTTAATTAATTCTTTCTTTTCTGACGAATCGACAATTAACACGAAATTAAAAGTATTAAATGGAAAATTTAACTTACTTGATACTGACCTGAAAATAGTATTTGAGCAGATATTGGTTTCAAAATTGTCAGTAGATTCGGCCAGACTTGTGTGGGCTGAAATTTTAAAATTATTGAATTTAACTCAAAAGCAGCAAAGTATTTGGAAAAACTCGCAACTTTTTGATTTGTATGGTTTGGGAATTGCAGTTTTGTTGAAATATTATGATGAGCTGGACAGTCAAAGTTTTAATTCACGAATATTTCATGAGTTAAATAAAAATACTGATTATGACAATGTCTTAAAACAGTATTTTTATTTTAGCTGTGCTAGATTTTTTACGTATGTTAATTTTAGTACTCCAGTAAAAACTAATCCAGTTATAAAAAATATGTTTGGCCTAAATATTAAAGAGCTTTATCGATTTGAAGTGGTGTTTGCATGTGTTAGTCGATATAAAACTTCTAATCCTAGTCTTTATTATAGTATTAAAGATAGTAATTTTCACAAAGATTTAGAGGTAATAGAATTTGATTCTGAGAGTTTTAAATTAAAATCTGGAAATCAATATTTTTATAAGGACCTAAATTCGTTAAGATTTGCCTTTAATTTGACGACCTACTTTTTGCAAACAGAATTTGATTCTGATAAAAATTTTGATTGGATTGTAGATGGGGTAATGAAATCTGATTATTTGCGTCTTGAGTATAAAGAAACGATTAATAATATGATTTCAAGTAAGGCGGCTGAACAAGTTAATCCTGCTTATCCAGATAAAGTTATTGCGTATTGCAAAAAACTCAAGTCGCGACTTCCCGAATAATAATGGGGTATGTAATAAGGGAGGGCTATCCCCTGGGTTAATTGCTGGTAAAATCGCAAAAATCGGGTAAACTTAGTACTTAGCCTGTGTTTTCTAAAAGTTTCTTAATAATTCAAGCTGAAAGATGCGGATATGAATCTTTTGTCGATGCTGAAACTTGAGCTGTTACAAGTTATCAAAAAAACGTTGAGTTTATCTGATGAGGATATGGCTCGCGTGGACATTGCTTTAAATGTTGATAAAGACAAGACATTTGGAGACATGAGTTGCAATGTTGCGATGATGTTAGCAAAACAACTTGAAAAAAATCCGCGGCAACTTGCCCAAGAAGTACAGCAAGCAATTATACTTGCTTCACAAAACGAAGAAAACCCATTAATTTTTGGTGCTATAAAATCAGTTGAAATTGCGGGGCCTGGCTTTTTGAATATCACATTGAATCATGAAGTCTGGTGGACGTTGGCGCTTGAATTTTTCCAACAAAAAGATATGTTTTTTCAACTTGAATTTGATGAAGAAAATAAACAAAAATATTTGATTGAATTTGTTAGCGCAAATCCTACTGGTCCATTACATTTGGGCCATGGTCGGGGTGCAATTATTGGCGACACATTGGCCAGAGTTCTTAATTTTTTAGGTCATTCTGCAGAAAAAGAATTTTATATCAATGATGCAGGAAATCAGCTTGCAATACTTGGAAATTCATTAAAAATACGTTGCCTGCAGCAGTGCGGCCAGTCTGCCGAGTTGCCTGAGAATGGATATGCGGGCGAGTATATGATAGCCTTGGCAAAAGATTGTATTAATGAACTTGGCCGTGATGTTATAAAGAACGACGAAGATTTTTTTGCGGATTATGCCAAAGAAAAAATGCTGGCTTTGCAGCACAGAGATTTAGAAAATTATAGAGTTATTTTTGATAGATGGTTTTCAGAAAAAACTTTGCATGAAAGTGGCGCTGTAGCGAGTACAATTGAGCTTTTAAAAGAAAAAGGCCTTGTGTATGAGCAAGATGGGGCTTTGTGGTTTAAGTCAACCCAATTTGGTGATGACAAGGACAGAGTTGTTAAAAAAAGTGATGGAAGTTGGACATACATTGGTGCGGACATAGCATATCATAAAGATAAATTTGATCGTGGTTACACCAAGTTGGTTAATATTTTGGGACAGGACCATCATGGTTATGTTAAGCGCTTAAAAGCTACAATGGAAGCCATTGGTTGCCAGGCAGACAGACTTGAGGTGATTCTCTATCAACTGGTGACTATAAAAGAAAATGATGTTGTTCTTAGAATGTCAAAGCGAGCCGGTAAATTTACGCAGCTTAGTGATGTTATTGATGAGGTCGGTGCAGATGTTGCAAGATTCTTTTACCTGAACCGTAAGGCCGAAGCCCATTTGGAATTTGATTTGGCTACGGCGTTGAAAAAAACTGATGAAAATCCTGTTTTTTACATTCAGTATGCATATGTGCGAATTTGCAGCTTGCTTGAAAAGGCAAGGCAATCAGCACAATTTGATGACTACCTGAATGTACTTTTTACAGGCGGCTGGAACGATGAAGAGCTTGTTGGTATTGTAAAGTCGATGAGTGAGCATGAATTTGCCGTTCTTAGAAAAATTGTACAGTTGCAGGATATTTTGGGTAATATAGCTCTTGGGTATCAGACACATCTTTTATCGTATTATACTTGGGAATTAGCTCAGGCATTGCACAATTATTACACAAATAATAAGATAATAGATCTAGACAATATTGGACAAAGCAAGGTACGTTTGTTTACTGTAATTTTAATAAAAGACGCTCTTGAAATTTGTTTGGATTTACTCGGCTTGAGTAAGCCGGAAAAGATGTAATCAGATAAGATGCAAAGAGAAGATGTAAAATGATTAAAAATTTGTTATTAATTTCTTCTGGGGGCATTTTGGGAACCTGTTCAAGATATGCGGTTTTGGTATTTACGGAATCATTTATTGGTAGAACTTTTCCGTTGGGCACTTTATTGGTAAATTCTTTGGGTGCATTACTGGCCGGTCTTTTATTTGGAATATTTGGTTTTTCTGAGTCATTTAAAAATTATAGACTGTTCTGCATGGTTGGTTTTTTTGGTGCCTTTACAACATTTTCAGCCTACAGCGTTGAAACTATAAATTTGTTTTTTGACGGTAAAATTAAATTGGGATTTTTAAATATTTTGTTAAATAATATTTTATCATTGCTTTTTGTTGGTTTGGGATTTTGGTTGGCTCATACTTTGATATTGAAAGTTGATTAAGAAAAATGAATATAGCTAAGATACAAAATTTTGATTTAAAAAATTTTAAGCCTGAAAATATCAGGAACTTTTCGATTATTGCCCATATTGACCATGGTAAATCTACTCTTGCTGATAGGCTGCTTGAGGTCACAGGAACAATTGTTTCGGGCCATGTAAAAAATGCACAGATGCTTGATAAACTTCAAGTTGAACGTGAGCGAGGCATTACAGTTAAGGCGCAAACGGCTTCTTTGTTTTATGAATATAAAGGTCAAATTTATCTTCTGAATTTGATTGATACTCCCGGCCATGTGGATTTTAGCTATGAAGTTTCGCGTTCTTTGTATGCATGTCAGGGAGCGGTTTTGCTTGTTGATGCTGTTCAAGGTGTGCAGGCTCAGACGATGGCAAACTTCTTTCTTGCATTTGAACAAAATTTAGAAATAATTCCTGCCATTAACAAAATTGATATGGCTAACGCTGACCCTGATAGAATTGCAGGAGAGATGTTAAAAGCTTTTGATATTCATAAACAAGATCTGCTGCATATATCAGCAAAGACCGGACTGAACGTAGAAAATGTGCTTCAAGCGGTTATTGAAAGAGTAAAACCTCCCGTCGGAGATGAAAATAAACCATTTAAAGCATTACTTTTTGATTCTTGGTTTGATGAATATCGTGGGGTTATTTGTTTGATAGAGGTTATTGATGGAACAATAACAAAAGGTGATAAAATTATCTCTGCACATACCGGACATGATTATGAAGTTTTGGATATCGGGTTAATGTATCCAGAACCACTTCAAACCGGAGCGCTTTATACAGGACAGGTTGGCTTTTTGATTGCAGGTATGAAGACTGTTAAAGAGGCTCGGGTTGGTGATACAATTTGCCATTTGGACAAAGAGGTTGAGCCGCTTCCAGGGTTTAAGCCTGCAAAATCAATGGTATTTGCGGGTATATATCCTGTTGATACCTCTGAATTTGAATTTATTAGAGATGCAATTGAAAAACTAACGCTCAATGATCCTAGTGTTCATGTTGAAAAAGAGAGTTCGATTGCGCTTGGGTTAGGATTTAGGTGTGGATTTTTAGGCTTACTACATATGGATGTTTTTAAGCAACGTTTAGAGCAGGAATACAATGCATCCATTATCACAACTTCTCCCACTGTATTATACAAAGTTTTGTTAACAAATGGCGAAGAGATGATGATCGAAAATCCAGCGGATTTTCCCGAGCAGGTAAGAATTGAAGAAGTTTATGAACCGATTGTCACAGCCACAATTATTACGCCTAAGATATATCTTGGTAATCTAATAAAACTTTGTGAGGATCGTCGAGGTGAACAACTTGAGATGACTTTCTTGGATGAAGATCGTCTTGTATTACGTTATAAATTACCATTAAACGAAATTATTACTGACTTTTATGACAAGCTTAAATCTGTCAGTGCAGGGTATGCAAGTTTTGATTATGAATTAGCCGGTTATATTGCTTCTGACCTTGTAAAAATGAATATCTTATTAAATGGCAAACCCGTTGATGCATTATCTCTTATCGTCCATGAGGATAAGGCTTATCAAATTGGTCGTAGGTTAACAAAAAAATTGAGAGAGGTAATTCATCGGCAGATGTTTGAAGTTGCAATTCAGGCCGCAATTGGAGCAAAGATAATTGCACGTGAAAGCGTTTCTGCTATGAGAAAAGACGTAACTGCAAAATGTTATGGTGGCGATATATCAAGAAAACGTAAGTTGCTTGAAAAGCAGAAAGAGGGTAAAAAGAAGATGAAACAAGTTGGTAATGTAGAGCTTCCACAAGAGGCGTTTTTGACTGTGTTAAAGAGTGAAGATTGATTTTTAGGAGAGCCAGATGAAGCGAAAAAAGGGTTTTTATTCGATTTCTGTTGTTGCTGAAATGTTTGAAGTTCATCAACAGACAATTCGTATGTATGAAAAAGAGGGATTAATAGCCCCAAAGCGTTCAGACGGTAATACTAGATTGTTTTCAGAAGAAGATGTAGATCGACTTGAAGAAATTATTTATTTGACGCACAAGATGGGAGTTAATCTTGCAGGCGTTGAAATAATTTTGAAGCTTAAAAAACGCATAGGAAAGTTGCAGGATGAGCTTAATGGGGTGATTCAAAGTGCTCAGTCTCAACTTGATCAGGACGTGGAAGATTATAAACAGGGTGTTCAAAAACAGGCAAGACGTCTACTTGAAATAAAAAAAGAGAATATGCAGCAACTTGAAAAAAATAATGGGAAAAAACCTATAGATGTAAAAGATGTGGTTGTTGATGACCCTGCTGATAAGTTTGGTGATAAATTTGTAAGCAAAAAAAATGACCGCAAAGCAGATTCTATTAAAGATATTGTTGAAATTGGAGACAAGAAAGAGCTGGATGATTGGAAAATTGAATACGAAGATTAATCAATGTCGAGGAGTAAAACATGTTGCTAAATCAAGTTAAGACGGCTCTTCTGCTTGGGGCGATGAGTGGCTTATTATTCTTATTAGGTTTTTGGGCCGGAGGATCAAAGGGTTTGACTATAGCTTTGATCGTGGCATTGTTGATGAGTTTTGTGTCATATTTTTTTGGTGATAAGTTGGTACTTGCTATGTATGGTGCTCAACCACTTGATGAAGTAAAATTTCACAATATTTATGAAATGGTTGAAGAGCTTTCTCGCAATGCTGGAATTCCGATGCCAAAGTTATGGTATATTCCAACTCCCATGGCAAATGCCTTTGCAACAGGACGTAGTCCTGAGCATGGTTCGGTGGCAGTTACTCAAGGTATCTTGGATATTCTTGAAGAGCATGAGTTACGAGGTGTGATTGCTCATGAATTAGGTCACATAAAAAATCGTGATATTTTGATTGCCACAGTTGCCGCAACAATTGCAACTGCGATCGGTTATCTTGCAAATATGATTCAGTGGGCAGCAATTTTTGGTGGCTTTGGTGGTCGTGATGATGAAAATAGAGGCGGTGGATGGGGCGCTTTGATTGTTGCGATTATTATGCCAATTGCTGCAATGTTAATTCAGTTGGCTATCTCAAGATCAAGAGAATATTTAGCAGATGAATCAGGGGCAAATTTTGCGCATGATCCACTAGCACTTGCATCAGCGCTTGAAAAACTTAGCCGCAGTTCAGAAATTCAACATGTTCAACCTGAAACACCGGCACAAACAGCAACGGCAAGTATGTTCATTGTTTATCCATTTTCAGGTGGCGGTTGGATTAGTCTTTTTTCAACGCATCCTCCTATGGATAAGCGCATTGAGCGTTTAAGACAAATGGCAATGAGAAGATAAAAATTTATTTGGACAAATTTAATTTTTGACCAAGCTTTGTCATGTTGGCTTTTACTTAAGTTTTTTTAATATTCGTTATTAAAATTAAGTTGCTAACTTGTTAAGAATTTGATAAATTTCTTTCAAAGATTGATATTATTAGTTCGTTATAAAAAAAGTGCCGAGGTGGCGAAATTGGTAGACGCACTGCCTTGAGGTGGCAGCGGGGAAACCCATAGGAGTTCGAGTCTCCTCCTCGGCACCATTTTTTTGTAAAGTTCGGGAGTAGCAGAAGTTAATTTTAAGGAGCAGTTAAATGTTTACACAAAGTAAGCTGGTTAAAGCGATTATATCACCGTTTATGTTATGGGTTGCCATCATTGCTGTTGGCAGTTATTTCATGTTTTCTTTTGACGCAAAAATTTTAAAAGAACCTGCATCTCCTGGATTAATGGGTACCGCTACAAGGTATTATAACGCGCTCAAGCTTTCATATATAAAAAAAGGTATAGATCTTGCTGGTGGAACATATTTGGTTTTGGGTGTTGAGCTTGATAAGGCTGTAGAGAATAGATTGAACATTGAAAGCAGATCTCTAGATCAGTTATTTAAGACCAAAGAATTAAAAGTTCTTCCATTATCAAAAAACGTTAAAGATGGAGTTCTTACTATTGTATTTGAGACCGAAGAGGGTGCAAAAGCTTGCTATAACATGCTTGCTGAGGCAAAAGCAGCGTCTTTGCAATCAAAATTGGTTGATAACGAAATTCAAGCAAATTTAACATCTGAACTTGAGCATAGACTTCGTGCAGGTGCTGTAGAACAGGCGGTTAATGTTTTAGGCAATCGACTTGATAGTACCGGTGTAGCAGGAATGGTGGTTACACAACATGGAGACCATCAGGTTGTCGTGCAAATGCCTGGGGTTAGCGATCCAGAACGTATTAAGTCTTTGATTTCAAGAGCCGCGCATTTGGAGTTTAAGATTGTTGAAAAAGCAGCTGGTTCTCGTGATGCATTACTTGAAGAGTATGATGGTGAGCTTCCTTCTGATAAGGTTATTGTTCCAGGTAAATCAGAAATGGATGAGAACGGTATAGAAGAAGCAGGGCGTTATTATTTGGTTTCAGCGTTTGCAGACATGACCGGTGACAGAATTGTTGATTCATATGTTTCAAGAGACGAATTCGGTAAGCCAGTTGTAAACTTTAAGTTGGATGGCGTAGGATCAAGAGAGTTTGGCGAATTAACGTCCAATAATGAAAAACGTCAGTTGGGCATCATCATGGATGATGTTATGGTTTCAGCTCCTAGTATAAACACACCGATTACTGGTGGTTCTGGAATTATTACAGGTGGATTTACTCAAAAAGAAGCGTTGGATCTTTCCATTGTGTTAAAATCAGGTTCGTTAGTTGCTCCTTTGAAATTTGAACAAGAAAGTCGTGTTGGAGCATCCCTTGGCCAAGATTCAATTTATAAAGGGTTGATGTCTTGCTTAATCGCAATGATTTTACTCTTCTTATTTAGCTTTCTTTATTACAAGATTCCTGGACTGCTTGCAGTTCTTGCATTGTTACTTAACTTCTTTCTAGTTATGCTTTTCTTGTCATACTTTCACGGCACTCTTTCACTATCAGGTATTGCAGGTATGGTTCTGTCTGTTGGTATGGCAATTGATGCATCCATTTTGATTTATGAGCATATTAAAGAACAGCTGTCTCTAGGTTCAACACTTCGTAAAGCTGTAAATGATGGATTTAGCGGTGCATTGGCCGTTATTTTAGATTCAAATATTACAACTTTCTTAACCGGTATGGTACTCTTTTATTGGGGTGGTCCAGCGGTAAGAAACTTTGCAACAACATTGATGTTGGGTATTGTTGCAACGCTTTTATCTGGTATATTGTTCCTCAAGGCAATGTTCCAGTTCTTATTTGATGTGTTTGAAGTTAAATCAATGAAATTCTAAATTTTAGGTTGGCGACATAGCTCAGTTGGTTAGAGCGAAGGAATCATAATCCTTAGGTCCTGAGTTCGAATCTCAGTGTCGCCACCATCCTTCGCCCTCGCTTCGCTCGTGGCTTCCGCCGACGCCCGATGTGGCTATGGCGGACAGGACGGATGGCAAGCCAGTTTTTAAAGTTTTAAATATAAAAATGTTATCTTTTTTAGTTTTAATCTCAGTTTTTATCTCTTGCTTATTTTTATATCTGGTGGGTTCTGTTCCCACAGGTTATTGGTTTGCGAAGTATTTTTTTAATATTGATATAACTGGGCATGGTTCCGGGAATATCGGTGCTTCAAATATTGGTAGGGTTCTTGGTAAAAAATATTTTGTTTTTGTTTTTTTAATCGATTTTTTAAAAGCATTTATATCTTTATATATCGTAGCACTGTTCATTTTGGTTATGGTGCCGTTTAGCTGTGGTTTTTGTTGTGTGCAAAAAATATTTTTTTTAAATTTTTTAGCGCTTTTATTTGGCAACGCCTATTCGATATTTCTTAATTTTAAAGGTGGCAAGGGCGTTGCTACAACTGCTGGAATTTTGGCATGGGCGTTTCCATTCAAATTTTTTATGATATTCTGTTGTTTATGGCTTTTGGTTTTAGCTATTTTTAGAAAGCCTTTTCTTGCATCCTTACTTACGGCATATTTTGCATGCTTTATTTACTATTTTGTTTTTTTTGATTTTGCAAATATTTATCCTTTTTATTTCTTAATTTTTGTTTGCATCTGGCTGACATTTAGGCACAGATCGAATTTTAAGCGCATCTAGGCGCTTGTTTTTTATTTACAATCTGTTAATTTAAATATGTAAGGCATAGTGAAAAAACTATGTTTCATAGCATAAATGGTCAAATAAACTAGGTTTGGAGGTTATAAAATGGTTAAAAAAGGCTTATTTTTAAATAAATTTATCATTTTGGGTATTTTTACGTCTGGTATTTTTACGTCTGTTTTTTCTATGGAAACTGATTCTGATCAAGAACGTAAGCTTGGCACTGCTAGAGCCAAAGATGATAGCGCTAAAAAGGCTAAACACAGTCCCGAAAAGCCCAGAGTACCAGTAAGTCCCGAAAAACGATTGGCTCCTTCTGCTCCTACGGTCACTCCGATGGAGAGTGAAATCCAGGATCCTGAAGGTGCTGCAAGTGTTGCAGGCAATCCTGCCTTTGGGTCCGGAGGAACCCCTACGAAAAAACGCAAGGGTTTCTCTTTAGATAGGCCCATCTTACCTGATGCGCAGGCTTTTCCATCTGATGCTGGTGCTGCCAGTGCGCTTGACTTTCATGGGTTTAAAGAAAGTTCTGGCTCAGCTTTAAGCACCCCTCAACATACCCCAAAACGTACCCCGACAAAATTAAAAAGAACCCCTGGTGTGGAGTCTCCAACAAAAACACCTCCCGGGTGTAAGGTTGTCACAACTGGTCCCGAAACTCCTGGATTTGGAAAAATTGATGATGGCGAATTTTTAAGTTCAACACGCGGGTTTATTAAATTTATGGATTATTTTGTTGAAAATATTCGCGAGTTTGGGGACAAATCTGATTTATTTGTTTCAAGTATAAAAAAGATTAATTTTGAAGGGCACCCTATTATAGATATGTCCGAATTGAGGCGAAAAGGTAATTTGGTGAATTATTTGGCTCCCCTCATTGCTTCAGTAATTCCAAATGATGATAACGACCATGTAATTAATTTAATACGATTTTATTATTACCTAAAGATAAAAGAATCATTAAAAAATGAGGTTGGAAGTGTAAGAGCAAGAAGGGGCAAGTCCTGTCGAAGGAAAATTGTTTTTGAGCCGGTTGCTATGGACGTTTCATGTGCAGAAGCAACTTCAAGCTTTTCCGATGATGAATCTGACGATACTGGTGTATTACAGGTTGCGTTTGGGGATGACGATGAGGATGTTTCCTATGCTGATGCTTCTGATTTTTATTCTGAATTTAATAAACAGTTAGCAGGGGAAAATGGCGCTGCTCTTTTATTTAATATTGTAGAAAAAAGTAACTATGGAATTTATTTGTTTGGAGCAAGGTTAAGAGATTGTACAAGTTACTTTGCTTTGTCCTATTTTCCTCCTTGGTTCCGATTTGTTTGTGAAATTATTGAGCGAGCAGATAAATCTAAATTTTCTTTCGCATATGACATACTAAATAAAAAATTATTGGAATTACGTTTATCTGACGTTCAGGCAATTTACGATTCAATTATATCTTTAATAACTAGCAATATAAAAGAGGGTAGTCTGTTATCGTATGATTTTAAGCCCATGCTATTGTCTGCAAAAAAAATAGAAAAGCTTCCTAGTGTAGTAAAAGGTGCATTGAATTTAGATTTAATCGTACTTTTTAGAGATGATCATATTTTAAACCTTATTTATGAAGGAACGCGTTCTGACAAATCTGCTTGTCGGTTAGCGGGGGGGCACTTTCCAGCAGGTGTTGATTCTATGGTAATAAATAGAGATCCATCGGAGCAAGGCAGAGATATGAGAGTTTGCCACGTTACAGACTTAACATTTTGTTCTGACTGTGGTGTTTCATATACACGTTTTAATGCACAATGGTCAACTAGTGCTGATGCCAGTAGCGCTGCTGCCAGCGCAAGTGGTGCCTGTAGCGCCAGCTCATCTCAATACTCTAAAGAATCAACAACGTTTCCTGATCGTATTAAGCAAAATTTTCACAAATATGTTAAAAGGATGTTTGATGTTGTAGCTAGACCTTCTGCGTGTGCTAGTGATTCTGTTACCCTTTTAAGTAGAGATTTTCAATCAAGTCAAGCTAAGACCGTTTGTTTATTCCGTCATAAAGCAACATTTTTTAATGAATTTTCGCTGCCATCATCAGCGCAGGTTTCGCCAAGCCATGACCATGATATTTATGTTTCTATGGTTATTTTCAATGAAGATGGTATAGATGTTATATGGACCTGCTACTTGTTGGGTGTTTTTATAGTAGATTGGTCTGCGGAAATAGAAAGTGCTATATCTGATCCTTCTTCTACCAATATTCAAATTTGTGGTGTGCAGTTTGAAAAAGCGTTTGTAAGTCGCAAAATTTTTGAAGTTTATAAAGATATCGAAAGTAAAAGAAAGAAGGCTGCTAGATTGGAAATTGAAAGACAACGGGCTGCGTTTTTGAGAGTGAAAAAACGTAAATCGAAATCCGAAGGCTCAAGCGCAGAAGCAGCACCATCTTCAAGCATGTCATCTGATGAAGCGGTAACATATAGTTTTGTGGAGTCTGACGGAAATACATGCAATTTAATTGGGCTTGGCAATGGTATTTATTTGAAAATACGCAACGATGATTTTGAACGAATAGGGCGTGGTTATGTGGGGCTACCAAATGTTCAAACGAAACCGGAATCAAATCCTCCGACCGAATAAGTCTCAAAGTAGCAAGAAATAAGATAAAAAAGAGGGTTGTTGGTAATAAATACTAACGACCCTCTTTTAGTTAGTTCATTGACTCCATCGGCATAAAAAGCCATAATAAATCAAATGTTTTTAGTTAAAGTGGCTTTAAGCTGGGGTTGTTATGAAGTTTATTGATGTTGCACAGTCTTTTGATCAAATTGAAAAAGAGTCTTCTCGTCTTAAAATAACAGAAATGTTGTCCAATTTATTAAAACAGGCTACTCCATCCCAGGCTGCGACTATTGCATATTTATCGTTAGGTGATTTGCATCCGACTTATGTGGGTACGAAGTTTAATTTTGCTGGAAAAAGTATGCTTAAAGTTCTTGCAAAGTTGTTGGGGGTTACGGATCATACCGTAAAAGCAAAAGAATCAAAATTGGGTGACTTAGGGCTAGTTGCTCTTGAAGTTGAAACAAATATATTAAAAGAGCATGCGTTGACATTACATCAAGTAGAAAAAGAATTGGATGAATTTGCATTGATTTCAGGAGAGGGATCAAATCAAGAAAAAGAAAAAAAATTACTGGAGCTGCTTAAACAGCTTGATCCCATTTCGATTAAATATGTTGTGCGAATTATTCTTGGCAAATTACGACTTGGCTTTTCTGATATGACCTTACTTGATGCCTTTTCGTGGATGTATGCAGGTAATAAATCCATTAGAAAAGACTTAGAAGAAGCATACAATGTTTGTGTGGATATTGGTTTGATTATAAAAATTTTGAAAGAAGATGGGCTTAAGGGAATTAAAAATATAGGCATTATTCCTGGTGTTCCTGTTCGTCCTGCGGCTGCAGAACGTCTGCCTGATGCAAAATCAATCATTGAAAAACTTGGTAAATGTGTAGCTCAACCAAAGCTCGATGGATTTCGGCTTCAAGTTCATATAAATAAAACACACTCAACCCACGATGTTCATTTTTTCTCTCGTAATTTACAAGATATGTCAGAGATGTTCCCTGATCTTAAAAAAGCTGCATTACAGCTTAATGTTAAAACATTGGTTGCAGAGGGTGAGGCGATTTCTTACGATGTTGAAACCGGAACATTTTTGCCGTTTCAGGAAACAGTAAAGCGTAGAAGAAAATATGATATCGAAAAAATGGCTGAAGATTTTCCATTAAAATTATATATGTTTGATGTTTTATACATGAATGGCAAATCATACTTAGATGACACCCACGAAGAGCGAAGAGCTGCGCTTTTAAAACTTCTTGATGAAGAACACATTGCAAAACAGGCAGTTATCCACGCAATCGAAGAAGTTGAAATTAACACAGCAAAAGAACTTGATGAGTATTTTGAACAAAATATTTCATCAGGGCTTGAAGGCTTGGTTGTTAAAAAAACAGATTCTATTTATCAGGCAGGAAAGCGAAATTTTAATTGGGTTAAATTAAAACGTCAGGAATCAGGAGAGTTAAATGACACAGTTGATTGCGTAATTTTGGGTTATTATACCGGTAAGGGCAAGCGCGCGGCATTTGGGATAGGGGCATTGCTTGTTGGAATTTATAATAAGCATGAGGATGTTTTCCAGACAATTGCAAAAATCGGAACCGGTTTAACTGACGAGGAGTGGCGTGAGCAGAAAAAAGCTTGTGATAAAATCAAAATATTTCAGAAACCTCATAATGTTCAGTGCTCAAAAGAACTTTTTCCGGATGTTTGGGTTGACCCTAAAATCATTTGCATGATTCGTGCCGATGAAATAACACTTTCTCCATTGCATACTGCGGGTAAAACTGATAAAAAGCTAGGATATGCTTTGCGCTTTCCCCGCTTGATGGGGTATCGTCCGGATAAATCTGCAACTGAAGCAACTGAGATAAAAGAGATAGATCAGCTTTATAAATTGCAGTTTAATAAAAGCAAAAAATCGTCTTCAAGTGAAAAGCAACGATCTTTGTTTGACGAAACAGAGAAATAAAAAACAAACCGTTGAAACACACTAAGCTTTGGACTGAAAATCTTTAAAGTATGTGGTATTAAAACCTACTTGATATCTTTTTACTTATTGCGTCAGCATATCTTTCTTCAACAACTTTCCAGTTAATATTCAAAAAGAATGCATTTATGTAATCAGCGCGGCCGCCGGCTTTGTGGTCAACCATATAGGCATGCTCCCAAACGTCCATGACAAGCAGTGGAACAAAACTTGCTATGTGTCCATTCTCATGTTCTTTTACAAAAACATTTATGAGTTGGCCGGTGAGAGTATCCATATACAAAATTGCCCAGCCTATACCACGAGTTTTGCCTGCATTAGCAAAATCTTCCTGCCAGCTAGCAAAACTACCCCAGTGTTTTTCGATTCCTTGAGTTAAGGCGCCGTTTTTTATGGTACTGCATTTTGGGCAAAGATTGCCGAAATAATATTCGTGCAGAATCATTCCATTGTATTCAAACCCCATTCTACGACGTCTGTCTGAATAAAGAAGCGAATTAGTTTGGTTTTCGCTGATAAGTTGTATTAGCTCGTCGTTTAAGCGATTGACTTGGTTTACATATCCAACATAAAGAGTCCAGTGGTCGTTAATTTGTGCATCAGAAATACCAGACAAGTTCGATGGCTTGAGTTTTTCTTGGATTGTATATTTTACAATTTCTTTCATTATAACTCCTAATAGCTCTCTAAATTTAAGTTGGTTAAGATAGCAAAGATTTAAAAAACTGTGCCTCTAAATGTGGATTGTCTGATTTTGTGATTGCCGATCCAATAGCAATTCCCTGAGGCTTTAAGCTGAGTATCTGGTGAATATTTTCTCTATTAATTTTATCGGTTATATAGAGTGGTAATTGGGTGTTTCCCTGTATGCTCTGCCATTGTGACGAAAGTTCTGTTGGATCAATTATTGAGCTAGGGTTATGAATTAATAATATATCTATTCCTAGATGTTTTGCGTCAAGCATGAACTGGCCAGCGTTATGAATGTCGATTATATCAAGAACAAGTTCGATGCCACATCTTTTTGCTTCATCAGAGGCCTTTTTTATGGTATTCTGCGAAATTCCTGCAAGAATTGAAATTAGCGTTGCTCCGGATTGTGCAAACATCCCAATTGCGTTTTGTGCGCTAGCTGTTATTTTTGCATTTGCAAAGATTGGCTTTTTGGGAAAATTAGATTTGAACTGCTTAATCGCATTTATTCCCTCTTTGTAAATTAAAAGCGGTCCGACTTCGATTATATCGGCATAGTCAGCTGTTTTTCTTGCTATATCGAGCGCCTCGTTAAGGTCGGTGAAATTGTAGGATATTTGTAATTTCATAATAACTGCTCCTTTGTTACTTAGAAAAAATGTGGTATAAAATGTTGTATAAGTGGTATAAGTAGTACTTACAAGCTACTTCATTCTATTTTACACGGCAAGGTTTTTATGCAAAAAATTGGATTGGCATCTAATATGAAAGAAATTATCAATTATTTAAAGACATGTCAGAAAAGGGATGTCTTGGTTGTTGGCGATGTGATGCTTGATGAATACCTGTTTGGTCAGGTTGAAAGAATTTCATCAGAAGCTCCAGTTCCTGTTGTACGCGAACAATCATATGAATATTGCTTGGGTGGTGCCGGAAATACTGCACTTAATTGTTTTGAGATAGGTTTAAATACTACGCTTTTAAGTTTGGTTGGTGCAGGTGATTTTGCGGGACAAAAAATTTTATCCCTACTTAAACGTGCAAATATGTCTGTAGATGGAATTATTGAAAGCGCAGAACGTCAGACAACGCTAAAAAAGCGTGTTGTTGTTAAAAATCAACAACTAATTTGTATTGATTCTGAGTGTACCGATCCTCTTTCTAAGAATGAGCTTAATGCCGTTATAGAAAAGTTTGATAAGTTGCTAAAACCCAAAATGGTGGTTTTGATATCTGATTATGATCGTGGTTTTGTAACTCCGGAGTTACTGAGCTATATTATTTTCAAGGCTCGCTCCTTAGACTGTTTAATATTGGTTGATCCAAGTGGCCCAGATTATTTGAAGTATAAGGGTGTAAATTATATTAAACCAAATGCAAAAGAAGTTGCCGAGATGATTCATTCATTTGGATTAAGTGAATCTGATGATGTTGAAGTGAATGCACGACATATATGCTCTTTACTCGATTTGGACGGCATGTTTGTTACTCTTGGGGAAAAAGGAATTAAATTTGTTTCAAAAGAAAAAATTATTTCGATTCCCACACAGGCAAAAGAAATTTATGGGGTTGTTGGTGCCGGTGATACAGTCTTTTCATTTATAGCCTTGGGATTGAGCAGCAATTTATCACCTGAAGTTTATTTAAAGCTTGCAAATAAGGCCGCAGCTGTTGCAATTTCACATGTTAAAACTTATGCCGTAAGTCTTGATGAATTGGTAGATCGCGATACGGAATATACCGAAAAAATCTTTCACGATTGGGCCCATTTAAAGATAGAGCTTGATTGGCAGAGTATGGGAAAAAAGAAGGTGGTTTTTACCAATGGCTGTTTTGATATTTTACATGCAGGGCATGTGCACTTATTGAAGGAAGCCAAAAAACTTGGAGATCTTCTTGTTGTTGCGCTTAATTCAGATGGGTCAGTAAAAAATCTTGGAAAAGGTCCTGGCCGACCAATAAATTCACTAAAAGATCGTGCTGAAGTTATTGCGGCACTTGGAGTTGTTGATTTCGTCGTCTCTTTTGATCAGCATACGCCCGAAGAATTACTTAGATACTTAAAACCCGATGTATTTATAAAAGGTGGCGATTATAATGCGGATTCAATGGTTGGCAGTGATATAGTGAAGAGCTATGGTGGGGTTGTAAAGACAATCCAATTTTTGTCGGGATTTTCAACAACGCAAATTGTGAAAAAGATTAATGAAAATTCGATATTTTGAGAAATTTATTTTAAAAAATAAAATTTGCTAAAAATTGATTGGAATTCAGATGCAGAAAAAAATAGGAATTTTGGGTTTTGGGGTTGTGGGTAAATCTGTGCTGAATTTCATTCAAAATTTTAAGCGAGAAAAAAATGTATTAAATTTAAATCAGCAAACTGTTGATTTAAATAGTACAAAACTTGATATATGGGATCAGAAAGCGCTTGATTTGCCAGTTGCACGGGATTTGAATAAAAAAGACGTTGGTGTTTTTGATCCTTCTGCGGTGATCATGAAAGATTTTATTGATCAGCACGATTACATAATTCCAAGTCCTGGCGTAAATCTTAATGATTTTTACTCATCTAGCCAAAAGTTTATTTGTGAGCTTGATATTTTTAGCACTTATTTTAAAAAGCCCGTAGTTGCCATTACCGGTTCACTTGGTAAAACAACAACTACAAAACTTTTTGCGCAGCTGCTTTCAAAAATTAGGCAACACAACAGGAGTAATCCAGAAGATAAAAAAAATACACGAGGTAGTGCGCAAATCTTAAATACGCCATCAGATATAGCTGGGTCCGGTATAAAAAGATTATTTTATTCCGGATCTGGCCTAAAGCCTTTTGTTGGGGGTAATATAGGCTTGGGAATGCTCGAGGCTATTCAGCAGCAAGAGTCTTATGATATGGGAGTGTTGGAGCTTTCAAGTTTCCAGCTTGAGTTTAGTAAATCATTTGCGCCTGATCTTGCAATTCTTATGAATTGTTACCCAAACCACTTAGACCGTCATAAATCATTTAAAGACTATTTTGATGCAAAGTTTAATCTTTTTAAATATCAAACTGAAGAGCAATTTACTCTTTTACCGTGGCATATTTTGCAGGGAGATAGCAGTTTGTTATTTGTTGAGCAAGCGAAGATACTAAAATCCAACCTCTGTTTTATAAGCGATTCTCCGGTAGAGCACAGTTTTCCGGCATCTGTGTTGTCCAATTGTCATCCTGCCGTGTCCGCCGAAGCCTTGTGCGAAGGTCGGGAACTTGATTCAGGATCTATACCTAAGTCTTACAAAATATTTTATAAGCAAGATAATAAGCTTGTCTTGTTTGATTCTTTCAGTAATCAAACAACTGAATTGTTTGATTTGTGCATTCTTCCGGATGTTACATTTGTTCAAAACTGGATTTTAATAATTTCTGGGCTTTATTTACTCGGAGCTGATTTGTCTGAGTTACAAAACTTTTTTGAACAAGATGGCAAAGATTTTGTAATTGACGACCACCACCACAGAGTTGAGTACTTTGCAACAGTAAGAGGCGTCAAGTTCTATGATGACTCAAAAGCAACGGTTATCCAGTCTACTCTTGCTGCGGTCAAAAGTCTTATTGATAGAGGGCCTGTCCTGCTTATTCTCGGTGGACTCAATAAGGGCGTTGATCGTTCACCAATTATCAAAGAGCTTGAGCAAACCAATGGGTTAAAAAAGGTTTATTGCTATGGACCTTCATGCAGCGACTTTGGTTAGA
>JBAZAX010000016.1:0-33775 GCA_041671765.1 Candidatus Babeliales bacterium | reverse complement strand
TCGCAAGCGTCCGGCTATGTATATTGGTTCAACCGATATAAATGGACTACACCATTTGGTTTATGAAGTTGTGGATAATTCTGTTGACGAAGCTCTGGCGGGACATGCTAACCACATAATTGTAAAACTTCACGCTGACGGTTCTTGCTCGGTTGAGGATAACGGTCGTGGAATTCCAGTTGATATACACCCTACAGAAAAAATTTCTGCAGCCGAAGTTGTAATGACCAAGCTTCATGCCGGTGGTAAATTTGAAAAAGATGCTTACAAATATTCCGGAGGATTGCATGGTGTTGGAATTTCTGTTGTAAATGCTCTTTCTGAAAAACTTTTACTGCAGATTTATCGTAATGGTAAGGTTTATGAACAATTATACAAACGTGGTGATCCCGAAACTAGGCTTAAAGAAGTTGGGACTAGCGAAAAACGTGGAACGTTTGTAAAATTTTGGCCTGACTCAAAAATATTTGAAGTAACAGAATTTAACTTTGAAGTTCTTTATTCTAGGTTGCGTGAGCTTGCATTCTTAAATAAAGGTTTAAGAATAGATATTGCCGACGAGCGAATTGGCAAAGAGCTTTCGTTTCATTTTGAAGGTGGAATTGTTTCTTTGGTTGAGTTTATCAATTCAAAGAAAGCTCCACTTTTTGCCGACGTTATTAAGTTTTATCATGACGATGGTGTATACGTAACTGACCTTGCATTTCAATATAACGATGGATATGCGGAGCAAGTTTTTAGTTTTGTAAATAATATTAGAACCAGTGATGGTGGAACCCACGAAGCCGGTTTTAAATCAGCTTTAACAAAAGCTTGTAACCGTTATGGTCAAAGTGTAAACATGCTCAAAGAAGGTCCGCTCTCAAGTGAAGATACACGCGAGGGGCTTGTTGCTGTTATTAGTATGAAAGTACCGGAGCCACAGTTTGAGGGACAGACAAAAGGCAAGCTTGGCAATAGTGATGTAAAAGGGATCGTCGATTCATGCGTTTATGCATTTTTGGATGTATTTTTTGAAGAAAATCCAGTCATAGCTAAAAAAATTATTCAAAAAGGTCTTTTGGCTCAGCAGGCTCGTACGGCGGCAAAACGTGCTCGTGAGCTTACTCGAAGAAAATCTGCGTTGGAGAGTGCTGTATTGCCGGGTAAACTCGCTGATTGTTCGGAGACGGAGGCATCAAAATGCGAACTTTTTATAGTTGAGGGAGATTCTGCAGGTGGTTCGGCAAAGCAAGGACGTGACAGGTTTACTCAAGCAATTTTGCCATTGCGCGGCAAAATTTTGAATGTTGAAAAAACTCGTCTTGATAAAATTCTTGCTAATGAGGAAATAAAAAATTTGATCACCGCTATTGGTGGTGGTGTAGTGAATACTGAATTTAATGCAGAAAAAGTCAGATATCACAAAATAGTTATAATGACAGATGCTGACGTTGATGGCGCACATATAAGAATTCTTTTACTAACTTTCTTTTACAGATACATGTTACCTTTGATCGACAAAGGTTATTTGTATATTGCCCAGCCGCCACTTTATAAAGTTAAAGTTGGCCGTGCTGAAAAATATTTAAAAGATGATTCAGAATTAAAGGGTTTTTTGTTTGAATGGGCATCCGGAAGTACTGAATTAGTCGTGGATGCGCAAAGCGTTGCAGCTTCGTCTTTGAAAAATATGCTTGATAAGGTTTTAACCTATGAACAAGAACTTGAAAAGACATGTTACCAACTTGAGCTTACAATTTTGCACTGCCATGAACTTATTTCATTTTTACATTCTATAAATTTGGAGTTAGATAATTACGCGTTGCAGCATATTGTTGATAGAGCAAATGAATATTTTGCCAACAAATACAAAGTCTCATTAAAGAGTGAGGCGCAGGATGATCAGGAAGGTCAAGGATCTAGGGCTGTCGTAATTTTTGAGGGGAATAAAGATTCTTGGGAAGTTTCACAAAGTTTCTTCTTTGCCGCTGAAACGTTTAAATTGATCGAGCATATTAAGGGTTTAGGTTCATTGAATACGCAAAAGTGGACTCTTACTGTCACAGGTAAAGAACTTGTAAAATCAGGACATGGAGTTCTTGAACTTGGAAGAGCAATTTTGGCTCTTGGTAAATCATTAATGACAATTCAGCGATACAAAGGTCTTGGAGAAATGAATCCTGAGCAGCTTTGGGAAACGACAATGGATTGTACTCGTCGAAATTTTCTTCAAGTTTCCATCGAAGATGCAATGAAAGCTGATCAGTGGTTTGCTTCATTGATGGGTGAAGATGTTGAAGACAGAAAAGATTTTATCGAAAAAAACGCACACTTTGTTAGAAATTTAGATATTTAATAAATAAATATTTTTTGTAAAAAAAAGGGCTTGTAATTTACAAGCCCTTTTTAAATTTTGTTTTAACTTTGCAATACTGAAATAAATTCAGGCCAAACTCACCCTAACCTAGTCTTTGATAACGGTGAATAACTTTGCCGATTACTCTGAAGTTATCTTTGCCTTTTACAAGAGCAACAGGCGCTGTTTTATGATTAATAGATTCAAGCACAATAAAATCATCAGCATAAGTGATTTGCATTATTGCTTTTACCGGATCATTTCCGTATTCAACAGCTGCTATGTCGCCCGATCGGGTCCAAACTTCTGGTGATATTATTAGATAATCACCCTTTACAAAATTTGGGGACATTGTGTTGTTTTCAATACATAAACAGAACATTGAATCGTCATTGCTATTCAAAACCGGAACAAAGATATCTTTGTATCCTGTTGTAACTTGCATGACTTGATTATTATAAGGTGATGGATTAGCTGGAATATCGCCGACGACAGGAACAATTTTTAATTGTAAATCAACAGATGTTGTTTCAGGCATTTTTAATGTAGTATCAATATTATCTGTTCTTCCCTTGCGTTGAGCAAATAATTCAATCGGATGTTTGCCAAATGCAGTGGAGAGTTTTTTTAGAGCATCTTCATTCCAGCGTCTTGTACCGTTTTTGATATGGGTGAGATAGCTTTCAGAGAGTCCGGTTTTTTCTGCCAGAACCTTTGTTGTCCAACCCATTTCACGAAGTAATTCCTTTACTCTTAGCTCCGTTGAAGACATAGGCATCCCCTTCTCGGTTAATTCGAATTTTAAATTTTTATTCTCCGAATAATATAAACCATGTCAAACTGAAATGCTACTAAAATTTCAAAAAAAATTATAGAAAATAATTTTTCTATAATTAGTTAAGCATTTAAGGGATTATATTTGTGATGCAAAATGTTTCAGAAAGAAAGAAACGATTTACTTCTTGGAAATTTTCTTTAAAACGCCTTCGGCTTGGTGATAATTTTCGATAGACTCGTATACTTTGTCCAGGTGTTTTTCATTTAACTCGTTTTTGATTCCTATACATTTCATGCCTGCAGCTTGTGCAGCATTAAATCCAAAAATAGAATCTTCAAACACAATGCAATCTTCTGGTTTTACACCTAATTGTGATGCGCTGTGTAAAAATAATGCAGGGTCAGGTTTTGGGATAAAATTTACATCAGCTACGCAATACATATTTTTACCAAAAAAACTTTCTAAGTTAAGTTTTTGTGCAATGCGTTGCAGACTTTTTGCATCCGCGTTTGTGGCGATGCTTGTTGGAATGGAATTCAGTTGAAGCTTTGCATGAAACTCAGCAAACCCCTCAATAAACTCAATTTGTTTTTCAAAATATTCCTGCGCCAAGGCGACTTTTTTTTCAATAATTTCATCTTGAGTTTGTGATAAATCAAATGTTTTCTTTAACAATAGAGATGATTGATTTAATCCGATCCCAGACATTGTTCGTATGATTGCCTGTTGTTCAGGAGTTAATTCTTTTACTCCACAGTATGAAAGAGTGTCCAGTGTTACTTGTTTCCAGATATGCTCGGTTTTGATAATGGTCCCATCCATATCGAAGATGACAGCCTTAACTGTCTTTTTTATTTCATTCATTATATTCTCCCCACCCAAAATGGATCTTTAACTTGATCCTTGATTTGCTTATACGTTGCATCTTCCAGGTGTATTTTAACCTTTGAGCATGCGAAAAGTATAGATTTTAAATAAATTATATTCATAGGTTGATTGTAGCAGAATTTATAAACATGTCAAATGGAAATAAATAATAGTAAAATATATTGAATTTGATAATTTTATCAAAATGTATAAAATTCAATATATAATGGGGTCTTTATAACTTTTAATATGCGTATTATTTGCAAATAGTAAACTTATGCTCCTTTTTTATATGGAAGGTTATTTTATGAAAAATATACTTTTGGGATTTATATTTTTAGTTGGAATGAGTTGTAGCCAGTGTTTGGCGTGGACAGTTATGGGCGTTCGCAACGATTTAAACGATGATGTTACGGTGTCGTTTGTTTTGGATAGAGATATATCTGTGAGACTCGGTACTGTTTATGCTCATACATATAGTGATTCATTACAAGATGAGTACAGGAGTTCTTTTTTGGCCATTGATTGTCCATCATATGATGTTATTGATAACAATCAAAGTTATCTGCTTGTTGCGGTTGGTGATAAGCGTTTTGCCATAAGTACAGGATCACTTTTAGGTAGGCCCTATGCAATTTGGGTCTGGGAGATTTTGTCTAATCCAAATTTTAGCGTATTTGAACCTTATGAAGGGCGATTTGTTAAAAAAATATCAGTGCCAAAGATTAAGTCTCCATTAGAGATGTATGTTTTAAAATTAAAATTAACAGCCTCTGGGAATAATATTAAATTTAGGTTGGAAAATTTTGAGCTTAAGTAAAAAAGCTTGATGAGTAAAAATATATTCGCAAGTTGCGATTTTTGGTTTACTATTAGGTTTGCTTATATTTTATGTGTTAAATTTGATCGTATAACACTTGTGTTCGGGTAATGGAGAATGTTTTATGCAGCATTTAGCTATAATTCCTGATGGAAATCGTCGTTGGGCTAAGCAGAATAAGTTACAAGCTATTTTGGGGCATCATAGGGGTGGGCATGCTGTTAAGGCTTCAATTTCCGTTTGCTTGCAAAATAAGATTAAATATCTTTCTATTTATATTTTTTCACTTGAAAATTTTAATCGAAGCGATTCCGAACAAGATTATCTTTTTAAAATGATTCCAGACCAGATAACAGAAAATAAAGCGGATTTATTACAAAATCGTGTACGAGTACAGTTTCTTGGTGACAGAACAATGTTTCCACAGGGTACGCTTGATGTTGTGAATTCTATTGAAGAAGAAACAAAAGATTTTGATAATCTTATCCTAAGTTTTCTTTTTTGTTATGGTGGACGTCAAGAAATTTTAGCTGCAGTAAAAGACCTTTGCAAAGATGTTGCAAGTGGCGCTGTGAGTGTTGATAAAATAGATGAAAAGATCTTACGCAATTATATGTGGGCATCTAGCTTGCCTGACCCGGACCTAATAATTAGAACAAGTGGAATTTCAAGATTAAGTAATTTTTTTACATTTCAGGCAGCCTACAGTGAGCTTATGTTTCTTGACTGTTTTTGGCCGGAAGTTAATCAAGAGTGCTTACAAAAATGCATTGATGACTACACAAATATATCAAGAAATTTTGGTAAGTAGTTTTTAGTTCTAATAATTTAAGGATGTCTTTGTCTATGGAAAAAATTGTTACTGTTCTTGGTGCGGGGGCTTGGGGAACGGCTATTTCTAATTTATTGGCTGAAAACGGCTATGATGTTATTTTATGGTGTCACGAATCTAATGTCGTCAAAGATATTGAATTAACAAGAATCAATAAAGATTTCTTACCCGGTGTTAGTCTTCATTCAAAAATTAGACCCACCTGTGATATTCAAGTGGCAATGCAATCAAGTGAATTTATCTTTGAGGCCATTCCGGTTAAGCATATTAGAAGTGTTTTCAATTTAGCAAAAGCATATGCGACTAAAAATCATAAATTTATTGTTACCAGCAAGGGGATTGAGCAGAACACTGTCATGCTTGCAAGCCAGATAGTCAGCGATATTTTTGGGGCACATACCCAAGTTGTGGCGTTGGGTGGACCTAATTTTGCAAAAGATATTGCGGCAAGAACTGTTACGGCTACGGTTGTTGCTTCAAACGATGTGGAAGTTGCAACGCAAGTTGCACAAATGCTTGGTAATGGATATTTCAAAGCATACATATCTAGCGATATTATTGGAGTTCAAGTTGGTGGGGCAATTAAAAATATTTTCGCATTAACAATTGGCATGGCTCATGGGCTTGGTTATGGTGAAAACACAATTGCATTTTTAATGACAAGATGTTTATTTGAGTTGGGTATTTTGTCAAAGTACTTTGGGGGCAGACAAGATACAATTTATGGTCTTTCCGGATTTGGGGATCTGTTTTTAACTTGCAGTTCTTCTGTAAGTAAGAATTTTAAATTTGGAAAATTATTGGGACAGGGAATGTCGTTAAATGAATTATCAAACAAATATGCCTCTATTCCTGAAGGTATAAATACTGTTCAGGCAATAAAAAAATTGATTGATACAAATAATCTAAATCTTCCTGTTTGCCTTAGAACTTATGATATACTGTTTGAAGGTAAGGCTTTTAAGTGCCTACTGGACAGTATTATTTCTCAACCGATTGATTATGAATAATCAGTTTTACTGGTAAGGGTTTGAAGGGAGTGGGAGTTTATGTCAAATTTCGCAAAAAGTATTTTATTTGTTATGTTTTTTACACCTATCTCAACTGTGTTTGGCATGGGAAAATCAGACGATTTTTTTTCATTAGGAAAATTGTCTTTGCAAAAAGCAAGTGAAGTCGTGACTGAAAAATTTGTGAGTGGGACTTGCGATTTTGACGATATTTTTCAAATTATTCCAGTGGATTTGCATAAAGATTTCATAGAAGCAATTGGTAAATATAGCATCTCTTGTTTAAGAAAAATATTTTTCACTTGTCCTGTGTCAAAGAGGTATCATTTAGAGTGCGGGGATGAGCTTCATTTTTCAGTGCTTTCGCAAAACTCAAAATTATTATTACAACTTATGCTTTCTGGTCAAGGTAATTGTTGTCTGGGTGTTGTAAGAAAAGTTGATGAAAAATTGTTTGCAAAATTTGAGTGGACTATCGATGAGCAGCGTTTAAAATTTTTATCAGATAGCGCATTTGAACCTAATTCTATTTGGGATACTATTCCGGTAAGTTTTTTAGTTTGTATTTTAAAAATTGCGAGAGAAAATTAATTTAAGTAACGCTAACTCGATAACTCAATTTTAACTGAAGGCAGATTCTGAACGCTTTTTTACCGCATATGCTAAAGTCTTCCACAAATACTGTGTCATGCTGAACTCGTTTCAGCATCCATGGATGAAATTAATTCAAAATTTTTGTAATTTAATAATAGGAGGAACTAATCCATGGATCCTGCAATAAATTCAGGATGACAAATCTTTAATCGAAAGTCGCTTTAGGCATACACAGCCCTTTCACTAGTTATCGAGTTAGCGTTAAGTAGTTTGCTGGAATAGCATATGAATAAATTGCTAATTTTGGCATGCAAAAGTGATTCCATTTTTTTGTAACAAATCTTTTAACTTAAAGAACTCACATTGTGCGGACTTACTCAATTTTTTTTCGAAAGACGGCAATGTGATGGTTTTTACATCGAGCTTTGAGCAGAGCGCCTGTGCAGCTCTAAATGTTCTGTACCCCGGTTTGCATAATATAACGTTTTGCAGTTCTGTTTTGCCTATAGTTTTTATCAAATATTGTTTAAGTTCGTAGTTTATTGTTTTTTCGGGGGATGACTTGGTGTTAAAAAATCCATTGTCGATTAACGTTATATTTTTATCGGTATCAAAATTTATGGTTAATTTGCCGTCATAAAATGTGCTTGATTGAGGTTGGTTATTAAAAAGTTTTGGAACTATGTTTAGACAAAAAATTGAGATACAGCAGAACCCGAGCAGACTTAAAAATTTTATTTTTGAGTTTTTAGCTTTAATAAAAAGCAGCATTAAGAATGCTATAATTGGTATTAAAAATAAAAAAAACGTGGATGGTTTGCAAAATCCACATAGCCATTCTTTTTTCCCAAGTGACAATATTATGTCCCAAAAAATTGTTACGAATTCTAAAGTTTTTACTATAAATAAATTTGGAATTCCCAAAAGCTCAGTAAAAAATACAATTGAGCTTAAAATTAAAAAAATAGTGAGAATCGGCGCAAAAATCAGGTTGCCAATAAATGTCATCATTGATATTTGTAGTCCCCACCCAACAAGAATTGGAATAGAGACAAGAGTTACAATTAACTGAGACTGCACGAAGTTTGTTAGGTAGTGGCGCATACTTTTTAGTATGCCGGATATTTTCATAATATTTTATATTCTATTTGATTTGGCAAAAATCAAGATATAAAAGTTTTAGAAACATATTTGAACTACCCGGACATGGCGGTTTGTGAAGTCGTTTTTGTAGGATATCAAGACCATTTCTAAAATATTTTGAATCACTTATTGTCTGTTTGTTTACAAAATATTCCATTAAATCATAGCACAGTTCCACGCATTCCTGCTCTGATAAACCGGTTTTTTTCAGTTCTTGGTCAAAGGCAATTGGATCTGGCAGATTTTCTGGTGCAGTGAAATATTTTAAAAATGCATGGTGAGGTGTTTGTTCATTTTCGCCGGTAGTTTTAATTATGTGTGATCGCGAAATAACGGTTGCCGGAAGAGTGCTAATATTTTCGGCAAGCAAAATGAATTTATAGCCGGCAGGTGGTTCCTCTAACACTTTAAGAAGTTTGTTTGCTGTTGCTGTATTGAGTGACGATGCTTGGTCAAGAACGAAAAAGAAAGTTTGTCCTATATCCAAAGCAAATTTTGTGCGGTCAAAAATTATTTCAACATCATCGACAGAATAGTTTTTTTCCGGACTTATCCAGACCATGCATGGGTGTTGGTGGTTTTTTATTCTGCGGCACTCAAGACAAAAACAGTCTTGGATTGAAACAATAGAGTCAGTAGAATCAGAATTGTTTTTTTGTTCACAGAAATTTGATCTGATTGCAAGCTCGACCAAATTTTGTATTTGCTCAAGTTGGCCAACGACTAGTCTTGTTGGTACGCTTGCGTTTAGTATTTCGTTTATTATTTTGTTCATGTTAAAGTTTTCAATCTTTTTATGATCATGATTGCGCAATCTGTTGGTGTTCGCGCAGCAGTTTTTTTAAAATTTTTCCTATGTTTTGTCATCCTGAACTTGATTCAGGATCTAATCTATTTGTTTCCAACATCTCTCTTACTATCCTCTCAGGTTCCATAGGTCCAAAAAACGTTTCGTATAAATCTTTCCATTCTGGATTTTGTTTTTCAATTAAGTCTAATTTCCATTTTCTGAGCCAGCCTTTGAGTTGTTTTTCCCTTGCAATTGCATTGTTAACATATTTGAATTGTTCTGCATAGACCAATTTTTTCAACACATACTTTTTTGTAAAACCATCTACAATTCCAATCTTGTGTTCAAGAATGCGTCGTTTAAGATTGTTGGTGAATCCAATATATAGGACTCCATTTGGTTTGTTAGTGACAATGTAAACGGCGTAAATTTTCGAGTTCATAGCGTACTTAGGAATCACGGTTTTTAGATCCTGAATCAAGTTCAGGATGACAAAAATAGGGTGTTATATTTGTTTTGTCATGATAGATAAATTATTTTTGAAATAAATACTGATATCTGTTAATTGCTTGTTGCAAAAGTTCTTCTTGTGTCATTTTTCCATCAAGTACAATAACATTTTTATTATTCATAAAAAGTTCTTCATACCCATGTTCAACGCGTGTCCAGAATTCTACTTTCTCTTTTTCAAATGCAGTCAATTCCAAGTTTCTTTTTTTTATTCTATCAAAAGCCGTTTGGGCATCAATTCGAATATAAAAAATTAAATCAGGGATTAGTTCTTGTGTAGCCCAGGCATTTATAGTTTTGATCATTTCAATACCAAGTCCGCGTCCATAGCCCTGATAGGCGACAGATGAGTCACACCAGCGATCAGAGATAACTATTTTATTGTTTATAAGGGCCGGTTGAATTATTTGCTTGAAGTGCTGAGCTCTGTCTGCTGCGAATAGCAGATATTCGGCTTTTTCGCACACAGGATCTTTTTGCTCTTGTAAAATTTTACGCAGGGCTATGCCAAGTTCTGATCCGCCGGGTTCTTTGGTCAAAACAACCGATGCGCCTGTTTTAACAAGCGCATCAGCTAGATTTTTTGCCAAGGTAGATTTGCCGCAACCATCAATGCCTTCGATGGTTATAAATTTGCTACCGCTAATCTTGGTAACAAGATTGCCGCTAGCGATTGGATTATCGTGTGGCTGCATTAATCTGTCCGTTTGCATTTGGGATGTTTAACAGACTTGTTTGCATATTTTTGATTGTTTCAATAACATACTGCACTTCAGAATTTTCCATTTCAGGCCAAATTGGAAGAGCCAAAATTGTGCTTTCGAGTTTAACAGAAACGGGACATTCTTCAAAAATTTCTTTTCGTGTATTCAAAAACGGGATTCTGTTTAATGACTGAGGATAAAATATTCTTGTTTGTACGCCGTTTTCTGCCAAATATTTTTCTACCATATCACGTGTTATCAAGCCATTTGCATCAACTATTTGAATGGAGTATTGGTGGTAAACATGCTTGCCAAGTATCGCCTTTGGAGCTTTAATGAAATTGATTCCGGAAAGTCCCTTTTCATACATTGCTGCAATTTCTTGTCTGCGTGCGTTCCACTGGTCTATGTAATCAAGCTTTACGTTTAAAATTGCGGCTTGCATAGCATCAAGCCTGCTGTTGATACCAAGTTCTTCATAATTGTAGTGAGATTTACGTCCATGGTTACGTAAGCGTAGAATTTTTTCAGCGAGTTCTGAATCATTGGTTGCGCAGCATCCGCCGTCACCATAGGCCCCAAGATTTTTTGTTGGATAAAATGAAAAACATCCAACGTTTCCTATTGTTCCTGCTTTTTGTCCCTTGTATTCAGCACCAATGCTTTGTGCCGTATCTTCAATTATCCAAAGGTTCCACTCATTTGCAATTTGTTTGATTGGGTCATAATCTGCGCATTGTCCAAAAATATCAACGGCAACAATACCTTCAATTAGTTGGCCTGTTTTTTTATGAACAGTTTTTCCATTTTTTATTTCGGCATTTTCTTGTAGCCAATTGCGCAAATTGTTTGGGCAGATATTTAAAGTTTTTGGGTCAATATCTATAAAAACAGGATGAGCTCTGTGAGCGGCAATTTCACTTGACGAAGCAATGAACGAAAATGGTGTTGTTAAAACAATTGAATCCGGTTGTGTACCTAGTGCTTTTACGGCAATCCAAAGTGCGTCCGTACCGGAGTTACACGAAATCACGTGTTTTACTCCAAGATGTTTTGCCATTTTTTCTTCAAACTGTGTTACAAAATTTCCACCAACAAATTGTTGGCTTTGGAGGACGGAATCAATTGCTAATTTAATTTGGGTTTCGAGATTTTTTACTTGTCGTGCAAGTGAGAAAAATGTAATGTTTTGCTTGCTCATTTAAAACTCCTTAAAAAAAAATTTCAAAACTCTTTACTTTTTTTGTGGTCTTTTGGTTTAATGGAACCACTTAATTTTTAAGAGGTAGAAATAGTGATGATGTTATTTGAATTTTACGTCGGTATCAATACCTTAAATGTAATAAATATTTTGTAAAGAAAAAACGAAAATAAAGTTATATAAATCAATAAAAAGTTAACTTGCAGTAATAAAATTGACACTTCTGAAATATAAAGTTTAGCAATAGCGTGAAAAAATGGCCTTGACATTTGTGGCATTAGGGCTAATTTTATCATGAATGAAGCTAGTTCGAACGAGTAGTAACAAAGGGGAGAGGATATGAAGACATTCACATATTCAAATTTATCTTCTTGCTTTATATCTTTACGTTTCTCTTTATCAAATCAGATTTTTAGGTCGGAAGTTAGGTATGTTACGAGACTTCTTAACGTTTTAGTTGAGGTTTTTGGTTTCAAAGACTTTAAGTAGAAGAAAGGAGGGTGCGGCATAGAAAGGTCCACAAATTGAGGAATTGTTTTTATGAAGTTGTGTTTTTTAGGTGTGTCCTAAAAAAGGAGTAGTTAGATGAATAAAAAACTGCGAATGTTATTGTTCTCCGCAGCGCTTTTGGGTTTACCTTTCGTTGTGACCCGGGCGGATGTAGTAGATTGGATGCCGATTGGCGATGATGTTTTTGATGCCGGCGTGACTTTTCCGGACCCAGCTAGTCCAGATGCCACCAGCGAATATCTTATTGCCACAACGGGTGGTGTTTATGTAGATGGTGACCGTATTTGGAATATCGATTACGGTTATAACGATACGAATTCAAGTTTTGAATCTGTATCTGTTTGTGATTCAGTTATAGAAAATACATTAAATATTTATGGTACATTGCACGATGCAGATGGTGCAGAAGTTCTCGATGAAGATGGATTCCCAATTCAATGTCCATTGAAAATCGATGGTAATGTTCACATTGATGTGCAAGCTGCTGACGCTGTTGTTAACTTTGTAAAAAGTGAAGCAGCTGTAGAAAGTGGCGAAACGGTTCCAACAATTCTTGAGCCATACATCTCAGATTATACGGATCCATATACCGACACAATTACTCCAGGTGCTGGTTATTCAATGGTTGTTTTCAACGTTGCAACAGGAAAAAATCTTACTGTCAACGTTCAAACAGACGTTACTTTCAGAGGTCGTAAAGTTGGCAAGCTTCCTTCAGAAACCGTCAATAGTGATGGTTATGTGCGTGCTAATAAAGCTGAAGGCGACATTTATGACATGGTAATTGTTTTCAAAGGTGCAGGACAAACAAAGTTTATCCTTTCCGATGGAACAATCGTTTCTTTTGATGGTGGCATTGATAAGACTAATGGAATTTCTATTGATCCTGTAACGGGCGAAATTACATGGGATGCCCTTTCAAATGATGCAGCAGGAACAAAAGTGTTCCTTTGCATGGACCAAACAGACGCACAAGTAGCTGCTGGTCAAAATAAAGTTGTATTTGAACGTAAAAACTTATGTGCACCAGCTGCACGTTCGATGGTTTATGTCGGTTACAACTCATTAATCACATACCTTTCAGATAATACAACCGGTTTGGAAAATGGCGGAACAGAATTGGGCGGACATGCCGCTTTGGCATTTGATCCAACAAATTTGGTTGGTTCCGGCCGCTTGATTCTCTTCTTAAAGGGTGCATATGATATGCAGTGGGAATATGAAGAAGGTCCTGGCGCAGAAAATCCTTATGCATATTACTACGAAATTGCTAACAAATATCCATTCAACGATGCTGCAGTTATCGTTGCTGGTCACTATGTTCCAGACTTCGAAGATGCTTCTATTCTTACATATAATCCTGAGACTCAAGTAGCTGAGAGCTTGGTTGATTACAGCGTACCAGCAGGTATTACTGCTAAATTTAATATTGTTGATAATAAGTACTATGCAGATTCAACAATAGCAAAACCTGTTGTTGACGATCCAGCAAATAAACGTTTGCTTTGGGTTATTAACGATGTACAAAACCATGGTACATTAGCATCCGATCCATATTGGTATGCTTATGATGATACAATGTACGGCTATGATTGGGCTTGGTATAACAATGTTGAATCAAACGTACGCCATGGATTTATCATTGGTATCAACGGTGTTATGGATGTTTATGATAACACAGGCTTGGCATATGTTGCAGGTGCGTTAAATCAAGTAGATCCAATTGCAGAATTTGATCTTGGGGATTCTTCTTTACTCAAGAAGAGAAACCCATCAGCTCTTATCATTGATAATGTTGATGAATCATTATTCTCAGATGAATCTTGTGAATATACCGCAGGTAACCCATTCTTGAAGGGTGAAAACGCAAGACATGCTCAAATTCTCCTTCGTGGTAATGGCGTTGCATACTTTATGGAATCGGCTGCAAGCAGATTGCCTATTTATAATGCAGATTCCGGTTTATATGACACATACGTTGATGTACCATTCGGATACATTTTCAATTTCTGGGCAAGACTTGAAGATCCATACTTAGACGATCCAATTGGCGACAAATTACTTGACTATGATCAAGCATTAGCCGTTGGTGAGAAAGTTGACGGACAGGTTGTTGGTGCAGCATACAATGGATGGCAGCTTGATCCAAACGAAATGGTACAAGCTGAAGGCGAAGGAATCCATGTTCTTGATGTAGAAGGTAAACTTTCTACTCATGGAATGTTGAATACAACAATATACTCTGATCCTTATGCAATTGATCCAGCTCCTCGTAGTTACGCATCATTCTACAACAATGGAACAATTGAAATGTCGTCAGTTGTAAGAGATCACACCGGACGTGAAGTTCAATATCCAGCAGTATTAGGTTTGCGTACAAGAACATTGGGTGCAAACTTTGATCGTCCATTGTTAAAAGATGGAACACTGTATCCTCGTTATAACTCACCAGCAATGTTCCTTAACTTTAACGCACAATTGTTTGATACAATTTTGCGTCACGATGATGCATCTAAATATGTTGATGGCATTCCTGCAAACTCAGATCCAGCATATACCGGCGGTGAAGTTTATTACTTTACAGCAAGCCAGTATGATGTAGATGCTAATTATGAATTCTCTCCAGACAGATTCCGTATGCCAGAAATCAGATTCTTCAATTCATCATTTGAATTACATGAATCTGCTTGCGTATCAGGTGTACGCTTTGTTGTAAGAGATATTCCTGGTTTAACAGGAGTAGAAGGTAACAACAACAGCAATATCAAGTTCTTTGATCATGGTGATATTCTTGATACATTGGGCAAAGGTTTTGGTCGTGTATTGCAGTTCAGCAGTATGAATGCTCCAATGGCTGATGAGTCATCCAACTATGCAACAGAAAGTGCATTTGTAAACGTATACAAAGGCAACAAGCCTGTTGAAGTTCCTGGAGTTTCATCCACAGCACAATTAACATTGTTACGTGGTGATGAATATCCAGAGCTAGTAGGTGTAAGTTACAAAAACCAAAATGCACATCACTTGTTTATGCTTTCCCAACCTGATGCAGAAGCTGCACATTGTAACATGATGCTTGGCTGGCCAAGAATGACAACAACAAGTTCAGTATTCTATCCAGATGCTCCAGCTATGGTATTCCCATTTGCTGATGCAGGAACACTTGAAGCAGATGCAGACGTTGCAGGAGTATTAAATCCATTCCCAGCAATGCCTTATGATGCAAGAACAATTTCAACAGCATTGCCACACTTGATTTTCCCTCTTGATGTAATGCATGAAACATATCCAGCAAATCCTGGCGTGCTTTGCATAGGCAATGGCGAACAAACACCAGCCGGTAATTCTGATGGTGATTTGATTACATTTGGTAGCTGGAATAAGGACGCTTTAGCTGTTCTTCCTCCAATTACATCTATGTCATCAGATTCTCTAGAAACAGGATTGTATGTCAGAGATGGCATAATTTATGACAGTCATGGTGGCAAAGTAACAATTGCTGCAAGTGGTTTTGATCCTCTTGATCCTACAACACGTAATAACAGAACCCCTGTAACATATTTTGACACAATGATTGCAAAATTATTGTGGAATGATTGGGATAATGATCTCTATTACAGAGATTATCAATTCAGCGGAATTTTTGATATTCCTGCTGATCAAGGAGTCTTCTCAAAGACATATGCTGTTCAACCATGGGGTCTTACACAAGAGATGATGGAAGCCCGCGGTGCGGTTGAAACAAACGGTTTGGTTCGTATTGATGCAAACCAAAGCAAATATGCTGATAATAAAGCTGAAAATACAAGAACAGTACGCGCTGATGAAAGCGGTGTAGAAGAGATGTTAATTGGTTGGTACCAAAGAGATCCACTTCCTTCACTTTCACAAACAAAAGGTCTAAAGAAGACAGTTAAAGGTGCAAGATCTGCATCTACAATCAGATCAGCAGTAACAAGCGAAATCAGCAAGTTCTTAACACGTGCAACAGAGAGCCCAGATGCTCCTATCGCACGTCCTACATATTTGTTCTACATCGGGCCTGAAGATGATATCAAACAGCTCCGTGTAGCCGGTGCAACAATGGCAGATCCATTCTCAGTCAACGTAGGTGGCGATGGCTACTGGCCAATTGCAGCCCGCGTACGTGAGATTGTTTCACAAAAGACAGAAGCTGACCTATTTACAGAGCACTTCATTGGTGAAGGTGCACACGCTGTTCTCTTCGGAGAAAAGGGTGGAACAATTGGTCTTGGATCCAGAGATTGGAACGAAAACTCACTCAGCGCCTGGAATCTTCTTGGCAAAGAGTATGTCTCAATCGCTCCTCTTGGTGATATGACAATTAATCTTAACTCCAATCTTATCGTTGCTGACAATCTACCATTGATTGCAACAACAGACTTTAGTAAAGATGGCGTTAACAGACTGACATTCTACTCAGATTTACCTTGTGAAGTCAGAGTACCTGCCGGCGCATGTCTTGATTTAAGTGCATTTGGACAAGCAGAATATCGTCAAGAAATCGAATTCTCAGGACAAGTCAGACTTGTTCTTGAAGATGGTGCTTCAATACGCTTCCCATCACGTGACGTTGCGTCAGACGGCGGCGTAGTTCTTTACTTCAACGACGAATCTCAATTCGTATTTGAAGGTCGTGAAATCCCAGGCGTATACGCTTCCTTGTCTCAAACAGCCTATGACACAATCAAGTTGATTGGTAAAGGCGATATCTGGTTGAACAAGACTGCTAAGATGTTGATCAATGGTGATGTACGTGTATCAGTAGAATCTGATAAGCTTACCCCACAAACATCGATCACACTCAGCATTCAACGTCAAGCAGCATGTTATGTTGGTGATGAGAATATGTCAGGTGGTACATTCCAAGTTGGTAACACTACCAATTTAGAAAACGGCGAAGTAAGATTCACACTTGAAATGAACGGCCCTGAGGCTATGTTCCAAATCAATCGTGAAGGCTTCTTCGGTCTTGCAGCCGGCTTGATCAACAAGGTTTCTGGACAACCTAATGGTGATGCATTAAGAGAAGTAAACCCAGTACTTGATGCAGACGGTAAGGCTGTCATCGGTTCCGATGGCTTCCCAGTATTTACACCTGATGGAATTGGCACCGATGAAGAAGAGGGCAATGCATGGCAGGTAGCTCCTCTTTATAACGTTTACAGAACATCTGTAGAAATCAAGAACGGTATCTTCCAACACAGCAACATTGCTGATGGTTCTGACTCAACCGCATCAATCATGGCTTACGGCCCAGCCGGAATCCACAGAGTGCGTCTTGCTGGTGGAAACCAAGCAATTGTTCGTGGTGGTGGAAACTTGATGAACATCCCTTGGACAAATTGGGATGGTAGCACAACACGAAAGTTCTATCCTGTAAACATTTGGGATTACGCCGGTAAGCTTTCAAATGGTGAAGCTTATACAATCCTTGGTTCAGCTGGAATCATCTTGAACTCATTGGTCAGTGATGATGCATTGGTTATGGAGTGGAATGGTGGACGTTCCGTATCATTTGATGCTTCAGTAGTTGGCGATTGGAACACAACCGGTTATGCAATGTTCAATTACTTCGGCTTCAACCCATATCAATTACAACAGGCTAAGGCAGTTTGCTTGGGTTCAACACAATTCGCTCCGGTAATCGGATTTGTAAATCTTGATACACAAAATGTTCTGTATCCTGAACTTACAGACAGAATTGTACGTTTATCCAACCCAGGTAACATCAATGGCGATGTTCGTGAATCACTCAACCTTGGTTACATCGACGCTCGTAACGATGGGCGTAATAACGCTGATCCAGTAGTATTTGGAAATCGTCAGTCATAATTTGAAATAACGGCAGGGGAGTTTTTCTCCCCTGCCCAAAACATGTTAATTTCTAGGGAGTTATAATGAGAAAAAATCTAATGAAGGTAGCGGTGCTTGCAGGCCTTGGGCTTGTGGGACAGCTTGCTGCAACGGATTTTCGTGCTCCGATTGCTACGCAAATGGGTCCATTGCACTACTCATTTGATAAATTGCACAAGAAAAAATCTAATTTTACATATTTTACAACTGCACACTTCAGAGAGACTGAAGATGCGTTTATGAAGCATGGCACAGAGACACACCCATTGGCGCAACTGATTTTTGGTAAAGAATCATTCACAATAGGTGAATCTTTTGCAGGAGCTAGTGCTGTAGGTAATGGTTATACCGAAAATTATAATCCATACCTTGATTTAGTTAAAATTGCACCACGTGTTTCTTATTCAGAAGCAGGCGTATTCTTTGGCGCAAAATGGGACTATCCTGTATGGAATAACAAAGGCCGCATTGGTATTCGCGGTAGCTTACCTATTCGTTGGGTAAGAATGGAACGTGATAATGAAGCTGAAGGTAATGCTGTAGGGCTTCAGGATCAGGTTGTTAAAGGTGACATGAGATATGTTCAGCCTTTTGATGCAAATGCTCCTAAAGATGGAGTAATTAGCAGAATAACATCTTATAAATTAGGCTTGTTGAATAGATTGAAATACATCAATACTGATGGCTATATTACATCATATGTCAGTGTAGCTCCAGCTGGCCAGGTAACCATGGGCGGCGTGTATAATCAAGCCGATACAATAAATTATGGTAAGAATCCTGGATCAAAGATTCCATTCGTTTTAATTAAATCCAATAAGGCAGGCGAGCCTCCATTTCATCAGGGCGGTGCATTGTTGGTTAAAAATGGTATTCCTCAAGATGGAGAAGATGCTGGTACGACTATCCGTTATATGAATTCTGAAGTGGATGCAACTAACAATTATAAACTTTCAGATCTTCCTGCTGATGGGACAATAGCAGATGGAAATAAGGCATATGCTTTTGTGACCGGTCAGGATTACACAAACATTGACGAGGATAACCTTGCTGATGTATGGGCGACAACAATCAACGGTGCTAATGGTCAACCAATTGCAACATCCGAGAATCAAGTAAATTTTGTTGATGATTTACTTTCATATTACAATTCCGATGTAGAATATTGGCTCAAAGACCAGGGATTCGTAATGGCAACTGATGAGCAAACAGGTTTGGGTGATATTCCAGTTGAAGTTTTCTATCAACACTCATTCAACGATAAATGGAACGGCGAGCTTTGCTTGGGTGTCAAGTTCCCAACCGGAAACGGCGGATCTGACTACGCAGGTAACCCTTACCGCGTACAAATGGGTAACGGCAGTCACTGGGAAATCAAGATTGGTGCATTTGCAGCATGGCAAGCAATACGTTGCATGAACGTAAAGCTTGATCTTTCTTACAACTTTGCTCTTGAAGATACAGAATATCGTAAGGCTTCTTACAAAGGTGCAACAATCAAAAATTTTGGACCTTCAGCAGCTGCAAACGTTGATTGGGGCTACTTCATTGGTAACCTTGACTTCAACTTTACACATCCAAAATCCAAGAAGATCAATGGTATGATCGGTTATCAACTCTACTACAAGACAGAAGATCATATAGACTTCAAAGATAAAGATCAATTGTCATGGCTTGGCAAGACCTGGACAGATGCTGCAGGACATATAGCCGACGAGGATGAATTTGCCGGTACGCAATGGTCTGATGTTAATATGACGCTTGATAGTCATGTTGCTCGTATGGGTACAGAGTCATGGGGTCACAGAGTACGCTTAGAAGGTTCTTACAATCTAAGCAAGTATTGCACAACCTCAGTTGGCGGTCTGTATACATTCGCAGGTCAAAACTTGCCTGTTGATGCTGACGTCCATTGCGCATGTCAGATTAGATTCTAAAAAAGGAACGGATTATCCATGGATCCTGAAACGAGTTCAGGATGACATAGGGGTAATCTGATACTTAGAATATATTTGCAAGAAGGGTCGGTTCGCGCCGGCCCTTTTTGCATTGTTCGGCTTGCCCTCCATAGCCACGAGTACAACGAGGGCGAAGGGTGGGTTCGCGCCGGCCCTTTTTGCATTTAGTGCGTATTTTTATTATGATATTTTTAGCTAAGGAGATTGGTGGTGTGTTTTGGTGTATCCCAAAGTGTCGAGGTGTTGGAATGATAAAAAAAGAAGAGATTTTGGATTTTTTGAGCAAAAATAAAGCAATGTTGAGCCAAGAATTTGGCGTGGAACGCATTGCGCTTTTTGGTTCGTACGCAAGAAATCAGGCAAGAGTTGACAGCGATATTGATCTAATGGTAAAAGCGTCTTTAAAGAGTTTTGATCAATATTTTAATTTAAAAAGTTATTTGGAAAAAAATTTTAACAAAAAAGTTGATCTTGTTTATTCAGATAGTATAAGGACTTTTATAAAAAAGTTTATTGAGAAGGACTTGATTTATTCTTAGAGCGACGGATGTTAAAATAATTTAAGATTTGGATCAGGCTTTTCTATTTTCTTCAGGACAAAATCGAAAGCTTTTTTTGCCATCTTAATTGCGTCTTCAGCCTCTTGTCGGTCAATAGAAAAACGGTCGTCCGGGTATCGCGATTGAGTGGCAAATGGGTTGAGTTTTTTCACTTCATTTTTTAAAGCTATAAAATCAAAATCTTCTTCACAGCATAGCTTGAGAAGAAATTCCAAATCATGTGTTCTCTCTATTACTTTCCCACTGAACACAAAATACGCTTTGAGCGACTTTTCAACGCATTGATGTGCATGATAGGCAACGCAATCAAGCGTATCGTCATCGTCACGCATACCCTTTTTCGCCATTTTTAAATCACCTAAAGCTTTTTGCAAGCCAATCTTTATGCCCTGGCATAGAGAAGCCTTCCTTCTTTTTGGACTTTATGGCAAAGCGTTGTTAAGTCTCCAGCTCTTTGTTTGAATTCCTCTGTGGTATAAACTAAAAGATCTTTGGGAACCATTATATCCCAAAGAGCTTCAGACCCTATTTCACACCTGTTATGTGGTTTTTGGTTGGTATTTTCAATAATGACTAATAAATCAAGATCGCTGCCGGCATTTGGGTTTCCCCAGGCGTAAGATCCGAATAAGTAAATGGCAACAGGATTATATGCCTTTACCAATCGCTGGGTAACTGAGTTTATAGTTTCTTTGGAAATCATTTAAGTTCCTCAATAAAATTTTTTGCTCGAATTGTTATTAAAAAATAGATTACAAGGGGATATGATGGTGTGTCAATAAATAGTCAAATGATCTAACCAATTGTTAATAGGTTGAGCAACCTGTGTTGAAGCTGTCACGCATCGATATGATTTTGGTAGTAGTCCTGAACTTGATTCAGGATCTATAATTTATTAAAACTTTGGAGTGTTAATCCAATTAAATATAATAAAATATGGAGTACTAATCCATAAATTAATAAAAATGTAACGTTTTAAGAGTTAATATTTTCGGGTTTGTTTTCAAAAATCAGAACCTGAAATACTCTACGTGCACTAGCTTGTTGAACCTGAAAACAGTAGTTTTCATAAACAACACGTTCGCCCTTGCGAGGTAAGTGTTGTAGGCTTTCAGCCAAAAATCCACCAAGTGTTACAGAATTTTCAGATGAGAACTTTATTTTGAGTAGATCCTCTAATTCTTCAAGCCCTATGCCAGCATTGACAAGCCATCCTCCACGCTCAAGTGGAACAATGTCTGTGCTTTCGGTTTCAAGCTCGTCGGTGATCTCGTCGCCGATGATCTCCTCAAAAATGTCTTCGAGAGTTACTAATCCTTCAATGTTGCCGTATTCATCGACAATAATTGCCATATGCATACGCATTTTCAAAAGTTCGCTTAAGAGTTGATTGATTTTCTGGGTCTCCGGAACCAGAAGCACCGGTCGAACAAGCTCTTTGAGCGTCTTTTTCTTGCCTTGAAACAGCATTTCAAAAAAGTCCTTTTGATAAACTATTCCAATAATATTGTCATAGTTATTTTCATAAACAGGAATTCTTGAATATTTAGACTTGTAAAATACATTTGATGCTTCTTCAGTTGATGCATTTACGTCTAGAAGAATTATGTCGGATTTTGGTTTCATAATCTCTTTAACAACAGTTTGTCCAAGGCTAAAAACGTTTTGTAACATCTCTGTTTTTTCACGTTCCATCAAGCCTTTTTCATCACTGTAATCAATTAAAAATTCAATTTCTTTTTCAGAAACCATATCCTGTTTTTCTAAAATGTGTGATCCGCCAACTGTCTTGAATACGTAATCAGAGATGCGTAAAAGTACTGTGACCATTGGGTATGTGATTCTAAAAATAAAGTTGATAAGCCATAAAAAAGAAGCAAACAGTTTTTCGTGATGCGTTTTAGCAAAGCTTTTTGGAATGATTTCGCCGAAAATAAGAATTATTGCAGTTGCAAGAGCAACGCCGATTGCTAGGCCAAATGAACCAAGGAATCGTTGCATAATTGTCGAAATGAGAACAGATGTAAGAACATGTGCGAAATTATTTGCAATCAAAATTGTAATCAATATTCGCTGAGGGTTTTTTTCCCAAGCGGCAAATAGTGTTTTATATTTTGCCACGGAGACCTCTAGCTCTTTAAGTTTAAACAGCCTTAGTGCTGTGAATGCTGTTTCTAAAAATGCAAAAAGCGCTGCAAAAAATAGCGAAACTAAAAATAGCACAAACAGAGATAAAATCGACATAAAACTCCAAATTAAAAACAGACTTATATACGTAATTGCTTCTTATCAACTTTTCCGGTTGAGTTCATGGGTAGGTCTTCGACACATACAAATTTACGGGGAACTTTATATGCCGCTAAGTTGTTTGTGCATAGACTTCGTAATGAAGCCTCAATACCATTATTCTTTGATTTAATAGCTACAAATGCCACCGGAATTTGTCCTGAATCAGAATCTTCTTGCCCAACAACGGCTGCTTTAAAAACATCAGGGTGACGAAGAAGAACATTTTCTATTTCTGCAGGATAGATATTAAAACCTTTGTGAATGATTATATCTTTTACTCGTCCGGAAATTGCAAGATATCTACGAGAATCAACTAATCCAAGATCACCTGTGTTCAACCAGTTGCCATCCATGACTTTTGCTGTGGCGGCTGATGATTTATAATAACCTATCATGATATTTCCACCGCGTATCCATAAATGTCCAATTGTTCCGTGCGGTAAAGATTTGCCATCGTCGTCACGAATATCACATTCGATTCCGGCCAGCGGTCTACCAACAAAGTGTGTTGGCATTGAATTGTTGCAATAATTTACCGCAACGATAGGTGAAGCTTCACTTAATCCATATCCGGCGCATATTTTACGACCATAAACCATTCCAAATGCTTGTCTTATTTTATCCGGTAGCATATCAGCGCCTGAAACAAAAACTTTTACGGAATCAAGTGGGGCAGTTTTCATCATGCACAAAAGGCCATATAATGCAGGAAAGCCCAGAAACAATGTTGGTTGATGTTTCAAACCTTCTAGAATTAATTTTCTATCAATTTTTTGTACAATGATAATTGTTGATCCGGTGATCAAAGGTAGCCACAGGCAAGCATTTTGTGCAAAAACGTGGAATAACGGTAGAACACAAAAGAATCTCTCTTTATCGGTAAGTCCCATCATATTGAATCTGGAATAAGCTTGAATGGCGTTTGTCATTATGTTGCGTGACGAAAGCATGACGCCTTTTGGCGTGCCGGTTGTGCCTGATGTGTAAAGTAGTAAACAAAGTTCGTCAGTTTCGAGGCGTTCTACCTCAAAGCTTGATAGTAACTCTGTGTCCGAAGTGGACTTGTCTGGCGAAGATTTGTCTCCCGGTATGGGAGAGACAAAATCAATATCCTGATTGGTAAATATTGCTGGTAGGTTATCAAGATAATTCTGCGTAACCAGATCTTCAATATTACTCTTTAGTAAACTGGAGCAAATTATTGCCACCGGTTCAGAGTCTTTAATGATGTAAGAAAGTTCTTTTGCGTGAAGAAATATATTCACCGGAACGGCAATAGCCCCTATCTGCCAAACTGCAAAGTATGCGATATAAAAAGCAATTGAATTTTCGGAAAAAATTAAGACTTTGTCTCGAGGTTTAATTCCGGAAGCTTTGAGCTTCCGGCTAAAAAGGATAGACCTGAAATAAAATTCTTTATAAGTAAGAGACTGATTTTGATGAATAAGTGCAATATTGTTTGGATATTTTTCATAAGCAATTTTTAGCAGTTCACCTGCGTAAGCAAGATCACCATTTTTAATAAAATCATTTTGTATTTTATCAAAAATGGAACTCTCGATATTGCTATGGTTTGAATCATCTTTCCAAAAAAAACTGTTACTCATAAAAATTCCTATAAAGTTCAGATTAACGACAGTCTGCAGTTTCTATTCTACTTTAATTGCCTGAACCGGACAGATGTCGGCCGCTTCTCTGATCAAGTCTTCGTATTTTTTAATATCAGCATCAGCTTTTACATGTGCCGTTGCATTGACCTCAAACACTTCAGGACAAATTGATTCACATGTGCCACAGGATATACATCCGGGGCTAACATAAGCTTTTTTAATCATTATTTTTTATCCTTAATTGTCGTCATGAAATTTATTTGCAACAGTCGTCGTCGCAATCATCATCACATGAACCTTTGAAGATGTCTACGCCTGAACAGCAGCCTTTTTTCTTGGAATCGCACTTTGATTCACAGCAACCGCACTCAGATTCTTCTTCAGATTCTTCTTCTTCATCTGCACAAAGAGCTTCTAAGAAAAGTTCAACATCACGAAATTTATCTTCATTTAATGCAGATTTTAAATCATCGATAATAGATATGAGATTTTGTTTTGAGGCGATGCTTTCTTGTGTAACGTTTTCTTTGAATGCCTCTGTTTCTAAAATCTCTTCGTCTTCATCAATCATCATATTCAAAAGTTCTTTTGCTTTTTTCTGATCAGGAATTGCAGCAATATGTTTTAATGCTGTAAGTTGTTCAGTTAAAAATTCTATATCTTCTTGCATCTGTTCTGCAACATTTTCAAGATGTTCTTTAATCATTGTGCGAATGTTGTTCAAGCTCTTTAAGTCTTGGGCAGAAATGCTTTTGTTTTTTAGTTTTTCTTCAACTTCATCGGCCATGCCGCCAAATATTTTTTCGGATTCAACTAAAGCTTCATTTTGCTTCTCGAGTAAAAAATCAGTTTGTTCAATCAAAGCTTCTAATCTTTTTAACACAAAAATACCTTTCAGGTGTTAGTTTATTATAAATTTACGTGACATAAGTTAGTATACTATATTTTTAGGATTACACAAATAGTAATTCATTTTGCAAATATTTTCACGCATATTTATAAAAATATTTACATATAAGATTTTTCCAAGTCCAGTTTTCTTTTTTCAAGCATCAATGCATAGGCCTTGCTCATGGCTTGTGTCATCTCTTTTTTTACGAGTTCAAAGTCTTGAGGGTCAACGGCGGCGGCGCTTTTTCTATTTTTGTTAATATTTGATTTATGCATTTTTGTTAAGCCTCCATATTCTTCAAGTGACCTGGAAGGCAGTTTCCAGTATGCGCCCAAAAAATCAACGCTGATATTGCCCATATCATGGCTTAATACAAATATTACACGCATTGTTGCGTCATAGTGTTTACTATCAACAAGAATATTTTTTGATGAAACAAATTCTTCAACCAAGAAATTCTTATCTTTTGCCGTTATCCAGTATTTATATGATGAATCATCTGTGTTTAGAGTTTGTTTGTCGACTAGAATTTTTTTTAGTTCCTTGTCGAGATGAAGTCTGTCAACAATTATTATTCCGCTTCCGCGAGATGCGTTTAGTGGTTTTATCACGTATTTTTCGCAATTGAGTTTTTTCGTGATACTTTTAACTAACTTCTTATCATAAACACATTTACATATAATATTTTTAGGCCGATATTTTTGAAGATCAGGGTGCTTGAATAGCTCAGTTGTTTCATATTTGCTATTAACAAAAAAAGCAGATGCTTGATCTGTAATTAAAATATTTGGATGCTTTAGGTTAAAATTTGCGAAAAAACCTCGACCGAATGATGCATGGTTGGTTACAACTATTTCGTCATAACTTGAAATTGCGCAGGGATTTCTAGATGTATTATCAGAATTTATATAATTGGTATGTTCGGCTTTTTTAAAATACTGGTTATGTTCTAACGCTTCGAGTGAAGAAACTAGTTGCCCTCCGAATTTTTGTAGATCATTGACATTAAAACCGATATTTTTTTTTGTAAGAGCATAATTTTCAGGCGTTACAATATAGAACGGTTTGTTGTATTTTGACAAATATTCCCAAAATTGAAGCCAAGCCTTACCTTTCCCATATAACGCATCATAACCTTTAAATCTTGATCGAGAGCCTTGCCCAAATTCACATATTTTTATATTTTGGCCGTCAAATTTTAAATCTGCGATGCAAAAAGAGATATCTGCAGGATAAGAGATATCTGCCAGATAGTTGGATTGTGCATCACATTGAAAACATGTGTAGACATAAAAAAATAATAAAATTATTATTCGAACAATCATTTTTGATCCTTTCTCAAATTTTAATTGCGTGTTTAGCTTAATATAAAGTAACCTTATTTTTTATAAAATTGAATGTTTTGTGTGTTTAGATAGTTTTCGATGGAGCTGATCGATGCGTATGAGTTTAACTATAATAAAAAAAATAGTACTTCTGGGAGTGTTTATTTTTGCACATCTTCAATGTCAGATTCCAATAATTTATCATGAAGCATATAACATAAATCTAGAGGATTTGTTTGGAGATTTGGCCTGGTTTGGCGAAGTAGATGTTCCATTTGATACCGAAAGATATCATAAAATATTTGATTTTTTAAAATCGAATGGGCTTGATGAACAGAGTTGCTTTGTTCCATCTCTTGTCACAAAATCAGATTTGCTGTTAGTTCATTCAGGCCAGTATTTATCACAATTGAATTCCCCGGATTATCTTGCCGATATCTTAGAGTTACCACAGCTTAAGATGGCCTCTACTCAAAATATTGAAAATTTTTTTTTGAATTCATTTTATATGGCAGCTGGTGGAACTGTTCTTGGATGTCAGTTGGCGATAAAAAATGGTTGGGCTATAAATCTTTCAGGTGGGTATCATCATGCAAAAACATCTTCAGGTGGTGGTTTTTGTGTAATCTCAGACATTGCTATTGCAATTGAAAAATATTGGAAAACGAATCCTAATTCAAGAGTTTTAATTGTTGACTTAGATGCCCACCAGGGTACCGGTTACGCACAAATTTTTTTAAGTAATGGTGGTGTTTTTATTTTTGATATTTACAATCCGCAACGGCCACCTGTAAGGTTAGATATTCAGCAAGATATTGATTTACGTGCCAGAATTAATTTCGAATATCCTGTTCAGTCCGGGATAAAAGATGCGGAGTACCTAAAAATACTGCAAGACCATCTCGCCGAGGCTATTAAATTATGTAATCCGGATTTAATAATTTATGTTGCTGGTACGGATGTTTTTTGTGGTGATTGTGGGGGAATGCAAATTTCACAAGAGGGTATAATTCGAAGAGACGAGTATGTTTTTTCCATTGCCGACCAATTTAAAAAACCTATATTAATGTTACTTGCAGGTGGTTATTCTAAACAATCCGCTGAAATTTCAGGCAAATCAATCTTAAATATTTTACGCAAAAAAGGCGTTTTAAGCACTTGTTATTTGATGTGATATTATGCCATTTTGGCTTTCCTAAATCTTAAAATTGCAACTTTACTTTCAATTCCATGGTCAACGATTGGTTTGGGATAATTTTTTATAAATTTATTTGGCTTAAATAGCTTGTGAATATCTTTTGGTTCTGCTTTTTTTAGCTCAGGGATCCATTTTTTTATATATATACACTCCGGATCAAAATTTTTCTGTTGGATCCAAGGATTAAAAATTCTAAAATATGGTTGAGCATCGCAGCCTGTTGATGCTACCCATTGCCAGTTGCCATTATTCACCGATGGATCATAATCGACAAGCTTTGTTGCAAAGTATTTCTCGCCCAATCGCCAATCGATGTGCAGGTCTTTAACCAGAAACGATGCAGTTACCATACGTACCCTGTTTTCCATAAAACCTGTTGTATTTAATTCGCGCATTCCTGCATCGACGATGGGAAATCCTGTTTTTCCATTACACCAAGATTGAAATTTTTCTGTGTCATAGTCCCATTTTATATTTTTGTATTTCTGATTAAATTCGTGTCCAAAAATGTGTGGAAAATGGCTTGCGATGTGAGTAAAAAAATCTCGCCAATAAAGTTGACGAATTAAAGGATGATTTTTCCCTAAATTTTCAACTATTTCGTAATAAACTTCTCTTGTCGAGACTGTTCCAAATTTATTATGTGCGGAAAGTTTTGTTGTTGCGCTAAGCCCGGGTATATCGTGTTCTATTTTATAATTTTTATAATTTTTTATATTTTGCAAAATTTTTAATGCATTATTGCGTCCACCTGGAAAAGAGTCTTTATTTTTTGTAGCAACTTTATTTGGTGGGAGCATGAGCTTTTTTGTAGTAGATGTCAGTTGCATGGACTGCTTAATTTTATTTATATAAAAATTAGTGGCACTAAGTTTTATTGGCTTTTGAATAATAAATTGAATAGATTTCTTGAAAAACGGTGTGAAAATTGTGTATGGAGTTAAATCTTTTTTAAGAATTTGGTTAGGTGTATTTAATATAAGATCAGCACAGCTTTCAAAGCTGACTCCTAACTTATCACAAATTTTTTTAATTTTAGAATCACGTGTTTTACTGTATGGCGTATAATCTTCGTTTACAAAAACGGCGTCTATTTTCTCTTTAACTATTAAACTGTTAACAATCTGTTCAGGTTTGCCATAAAAAACATAAAGTTTGGCGTTTATTTTTTGAAGTTGTCCTTCAAGGGCTTGTAAAGAATCAAGCATAAACTGCAATGCATTATTACTTTTGAATTTATTCTTTGATGTTATTTGATTTGGATCAAATATGAACGCGGGTATAACTTTTTTTGATTCTTCAAGACTTCTTATAAGACCGATATTATCATCAAGTCGCAAATCGCGACGAAAAATAAATAGTGATTTTTTAAACATACTTTTCCCTTTTTCCAAATCCTCTTGACGCCCTAACTGTAATAATGTTATAACACAACTTAGTTTTATTTTGGATTAGTATTTTTAAGATTAAACTCGATGGAAGGGTTGTTAATGGCGCCTTTAAAGCATTTTAAAAAATTGTTACAAGTTACTCTTTGTGTAATTGTGATGATTTTAAGTTTTGATCGATGTTTCGCAACTCCACAATTAAGCCAACAAGATCCTTGTGTAATTTATTCGACAAAATGTACTGATAAATTTTATGAAAAAAAAGACAAGATGCAGTTTAAACTTGGCCTTGCTCCTTTTTATCAGCAAACGCATTATGCCCGAAATGGGGATGGCCATAAAGTCCCGCTTGATGAGATGAACGGGCATTGGAATATGTTGGCTCCATTTTTTGATGTTGCCAAAATGACGCCAGATACATTTAATAAGGCAAATTATCCGCATTTGTTCACTTCAAAACAGAACCTGCTTATCAACGGTACAGACTATTCATTAATGACGAATTATGATCCGGATGCCATAGTAGGATCGTCGACTGGAGAGCCTCCGGTTAATTATCTGCTAAAGCAGATGGTTTCATTTTATTCTACTAAATGCAATTATGAAAAATTTGGATTACGTGGGAAAATTGCATTTGAGTTTGGATGTGGGTTTGGGATCAATGTAAAGTCAGGTATCGTGGATTTGGATTATAAATCCACGGGAAGTCACGCACTTTTTGATTCAACATATCAAAAAGCGTCAACCAATATAGTTGCCAATGGACTTTATAATGCTCTTTTATCAGATCCTGCAAGTGCCGGTATATTTAACGATCTTTCGCTTGATATAAAAGAGGATCACAAGACGACATTTGAAGACACTCATGTAGAAGTTTATTTTCAAGCGCCATTTGATTTCAAAGATGCCGGAGAAACCGTTGTAACAGTTGCTCCATATTTTTCAATTGGTGGATGGTTGCCAACCGGCGAAGAAAAGGATCATGGCAAATTTTACTCTCTGCCATCCGGAAATAATGGCCATTACTGTCTAACGGCTGAAGGGGCCTTGAATTTTGATTTTCCAGGAACGATTCAGTTAAGTGTTGGTGGTGGTGCCTTGGTTGCAGATTCACATGAATACTCAATTTTCAGTCTACCCACAAATATCTATCAAGAAGGCTTTTATCCATGGACAACAAAAGTTGAGGTAGATCCTGGAACTACTTGGTATTTTAATGCATCATTTAAAGCGGAAAATTTCATGTATGACTTATCTTTTTACTTTGATTATGTTTACACATACCACGAAAAAGATGATATCACAGTTAAAGAGCCTTCAAGTGGTGTAAATTCGATATCAAGAAAAAATGCGTTCGAGGATATGAAGTCGGAATATCTCAATCAAACAATCTGGAAAGATCAGCGCTTTAATGCAGGATTAAGTTATAAAATCGTCAGCCAGCTCTCATTGGGCTGTGCTCTTCAGGCACATATCAGCGGTGCAAGAGTATTTAAAACCACCACTGAGATGGCTTATATTGATTTGACGTTCTAATTTATATATTCTGATATTTCTTGATTAAAAATGTTTTATGCGATTAAAATAAACACGAATAAATTTTAGATAAGCATTGAAACAAAAGGAAGTTAGAATGATAAGTTATTTGTGCGGCAAAATAAAAGATGTTTCCGAAAAAACGATAACACTTCTAGTTAACGATATTGGCTTTTTGTTGTATGTTCCGCAGGCCGGATCATTGCATAAAGATAGCTCTGCAGAGTTTTTTACATATTTGCATTGGAATCCGGAAAATGGTCCCAGCTTTTATGGCTTTCAAACTGATCTTGAGCGTAAAGTTTTTTTAATGATAATAGAATGTCCAAAAATTGGGCCTTCTATTGCGTTAAGTGTTTTATCTCAAATTGGAGCTAATGAATTTTTAAATATAGTTAGCTCACAGAATGAAAAAATGTTGAGTAGTGTAAATGGCATTGGTGCCAAAAAAGCTGAACAGATAATCGTTACACTAAAACACAAAGTTACAAAAATGTTGGCTTCAGGCCAAATTTGTGTATCTGAAAGTCAACAAGAATTTGTTCACTGGCAGAATGTGGGAGAGGTTTTGGCAACACTTGGATATTCAAAACAAGAAACATCGCAGGCATTGCAGCATTTAACCAAAAAGTATACCGGTGAAAACATTTCGTTGGACCATCTTATTCGATCGGCTCTTACATACCTTACTTCAAATAAAGCATAAGTTTTATGTTACTAAGAATTAGGTTATTAAGAAAATCATTCAGCTTGGTTGAACTTCTGATTTTCTTAAGCTTAATTTTAGTTATGGTTACCGTTGCTGTGCCCAGGCTTGATTTTTTTAACAATTATTTTTTATCACATGAATTGGATAAGCTTTTTGTAACATTTTCTTATCTGCAACAAAAGGCAATTGCTGGCAATAAAAGGTATAGTATTACTTTTGATTTGGTAAATAACAGTTACTCTTATCAAGCAGGAAGTTCAGTTACTGTACCCGAATTAGTTACAACAAAATTATCCGACAAAGTTAGTTTTGGGTTTATTGATGGTGCCATGGGGCCGCCAAGCAGTCCAACCAAAAAGATCGAAAAATTTATAAATCTGGAAAAAAATATTAATAATTCAGATAGAAAACTTCGCGAGGAAGTGAGCTTCTGGCCGAACGGGCGGATTTCACATGGCACAATTTATTTAGTAGATAAGTCGCATAAGAGTATGGGCGCTTTAACTTGTTCCGTATCTCAGGTATCATATATACGTAGATACAAATACGAAAATTCAGTATGGAAATTATTTGGAACATGAGCTTAGCATGGGTTTTTAATGATAAAACAGTTTTTTAGATTGTTAAGTGCAATTTTTGTGGGGTTAATCCTTTCCGTTTGGATTATACAAAATAACTCAGAAGTTGAACTTGCAATTACAAAAAAAATCATAAATACATTAGAGAAAGAGTGGCACGTTAAAATTGATACCAAATCTTCACGTGTTAATCTTTTTACGTGTTCGTTATACCTAAACAATGGTCATGTAAAATATCTGAAAAAAGATAACTGCCATTGGTCTTTTGATCAGTGCAAAGTTCATATTCAACCACTTGCATTTTTACGTAAAAGAAAAATCAATCTAGAGCTTAAATTTGATAATATTGGGATAACTTCCGGTTTAACTGATGGGACACCAGATATTTTTTCACATGTAGCAAGTATATTCTCTGGCCAGTCTAACGATTTTAATATTGCCATAAAATCCTTTTGTATAAATAATTTGGATTTAAATATTTTGAATTTACCTCATACTTACCGTGCCCAAGTTGAGGGTTCATGTTTGATTCAAAAAATTAAACACGCCAAAAAAGATAATCTACCAAATTCTTGGCAGGGTGATCTTTCAATCAAAAATGCACAACTTAGTATTGATGACAAAGTTTTTATTAGACAGTTTTCAACATCGGGGAATTTTTATCGTAGTAGAATTGCTCCATCGTGGTTAGCCAAGGTTGATAGTGCTATAAAATCTTTAATCCCAACTCCATCACAAAGCTATTCTATAAATGGGGTTTGGAATAATGATAAGAAATATATAACAATTAAAAACTCCAACTTAGACTTTAATTTAGACATATCATATGTTGCAGAGAAAATAAAAATTGGTGGAATTTTTCCCGCAGAAATTGCTTTGCAAGTGGCGGGATTTTTTGGATCAGGTATTTCATCTGTAGGGTCAGGTGTTAGTGGAAGATGCCAGCTAGATTTTGAATGGTTATTAAATGACTCAAAAATTACTGTTGGAAGTAGTTTTTCGATTGAGGACTTAAGAATAAAAGATCTTAAGTTTGGAAAGGTTATTTTAAAACTTAAAGAAAGCACTAATGAAAAATTGACGGCAGCAATTGATTTTTTATATAACCAAGATTTTCAAGCCTTAGGCTTATTAAAGTGGGATTGGTGTAAATCTACAGGTAAAATAAAATTGATGAATAAGCTTCCGGTCAAATTTTTCAAAGAATCATCAAAGCGCCTGGGTATTGGTGGATATGAAGTAGGCCCGAAGAATTTCTTTGTTAGTGGCGTGATTGATAAAGATTTTAATTTAACCGGAGATTACAGCCTCAATATTTCGGACTATTCTGCCAGCAAATCGTTTAAGTATGATGGGATTTTCAAATTTGAAAAAAATGAATTAAAAATTAAAGGGACTACCCGTAAAGGTGAGTATGAGATTAATTCCCAAATTTTGCCAAGCCCATGTCTTTTAAAGTGGTTTTACAAGGCTAATGGTCAAAATTTAATTGATTTACAATGTAGAGATGTTGAAGGCAAAGTTTTGCAAGGTAGTATTAACTTTGCATCAATAAAATCCTTTTTGCCGCAAAGTACAAAGCATTTAATTTTTGGACGTAATTGTATATTTAATTTGGCCGTTGACCAAAGGGATTTTTTTCATCTTCATGGAAATATAAAGCTTTTAAACGGTAAATTTTACATTCCGGAAAGTAGAAACATAATTGAGAAACTTCAAACGGATTTTGACATTAGTGCACATTCTCGAAAAATTATT
>JBAZAX010000015.1:25817-39265 GCA_041671765.1 Candidatus Babeliales bacterium | reverse complement strand
ATAACAAAGATCAACCCGAATTTGCTCAAAACAACGCATTGTAACAAATGGAATTATCGAATAAACAAAAACTTTTTTACCTGCAAGTGCAAGTCCGGCAGCAACACCAATCATATTTTGTTCTGATATTCCGGCATTAATAAATCTATCAGCAAATTTTTCTTTAAACGGTTCTATAACAGAAAATCCTAAATCTCCTGCTATCAGGTAGATGTCGGGATCAATGCTGGCAAACTCAACCAATTTTTGAATAAATAATTTTCTCATATTTGGTACCCAAACTTACTTGCCCGCTCGTGGTGAGTGCTGGCCGCTCCTTCGATACAATTTGCTACGCAAATCACTCAGGATGAGCGGCTGGCGTATCGAACCATGCGGGCATAAAGTTTATTTCGAATATTCTAAAATCTCTTTTTTCGCCATCTCATACTCTTGCACGTTTGGTGATTTGTAATGCCATTCAAGCTTGTCTTGCATAAAACTCACCCCTTTGCCCTTGATAGTATTAGCAATAATAACATCCGGAGCATGTGCGTTGCCTGTCTTTTGCAAAACTCCAATTAACTGGTCAAAGTTATGTCCATCAACAGTCATACAGTTGCAACCAAATCCTGTAAATTTTTCGTGCCAAGATCCAAAAGCTACATCACTTGTTCTATCTAACGCCTGTAAATTATTGTTATCAATAATCAAAACAAGATTATCAAGCTTGAAACGAACTGCCATCATAACAGCTTCCCAAACAGAACCCTCCTGACATTCGCCATCACCAAGAAGCACATAAATTTTGTTTTTTATTTGGTCGTTTTTACAAGCAATCGCCAAGCCAACAGCCATTGACAAACCATGGCCAAGAGATCCGGTGCTCGCCTCGATCCCTGGAAAGCTATCTTTAATTGGATGCCCTGCAAGCTTACTGCCATCTTTATAATAATTTTTTAATTCGTCAGGATGAATTAGCCAAACACTTAAAAGCGTTGCATAAAGAGCCGCACATGCATGCCCCTTACTTAAAATAAAATAATCACGGTTCTTACTTTTTTGTTTAATTAATTCTGTATTTATGAATTTATGAAAAAGCACAGTCATAATATCAACAATAGAAAACGCCGAACCAATGTGTGAACACTTGGCAGCATTTACCATTTCAAGAATTGTTAATCTGATCTGCTTTGCCTGATGAAACAGATGTTGTTTTTGCAAAAATATTTGATCCACTCTTTCTTTCATAACTCGTTACTTCGCAATTTATTGCTTCATAAAAATTAATATTTTTTTCAAACCACTTAAGTGATTCGGTCAATCCATCTTTTAACGAATATTTTGGAGTCCATCCAAGCAACTCCTTTGCTTGATCAATATTCGCTTGCCAAACTTTTGGCTCCCAAGGCCTTGGAACGCTGGCCCCCCAACAAATATCAAGCGGCCGCTGAACTATTGCCTGAACGGTTTTTGCCACATATTTTATTGTTGCTTGAACTCCCGTTCCTGCATTAAAAACAAATTGCTGATCCGGTTGTATCACAGACAATTGAAGACAAAAATCCACAAAGTCTTTAACGTATATAAAATCACGAACAAAATTAGGCGATGACAAATTGATCTGCTTATCTTGCAAAGCATTAACAAAAATTGATGGAATCAAGCGACCAGGCATTTCAAAGTCACCATAAACAGCAAACGGTCTGACTGTATAAACAGGTAGCTCATTAAATAAAGCCTCTTTTAAACAAAATTGAGTTGCGGCAGCCTTTGCAACGCCATAATCACTGACGGGATGTAAAACATCATCTTCACGCATTGACTGGTCTTTAAACCCATATTCAGAAGAACTTCCCGTATTGATAAAACAGTCAAATCCAACTTGCTTACATGCATTAAGCAAATTTACCGTTCCATAAAAATTAACGTCAAAAATTAACTTCTGATTTAACTGATTTGGAAGTCCTCCAAACGCTGCAAGATGAAAAATCACGTCCGGTTTAATAATTTTTATTTGACGCTCAAGAGAATCGTAGTTGGTTAAATCAGCATCAACAAAATTTATATGCTCTAAAACATCTTGCAGACGCCAGAGATCTGTGTTTTTTTCGACTATTAAAAAAATATTTTTATCCTGTTTTTTTAATAACTCACGAACTAGATTTGCACCAATAAAACCCGCGCCACCCGTAATAAGATAATTTTTCACGTCTTTTCCTTATTTTCCAAAATTTCAGAAATAACGTATGGAGGCCTGTTTTTGACTTCCTGAAAAATTCTCACCATATATTCTGCAATAATACTTAACGCCAAAAGCTGAATAGTTCCAAAGATAAACATAACCATCAAAAGCGTGGAAAAACCACGTGGAGCATCTGTTTTAAAATAAAGATACAGATAAACTATTGCAGCAATAAAAGTCATAAACATTGCAAAAACAGCAAGTTTAGAAATAAATTCCAATGGTTTGTAAGAAAAATTTGTGATCGCTTTTTTTGCCCAATTAAAATTTGCCAAGAAACTGTTACTTGTTTTTCCGCCCTCTCTTTCTTGGCGAACGTATTCAACTCCTGCCTGTTTGAATCCTGCCCAGGCACGCAGCCCACGAAGATACAAATCTTTTTCGTTAAGTTTTTTTATTACGTTAACAACACGGCGATCCATTAAACTAAAATCCCCGGCATCAAGCGGAATATTCAGATAAGAGAGCCAACGAAAAACACGATAAAAACACTTGTAACCCATTCTTCGTAAAAGGCTGCCTTTGCGTTTTTTGCGCACGGCATAAACAACGTCAAATCCCTGCTCCCACTTCTGAATTAGATCCGGAATAACTTCCGGTGGATCTTGCAAATCGCCATCAATCATAACAACCGCATCACCTGTTGAATGTTGCAACCCTGCAAAAAAACTTGGTTGTGATGACCCAAAATTGCGCGACATAATGATTGTTTTGACGTTTTTATCTTCATCTATAACTTTGCGATAAATTTGGTAAGAGCAGTCAATACTGGCGTTATCAACAAAAATCAGCTCATACTCATAATTTAAATTACCGAAAACACCTTGAATGCGCGTATGCATTGGTTCGATATTTAAAAACTCATTGTAACATGCAACTACTATTGATATTTTCTTCATGCTAAATCTGCTCAGTTTCAAAATCACACTCAAGAGGAACACTCTTTTCAAGAGAGCTTAAAGTACTATTATTGCCTTTATTCTCAAGAAAATTTTTATACCATTCAATAGTTTCAAGTAAGCCTGTTTTTACGCCCAATTTTGCCTGCCACCCTAAAATATTTCTAGCCTTTTCTGAACACAAATGCTGCTCAGGAATTTCATTGGATGCCTGATTTTGAATTATTGGAGTCAGATGACTTGAATTCATCTGTTCTAAAATTAAATCCACAAGTTGAATCACATTAAATGGCGTATCAGTACTGAAATTGAAGCACTGTCCAATAATTTTGTAATCATCCATGGATTGAGCCAATGTTAAATAGGCATCAACAACATCTTTAACGTAAATATAATCACGAACAAAAAGTCCATTGGATCTTATTACAGGCCGCTGCCCATTTAAAACACTTTGAATGGTACCTGGGATAATTCGATTAAAATGGAGATCTCCACCACCAAAAAAATTCCCACAACGCGTTACGCATACTGGAAGTTTATATGTATGAAAATATGCCTGAGCAAGTAGGTCGGTACAACTTTTTGAAACATCATATGGATGTCGCCCCTGCATTGGAGCGTCTTCCATATATGGTAATTTTTCTTGCGCACCATATGCTTTATCGCTTGATGCAACAACTATTTTTTTTACCCATGGCGATAATCTGACAGCCTCAAGCAAATTCCAAGAACCTTCAATATTGGATCTGAACGTTGAAATTGGAGATCTGTTTGCTGTTCCAACAATAGCCTGTGCTCCAAGATGAAACACGGTATTAATATCAAATTCGTTTAAAACTCTTTGCAAAAGATTTGGGTCAAGTAAATCGCCAATAATAACATTAACTTTTTTATCAAGTCCATCTGAAAAAAATTGTGAGTTCGAAACAAAATCACGAACAAGTGCAAAAACATTTGCCTCTTGTCTCAAAAGCTCTTTGATTAAATACGGACCCAGTAAACCCGTCGAACCCGTAACAAAAACATTTTTACTTTTCCAGTACAAATAATTCATTGCAAAACCCCTTAAATTGAAGCTTGCCTAATTTTTTCACGATCAATTTTGGCAGGTGTAAAAGACTCTTTTTTATCTTCCCAAATTTTCCAAGGAGCACCTGTTTGCCACAGCTTTTCGAGCAGTTCATGTTCACGCAATGTGTCCATGCATTGCCAAAATCCTGCATGTTTATAAACCATCAATTGGCTGTCCTGCGCAGCACTAAACAGTGGACTCTGCTCCAAAACACAATCTGTGTTAATCGTAAGATATTTTAAAAACTCTCGCTCTAGGACAAAAAAGCCTCCGTTAATCCATTCATCACTAATCTGCTTTTTCTCCAAAAACGATTCTACTTTATTGCCATCCAACTTTAAATTTCCAAAGCGAGATGGCAGATTGACACCGGTCAACGTAGCCAAGCGACCATGTTGTTCATGAAAATTTAAAAGATTAAATATATCAACATTTGCAAGACCATCCCCGTAGGTTAACAAAAATCTGTCTGCATCAACATACTGGGCTGCACGTGCAACTCTGCCACCGGTCATGCAATTTTGACCCGTATCAACTAATGTGATTTCCCACTCCTCTTCATTGGCGAAGTGCTCAACAATGTTCCCACTTTTTGTGTTAATGGTAAAATCGATTCCCTGTAATTTTAAATTTAGAAAGTAATTTTTTATCATATCACCTTTGTATCCCAAGCAGATGATAAAACGATAAAAACCAAAATGAGAGTAAATTTTCATGATATGCCATAACATTGGCATACCTCCAATTGGCACCATTGGCTTTGGTCTAAATTCAGTCTCTTCACGTAACCGCGTCCCAAAGCCACCGGCCAGTATCATCACCGGCAACTTATTGCGCTGCAACCTATTGCGTTGCAACTTGTTACACTGCAATTTATCACTCTTCACAATCACTCTCCCATATTTTTATTTTGGATTAATTTTTTTGATAAATTCCATATAACGTTAAACCCCAAGGGAAATTGAAGCCTTTACGTATCAAATAATTTTCCCCCTGAAGAATACCGTAAAATAACTTATTAATGGGCTTTGCTGGAATATATGGATGATATTTTTTCTCACTTACAACAGCCTTCTCCCAAACTCTTTGCACGGCAGCCGGAGCGAAAAGCGTAAACATCCAGTAACCAATTCGATGTTCTTTAAAATCCGGCAACAAATTACGAATCCTTTTTTTATTATAACGTCGCATATGAAAATGAGCCTTATCTTTTGGCCCAAAAAGTGCGTTAAATGCCGGAACAGAAAAAACCAAAAATCCCCCGGGCTTAAGAACTCTATTAATTTCTGCAATAGCCTTTTTATCATTCTGAATATGTTCTAGAACTTCGAATGCAACGACCATATCAAACTTATTATCTTCATATGGAATTGCTTGTGCATCTGCAACCTGTTTTTCAACAACCATGTCATCAGAAATCATATCAATTACATTTTGATCAATATCAAATGCATAAATAGACCCAAATTTTTTTAAAACAGCCAAATCCCCGCCTGTTCCTGCACCGATTGAAAGTATTTTAGATTTTTGATTTTTCTGATCTGTAAATTTAATTGAAGATAAAAGTTCTTGCTTCAGATTAATATGTGACTTAATCCAAAAGTGCTCTGGTTTTAAACCGTACTCATAGCCCTTGTAATCCACATCTCTCTCCTATAATTCAAAGACAAAATTCATTACTTTGGTTGAAATACATGAATGTATTTTAATGGAAATTAAGAATCATGCAAGCATACTAGTATGCAAGAATGCAAAAGCCCCGGACTTTAAAAATCCGAGGCCATTTTTTAAAAATATAAAACAAAAAACTATTTTGTGCTTGAACTCTGAACCGGTACTAATTTTTGTAAAATCTCATTATCAGACTTATGCGAATCATTATTAATCGCCCTAGTTGCAGTTACGTTACAAACCGCCATCATTTTTTCCAACATATCCATATCACATTTATCACTATCCGAACCACCACTAGTACAAAGTGTAATTATTTGGGGAAGAAAGCCAATAATAGAACCAGCAATTGTATATAGAGCCCGTTCAACTGCATATTTAAATTTTTGGCATTTTGATGGAGCTTGTGTCGCTAAAGTTTGTGTTTGATCAAATACGGTAATTGGAGGAATTCGCTTGTCAATGAATATAATTTTTTTAAACAATGGTACAATCTCACTACCCAAGTTTTGAGCCTCAAGCTCACGCGCTATTTCTGGTGAAAAACTCTCCCAAAGGGTTGTAACCATCTGTGCCACCGCGCCAACATTACCTGCAAGTCTAGGACCGGACCCATCTTGTCCCGATTGAAAAACAGGGATTGAAGCCCTCTTACTCTCCCTTTTTCCCATATTTACTGAATGACGTGCTGAACTCGCTGTAGCTGCGGCTGCCGCCTCCTCCAAAACAGGTAACCCGGGAATATTGAATCTATTATTTTGAAACGAGACAACTCTTAAATGTTTGTCCACCAAAGCAAATGTTACTAAATAATATGGAACTTCTATAAGATTCATAGATTCAAGAAGTAAAATTTCCGTATCATTTTCACTAATAAAATGCCTTATATGATCAAAAATAGCTCGCAACCCTTGGTCACCCATTGGTTTGTGGCTCAAATCTAGTGTCTTTGTTTCAGAATGATAATATTGTTGTAATCTAAATGTATTAAATTTTTCTTTTCCTAAATCAACAACAACTCCAACTGACTCTGATTTTTTTCCAGATGTCACTCGCACAGGGCTTATATCATGGGAACCATGGTCAGTAGGCAGACCCATCTCCACATCAACTGTTCCACCGGCTGCCTCCTCGCTCATGCAATATACCAGGTTGAAATCAAAAAAAATAAAAACTACAGCCGTACAAATCAAAACAAAATTAAAAACTCTCATACTCCTCCCCCTCTCCTCTTACCCCAATTTCTTACTTACCCATAACAGGCTAAACGAAAATATAAATTTTTTCTAATATAAATATATATGTTTATCATGCCATACAAAATAGTTTTAAATTTTAAATCAGTATATTGTGAATTATAAAGGGAAATATACAAATTCAAAAACTAACATTCCAATAACGTTTCCATTCTTGACAAGTTTTACGTTTTTTGGTTAAAAATATATTAAGAGATTGCTTATTAATCCATGGATTCTGAAATCCAACTTCGTCCTGCGTGGCTACGATGGACAGGTAAATTCAGAATGACAGGTGCGAGTTAAAACTATTATTAATCCTTTAAATTTTAGGGAGACTATATGAACAAGAAAGAATTGTTGGCTCTGGCATACATTTCTTTGGTTGCAGGCAATACATCAGCACACATATTCAGCCGTGATTTTTTCAAAGAGCTAGACTCTATGGAACGATTCATGGACAACCGATTCAATAATATAAACATGTATAAAAATGAAAAAACTCAAAAATTTACCATTGAAGTTGCCCTACCCGGATTTGAGAAAAAAGATATTAAAGCAACAATTGATAACAAAAGTGGAGTGTTAACAATTACAGCTGAAAGTAAAATCGAAGAAAAAGAAGAAGAAAAAAACGAAAAGAATATTTATATTCACAAAAGTGAATCTATTGAAGAAAAATACTTTAATCGTTCTTTCACATTACCTAGTTATGTAGACCATAAAGATGCAACAAAAATAGAAACCACCTATAAAAATGGGATGCTAAAAGTAGAGTTTCCATTAAGTGAGAAAGAAAAAACAGATAAAGTTACATTACAAATAAGTGAAGAATAAATTTGCACATATAAACAAAGCACAAAGCCAGGCGGATTTTCGCCTGGCTTTGTGCTTTGTTTATAAAAAATCAGAATTTTTAAATTTAAGCTTCTACGAGACATTCCAACAAACGTCCCAACCCTTCACTTGGAATCTTATGCAAAATAAAATTTCGAACAGTAACGCCTCTCCCATTTAATGATGTATTTAATATTTTATTAACGGCACTCTGACCGCCTAAACAAATAAGGCATTCAACAAAAGTTGTTATTAAATCAATACACTGACATTTATCAAAATTTAAAAAGTAAGGGGGCGCATACCCTTCTGTGCTGAAAATCATCCACAAAAGCGTTTGTTGTTTTGTTGCACACTCGGATAATCCATTAAATAAAAGGGCTTCTTTGAATGCATCTACAAGTATAATCAAAATTTCTTTATGGTCACCAATCTGTTGCGGACGATAGTAAAAGAGGTCCTCAAGTATTGTTTTTCTGCCAACACTTGTTCCAGTATCAGATAAAATAGTCATCAAAAAATCATTTTCCTTATATTTTTTACAAAAATCAAGCAAGTATTTCACATAATCGCAGGACGAATTTATAATAGCTGAACGCAACCGAAGCGCAGCGTCGCCGACATCGTCCTTTGAAAAATCTTTGACACTAGGATGCATTCCATACAATTCAGAACCCTGTATCATAAATAAAAATGCTGTGCAAATAATCAACACATATTTTTTGAACATAGTAGAACTCCTTTTTTAAACTCCAGCATTACACCCGTGATTTAAAATATTCAAGGAATTGATCAATGTAAAGAAAAATAATAAAACAAAATATTTTTGAACTTTTACGCTATATAAATCTACAACCATTAATCAAAAAGTAACGGATTTTTTTTAAAACCAATCAACTGGCACTCGCTCCTGGGAGTAATCCCATATCGTTCTTTTACCAATTCTTGCATTTTTCTTGCAAGCCCAATGACATCATTACTTGTCGCCCCGGGTTTGGTCACAATCATATTTGCATGTTGATGCGACACAATAGCATTCCCCACAGCCAACTCGCCTTTAATACCAATTTTATCGAGATAGTACCCCACGAATAGAAGTTTTTTTCCATTAATTAAAAAATCAACCTCATCTTCATGAAAATTTCTAAAAAAGCTTCCACACGTATTTGAATTTGGATAACGACGCATACGATGGCGAATAATTTCATCTCTACGTCCCCTGGCATATTCAGCATCAAGCTCGGTGCCTTTTTTTAAATTAAATATCGCACTAATTAGAAAATAATCGCCACTTAATAATTTTGACTTATCGTAGCCAAACTCAAACCAAGACTTATCAATATCTAAAATTTTACCAGATTGTTTTTCGATTACTCTGGCACTTACTAGAAAATCGGCCAAAAAATAGTCAAAATAATGAATATTAATATAAACAGATCCACCGACAGTTCCGGGAATATGGCTAAATTCTTCAAGACTTACTAATCTATTTGCAATACAAAAATCAATCAGATCCTGGATCTTAACGCCTGCGCCGGCAGAAACTTTACCATTTTCATAATCAGCTTCAAGAATACACAACTTTGGTCTAATAACCAAACCATCAAAACCATCGTCACCTATTAAAATATTAGCACCCAGACCTAAAACAAAAATTTCGAGCCTGTTTTGTCTTGCAAAATCAAGTGCAGCAGCAAATTCCTTCTCTGTGGTAGGCTCACAAAAATATTTTGCAGCCCCACCCGTCTGAAACCAATTTTTGTCATTCAATGTAATATTTTGGTTTATTTTCATATTTTCAACAAACATATCTAGCAACTCGGGTAAATAGTTAATAATATAAGCAACAAGGAAAGAGATTAATATTGTAACAAATATTTTTAATTTTACATAAATTATCCCTAATAGGTAAAAACTGGTGCAAGAAATAATCATGATAAATAATTTCTAACAGTAATTACTTATTGCAACGCGGCGCTTAAATGCCTTTTTTTTAAGATGATTGATTTTATAATCTGCAAACTGCTAGCTTGAAAATGAAAGGAAGGGGACAAATGAAGAAGATATTTTATATTTCAATAGTGTTGGCCTGCTTTTTGAGCTGGAAAATGAATCGCCTAACAGCTGAACAACCAGGAGATGAACCGCAAATGGCTGAACAACCCGTAAATTTGCAGCAAGAAACAATAAACAGATTAAACTGGGTTGAAACATATCACGGGGTCTCAACCCAGATAATGTTTGATTTTTCCAATCCAATTTATTTTGAAAAAAAGATCATCAAAGAGAACTTCCAGTTAAGATTGATATTCCCAGGTATGCAACTTGAACAGTTCAGCGTAAAACAGGTTATAGCAAAATTAAGTGAATTAAAAAAATATGGAATTATAAAAAATGTAACCGTAGCGGAAAAAAATAAGAAATTTCCAAAGGTCGTTTTGTACATAGATTTTGAAAAGACAAAACAGACAAAAGATAAAAATGACTTAAATGGCAACACATACGTCTGTAAACCAAATAGATTGTTAATCAAATGGTACAAAATGGAGGCTCCGAACAGACTTATAATAGATATTTTCACACAAGAAGATTTGGATAAACTAAAAAATAAAAATGAATCAATTTTGTTTGCAAAAAATGATTTAATAAAATCAGATATAACGCCTAACAATTCAAAATCACGCCGCATAGTCCTTGATCCCGGCCATGGAGGTAAAGACTATGGGGCAAAAGGAAATGGGTTAATAGAAAAAACAATTGCATTGGATATTGCCAAACGCACAAAAAACATGCTTGAAGAGAACAGATTTAATGTGTTATTAACTCGCACCCAAGATTGTGACCTTTCTTTAGTCGAAAGATCTACACTGGCCGAGCAACTTAAAGCTGATCTTTTTGTTTCAATCCATGTGAACTCAACTAAAAGTGCCTCAACAAATCACAATGGAATAGAAACCTTTTATCTTCAAAATTCCGATCTGGTTTCTCCAACACGTCATGGCGGTTTTTTGTTCATAAATCTGAAAAAAGATCCTTCTCTTATAACTTTAATTGATGAGTACATTCAGGCCAACACGCAGCTTTCGCAGACCCTTGCAAAATCAATTCAATCATCATTAATTAAATTTTTAAAATCACAGAAATTTGATATAAATGATAGAGGTGTAAAAGCCGACAAATTTCGTGTATTACTTAGAAGCCCGATTCCTGCGGCACTTGTCGAAGTCGGCTTTATAACCAACAAAAATGACGCCTCTCAATTATCAGATAAAGAGTATCGTAATAAAATTGCCTATGGAATATTCCAAGGCATAACACAATTTATTCAACGCCAATAAGCTTACGGTCAATAAATTTACGCTGGATCACTTCCCAAACGTATAAATTTAAATTTCGATTCTTCTGCCTGTGCAATATTTTTCAAAACATCAACATCAATTGGATTTCTTAGCTGCTTAACGTAGATTTTCACATCTTCCGGCAAGTGCTTTATGTTTATATCCCAACCGCTTGCTTCTTTTGGCAAAAATGCATAATAAAGCTCATTAAACGACATTAAAATCAAACGTTCTTCTTTTTTTTGATCTGCACTTTTTTTATCGATTGAGTGGGTGATGAAATCCGCATGATCGCAAAATCGTCTATAAAACGTAACTGAACCCAGATATTTATTATTTTCATCAAAAACCATCCAATCTGTAACTGATTTCTCAATTTTTCGTTTTTCTTTTGCTGACAAATGCGCAACAAACACACCGTTTTTACTATATTTTTTTCTTACCAAGCTAATTTTTCGTCCATCAAAATCGAAAGTTATCTTATCTTCAAGCCCATTATTTTTGTTGTTACCTTTTATAAGCCATTCCCAATTCTTTGAAGAATAATATTTTTCAAGAGAGGGTAAAAGTGGATCAATAATATCTATATTATAAATTCCATACTTTAAAAGTTGATAAATGTCTAAACCACCCGCAATATAAACAACCCTTGCCCCCTGTTTTGATTTTTCGGCAATCTGAACAAGTGTCTGATTATTCCAATCTTTCCACCCTTCTCCAACCAGGTGGTACCACATAGTTGAATAAAGAAATTTCACCAATTGGTGATCAGAATTATTATCAAGATATTTTTTGAAATCCGGCCACGTTAACGAATTAAAACAGTATTCAAAACAACGATTGGAAAAAGAGAATAATCGTTCTTTTTCCACAAATTTACTAGGATTCGAAAAAAATAGTCGATCAAGAGATCTATATTTATTAATGACAAAATTTACATCCAAATCTTGATCTTTCCCATTATTTTCAGCAGAAAAATCAAATTTATGATCTTTCAAATATGAAACAAATCTGGGCATGTTATTTTCGATCAGCTGATATATTGTCGAAAAATTTTGTCTAAAATCATCATCGATCTCAGATCCGGTTATTTGTCCATCTTCGGAAATATATCCATTGGTACAATCACTTAAAAAAGGCACCAAACTTGTCAATTTATCCCTGTATTTCAAATAACTTTTATTAAACCTTTGTAAGAAAAATTCATTCATCCCATCCGGCATGTTATCAAATGAATAATCGGAATAACAGCGTTGTGATAAAACCCAATTTCCTAAAACATCCTGCACAGTTTTAACGGTTGGAACAGGTTTGGCTGTTAATGCAAATCTAAAAGCCGCTACTGTCACAAATTTACAAACAAGTAAAAGCACTGTTGCAAACACAATTTTTTTTGACTTTTTCATTACCAACTCCCTTTACCAAAGCAATAAAATACTACCCAAATTAGTTCAATTTAATTTGTATTCGAACCTAGTTTTATAAATGAAAAGTCTGAGTTGTCTGCCTTCTGCATGTTGCATAAAACATTTTTATCAATGGGGCTTTGTAATTGCTTTACAAACATCTTGAAATTATCACCTATTTTTGAAATATCAATTCCCCAGCTATCATTTAAATTATTGGATGCAATATAATAAAGTTCGTTAAAAGAAATCAATAAATGGCTATTATCTTTTTTTACAAAATCATCCTGCCTACAAAATCTACGTTCAAAAATAACGTTACCTAATTCATTACCTAAATCGTCGTAAACGGTCCATTGTGTGCGACTTTGTATAATATCAATAATTTTTCCGAACGAAAGTTCCGCCTGAAAAGAACCAGTTTTATTAAAGCTTGTCCTTTTCATAACAATTTTTCGATCGCCGAAATTATAATTAACAACATCCCCTATTCCATTATTTTCAGTTTTACTAACCACAAGCCAATCCCAAATATCAGAATAATAGTTGGGCTGCGAAGGAAGCACTGGATCAATAACAGTTATATTATAAATTCCATATTTTAATAATTGGTAAATATCAGTCCCACCAGCAATATAAACGACAGCTCCCCCATTTTTAGTCAAATCTTTAAGCACACTCAACGTAGATTTACTCCAATCTTTCCATCCATGTCCTGCAAGATAATTCCACATAATTGAGTAAATCATGCGTACAATTGGATAAT
>JBAZAX010000015.1:0-25807 GCA_041671765.1 Candidatus Babeliales bacterium | reverse complement strand
AGAAGTTGTTCCAACTTTGGGGCTGTTGTCGGATAAAAACAAAACTCAAATAAGTTATTCGCAACACAAAAAAGATAGTTCTGGGTTAAAAACGAGTCAGAATTGGCAAAAAGCAGTTGGGCAAAATTCTTGTACTTATTAATCACTGTCAAAAAATTGGTCTTACTTTCAACTTTATTAATCAATTCGTCCGTAAAACCATGAAGCTTTAAACGCTCGATAAATTTACCAATATCATTCTCAAGATATTTGTAAACATCAGATAGACGCTCTTTTGTTTTTTCAGTAAGTTCAAAATTATCTGGATTCAATGGATCCAGGCAAAAAAAATCAATAATGCTTTTTGTTAAATATGGCTTTTTGGATGATTTTTTCAAAAGTTTATTAAACTCAGTAACATAGTTACTATCCAGCTCGTTCTCTAGAAAATTTTTCTCCAGAAAATTTTGAAACTCAGAAACATTTACATTATCAAAAACATACTGAAAACATGGATCTTTTTTATCAACCCACCGCTTGAAAACCACATTATCGAACATTTCGGGTCCGTGCAACATCATTACCACTCCTATCGATATTAGCAAGTCAATTATTATAGCAGTTAATCTCTCTACTAATTCAATCTGCAATTCGCCCTGAAATAAAGCTATTAAACAACATATACTAACGCGCTATATCTGCAAGAAAAATTGACTCAGAAAAATAAAAAATCGCATAAGAAAATATCCGTGCACGGTACTGCCTAGCATAACACGTGAGACGCTTTACTATAAATTTCCATGTTTTGATTATTTATCAAACTAACGATATAATGTATCAATTAAGAAAAATTGCCTTGTAACTGCTGGAAAGGATCATCATGGAAGGAGACATTGTTTTATCATTTGAACTACTTGTTTTAATCAATTGGTTAATGCAAAATGAAAAACAAATGTTAAACAATTTAATAAAACACGCGCTAAAAAATGGACTTGCCGAGGAGTTTGAAAAAATCTCAGGCATAGATAACATTGAAGTAAACGAACAATTTTATACGACAGTTATTAGCTTTCTTCTGTTCATGGAAGACGGACTCATACAAAATTTGAGCCAAATAAAAATAGACAGAAATTCAAAAGACGATATTTTTCCCGTTTTAAATAAAATAGATATGAAAGATATCAATATTAAGCCTATTTTTTCAGGGGCAAAGCACTCCACAACCGCCAGTGTTGATACTGAAGAGACAAAAAATATCTTATTTCACCAGATTCTTAAGAACTGGAAACCTAATAAAAACGATTTACTAAATTAAAGAAAATATATGTTTTTTGGGCATAAAAACCGTTAAAAAACATAAAAATCGACTTTCCCCGACTAATTACTGAAAAATTTTATCCAGTTTTTGCTTTTCACATAGGCACTTTGTTATATTAAAACCAGGATGTTTCACATTTTTCGGTTTTTATAAAAAGGAGATGTAATGAATAAATTTCTTGTGGCGGTCGCCATAGTTGTAATTGGTGGTGCTTGTTATGCGAAAAATCCACCAACAACACGTCGATCTGATGGCCCATCAACTGGTAGCACAAGTGCTTATCCAGGATTCATGGGACGGATGGGATTAGGTTTTGAGGGGAAAAATAAGGCCATCATGGATACACGCAAAAAGCTTTTTGAATTAAAGAAGTTTAAGTGGGAGACCATGCGTCAAAATCTTAAAATTGATACTAAAGAATTCGCAGGCATTATCAATAAAAAGATAGATGACTTAAAGTTATCTAGCAAGACGTTTGACTCGCTTCGTAAATCTGCAAAAACTAACAGAGAGCGGATGTGTATTAATAAATTAGAAAATAAGTTTTTACGTTTTCAAATGATGCTTAAGTTTTTAGGTGAGGGTTGTCCCGCTTTAAAAGAAAAAATGCGTGATATGGAAGCCCCAATAGCTACTGAAGAATAAGCACTGACATAATACACTGCAATAAAAAAGAGGTGAGCGATTGAAAAGCTCACCTCTTTTTTATTGTTTTATGCGCAAATTTGATAACCAGTGAAATAACTGTGTATGCTTAAACTAGAAAAATTTAAAATCAAATTCTTTAAGCTTTTGTCGTAATTCAAACAGTGGCAATCCCAATACAGCTGTGTATGAACCATTGAGGCTTTTCAAAAAAGCTTGTCCAATTCCCTCAATAACACCAGCGCCACATGCATGCAATGCCCATGGCTCCTTTTCAAAGTATAAATCCAAACTCTCTTCGTCAATTGAGAATTCAACCTGGGCGCCAGTTGCCCAACACTGTCTTTTTTCAATTTCCCAATGCTGGCCTGCTGCTTTCATAATCTGCAAGCAACAACCGGTTAAAACATCTACCGGCTGATTACGAATTGATCTAAGCATATCTTTTGCATTTTCAAGATCTTTGGGTTTACCAAGAATCTGAGTCCCAAGAATTGGGTTTGTGTGTGTTGTTTTTATTAAAGTATCTGCAGTTAAAACAAAAATTTTAGTTTCTTTAACTTCTGGTAACTGCAAATGTTGCATTTTATCGCAAGCAATTGCAATAACATATTTTTCAAAATTATCAGAGGGTTCAATAACACATTCCGAACTTTTGTGTGTCAAAACTTTAAAGTTAATATCTGCTAATTTCAACAAATTTTGTCTTGGTTCAGACTGTGATCCAAGATATAAAATGTCTCGACATGAAACGTCTCGATGTGAAACGTCTCGATACGAAGTATCTTTCATACTTTTTCCCATGCACCCGTAAAATTCTGTTTAACTTTACCTTCAAGCTGAAAACCAAAAAGTTTGTCCTGCAACTCAGAAAAATCTAGGCCAGTTTTTATCAGTAGCTCGTCGAATGTGGCCGATTTGTCCAGACTACACAGAACAATGTCGTCACATTGATCACAACTGCTTTTTCCGATTTCCATCTGTCGGTCAATGCTTACGGCCGGTTTAAAAAGTCCTTGCGGTAAACACTCACCAAACTCTTCTAAAATATCGTTTGCATGGCAAACAAGCTTTGCCCCTTGTTTAAGCAATTCATTGCATCCTGCACTTAAATTATCATCAATTCTACCCGGAACCGCAAAAACAAGCCGCCCCTGCTCCAACGCACAGCGCGCAGTAATTAATGCACCGCTTTTTATAGCGGCTTGAACCACTAAACATCCGGAACTTAATCCTGATATTATGCGGTTTCTTGCAGGAAATGTTCCCTTATCCGGTTGGCGTTTGAGAGGAAACGGTGAAACAACAGTCCCCCCACTGTTCACAACTGTTTTAAACAGATCAATATTAGTTTCAGGATAAGGGCACAAGAGTCCAGAACCCAAAACCACAACTGTTTTGCCACCAGAATTTAATGTTGTTTTGTGCGCCATTGTGTCCGCGCCACTGGCTCCGCCACTAACTATCACCCATCCGTTTGAGATAAGTGTGGGAAGAATATTTTGAATAGCATGTAAGGCATATTCATCCGCCATACGCGCACCTACTACTCCAAAATGTTTTGCTTGCTGATCAAACATTGCGCCCGAAACATAAAGCACAATTGGAGGAAAGTGAATTTGACGTAAAATTTCCGGATATTCCGAACTTAAAATATCAACAATCTTAATACCGTTTTTTTCTGCTAATATCAACTCTTGTTCTAAAACTTGCGAATCGGAAACACAATCATAAAGTTGTTGTGCACAGGTTTGTGATAAACCAAATTTATTAACAAAATCGAATGTAGAGTAATCGTAAATTACTCTCAAATCTAAGTTAATACCATTTTTTGCAATATCAGACCAATCCGGATTTAATAAATTTGGATTTTGGTCCAGAAACAGTTTATGTAATATTTTAAAAACTGTTGCCGGACCAACTTTTTCGGCAAGTGATAGGTGAAGCAATATCTCTGTGTTTTTGTTAAGCATTACCTACCTTAAATTATTCTTTCGATTCGTCTGATGCTGATTCAGTTTTATCGGTTTCTGTTTCAGTATTACCAGAGCTAATGTCACTAGAGCTAGTATCACTAGAATCTAGCCCAGCTTCATCTGAGCCAGACATGTCTGAGGCAGATGAATCTGGTCCCAAATCTTCAATTTTATCAAAAGCCTTAACTGCCAACAATGTCTGAGTATCATCCAGTCTCACCAAACGTACACCTGCAGCTTGGCGGCCCATAGTGCGTACCTCTTGTGGAGACAAACGAATAATCTTACCATTTGTGTCAATCAATAAAACTTCTGAATTATCAGTAACTTGGACAAGACCAATTACTGCACCATTTCTAGCAGTAGTTGGAATGGTTCTTACGCCCAATCCACCACGGTGAGCAACTCTGAAATCATCAATCTTAACGCGTTTTCCAAAGCCTTTTGCTGACGCAAATAAAATATCTCCACCATCTGAGATAATCTCCATGCCAACAACAGTATCTTTCGCTCGCAATTTAATTCCACGTACACCTGCAGCCTGTCGTCCCATTGATCTGACTTCTTTTTCGTCAAACCTTATACCCTGACCTTTGCTGGTTGCAAGAATAATTGAATCGGTACCGGAGCTTAATCCACAGAACGCAAGTTCATCACCTTCATCGAGAGAGATGGCTCTAATTCCGGTTTTTCGGATTTTTGCAAACTCCATAGCATCTGTTTTTTTAATAACACCGCTTCTTGTTACCATAACAAGAAATTTACCCTCAAGTTCTCTTGCACAAAGCAGTTTAACAACTTTTTCTTCTTCAGGCATTTGCAGTAAGTTGACTATTGCTCGACCTTTGGCAATTCGACTTCCCTCTGGAATTTGGAACACATCCAAACTAAAAATTCTGCCTAAATTCGTGAAGAATAAAAGCTCGTCGTGATTTCTTGTAACAAATGCATCTTGAATAACATCATCCAACTCTTCAAGATCTGTAATACCCTGCTTACCTCTTCCTCCACGATGTTGGAGTGTATACGTTTCTAGTGGAACTCGTTTAATATATCCGCGACGAGTCAAAGTAATGACAACATCGTCATCAGGAATAAGATCCGCTTCACTTAAAATATCAACGGCCCCCTCAATTTTGGTTTTACGAGGGTCTGCATATGAAGTCTTGATTTGCTCAAGTTCCTTGACGATCTCTTTGACAAGTTCACTTTCACTTCCCAAGATCTCTTCAAGCCTTGTAATAACTTTTTTAATATCAGCCAACTCTTCATTAATCTTACCACGTTCAAGCCCGGTCAAACGCTGTAGACGCATATCAAGAATTGCTTTGCACTGTTTTTCAGACAAATTAAATTTTTTATTAAGATTTTCAGCCGCTTCTTCAGCTGTCTGGGATGCCTTAATTAATACGATAACTGAATCTATATTATCAAGAGCTATAATCAAACCATCAAGAACGTGTGCTCTTGATCTGTTTTTATCAAGATCAAACTCGCAACGTCTTGTGATAATCTCTTTGCGATGCAAAATAAAGTAATCAAGCATTTCACGCAAAGTTAAAAACACCGGTCTATTATCATATATCGAAAGCATAATGATTGACATGGATGTTTGCAGTGAAGTATGTGTATAAAGTTGGTTAACAACCACCTGAGGAATTTCACCACGTTTAAGTTCAATTACAAGACGAATGCCTTCTCTTGCAGACTCATCACGAATGTTTGAAATACCTTCAATAACTTTATTTTTAACTAAGTCAGCAATTTTTGTAATCAAGTCAGATTTATTTACCTGATAAGGAATCTCTTTAATGATAAGTGCCGCACTTTTTTTATCCTCTTCAACATCAATCACGCCACGCATAATAAACTGGCCATGACCTGTGCGATATCCTTTTACAATTCCAGCCCTACCACAAATGACGCCACCGGTTGGAAGATCAGGGCCAGGAATAATTTCGAATAATCTCTCTTCAGTAAGATTTGGATTTTTTAAAATTTCTATGCAAGCATTAACCACTTCTCCAAGATTGTGAGGAGGAATAGAAGTTGCCATACCAACTGCAATTCCGGTTGAACCATTTACAAGTAAATTTGGAATACGACTAGGCAAAACTGTTGGCTCAAATATTGTTTCATCAAAATTTGGAGTAAAATTAACGGTATCCTTTTCAATATCTGCCAAAAGTTCTTTTGCAATTTTGGCCATCTTTACTTCGGTATATCGCATTGCTGCTGCCGAGTCACCATCTATCGAACCCCAGTTTCCCTGCCCATCAAGGAGCGGATAACGCTTTGAAAATGTTTGTACAAGGCCAACCATAGACTGATAAATTGCAGAGTCACCATGTGGGTGGTAGTGACCAATCACTTCACCAACTACGGTAGCAGATTTTCTGTAAGATTTATCGTGGTAGTACCCTAGCTTGTGCATAGCAAACAGGATTCGACGATGCACAGGTTTTAGACCATCACGAACGTCGGGAAGCGCCCTACTGACAATAACAGACATTGCATAATCAAGAAACGATGTTTTTAATTCTCTTTCAATCGAGAGTTTACTTGTTCTCTCTAAAATTTTTTCATCTTTGGGATCGTTAGTCATTAATCCGCCCTTCCCGTAAAAAATTTAATTTGGTTAAAACAATGAATTTACTCTTCTAGGTACGCTTGTTCCATACACGCGTTATACACGCTTTTGCGCGTTAGACAATAAGAATAACCAGCTTTAATAAACAAGGCAAGATTTTTGCAAGAGTTCACGTAGATTTTAGCTAGGATACAACTTTTTACAGAAAAAAAAATCAATTTTCTCCCTAAAATTTTATTTTTTTAGCAAACAGATTTTTTAGTATCCAGATTTTCCAACAACAACTAGATAAATATTACTATTCCAAACCAAGCTGCGGCAAAAACCAACGCCGTTAATAACGCATAACCGGCAGCAACAACATCATCAAGCATCACGCCCCAACCCGGAGCCTTTATCTTTTCAATTCTTTTTATTGGGTAGATTTTTGTGATATCAAAAAATCTGAAAAGCAAAAATAAAAAGAGATATGCAATCCAATCTTTTGGTAATAAAAAAAGACAAATAAACATGCCAAGAACTTCATCTATGACAATCCAATGAGGGTCTTTAATCAAAAGAGTTTTTTCTATGTATCCAGAACAAATAACACCAATAAATAACAAAAACAAAATCACAAACAAATCAAAAAACATGAGTTGCGTAGGTAAGAAAAATGTAATAACGGCTGTCACGAAACTTGCCGCAGTACCAGGCCCAAACGGAACACATCCAACGTAAAAAAATGTTGATATCAGATAACTTAATTTAAATTTCAATGTACTTAATTTATTCATGTACAGTACCCTGGCAACTAGATTAATAATTTTAAATAATAGACTTCTTGCATAACTTGGAAATCTAAAAAAGCGCGCTCGTGGTGAGCTTGTCGAACCATCGCCCGGCTTGTCCGACGTAGCCACCTGGGCGAAGGCGGAAGGGCGACGGACTTAGGTTATGCAAGAGATATAATGTCTTACTGAATATTACAAAAACTTCCGATTTTTCTTTTCTGCTCAGCATATTTCCCCTGAAGAAATGAATGAGTTTCTAATAATTTATCCCTTTTTTCTCCATCTTGAGTCAACCCATATCCAACAGTAAAATGTGTAATCATTTCATCATTAATTTTAGCATTATACGGCGAACTGACTAAAATTCTAATATATTTGTCACTTACATGCATACATGCAATCGAAAGCAAACTCTCTTTAGATAATACATCTCTACAATCCCAAGGATGCTCACAAAAAAGCGAAAGCCTAAGTATACATTCATCCATTAAATACTCAAAATTAGCTTCCTTAGAATAATCTAATGGAGTAAGTCCAAACTGGTCAAAAACATTAATCGGGTGTTTTGATTCCTCAATAAGCAACTTAACTAATTGAAATTTATTAGAAATAACTGCGTAATGTAAAAGAGTTCTTCCTGCTTCATCACGCCATTCAACTCCATTATGCTTCACAAAATCTCTCAACCAATTTTCATCTCCAATGGACACCTTCTGTTCAATAAGTTTCGAAAACATACCTGCTACATCTTCTGATGAAATTATACAGTCAGAACCTATAGAACATTGAAATCCATTAAGTATAACCTTAGAAACTGGAGCCACCGGAGGAGTTAAAGCCGCATCCAAATGATTTGTATTAATAACGGCCAATCCACAAAAAAATAATGCACAAACATAACCTAACCGTTGAGTAAAATTCATCATAAAATTTCCTTCTAATAGTATAAAATCTATTGTTTTCTTAATACAACAATCAATGGCCTTAAATAGTCCAATCCCGTATACAATGCAAAAACTGCAACAAGATAAACAAAGTATCTCACAAAATAATCGACATAAATTGATTGATACCCAGCATTATGCAACAACATGTTAGCAAAAAGAAAAGATATTGCAACAAACTGCAAAACCGTTTTGCATTTTGCAATTTTTGACGTAACCAAACTTGAACCGCGATTAATCAAAAAAGTCCGCAACCAAGTTATAAATATATCACGAAAAGCAAATACAAAAACAATCCACCAACCAATGAATTTGATATATGCGAAAACTGCAAAAGTCGTAAGAATTAATATCTTGTCAGCCATTGGATCAAGAAAAGCCCCAACGCTGGTCATCATATTCTGCTTTCGGGCAATATAACCATCATAAGCATCGGTAATGGCTGCAATTATAAAGACAAAAATCGATAAAATTTGCATTTGCGGCGTTCCAAAGAACAGCCACACAAAAATAGGGGTAAGTAAAATTCGTAAACCAGAAATAACATTAGGCCAATTAAAAAAAACACACATAAGACAAGCTAAACCACTTTGTTGAAATTTTATAAAATTCTCTTCCAATTAATTCATTAAAATTAAATTTTATCTGAATTAACTTACTGAGTCGAGCTAAAAATTAAAAGAAATATGCCGTTTTGCAAACAGTCGCGATAAAAAGCTTGCCCATACACCGAATTTTCACATTATTTTGTGCCAAAATTAAATATAAGTTATTATTAATAGATATTAACAATAGAAAAATATAGCACAGGAGGTTTTATTATGAAAAAAATTTCTTTACTCATTTCAGCATTTTTCTTGATAATATCGGTCTCAATAGAAAATGTTATCGCAATGAAACGACACGGTAAATCTTCTCGTAACGTTGGAAGCCAAAAACGTCAATGTAAAAAAGATTTGGAAGATACCCACTCCAAAACAATTGCACCTGCAAATGTAATAACCATGGTGGATGCACAAACCCAAACGGTAGGACCTGCAGAACTGGAGGCTTCGCATGCTCACAATCCATCACAAATTACAACACCTGTACCACAAGTTAAAGTAATAAACGCATTTGTAGGCCCTACAAGTTTTGCCGACTGGTTGGAAGCCGAGGGAATTATTGAATGGTTAAAAATAAAGGGAATAAACGACTGCTTAATACGAATGCTACTCAATCCCAATCACATACTCGCTTCAGTATTTGAACAAACAACAAAATTAATCACCCCTCTAACCGACGATACCGGAGTTACAATTGAATCAGTTAATATAAATAACGAACCTTTAGAAATTCGTCCGTTACTAGGAACCGGTGGCATAAACAAAGAAATGAATCCCTTGCTTTATCTCCTTAGAATAGACAAATATTGCCCATGCACGCCATCCTATTACGTAGTAGCATTAATATACCTTCAAAGATTGATCAAAAAAAATACACCCACTATTTTTAATAATATATCATTTTATAGAACATACTTAGCCGCTTTTATTGTGGCAAGCAAGTGGCTTCAAGACAAAATTCACCCAATCGAGCACTATGCAGAGGTGGGCGGAATTCCGAAAAATGAATTAATATCAATAGAAGAATGTTTTCTTAATCTTATTGATTTCGACATATTTGTCTCACCGGAAGAATTTAAAGAATCTTTCAAACAACTCATTAAGCCATCATAATTAATACATAATTGACAAATACACCCATTTGCGACTACAAAATAAATGTAGTATAATTACAAATATAATTACAATTGTATAATTAATAATATCACATTTTTTCGGAGGTTATCATGAAAATTTTAAGAGTTTTACTCGGATTATTTGTTATTTTTATATTTCAAAAGCCAACTATACATTCAATGAGATATGCTCAACCAAAAACCGGATACGCAGTAAAACATGGCGCTGCATTGAGAACTCTCCCAAGAGCTGAAGAGCTGTACTGTTATATACTTATTCAAAAGCTATTAGATAATCCAACACAAGAAGAATTTGATCAAAAAAAAGGATGCCTTACTAATGCTTGTAAACAAATCATTGAAATGATTGAACGCAAATCCAAATATCCTCAAACTTCAGAGGATGAAAGGGATCTTTTACGCATTATACAATCTAAGCTTCAAGCGAAACTTAACGAATTAATCATATTATATCCAGGCACTGATATTGATCGACTAGTGGATCTGTTCGCCAGAATCAATATCTAACATTTCCGACCATTTTTACAAAGTAAATTACACTACACATACTTTGGCCTTGTGTGAATCTAGTTAACTTCATTGATTCATAACGTCCAGATTATTAATCTGTAATAAAGCCGATAATTCGGAACAAATTCCATCAACGGAAAATACACCATCGCATAAGGAAAGTATTGATGGCACTTGATAAAAATTATTATCAGCTGAAAAAAGATACATGTTATTAACAGAATGTTTCGCAAAAAATTTTCTGACCGATCGCAATTTTGATGGTGGAACATGCAAAACAAAATTAATATCCCCCCACTCATCGTGACGCTTTAAATTCATAACTAAGCCTAAAATTTTTTTAAGCGAACAGGAATATTTTTCATTATCATCAAAAGCATTGATAAAAAAGACCTTCCCAAAACGTTGACCTTTTTTATCAATTCCCCATTTCATAAATCTAAGTTTTGCGTAAACTACCCACTTACGAGGGATAAACAAAGCAGGTCTATGGTTTTCTACAAACTGTTCACTAAAAAGCTGCTGAAATATGTCATTATAAAAAGATGGTTGCACCCCACAATCCAAATCTAACTTCGCACCTAACATTTTATAAACATGACGCTTGGCAAAATTATACCATTTAGTTTTTGATGTAGTACTAACTAAAAACCCATTTTTATTTATTTTTTTTGCAAGCCTAATATTACGACAATGGTTCTGTTCTGAAAGAATCACAATAATCGAATAATTCAGATCTCGTGCTTGGGCGCAAATATTTTTGAAATTTTTTGCATAACAAGTATTAAAATAAAATTTATTTATAAAACTACATTCCTGTAAAAATTCGATAAACAATTTTTCTTTAAATGACTGCCTATGGCCAAAAAAACATTCACAATTTGCATTGACCCACAAATCAATTTTAATAGATGGATATCTTTTTGAAAACTCAAAAAGATAACTTTGTATCGATAAAAAATCTTTAAAAGCTAAATCAAAAATAAAAAGGACACTCTGTGCTGACTGTAACCTATCAACCGAAATAATCTGCTGCATAATACTACTCTGTTAAGACAAATGTATTAAACGATATTTTGAACTTGCTCTCGAGCTTTTTCTAGCTCAACTTTTACATCAACAGAAAGTGTACTTACTTCAAATGTCGGACACTTAGCCATCAAAGTATTAATTTCACGCAAAAGCTCTTGCATAATAAAATCCAGACGTTTGCCTTTTTCTAATACAGTCTTATCTGCAAAAACATTTTTCACACTTTTTAAATGACTGTTAAAACGTGTAAGCTCTTCATGTATATCCATTTTATTAAGAGCCATAAGCAAATCTTCTGCCTGCTTTTTGGCAAACTCATCGCCATCTTGTGTTAATTTAAGCTGTGCATCAACCAATTTCTTATGTTCAACAATCGCAATATCAAAATTCTTTTCAATTTCCGCCATTCTTTTGGCACATAAATCAAATCGCCCTTCAAGGTCTGCTTGTAACCTTAGCCCTTCCTCAGCCCGAGTTTTTAATAATTTTTCAATCAAATGTGTGAGCCCATCAAAAAACTCTTTCTGCTCTGCATCACTTAATTCGCTTTTTTGCTGAACAAAGACATTTGGAAATCGCATTAATTCAGATAATTCAAGTTTTCCATCCACACCAAATTTTTCTTTAATCAGCTCGGATGCCTTAACATATCCTTCAATGACTTTGAGTGATGGCGTAATTGAATCAAAAACTTCATTGCCTTCTGTAAATCTTACGGTCAGGTACGTTCGGCCTCTGATAAGTTTTTCTTGTAATGAATTAACAATTTTTAATTCTAAAAAGCTAAATGACGCTGGAAGTTTACATAATGCTTCAAAATATCTTGTATTAATCGTTTTCAATTCAAGTTCAACAGAAAACTCACCGCCCTTTGTATGTAAAACAACGGTACCATTGGAATAACCAGTCATACTAAGCAGCACGGATATCTCCTTTAATCAGAACCCAAATTTGCATAAACGTTTTGAACATCGTCAAGATCTTCAATTTCTTCCAAGAATTTAATAACGGCCTCTTCGTGAGATCCATCTACTGCCACAGGCGTTTTTGGCACCCACTCAAGAGCGGCAGATTCAACCTTTAGCCCAATACCTTCAACTGCTTTTCTAATCGCATCAAGATTTTGTTTTTTACACATTATTGAAAAAACTCCATCATTAAGTTCGACATCATCAACGTCGTAATCAAGTAATTTTTCAATAACATCATCTTCGCTTAAATTTCCTGCTGCCCTTACCACACCTTTATGTTCAAACATCCAAGAAACGGCACCATTTTCAGCCAGCGCACCACCAACCTTTGTAAAAAGATGGCGAAGAGAAGATACGGTTCTATTCTTATTATCGCTCAAAACTTCAACCATCAGAGCTGTTCCATGTGGCCCATACCCTTCATAAGTTGCAGCTTCGTATGTTTCACCTCCGGCCAACTCACCGGTACCTTTTTTAATTGCACGATTAATATTATCCTGTGGCATATTGACTGATTTTGCTTTATCAACAATCAAACGTAATTTTGCATTACCAAGCAAATCGCCACCACCTTCGCGAGCAGCCACAGTTATTTCACGAATAATTTTTGTAAAAACTTTCCCTCTTTTTGCATCGAGTGCTGCCTTTTTATGCTTTATCGTAGACCATTTCGAATGACCTGACATAAGAGTCTCCCATAAAATTTTGCAACAAAATCAGTTTAAAAACTATTCCCATCCAAAAGTATATTCTCAAAGAGTATATCAATCAAAATAAAGAGTTCAAACAGAGAAAAAAATATTCTTAAAGGCTGGAATAGCCCCGTCTAAAATAGCCTCGTCTAGAATAGACTCTCCTGCTCTGGAACAATCTCGCCAAAAAGCTTTTTGCGTAAAAATGGAATTTTCTTGGGAGAAATCTGACGTCCACGTGGCGTTTTCTGCAATAACCCAATTCTGAGCAAAAATGGTTCGCAGACATCCTCTAAAGTTTCTTTATCCTCGCCTGTCATGGCAGCCAGAGTATCAAGCCCAACCGGACCACCGTCAAAATCTTTTAAAATAAGCGCTAAAATTTCACGATCAAGCTTATTTAGACCTTCTGCATCAATATCCAAAAAACGCAACGCTTGCTCCACAACTTCCAAATCCATAAAATTTTTGTTATTAACTTGAGCAAAATCTCGCACCCGTCGTAAAATTCGCTTAACAATTCGTGGTGTACCTCGAGCACGCATTCCTATATTTTGCGCAGCCTCTGGAGTAATTGACATTTTCATAAAATCTGCATTTTGCATAACAATCTGGCAGAGCTCATCAGGGGTATAAAAATCAAGCCTTTCTACAATTCCAAAACGAGTCTGCAACGGCCCAGAAATTAATGCAGTTTTTGTTGTAGCACCTATCAGTGTGAATGGGTTTAAAGGTAACCTGATTGATTTTGCTCCGGCTCCTTGGCCAATAATTACGTCAACACAAAAATTTTCCATTGCGCTATATAAAATTTCTTCAACATTTTTGGGCAAACGATGAATTTCATCAATAAACAAAATTTCGCGGGGCGCAATGCTTGAAAGAATAGCAACCAAATCGCCACCACGCTCAAGCACTGGAGCACTCGTAATTTTTATTGGTACATCTAATTCTTTGGCCATAACCTTTGCAAGCGTAGTTTTTCCCAATCCCGGAGGACCAAAAAACAGCAGATGGTCAAGCGGCTCACCACGCATTTTACAGGCAGTCACATAAACTTTGAGCTTTTCTTTAATTAATCCCTGTCCCAAATATTCGTCAAAACATTTTGGTTCAAACGAGTACTGCTTATCGTCATGAGATTCCTGCAAACTTAGCAATTCAAATTGAGCTTCCAATATTGCCCCTTTGATTTTCCGGGTTTTGTTTATTTTTGTTTCTTAATATGTTTATTAGAATAAATCCGTTCCTCATTTTACAAGAAATTTGAGATAGAATGTAACAAAATTTGTAAAATTACTAAAATCGCTCTTTTATTTATTTTATGTTTTGTTAGAATGTAATAGTTCAAACATAAATAGTTGAACTACAAATCTTGATATTCATTGATATTATATGTATGGGTTGCTAGCTCAATTGGTAGAGCAACAGACTCTTAATCTGCAGGTTCAGGGTTCGAGTCCCTGGCGACCCACCACTTTGATTTAAACTCCATCTTCTTGCAAGAGTGGCGGAATTGGTAGACGCACTGGCCTTAGGAGCCAGCCCTCGAAAGAGGATGGGGGTTCGAGTCCCCCCTCTTGCACCAGTCTTCGCTCCTAAGGAGCTTCGTCCGGCAAGCCAGCCTTCGATAATATCCGCTCATCCCCTTTCATCATTTTAAACAAATAAAATATTCCCAAAATCAATCTTCTTGACTAAATGTCCACATTAGTTTTTATACTGAATGCAAAATTGAGAATCTCAAAAGCTTAAAAAAAGGGAAAGGACTTTGACATGCTTATAATAAAAAATAGTGTAGATACGCAGTCGGAGGTACAATCATGCCAAGGGGCAGAGACTGTAAAATTAGTTAATGTCCAAATTACACAGAACTCATCTCATTTGGCAAAAGCACAAATCGAAATCAGCAATCTTGTTACACATGCCGTGTATACCGAAATTATCAAGCTTTTCAAATGTCGACATCTTGATGGATTTTTACAAAAAGATGTACCGCTCGACTATTTGGAAGAAACTTATAATCAGGAAATTAAACAAAAGTTAAAGTCATACCTGTTCAGTCATATTGTAGTCGACAATTTGATTAACGAATTAATGGTCCAAAAAATTCCTTATTCCAATTATCCGCGACTGATGAATATAAAAACATCAAACGAAAATGATATTTCATTTTTTTTTGATTTGTCCCTAACAGAACCCGTCGACTTAAAAGAATGGAAAAATTTTGCATTCAAATCTCCAAAACGTAAACGCTACAAAGATCTTGATAAACAGGTAAAATTTTTTTTAGAAACACAACCCCACACAACCACACAAGCGCAAACAGGCACGGTAGAAGAATGTGACTGGGTGCACTTCAGTGCAACATTGCTTGACGAAAATCAAAAGCCAATATTTCAACAATTGACTAGCGATTTTTGGATAAAAATGCAAAAAAGTGAGCTCTCGAATAAATTTAAATCCACTTTTATTGGAAGAAAACAGGGTGATACATTCATTACAAATGAATTAAATTTTGAAGACCCATCGGATACAACTAACGGTGCCGACCCTATTTTTTTAATAATAATTAAATCAGTAGTCAAAGGGAAAACGTTATCACTGGAATTATTTAAACACACATTCAAACTTAAAAATAAAACTGATCTGCATAACAAAATCATGGAAGTTTTTTCGTATCGCAATGATGTATCACAACGCAAGACCATCATTGAAGAGGTATTTAACCTACTTTTAAGCAAACATAGATTTGAAATTCCCAAACATCTTGTCCTACGCAGACAAGAAGATATTCTTTTAAATTTAATGTCACAACCCGACTATCACGTCTATAAAGCCCAGAAAGATTTCCTCAAATGCATTGAATTACTGGCCGAAAAAAATCTAAAAGAAGAGACCATAATCGATCAAATAGCATACAAAGAGAACATAAAAGTAGACTTAATCGACATGCAGGACTATCTCAATCTTCTCAATAACAAACGAATGAACGAGTTTGCATACTTCAGACCAACACTTGAAAAAATTGAAGATTTACATTCGCCTTTAAATCAAAGCATTATCGTACACACCGCACTACGCGAAAAAACCTTAAATTACGTGATTTACAATTTGACAAAATAACAAACAAAGCTTTTGAGCCCCATCTCACCCTGATGATTCGTTACAGCAACCCGCTCATCCTACCTGCCCGCCACGTGTCGGCCATAGCTCGATAGAGCGACGGCTGGAACTCGTTTCAGGCCTGCCCGCCATAGCCTTGGCGACGGCTGGGATCCATGGATAAATAACATCCCTCCCCCTCATTACGCCTACAAAAAAAATTAACTCCACGCCTTGCAATAAAGCCTTTTATGCATTAAACTGTGCATTAGATAATAGTTTCGAAAATTTTTTCAGGAGTAAAACATGTCACTAACATATAGACCAAGCAAAAGAAAAAGAAAGCGTAAACACGGCTTTTTAAAGAGAATGGCAACTAAGGATGGACAGAAAATCATCCGTCGTCGCCGTGCAAAAGGCAGAAAAAAACTAGCCGTTTAATCGCAAATATTGCATGATAAATTTTAAAGATCTTTTCAGATTTTCTCAAAAAGAAGTTTCTTGTTTATTTAAAAATGCAACAATAAAATATTCTTGGCGGGGTTTGAAGTTATTACAAGCTCCGCTTGATTCTTTTGATTCGATTCACGAAGCTGACAAGTTGTTGTCAGAACATACTTCCAATAATAAATTTGGTAAGTTACTGATTATAACACCAGGAGCTAGCGGTAAGGCTCATCAACGCAACCTCTTTCGCCGCCGAGTAAAAGACATCTTTTATACAAATAAACTTTATCTTCATCCAACAAACTCAGTACTGATTGCGTACAAGAACGCAATGATCCATGATTTTGATCATCTTCAAGAATTTCTCCTCAAAAATATTCCGCCGCGAGTTAACAAAATCCAAAATAACGGCAAGTCTGCGACACCAAAACCTATCTTCACTGGCGCCTGCCCATGCAGCACCTGTGGTAAAAATTTTGCACAACCACTCAAACTTTGGCAACGTTTATTCATTGCAACGTTTGACGTCATTCGCCCTGTTTTTGGTCTTATCGGCGGAGCCTGCATTTATCCGGTTTCATGTTCTGATTATGCCAAACATATGATAGCAACAAAGCCATTCTATAAATCAATTCCTCTCGTTATTTTACGAGTTTTAAGCTGTAATCCTATAACCGCTCTTTTCTTTAGATGGAAAAAAAACAGGTAGATTAAATATATTATTCACAATTTATATATATCTTTACTTTTCATAACTCAATTAATTAAAGAATATTTAAGTTTAATTTTTTTTAAAAAGGAGAAAAATGGGAATAAAGTATTTAAGTTTATGTTTTTTATTACTGATGTGGAATGCAGATTTTTTGTATTCAATGACCTCCGCAAATCTTTTTTCTGGTATAACAAAAGAAACCGTGACCAAAGATAATGTTTTAGAAATTTTAACTGGAAAAACAGTTGATCAATTACAAGCCAATCATGAAAAGTTAATTGGTAATGTTTTGGAGTTATTAAAAAGAAGCCAAGGATTGCTTAATTACGGAACAAAGATTAAAAAAGAGCAGATGAAAGGCTTTCTTGAAATTTTTAAAGATTTCCAGTTTAAAAATGATCCTGAAATTATAGGGACTATAGATCCGGGATCACCTAAAAAAGAGAGCAGAGACCCTGAAGACAATAAGGGTTCTTTAAAAGATATTAAATTAAAATTTTCAGAATGGATTAATTTTTTGAATCAATATGCAACAACCTCTAAGACCGAAGGTGATTATTTCACATCAAATCCGGCAGCAGTTTACAATGAGTGGCAAGATGGTTTGAAAAGAGAAGAAAAAGAAAAAAAAATAGATGACTTTACAAAACAAATCAAATCTGCAGAAGAAAAATGGGAACAAATTTTTGGAAACAAGAAATATGATCTTTTTTTTGATTTTATTAGAGATGATCTTCGAAAATTAAATGATTTCAGAGCAAATATCGAAGATACTGAAGTCCTAAAAAAATTATTTTTACTTTATGCCAAAATAGAGCAAGCATGGTCCGGAGAAATATCAGACAAATTAAAATTATCAGAAGAAAAATCCGAGCCTAAAGTTGAGGAAGGATCTACTGCAGAGCTTATCTCGGGATTTATTAGTTCTTTAGAAAATAAAATAACATCTGGAGAAGCCGACAAAATACGAGATGACCTCAAGAAGAAAGCCGAGGAAGAGCGGAAAAAGAAAGATGACGACGAACAGCAAAAGAAAGATGCCGAAGATAAAGAAGCAGAACGTAAAGCAAAAGAAGAAGCTGATGAAGCCAAGAAGAAAGACGCAGAAGAACGCATAAAAAAAGAACAATATGAAGCTGCAGCAACAAAAATTCAAAAGCTATATCGCGATCATGCCGCAAGAAAAAAGCTTGCTGAAGCTAAAGCTGAAGCCAAGAAGAAAGCATTAGAACAACAAAAGAAAGATGACGAAGCTAAAGAAGAAGCCAGAATCAAAGAAGAAGAGCGTAAAGCCAAAGAAGATGCCGAAGTATTAAAGCAACAACGAGAAAAAGAGGCCCTTGAAAAAGAGGAAGCCAAAATCAAAGAAGAAGCAGAGGCAAAGAAGAAAGCCGACGAAGCAAAAGAAGAAGAGAAAAAATCACCAACTTTAGAACATAAAACAAAACAGCGAGCTCATCAAAAAAAACGTAAACCAACACAATCAGGAAAAATATACCAACAACAAAAACAAGCACTCGAAGAAAAACAACTCGAACATCAAAAAAAGGTTGAAACTTTATCAGATTTAATAAATTTGGCAGAAGCTAAAATATCAACATCGGAAGGAGAAATTCCAACCTTCCAAGCTATTAAAGATGATAAACTTACGCAAGAACAGCTCGACACACTTAAAAAGGAACTTGAGTCAAAAATAAATGAGTCAAACCAATATACTGATCTTGGCAATTTAATTGAGGATCTCTACAAAACAGACAAAACGTTGGAAAGTAAAATTGGCATATTAACTGAAATTCTTAACAAACTATTCCCAAATTTAGAAAACATAAAACAATTTATCTCTAAAATTCTCAAGTCCTTAAAATTAGAATCTCAAGAATGCATTGATAGAATTTGTAGCTTAGTCGAATCAGCAAAAGTTGGGCAAGGCATTTTCAACGTAAAACTATATGATAAAAAAATACCCAAAGCCACACAAGAAAGCATACCCGAATTTAAAACCAAAATTATATCTTTATCCAATAGACTTATTGAACCAGTCGATGCGACAACAATTCAAACAGCAATAGATAAAGTAGAAAATCAAAAGTTTAAACATATAGAACAGGCTTTTTTAAATTTAAATTACACACCCGCTGAACGCCAAACAAATCCAAAATTGGATATTATAATCAAGGCAAAAGAAACTAGAACACAAAAAACTAAATTTGAGCAAGATAAAAAAGCACAAGACGCAGCAGAAGCAGCCGCAGCTGAGGCAAAAGCAGCGCAAGAAAAAAAACTTTCTGCAGCTGCAGAAAAAAAGCAGGGTGAAGAAGCAGCTAAAGCAAAAATAAAACAAGATTGGGATTCGGAAATAGCCAAAATCCAAAAAATCTCACCCGAAACCATACAAATCGCAGATTTGGATTTTATAAAAGAAGATAAATATAAAGGGTTAAATTTCGACACAAACTCAAGCAGCTTGATACTAAAATTCATACAAAGTTTTTGTAAACAACTGGATCAAAAGAACGATGAATATCTTGAAAAATTAAGCGATCTATTAATAAAAATAAAAAATAAAAAATGTTTTGATAAAGATTCGCAACAACAAAAAGATTTTAATCTTTGTAATCAATACGTAAACACATGGAATATTTTTAATAAAATATTCCAGAAAAGAAATATATCCGTCGAAAACGTTCGATTGTCCGGCACACAACTTACAAAAGCTCAAGCATATACTTTAAAACAGTCAGTTGACACTAACATTTCTGAAATAAAGGGTTATGCCGACGAACTAAAAGATCCTAAAAAATACCCAATTTTAGGCGATTTATTTTTAGGCGATTTATTAAAAAAAATGATAGAAGAAAATATAGTAGCCTCTGCGAATCTACAAATAATTTATACCATTCTATTCAATGTTTTAGACAACAATTATAAGAAATTTATAGCCACAATAAAAAGCGTTTTGGAAACTGCTAAACAAAAAACTCCACAAAAAACCGGCACCGGAACACAACCAAAACCTCATGAATCTCCAGCCCCCACGGCATTAAAACAAAAATTTGGACTATTAAAACAAAATCTTGAAAAGTTAAAGACAAAATTATCACAGTTATCACAGAAGTTGGGACAGCTAAAAACAAACTTACCAAGAAAATAGAAGGAATGTTGGATGAATAAAAAATTGCTGAAACCAATCACACTCACACTTTTTTTAATATCAAGTTTTGGTGCGATACAAAACTTACTTAAAATAAATAATCTTCAAAATTTGAATGCGCAGGGAACACCACCTCCTCCTCCCCCACCACCAATGCCAGGGAAAGGTGGTCTGCCGCCAATGCCAGGGAAAGGCGGAATTTTAAAAAGATCAATATTAATAAAAATTGCAAAAAACGACGATCTTAAAAACGAAAAACAAAAAGTAATTACGGAATTACAAAATGTAACTAAAGCTAAAAGTTTTTTTGCGTTATTGAGCGCTGATGACAATTTTGAAAATATACGCCAATTTTTGGATTCTAATGGCTTTGGTATTGGGACGGAAACAAGAGATGCATTTGAGCAAAAAGTTAAAGAAAAAATAGAGGAATCCCCTGATCAACAAGTTAAACCTAAAAAGCCTTCAACTCATGGCGGGCAGCAAATGGCTTCTGGAGAGGGGATTATCTTACAACGACTTATCAGTTATTTAAACTCACCTCTCATTGTAAGAGATATATCTGATACTACACAAATTCAAAATATCCTTGATTTAGACGTAATAAAAAATTTAGAAACTCAAACAGATCCAATTTCCCTGGGAAAAGCATCTTTCGCAAAAGCCAGTATATCTGCAGTAAAAGCTGCGCTAGAAAATCGAATAAAAGAATTAGAACAAGAGGAATTGGCGCAAGAGGCAGAAAAACGTAGGTATAATGAAATTGGTAAATCAATAAATCAAAATGCAACTCAACTAAAAACTCTATACCCTGATAATATTGATGATTTTGTTGCTGCATTTAAAATTCCAGATGCTATTCAACCTAACTTAACGACTGAAGAAAAGAAAGATATTATTACCAAATCGTGGTTAAGATACACCGGTTTTCAAAATAAAAAGCCTTATGAATCAAAAAATAAGGCCATTTTCTATGTAATCCAATTTAAAATCTATGAATTCGATAAAAAAGAATTAAATACGCAATTTAATAAAAATGCAGGCACTAGCAATTTTGATTATTATTCTGCCTTCTTCCCAGGAAGTACTAATTTAGAAAAACAATTTGCAACCATAAAAACCGAACTAAACAAAATAATCGCCGCAGTAAATGATATAAATACTGTGTTAGATTTTTGGACAAATTTAAAACTTTCACAAAGTAGAACTGATCTAGAAAAACAACTTCCACAAGATATGATTAACAGATTAAAAGACATCATGACAGAAGCATTTTTGAAAAATAAAATTACCGATGCAAACAAAGAGGATATTAAACCAATTATTCAAGCTTTATTCAAAGATAGTGATATTTCTGACTCGCTAAAAACAAAACTTGGAATTAAAAAAACAATAAAAATAGGTGGTACAAAAACACCTTCAGAGCAAATTCAAAAATTACAAACTAAATTTTTAAACATAACCAACATTAGTAAACTATCGGTTATGCAAAACGCTGAACTAAGTCATGTTCAAAAAATGTCTAGTTTACTTACAGAGCTACAACTTTCAGGAAAGCCCACACAAGAACAAATCTTTGACGCAATAAAAGCCTACAAAACACCAGAACCTGGCGCCCCAGATACACACCCAAAACCTGTATATGGTACTCCTCCACCAATGCCCGCAAGACCTCTCAATCAACAACTTAAAACACTAAAAACTAATTTAACTCAACTAAAAGGCAAGCTGACAACCTTGAATACAAAACTAACAGCACTGAAAATAACGTTGCATTGAAAATTCTTTAGTTTATTTAATTGCTAAGTTTTGGCCGGAGGATGTAAAAGTCCTCCGGCTTTTTTGTTTCATGGCGAATGGTAGAAACCGATAAACGGGTGGGCAGGCCTACGAACATCATTTCAGAATAAAAAGATGCACAAATCTTGTAAAAACGACCATAATTTCACTAAATTTGCACTAATTAATGGGCCTTTCAATGGGCCTTTGAGTTATTTATCCATAATGTCATACTGATAACGTGGAGGTAATTTCAGATTAAATCAAAAACATAAGGAATAACGCGATGCTTCTCAAAAAATTGTTTAATATAAAAACAATGCTTTATATTAATGCACTTGCATTCTGTTTAATAAATTTTTCATTAATACAGGCAACTGTCATCGATCTGGAAACAATGCGCTTGGGTAAAGATATCATTATCTTGGCCAAAGATCAGCACCACGTTGATGACTCTCAAGAAATCTGGCAAGCCGGAGCACTTTTATTATCAGCAATAGATGAACACAAACCTGCCGACCTTATTTTGGTTGAAAAAAATGATATCACAAAATATTGGGACAACTTACCTGACGATACTCTTGATATGTCTCCACAAGTTATGCACAACTCATGGATACAAAATCTTGTATCTTTCTTAAATACGAAAAATTATGCGGCTAAAGCGCAATGTCTAAGCATGCTTCAATCTACTCTTGAATCCACAATGCCAAATCACAGCACCAAACTTAGCGTTCTCAATCTTTTTTATGATGCTTATGCAAATTTTATAGCATCTCAAGCAGCTGATAGCACACTTGTAAAACCATTGTCCGTTGATCATAGGAATGCTTCTGTTGTTGTATTTTTATGCGCATCTACATACGGTGAATTCTTTAGGGCTGACATCCAACAATGGAATGAACAAAAAACATTACCAAACATCATGTTAATTTCTGATGCTATCACAAAAGATTTAAAAAAACTTCCCCAAATTCCTCTAGGTAATCTTCAGGGCGAACAAAACCGTATAAACCAATTTATAAAAAATTTAAAATGCACTTTTTCAAATAATGTTGAATTAGCTAAAAAGCTCGATTCGGAATACGCCGATCACCAAAAGGAAACATTACATGTCTTGAAAGCTTTTGCCTATTTGCACGACCTCGAACTACTGAAAAGCGTATCCTATGATGAACTTAAAGCCAGACTTAGAGACGATTTTTTCAATCAAAACGAAAATTCTGTCATTCAAAACATAGTGCCGGAATCAATTCCCAATATATTAATTGACAGTATAAATCATCAAACTCAGTATCTTCTGGAACAACTTGCTCTCCCTCAAACACGCCTAAGACAAAAAGAGATCGCTTCGTTTCTGCAAAAAAGATATATATTATTCATAACACTTAACTTTGACTCATTTCCAAGCACGGCTCAAATGGTCGACCTTGAAAGCATTCAACAGATAGTGAATTGCGTAAACATGCCACACGATAAACCAAAGAAAATTCTGGTGCTTTGCGGAGAGGCGCATGCAATCGAAATAGTCGAGATGCTTGAGATGCTTGGCGCAGAATCAGTTGATCAAACAGAAATCATAGATGACGTACTTCGATGGACAAATGGTTCAGAAGACGATGAAGAAGCTATGAACGATGGAATAGAAGATGCCCAGCCTGAAAAAAGCTCTGCCGGCGCTTTTGAATTATGCAGACCAATTAATGAAAAACTTTTAACGCTGTATTAAATAGTTATTAAATTTACAAAATAGAGCCTCAGTTTTTAAGCTGAGGCTCTATTTTGTAGACTATTTTAAATAATTGGTAATCCAAAATTATTAGCTGTTATGAACTAAAACTCTAATGAGATATGTAAAAAATTTTGGTATACTTTGGATCATTTTACAAATTTTATTGTCAAAGCTGTAACATTTATAAAAAGAATAATAAATAACCATGAGAATAAGAACACACTCTAACCCTCTTTCATGTACACAACATTTTGAAAAGCTTGATGTAGCAAAAATTCGCCCGGAATTAACAGAATTCAATGGGAAAATTGATTTTGAAATAGGCTTTGGACAAAGCGTATTCATCCGCAATCTTGCAAAAACGCACACGGATAGACTAGTAGTTGGAATTGATGTACGCAAGAAAACGGTTGAAGTAATGCAAGAAAGAGTCGCTGCTGACAATATCAAAAACATACATCTGGCATTTGGGAATGGCAGTGTCTGCTTGGCAGAGATGTTTGAAAATCGCAGCTTAGACAACATTTATATTTTCCATCCGGACCCTTGGCTCAAACGCAGGCATCTTAAACGTAGGCTTGTGAATCCTGATCTACTAATTACCGCACAACAAAAGCTCAAAATCGGCGGCAGAATATATGTTTCAACTGATGTTGAAGCGCTGTGGATCGAGATGCACAAAACATTCAAAGAAAACCCAAATTTCACCGAAGTCGAAGACCCCGATTTTTGGACAAATTATTATCAAAACAGATGGGATGATATAAGCAAAGAGAAGGGTCGCCAAACCTATTTTGGAACTTTTGAGCTACGTGAAAAGTAAATTTAAAAGCCTAAATTTTAACGAACACCGGTTTGCGGTTTTCAAAATAAGTTACATACTTAAAACCAATTTCTGAAAGTCGCTTTATAACAGGTCCAAAATTTTCGCCCACCCTGCTCGCATCATGAGCATCCGAACCAATTGTGATTATCTCTCCGCCAAGTTCTTTGTATCTGGCAATAGAATCAAAGTCAGGATGAGTAAAACCAAGTTTATAAAAATAACCGGCAGTGTTAACTTCGATCCCCTTACCCTTCTGAATAACTTTTTTAAAAATCATGTCTAAAAGCTCGCTGTAATCAGCATATTTTAACGACTTGTCCGGATAAGACACATACCTACAAATATATCCAATGTGACCGACAACATCAAAATCATCAAACTTATCTACTGATTCGTAAATGGCTTGCAAATATCTGGTAAACACTTGTTTTTTTGGTTGCCCTTCATGAAAGGCTTTGTGGCACAGATCAATTTTATCTACAACGTGAACAGAAAGAATCACAAAATCAAAATCGTAACTTTTGACAATTTCACTTGCCTGTTTAACAATTTGCGGCTGAAAACCAAGCTCAAGCCCTTTCAAAATTTTGGCACCCGTTCCAAACTCATTTCGTATGTTATCTAAAAATTTTGAACGTGCAGCAAAATCAAATGTATATTCATACTTAGACTCTCCATTTTCTGCTTTTGGATAATCAAGATCAAGGTGATCGGTGAAAGTTAGGCCACCCAACCCCGAATTTATTGCACTCAAAACACCGTCTTTGGCGGGCATTTGGCTATCAATAGAAAAAGAAGAATGGGTATGACAATCAACAATGGATTTTAAATAATTAATAGAATTCATAATGAAACTTTCTTATCCTAAATTTTTACTGCCCCAA
>JBAZAX010000014.1:0-39743 GCA_041671765.1 Candidatus Babeliales bacterium | reverse complement strand
TTAGGGCCGCTTGCAGATCCTGTACCCATAACGGCCATGCCTGCTTCTTTCATAATTGCACGTACGTCCGCAAAGTCGACGTTTATGTGGCCGGGTTTTGTGATTATGTCTGAGATTCCCTTTATCGCCTGTTTTAAAATTTCATTTGATTTGGCAAATGCGTCAAGCATCGAAATTTTTGGGTCTGAAATTTCAAGAAGTCGTTGGTTTGGAACTACAATTAAAGTATCTACAGATGCACGTAGTTGTTCAATTGTTTCTTCGGCGTATTTTAATCTACGCTTACCTTCAAATAAGAATGGTTTTGTGACTACAACAACTGTTAAAATTCCAAGTTCTTTAGCGGCACTTGCAATAACAGGTAGAGCGCCTGTTCCTGTTCCCCCTCCGAGTCCTGCCGTAAGAAAAAGAATTTCAGTATCTCTTATTTTTTCGGATACCGTTTCTAAATCTTCTTCTGCTGCTCTTCGTCCCAAATCGGGATTTGACCCGGCACCCAAGCCTTTTGTTATTTTGGCTCCGAGCTGAATTTTGCATGGAGTAGGAGATTGTTCTAATGCCTGTTGATCTGTGTTAGCAACCATGAATTCAACAGCTTGAAATTCTTGACTGCTGACCATGCTATTCACGGCATTACTTCCCGCGCCACCCACGCCAATGACTTTTATGCTGGCACCAAATTTGTAACGATTTTCGTCTTCCATTATGCTAAGCTCAATCATCCTTAACTCCTATCCTAATGAAACTAGTATTCTAGTGAAACTAGACCCGGTAAAGCTAGGTCTAAAAAAAATCATAAATCCATGTTTTCATTTTTTTAAAAACTTGTCCAAATGCCATTTTATTCGCGGAGAAAAACTCCTTCTCGCCACACTGTCCGATTGCATACAACATAAGGCCGTAGGCAGTTGAGTAAGCGGGACTTTTTAATGCATCCGGAAGAATGTACCGCTCGTTACTTTGTGGCGAGCCCACTCTCACGGGCATATCAAGTCTTTCTTGTGCCAACTCTCTTAGGCCGTCAAGCAGCCCACCGCCACCTGTTAAAACCAATCCTGCAGGCATTAATGTTTTTACTCTGTATTCAAGTAGTTCTTCTATGAGCATATCCATAACTTCTTCTGCGCGGAATTTTAGAATATTCCCTGCATCGCTTAATTGAATAGTTTTTAGGCCACCTTCGAATCCCAAATCTATTTCCATATAATTATTTTCAAGAGTTGCGAGTTTTTCGGGTGATATGGAGCCATACATTTTTTTAATTTCTTCAGCTTTTTCTGTTGGAATTCCAAGTCCTATTGCCAAGTCGCTTGTAAAAAGCGTACCTGCGATTGGGATAACTTTTGAATGTCTTATTCTGCCATCTTTGTAGATAGCAAAGTCAGAAGTTCCACCGCCAATATCAAGAATTCCAGCGCCAAGTTCTTTCTCATATGGTGTAAGAACTGCATTGGCGGATGCAAGTTGTTCCAAAACTATATCTGAAACTTGAATTCCGGAGAGTTCACATGATTTAATTATGTTTTGTGCTGAGGCGACTGATCCTGTAATTATGTGTACTTGTGCTTCGAGTCTTACCCCATACATTCCAAGTGAGTCCAAAACAAAATCTTGTCCATCGATTCTGAAATATTGAGGAAGAACGTGAATTATTTCTTGATCTTTAGGGATGGCTATTGCTTTTGCGGCTTCAATTACGCGGTCGATATCCGACTGCTTTACCTCACGACCCTTTATTGCAACAACACCTGTTGAATTGAATGACCTTATATGTCCACCGGATATTCCTACACATGCAGATTCAATTTTAGTTGCGGCCATTTCTTCGGCCTGTTTTACCGCTTTTTTAATTGAATCAACGGTCATTCCGATATTTACAACTACGCCTTTCTTTAGGCCATGCGACGGATGTTGGCCAATACCTACTATTTCTAGGTTTCCATTTGCATCAGTTGTTGCAATTATTACACAAATTTTTGTTGTTCCGATATCGATTGCTGCAACATGCTTCCCAAATAATTTTTTTTTCATTGTCCCCCCTCCCTACCATTATTCTCAAGTTTTGATGCAACAAAACTTGTTTTGTCAAAGCCTGTTTTGTCAAAACTTGTCACGATGCGATTTTTGAACCTTAAATCTAATACGAGCTTGCGATTTCTCTTAGTCTTCATCTTTTTGATAAAATTTTCGTCAAGTGTAAGTTTTTTGTATAACTCTTGAGCTTTTGACATTTTTGGTTTGTCAAAAATGTTTTTTTCATTTGTAACGAAACAGTAGTTTAAGGCTTGATTTTTCGGAGTCAAGTAAATTTCTGTAGATTTTTCAAAATTTATATCAAAATATTCCCAATATTCTTGTGGAATTTGCTTGATAAGGCTACAAAAATCTTTTGGCATAGGGTTCTTGAAAGATTCATCATTTAATGAAATATTTTTAAGATTGTTAAGATTAAATTGATCAAATAGATTTGTGGCGAATAGTTGTTTTTTATCACACATAACCCAACTGTGATTAATTAGACAGTATGGCTTAACGCCTACAATTTTAAGATTTATGGTAAGGGAATTTATGTGGCATTCGAATTGTTTTATGATGCTATAATTATTTTTTAGATTTTTATAAAATTCATTTTGGTCAAAGCTTAAAAGGGTAGCTTTCTGAATTTGATTCTTAGCGAACTCACGAATTTCGGATTCGACTTCTTTAGAATAAATATTTTCGAATTCAATTTCAATTTTTTCAAAAGAAAGGTTTGAGCTTGCTTTTTCTTTAGCAGACAGAATAAATTTTTTTGTTAGCGAAAATAATGAAGGGATCAGTATTGCGGTGAATATCACCAAAACGCTGATCCTACTTATCTTATTATGCTTTGAATTTTCTACCTTCATCTTCCATCGCAAAATTTAAATTCTAATTTGTAACTTCTTAACTAATTCAGTAATAGCAAAATGGAAGCAGAAAATGCAAAGATTTTTTATTTACAGGTCTTTTTGATGCGTGAAAATTATATATGAGTCAATTAAAAGACCTGATTTTTAGCTTTAAAAATTATATTTTAGTAGCGACGTCTTCTTTGAGGTGAGCTGTACCTTGATCTGTCGCTTCTCTCATCTGATCTATTTTCAGAGTATTGAGGGCGAGGAGAAGAGGCGCTTTGTGAAAGAAGCTTCACAAGGGCTGCGGCTACTTTAATCGGTGGATTTTCTTCTGAAACAAGCGACTCGACAGTGTCGATATGTTTGTTTAAATCCTGTTGTAATGCTTTTTGAATTTTCAAAATTAAAGGATTTGCAGTGGCCTCTGGTCTATGCATTGTTGCAGACGATACGGCTTTATCAGGTGTAGCAGATTGTGGAATCGACTCAGTTGCAGTAAAGTGTTGCAGCGTTACATTTGTTTTTGTGTAATTTCTTATGTTACGGAATGCATAAAAATCATACTCTGAAACAAAACTGAACGACTTGCCAACTTTTCCAGCTCTACCTGTTCTACCGATTCTATGAACGTATGACTTTTCATCATCCGGAATTTCATAGTTAAAAATAATGTCGATATTAGGTACGTCAATTCCTCGAGCTGCAACGTCAGTTGCTATTAAAATTTGAATTTTACCTGCTCTGAAACGGTCCATAATTTGGTTACGTTTTGGTTGACTGATATCTCCGTGAATACCTTCAACAGAGAATCCATATTTTCTTAACTTAATCGCAATATTATCAACTTTGCGTTTTGTATTACAAAACACAATCGCTAAGTATGGACTATGTTCGTTTAGCAGTTTTACTAAAAGTTCTAATTTATTTTGATTTTCAATTTCATAGTAATACTGTTCAACAGTTGTTGCAGTTGATTTTTCATTTGAAACCTGAACGAGCTTAGGATCTTTTTGGTGTCTTTTAACAAGATCCAAAATATCTCTAGGCATTGTTGCAGAGAAGGTGATTGTTTGACGAGTTTTAGGAGTCTTTGTTAATATCTTTTCGATATCGGTTCTGAATCCCATGTTCATCATTTCATCAGCTTCGTCTAAAATAACTGTTGTGATTCCATTTAAATCAATAGAACGTCTGTCTAAATGATCAAGTAATCTGCCGGGAGTTCCGACGACTACTTGTGGGCCTCGTCGTAATGCATAAAGTTGACGGTCGATTGGTTGTCCACCATAAACAGCTATGACTGATATGCCCGGTTTATATTTTAAATATTTATTTAGCTCTACAGATACCTGTATTGCAAGTTCGCGTGTTGGGCAAACAATTAGAGCCTGTACATTCTTCTTCTTATTGTCGATCTTATCTACCAAAGGCAAGCAAAATGCTGCCGTTTTTCCAGTTCCCGTCATTGCAAGTCCTGTGACGTCATGACCTTGCATGATGAACGGAATTGCTTGTGCTTGAATTGGTGAAGCTTCTGTGTAGCCAATATCAGAAATGGCTTTTAAAACTTCTTTTGATAAATTTAAATCTTCGAATTTTATTTTTAAATTATCCACGTTTAAATATTTCCTTTTAATTTATTAAGTGTAACTGGATAAGCTTAACAACTAATCAAGCTTATAAATTTGGATTTACTAGATAAGATCTTTAAAGAAAGAAGACCGATTTCTTTAATACTTACTTTATCTCATGATAACATGTTAATTCTGTTTGTCAAGAAACAAAAGTATGTGTAGATTTTAAGCATCTTTTTTGGGTGTAGCAACGAATATGTCGAATATTGGTGAAATAGGTACAGAAATTTATAGAAAACCGATGAAATTAATAGGGCAGTCAGTTTCTAACCCCGTAAATCTCGAAAGAGTTACGGAACTTTGCGGTGTTACGAATTTTTTCACGAACGAATTCGGAGAAAAACAATAACATTGCAAAGGTAAGTTAAAAACATCGATCAACCTCGGTCATCGACACCAACGAATGCTCAAGTTTAAAGCTGGGCCTACCAAAAAAATGGAGGGAGGAGCTTTTTCCAACAAATTAAAGCTTGAGTATTTCAGTACGCTGCGTAGTAACCATTAAAGCTGACAATTGCGCAAGTTAACAACTTTTTCAAGTTAATAACTTTTTCAATTGACTGCTAAGTCGCTACCGCCATACCGGTCAGTGGCTGCCCTTTGACCTTTTAATTTTGGTAATTTCAATTTCTGATTCTATCTTAATTTATTTTATATACGAAAAGCAATATTTTAATAAAAAATCTTAATAGAAAATATTTTATTAAATAGCTTTGGTCTTTGCGGCGGCCAGGAACATGAGGATTCCAGCGGCCACAGAAGCATTGTAAGAGATATCAGCGGTACGCTGTGGAAGGGTTACTTTTTCCCCTAAAGATTGGATATTTTTACTAATTCCAACCGCTTCGTTGCCAATTATAAGGCAAAGAGGTCTTTTGAATTCAACTTCTGTGGCGTTTTTTCCATCCAAAACTGCCATATACAAATTATACCCGGCATTTTTTACTTCTTGGGCAGCGTAGGCTGCGCTAGGTGCAACGTAAATGCTTAGATGCTCTGCTAAACCGGCCGAAGCCTTAAACGATGCAGGCGTCAAAGCGGCGGAGCCTTTTTTGCATAAAATCACACCATCAACGCCGGCGCAATATGCCGAGCGTAAGATTGCTCCGAGATTTCGTACGTCTTGAATTCCATCCAACATGAGGATGAAAGGCTTTGAATCATGAGTAAACATCTTTGAAGAGTACTTAAACGGAGATACCCAGGCAACGATATTGTTATGATCTGCGGTTCCGGTCATTTTATCGAGAACTTGTTTTGACACGTACTGAATCATGGGGGATCGTTGTGGGAGATACGTTTTTATGCGTTCCCATCCTTCTGGAAGTGGCTTTGTTGTATAAATTGAGATAACTTTACGTTTTTTTGCCTTCAGGACTTCGATAATTGGGTGTACGCCGTAAATCATGTCATTGGGGAGTTGCGTTGAAGTATTTTTCATATTTTTGCTCGAAATTTATATATTTGGGTTAAGTTAATTTTGAACTTGGGTTAAGTTTATACCAAAACGATTTGATACGCAAAAAAGCGTACTAATCATTAATATTTGATGCCAACTGACTTTAAAAGTTTGTGCTCAACTTTTAACATTGAGTTAAAATCTTTATCAGTAAGATGATCATAGCCGATTAGATGTGCTATTCCGTGAGCTATAAGGGCAATAAGATGTTCGTTGAATTGCCGATTCCATGTTGTTTTTGCGTTTTTTTGTGCAAATTCGAGCGAAATAATTAAGTCGCCCAGATTTTTATCTTCAGGCGACTTAATTATAATTTTTTGCCCAGGTTTTAAGTAATCGTGAAATGGGAACGAGAGAATATCAGTGGGCTTATCTTTGTCCCGAAACTGTTTATTGAATTTACGAATAGTTTTATTTGTCGTTAGCATTATACCAAGATCAAAATCTTGGTAATTCACGTCTTTGTCGTTTAACACGCCAAGCATTTTTTGTGTCTTGGCGTGCAAGTCTTTTATATCAACTTTAATTTTACGTTGCCTGTTTTTTATAACAATCATAAAACGCTTACCTGACCGGTGAATTTTGCTGGCTCAGTTGTTTCATCTTTTATTAGCTTATTTTCCGCTTCTTTATTTTCACTGGACACTTGATTGTGTATTTCAAGTTTTAAAGCTTTTGTTATTCCGCAGATCAGTGTTTCCTGTGATTTTATCTGGTTTAGAGTCTTTTGATTCTCTGAATTAATTACAAGATTTTTCAGCTCTGTTTTTAACGAAAGTTGTGCTTCGCTTTTAAGTTTACGAACGGCACCGATGACCTCTAAAACTTTTTCAAGCGCTTGATTACTTTCATCAAAAATATATTCAAAACGTTTTGTATCAAGTGTTATTAAATGGATAGAAACTTCGCCTTGCGATTGCTTATAAATTTTCTGATAAAGAGTTTCTGTGATATATGGAACTATTGGACTGAAGAGCTGTAATATTCCAAATCCAACTTCATAAAGAACAAATTTTGTTGCATCGATTTCTTCTTGGCTGTATTTATCCGGATTAAAAAATCTATCTTTTACTAATTCAAGATAGTTGTCGCAAAATGTTTGCCAGAAAAATTTCTCAACAATTTCAAGTGCCGTGTAATATTCGTATTTATCATAAGTATTTATGTAAGCAGTAACTGTTTTTGTAAAATTGTGCAGGAGCCATTGATTGACTGCGTCAAGTTTTGGCGCAGTTTGTGGTTTTTTATAGTCTCCAAATTGCTCAGAGCAGAATTTAAGAGCATTCCAAAGTTTTGTCAGTAAGCGCTGTCCAATTTTTAGTTGATTTTCGCTGAACGCTGTATCAATTCCAAGTCGACCATTTGCAGCCCAGTATCTTATCACGTCTGCCGGATAAGTCTGCAATAGAGCTTCAGGTGACATTTTGCTGTTTTCTTTTGATTTAGAAATTTTTTCTTTACCTGCAAGCACGTGTCCAGAGATAACGATATCTTGCCATGGGAGCTGTTTGTTATGAAAATACGCCTTTGCGATAGTGTAAAATGCCCATGTTCTGATAATATCATGTGCTTGTGGACGCATACTCATTGGAAGTGTTAAATTTTCAGGTGATTTTCCCGGCCAGTTTAGATTAATTTGTGGAGTCAGGCCAGATGTATTCCATGTGTCCATAACATCAGTTTCAGGCGTAATATTTATTGAGCTGCATTTTGTGCACTTTCCGCCTGGAAAATTTTGTTCCTGTGGATCAACCGGAAGATTTTTTTCATCTGCTAGTAGCACTTCACCACAATCTTTGCAATGCCAGACAGGAAATGGAATTCCATAAAAACGTTGGCGCGATATGCACCAATCCCAGCTTAAATTTTTTACCCAGTCAACATATCTTACTTTCATATAATCAGGATACCAGTTGATTTTATCTGCCTGAGCAAGCAATTCATCGCGATGTTCAAGAACTTTTATAAACCATTGGGATGGTGCCAAGTACTCAATTTCCTGTTTGCAACGTTCGTGAACATTAACATTGTGTGTGATTGGTTTCTGATTTAATAATTGGCCAGTTTCTTTGAGTAACTCTATTATTTTTTTTCTGGCTTCATGAACCGTTAATCCTGCAAGAATTCCAGCGGCTTGTGTCCAGCGGCCATCAAGTCCCACAACTTGAACGAATGGTAGTGAGTGTTTTTTGTACCACAGAATATCCGTTTGATCGCCAAAGGTGCAACACATGACCAAACCGGTTCCCTTTTCCGGATCAACTTTTTCGTCTGAAATTATTGAAACCTGTTGCCCAAATACGGGAACGATCGCTTTTTTGCCTGATAATTTTGTGTATCGAGTATCGCTTGGATGATAGAAAACTGCGACGCAAGCGGGGAGTAGCTCAGGTCTGGTTGTTGCTATGATTAGTTTATCTCCATCCGTGGTTGTAAATTCAATATCATTAAATGTGCTTGATACATCTGAATCATCGAGTTCGGCTTGGGCTACTGATGTTCTGCATGTTGTGCAGTAGAGAGCAGGCTCTGTTTTACGGTAGGCAAGTCCTTTTTTGAAAAGTTCAATGAAAGAGTGCTGCGATATTTTTCGTACATTTGGAGAAATTGTTGAGTATGTTTTTGACCAGTCGATAGAAAGTCCGAGCTGTTTATAAAGCTCAGCAAAAGCTTTTTCAGCTTCGTGAGATTCTTTTAAACAAAGTTCAATAAATTCAGAGCGTTTCATTAAATGCGCTTTGATTCCGTTTTTCTTTTCTACAAAACGTTCTGTTGCAAGTCCGTTGTCATCAAAACCCTGTGGATAAAAAACATTGAAGCCGCGCATACGTTTGAATCGTGCAATTAAATCTTGATGAGTGTAAGAGTACACGTGTCCGATGTGTAATGATCCGGAAACAGTTGGAGGGGGTGTATCAATGCTGAATACCTTTTTGTCTGGATCTACATGAAAATCATAAACTTTTTCGCGTGCCCACAACTCGCGTGCCTCTTTTTCTGATTGCGTGTGATTATATATTTTGTCCATATTAGTTTGTGTTTGATTATTTTGTTCATGTTCCATAATTTTCCCTCAAATTTTCCATCGAAGTCGGTCGAATTAATTTTTTAATAGCTTAATTATTTTTTAGATTTTAGGCAAAAGGAACTGAAAATATCGGATTCGATTTGATTTCTACGATCCATAGTGCTATATTTCTCACACTTAATTTTTTAAAAAAAGTTTAAATTACTAGTAGTTTACTATGTGGGGATCGTATGAATAAGCGTATATTGAGCGGTTTAACCTGGCTGTTTTTAACATCACAAATTGCAATCACAAGTGTTTGCGCAATGTCTAGTGGAATTGAGTTAACAACGGCAGCTCTTCGTACTCCCATTCTTATTATGACTAAAAAAGCCGAGCATGATAAAAAGTTTAAAAAAGCATATCTTTTGGCTGCCACGGCAAATTTCATTCGTTTAACAAATGATTTATCCGCTTTATATAATTTGTACCAGAAAAATAATGATGAAAATGTATATAAATTAACAAAATTAATGTGGATTGGGCAGGATTTTGTATCTTTGCTTGGTAAAGTAAAATTGATGACTTCTACGGATTCAGATAAATGGAAAAATATTGAGACGGATGGCGATAAAAAGATAAATTTGATGCTGTCTGATTTTTTGAAAAGACTAGATATTTATATTTTGCCATCACTTGAAGGTGCCGCATCAGTACTGCTTTGCTGGGACAGCACCCAAAACGATTTATCGTCTAATTCATTAAGTCTTTTACTACAAGCTGTTGTCTCGGGTTCAAGACTTCTTTCTGACATGATTGAAACAAAATCTGGAAGCTTAGAACAAAAAATTATTATAGCATGCACAATTGTTCATGCAGTTTTGCTGCTTACCGATTTAATTAAGCAAAATCCGGGTGTTGCTGAACTGGATATGGAAGTTAAACCTGCCGCGACTCCTGACAAGGTCAGAAGTGTTGATTCTAGGGTGGGGAATGACGATGTTTTGAGTGTTGACCCCGACGTAGAGGGTGAGCCTGTTGCAGATATTGAACCGGTGAAAATTGTTGAGCCTGCTCGAGTGGCTGGGTCTGCTGACGATGATCAATCTATTCAAGCCGATGATTTGATCGTAGATGTTGAGCCTGTTGGTGGAGTTGCCGAGTTAAAACTGATAGACGTTCCCGGTGGCGAATTGGGATTGGTTCGTACAAAAGATGGAATGCGCAGCGCGAGGGTTGCCCTAATGGGGCGTCAGGATTATACCCAATTTTTTGGACGAGGCGTTGCCCAGCGGAAGATTTTAAAAAGATTGGAAGATGCCATGAGGCATGATTCTTAAAAGAATAATTTTTACAGGAAAATCTATTTATGATTTTTACCAAAAAAAGTATATTCGTAGTGATATTATCATTTGCCATATTTGACTTAAATTTGAACGCAACTACGCTAAAAAAAGTTGAATTTTTTACCGCATACGCTAGATTTCCTGCTGTTATGTGTGCAAATATTGCAGAATGTAATCCTGATAAGAACAGGGTTCATCATTTTATAATTTTGCTTGCAGATGCTGTAAGGTTAGCAAATGAGGTTCTTTCTGTACTGAATCAGGACGGACAGTATGAATATCATCTTTATGATTATTTATGGGGTGCTTATGATGCAAAAAATTTCGTGTTGCATCTGAAAAATTTATTAAAAAATGAATCGCATTTCAAAGGCTCAAAAAGTGAATCTTTAGAGGAATTTAAAGAACTTGAAAGCGTGTCTCTCAAAATTAAAAAACTCTTAAAATCATTTATAGTTGGATCTTCACATATATTGGCACTACCATACATTGAAGGGCTTGCTGCCATTGGTGTATCTGCGTGTGATGTAGGACGTATTGAAGGCGCGGAGGGGAAAAATGCACTTATGGCATTATGTTCCATATCTAGATTACTTGATAGCTTGATTATGAGTGATCAAAGAAGTTTGGAGCGTAAGGCTTATACGATTTTATTGATTGCTAACATTGTTATTGCTTTTGGTATTGGTGCTAAGCTTAAGGATGTCGAAAAAACATATCGATTAAAAGAAGATGAAAGATATAGATTAGAAGTTGAAGAAAAAAGACGTCGGGTTGAAGAAGAAAGACGTCGTGCCGAGGAAGAAATACGTCGAGAAAATGTTTTTATGATGCGATATGGAGGTCGTACTGAAGAAGCTAGAGACGCATGTAAGGTTTTAGGCATTGAAGTAGGAGCTTCCGATCGTGAAATTCAAATGGCTTTTTTAAGGCAAAGTAAAGCGACGCATCCGGACAAAAATCCTAATGATCCTTTAGCCGCTGAGAAATTTAAAAGGGTTATTGCGGCGAAAACAATACTTTTGTCCACATAACGATTCAATTTTATAATGCAATGAAAGATAGGTATGAGTGAACGTTTTACAATAAAATATTTGTCACAAGGGTTAATTTTATCCATTTTGTTTGGCTTAAATTTGAACGCAACGACTGCGGATGAGCTTGAGTTAATTACGGCATTCTTGCGAATTCCTGTAGCCATCGGGGTAAACACTCTTGGTAAGCAAGGCGGTACGGCTCCAAAGGTTATGCATATAGTTTCTGATCTGATAAGGTTATCAAATGAGATGCTTTCGTCTGCCAATAAGCGCGGGGAGTATGATTTTCATTGCTATGATTATTGTTGGGGTGCTTATGATGTTGCAAGTTTGGGCTTACATCTCAATAATTTATTAAATAATAAAGATGAAAAAATAGATAATCTAAAAATTATCAAACTTCAAGGGATGTTGCAAACCTTGCATGAAACGATTTTACCGTTACTTGAAGGCGCAACGGCATGTTTGGCTGCGACGAGTAATGGAACATTGGCAAGTGATGAAAAGTTTAGATTAAGATGTAAATCCATAAATTCACTTGTGCGCATGCTCGATAATTTAATTATAAGTAAGCCAAAAAGTTATGAGCAGTATGCGTTTGCATCGCTTTTGGTTGTAAATATAGTTCTTGCACTTTATGATTGTTTTGGTGTTGCATGGTTTAAATCTAAATGGGTTAGAATTAGAGATGAAATAAATGTACCTTTTAGATTAACGAAGGAGTGTATTCTTTGTGGAGAGGATTTTAAGGTTGGTGATGGAGTTCTTCGATTTGCTTGTGGGCATGCTTCATTTCACAGTGGAGATTGCTTACATTTAGGTGAGGCGTCTAGAGAAAAGATGAAGGACAAGTGTCCTATTTGTAGACAGGCTATGAATGTTTCAAAAGAAAAAGAAATTATACTTACGCAAAGCGATTTAAATGGTGTGCAATAATAGTAGGTATTGTATAGAATTTATTGAATTTAAAAATGCCCCGGTATTCTCCGGGGCTAAATTATTTCTTAATTTTTGGCAGATGCTCTTTGATTGCTTCCAGTGCATTATCAATTGTTACTCTAACCTGCTCCATTTTCAACATTGAAAGGCCATAATAAACCAAAAAGAGGCCTGAAAAAAAGAATAAAACTTGTAATATGACTTTATATGCGAGTGCTATTAAAATTACACCGATAACGAGTGATACAATGCCTTTTACTGAGTCACTGTTGTTGCATGGTCCGTTTCCACAACTTCCGCTCATAAATTTCTCCTTTAAAAAGATTGGACAAAATTCACTAATTTAAAATTATGCTAACATGAATGGTTTTATAAATTCAATAACTTGGAGAAACTCAAAAATTTTTATTCTGTGATTGGTTTCATTGTCCCTTGATATACATAGCTTATTGATCCCAATATTCCAAATACCGGTCCGAATAACAGGAGGGTGCATCCAAGTTCTTCAATTTTACAAATTGTTAAAGATAACCAGCCGGTTCCAACATCGACCCCTGGGCCCAATTTCAATTCTTTGTTTGTATCATAATAATTAAAGTTTTTCCCAAAAATGGAAATGACATCTATTTTTATTGATAATTCGATTTTGAAGCCAACGGACTTAATTGTTAGTGTATATTTTCTTCTTTTAATTTTACCTTCAGAATTTTTGAATGTAACTGTAAAATTAGGGTTTTGGGTATCAATGATTAATGCAACGTTAGGGTCTACCTCAACATCTATTCCCGTTGAAGTAAAGTCGCGTAAGTATTCTATTATTTCGTTTCTAATTTTCAAGATGGCAGTGCTTTGATCGCCCAATATATTTTTGTGCAGTAAGAGTTCATTGCATATTTCAAGTAAATTTTCTTCTGTTAAATCAGTTAAAACGTATTTTGTTAGAGTGACTGTGGCTGATTCTTCGAGTGATTGTGCAATATTTTTCAAAATTTCGAAATAATCTTGAATTATATCTTGATTAAAAATCATAAAATTTTCTCCAAGTAAAAATATTAAAAGTGATACTGCAGAAGTATTTTTTTAATTGCAACTATCATTTCGATTGAAACATCTTTGAATTTTGCAAAATCCAAGAAAAATAAGGTAAATTCCAAGAACCATGAGAACGTTTTTTAATATTGCAGACAAAATAAATGGAAAAATAAAGCAGACACCAATTACGATTAAAATAAGCCCACCGGCAAGTTTTTGACTTCTAAATTTCATAAACGAGACCCTTTCTTTATTTTTACCAAAATCGTTTGGCCGCAAATGCTCTGCCTGAACCAGATTTTAAATACTTTTCAAAAGCAGTTGCTTTGAGTTTGTTTTTAAAACCCATAAATACTACAAGTTCCCATGGCCTAAAATCAGCTGTGTGTATTGATCCACCAGAATTATGTGTTGCCAAACGTTGTTTTAGGTTAACTGTATTACCTACGTATGTTTGATTGGGATTTTTTATAGATTTAATAAGATAAACGTAATGCATAAAGGTGATTACTTAAATTCAGAGATTTCTTTGCCAGTCCTCCTACGCTTTCAGCTTCGGCGGACAGCTTTCGCCTGTTTCTATCAAGCCTAATTAACTATCAAATATCAAACCGTTAAAAAACTGGCCGTGCCAGCTGAAGCCTTAGCGAAAGCTGGCGTCCCCAATGGGATTCGAACCCATGTTACAGGAATGAAAATCCTGTGTCCTAGTCCACCTAGACGATGGGGACGAATGTATCAAAGAAAAATTGGTTTTTATCTTGCCATTCTTCAAAGAGCGAAGATGGCGTAAGCCAGGCGAAGCTGCTGTTAGCAGCGAAGACTGGTGAGCCGCGCAGGAATCGAACCTGCGACCCACAGCTTAAAAGGCTGTTGCTCTACCGACTGAGCTAGCGGCTCGCTTATTTCATGCATAAAATCTATTAAAATATGCAGTTTTTGTCAAGGAAATAAGTGCCAATTATTAAAGTTATTTTTTGATAGCACGATCTAGTCATGAATAAGCGAAATAAATTTTATCCAAGAATTCTACTACAAACAACGCAATATATAAGTACGCCCAAAATGTCCATGAGCGTTGTTAAAAAAGGAGCAGCGGAATGTGCAGGGTCTAGATTAAATCGTTCAAGGACGAGTGGAATTAAGGTTCCCAGTGTTATAGAAGTAACGATAATTAGAAATAGCGATAGTGTTATGGCAATTGTGCTAACAATATCATGAGACGTGTAAAATACGCGCGTAAATCCTACCAAAACTATTATTGAGGCAAGTATTAAAGAGATGCCCATTTCTCGAACTAACATTTTAATGCCATTTTGACGAGTGATCTCTTTTGTTGTCAATCCGCGAATGACAAGCGTTGCGGATTGGTTTCCAGCATTGCCACCTGTGCCAATTAGCATTGTCAAAAATAGTGTAATAATAGCATAGCTGCTGATCATGGAATTATACTGTAATAGAATCATGCTTGAAAAACTTTGTAATAAAAGCAGGCCTATTAACCATGGTATGCGCTGCCTTACAAGTTGCCACGTAGGTGTTGCAAAATAGCTATGTTCCATCGGAGCCTGTCCGGACATTTTATAAACGTCTTCACTTTCTTCTTCTGTCATAATTTCAAAAACATCTTCGGCTGTTATAATTCCAAGAAAGTGTTTCTCTTTATCGATAACCGGTGCGCAAATCAGATTATAGTGTTTCATCTGGTTGGCAACATCTTCCTGATCTTCGTCTACATAAACCAAAAATTCAGCTTCATCCATAATTTGACTGAGTAATGTTTCCGGTTTATTTAAAACAAGCTTGTCGATTGTTAGATATCCTACTATAACGTTATTTTTGTCTGTGACGTAAAAGACGTTATCAACAGATTGTTTAGGGGTTAATCGTTGTAAAACTTCAATGCTTCGTTTGACTGTGAAATTCTCTTGTAAAGTCAAAACGTCTGTTTGCATACGAGCACCTGCAGATTCGGGAGCAAAGCTTCGTAGTGAGATTAATTTGTTGCGTTGTTTTACCTGTAATAATTTTAAGTATTTTTCAAGTTCTTCATCTGATATATGTTCAAAAAGGTCTGTAAGTGCGCTTACAGGAATTTCGGTCAAAATGTATGCAATGTCGTCATGATCAAGATTTGCAAGAATAAACGCCTGAATGGGCTCCTGAATTTTTTCAAAAACGTTGAAAGCAAGGTCCTTTGGCATTTTTTTGAATAGTGCTATCTGCGATTGATTATCAATATTATTAATTATTAAAGCAATATCTGCCGGGTGTTGCTGCAAAAGAATTTGCCATAAATCTTTCCCAAGGATCGTATCTTCCTTGATAATGCTTTCGATATTATTCTCAATTTGCAGTAATATTTTTTTCAACGTTAACATGGGCGTCCCCTTTTCGAATATTAAATTTTAAAGGCAAATTCCTATTTGACTTTATTTTACATGAAAATATAATTAAAGAGAAATGGATCTTAATGATACTAGTAATTCATAGTAAATCCAGCGTTTAATCGTATTTGTTTTATAAAAAAAATATTCTTTACCGGTAAGTTGTGGTCGGTAAGGGTTGAGGTTAGATATGTCGCAAACTACACTAAATATTACAAGCATTCCCGCAGAATCGATTGGTAGCCGTCTGGATAAAGTTTTATTTCAGCAGCTTCCGGGTTATTCAAGGACATATTTCCAAGATTTGATTGATCGAGGCTTTGTTGTTGTAAATGGAAAAAAAGTAACAAAGGGCAGCTATTCCGTTCAGGCGACTGATCAAATCTCAGTAACTATCCCACCGGCTAAAGAGTATGATTTAACTCCTGCAGAGGTAGCCTTTGACGTTGTTGATGAAAATGCTGATTTTTTGGTGATCAATAAACCTGCGGGACTGGTTGTCCATCCTTCGGATAACAACAAAGAAGAAATTTCACTTGTTCATGGTCTACTGCATCGTTACCCTGATTTTTGCAATCTCAAAGACGAGCAACGCCCCGGTGTCGTTCATCGACTTGACCGTGATACGTCAGGGTTAATGCTCATAGCGCGAACAGAGCGATCCCAACGTGAGTTGATCTCAATGTTTGAAAAACGTCAAATGCATAAAACTTATTTGGCAGTTGTTGCGCGTCATCCGCACAAATCAGGCACAATCGAGTTCCCAATTGGTCGCCATCCTATCCACCGTCACAAAATGTCTCATATGGGTATTGCCAGCCGTGAGGCAACAAGCCTATACAAAAATCTTGTTTATTACAAAGACAGCTCTTTGGTTTCAGTTGATATAATTACCGGCAGAACCCACCAAATTCGTGTTCATATGGCAGCAATAGGGCATGGGCTTGTAGGTGATTCTTTGTATGGGTATAAATCTAGACTAATATCTCGCCAGGCTCTTCATTCTTGGAATCTTCATTTTGAATACAGAGGTAAAAAGTTTAATTATCAAATTCCGGTCCCTCAAGATATGAAGATCTTGTTACAGAAGTTAAAAAGTGGCGAAAACTTTAATTAAAATCCCAGCTAAAAACCTCAATTAACGGCACTTTTGCTTTTCCAAAACTCTCAAAAACTCAAAATAATCACAAAAAGCGGGTTTTTTGCCTTTGTAGCGCTTAAAACTCTTGTTTTTAGTTGTCGAAATGTATTACTCTTAAACTTGAAATGGTGGGTGGTGTATGCATGTGGGTTTTTACTTTTAGATAGAGTAGTTCACAAGGGGGTGGAGATGCTAGGTGAAAGGTTTCGTAAATTGAGGAAGCTTTTGTGTTTATTCTGTACGTTTGATTCGAGTCTTTGTGCTGTATATACTTTCAATGTAGACTTGAACGTGGATTTGCGTAGTGTTCAGAGTGCGTCCTGCCAAAGAGTCAATGTTTTGTCGCAGGACTTGCGAGTTCTCCCTGTTGATTGGGATGAATTTGGTAGTAACGAAAGAAATTGAACTTTTGTTTGACAATTGCGGGTATATACTTATAATTAAGCTACAAATTGAGATTTTAGAATATGACGCGGGGTAGAGCAGCCTGGTAGCTCGTTGGGCTCATAACCCAAAGGCCGCTGGTTCAAATCCAGCCCCCGCAACCAAATTTTCCCAGCATTCGCTGGGTTTTTTAGTTTTTATAAATCAAGTTAAGCTTCTAAATACAAGACAGGTAATCCACTAGTTTGACTTTTTTACGAAAGTATCTTTGAATTGTAATTTTGTCATCCTGCGTGTCAGCCATAGCTTTAGCGACGGCTGGAACTTGATTCAGGATCCATGGATTAGTAAACTCAAACTACCAAGTTTTTAATATCTTCAACTGTTTTTAAATCATAAAGTTTTGTTGCATCTTCCAGCTTATATTCTCCAATTTTTGTTCTCTCTAGTTCATAAGTCGTTGCATGCAAATCTAATTTTTGAGCGATATCTTCAGCAAGTGATCTTATATAAGTTCCCTTTGATACATGCGCTTTGAATGTAAAAAATGGTAATTCAACATTTAAGACTTCAATTTTATAAATTTCAACCAGGCGACTCTTTTTTTGAACAATCTCTTCAAGTTCGTGAGGTTCCATTTTTTGTTCGCGTGCAAGTTCGTACAACGGCTTGCCCTGATGTTTTAGAGCGGAGTAGATTGGTGGGGTTTGTATGTAACTTGTTCCCAACTCTTTGATTGCTTTTTCGATATCTTGTTTTGTAAGACTTGGATTAATAGTCTTCGGTTCAAGAATCTTCGATTCGAGAATCTTCGATTCAAGTACTTTTCCCGTTAGATCAAGAGTATCTGTTAATTCACCAAGCTTGGCCTTTACCAGATACTCTTTGTCTTGAGTCATTAACTGATCAATTGTTTTTGTTGCTTCTCGTCCGATGCAGATTAACATCAATCCTGATGCAAATGGATCAAGTGTTCCTGCGTGACCAATCTTAATTTTTTTGATATTTAAAATACGTTTGATATGTCTTATGCAGTCGTATGATGTTATGCCTACAGGTTTATTGATTTTTATAAGTCCTGAAAAATTGATCTCTTGCATGTTGTTTATTTTTTTCGATTTTTTTCTACCTACTTCAACTGTTCATGAATTTTGAGTAACTGTTCCTTAAATGACTGAATATTTTTAATAAAAGCCTCTTTTTCTTGCAGTGCCGGTTTAATATCGGCAATATCATTCGATTGTGCTGTGAGAATTTCTTCGTTAATAGTTTCTTCAGGTAGCGCCGTGTCAGATATTTCTGTATCAGATATTTCTTCAAAATTGACTTGCGACGTTTCAACTGATGTTTTGGTTTCCCTGATTTCTTCTACGATTTTTTCGTTTTGAAGATCCTCGTGCGCGCCTTGAAACGTTGTTTCGTTTTCGTCTGCTAGGCCTTTTGCAATAAATGCTTGGGCTCGTTCTTCATCCGCGATCTCTTCGGCTGTCATCTCTTGCATTGTTATTTCTTGTGTTGCCATTGCGTGAACACCCATCTCTTGAATTGCCTTTTCAAGTGTAGCTATTTCTGCAATCTCTTGTTCTTGTTCACAGATCATTTTTGCAGCGTCTTGATCTTTGGATTCTTGCACAGAAAAATCTTCTTGTTCCACATCATCCAGTGCTGTAACCTCTTGCGTTGCGATTTCTTGCGTTATTTGTTCCGATAACTCTTGTTTGGATTCAATAAATTCTTTACCGGCTAATATTTCTTGTAAGTGTTTTTTTGCTATAGATTGTGGCATTTTTTTAATAAAAACAAGATTTTTAATGGCTGCAAATATTTTGAAATCTTCCTGGGAATATTTATTATCGAGTCCACATTTTTTGAGATCAAACTGTTTTTCCCAGTTTTTGAGAATAAATTTTTTTACACCCAACTCTTTTGCCAGCTCATCTACTCTAAAGCTTTTTTTGGCAGGAACTTTTTGCGTTTGCATCCACTTCTCCTTTTTTGATCCTAACATCACCCAAAAGTTATTAAAACTTGATTCTGTTGTACCAAATTTCCCTCTGTAATTGAAATATTTTTAATAAATCCGGGGAATGTTGCACGGATCTCGTTCTCCATCTTCATTGATTCGATAATTACTAAGAGTTGATTTTTACTGACCTGATCGCCGGTTTTTACTAAAATTTTTATAATTCGGCCGGCTAGCGGACTTTTAAGTGTTTGTTCGTTGCTTGATGCTTGTGGTTGTTTCTCGCCAACGGTTTGTGGAGATCCGGGATTAGATGCGACAGGTTGGGTGTTTGTTTTTTGGGTTACAGGTTTAGCCAAAATTTGTGCACAATGATTGATAATATAAATCAATAGATTTTCGTTATTAAACTGGTTGCCAAGGTCTTGTTGTTTGGAATATTTTATTTTGACCGGGTGATTATTAATAACAAAATTCAAAATTTGTTTTACAGGATTATGGTCTTCAATTGATACTTCGAATGTTTTATCATTAATTTTGAATTTAAAATAAGAGGGATGTTGCTCTAAAATTTCAACAGCTACTGTTTTCCCATTGATTGAAAATTCTTTTATTGCCATTGTTGCGCTTTCCACAGAATATCTTTTTTAGAATCAGGTTTTTGTGCTTTTTTAATTTCATAAGTTTTACTTGGAGTATAGGCTGAGTTTTGTTTTTTGAGGCAGTGTAAAATTGTTGCAGCGATTGCGCCAATTTCCTGACTTGTCAGTTCCTGACTTATTAGTTCCTGATTTGTCAGGTCCTGACATTCTTTATTCTTATATTTTTTATAAACCTGCTCTATAAACGCTTGTGTGAGTGTTTGGGTATGAAAATTACCGTGACCAAATTCTTCTGTATAAAGAAGTGCAAGCAAAAACTCTGTATTTGTTGTAATGCCATTGATATGAAAATTTTTAAGAGCTGTTTGCATATATGCAGTTGCTAGTTCACGATTTTGACCAAACACCGTAACCTTTGCCTGCATCGGATCAAAAAAAGGTGAGACTTCGCAGCCGGATTGAAGTGCGTGATCAACACGAATAAATGGCATTTGGGGAATTTCAAGATAGTTTATTTTGCCTGCGCATGGAGCAAAGTTATTTTCCGGATCTTCGGAATAAATTCTGCATTCAATTGCATGCCCGTGTTGCGTAATATCTTCCTGTTTTATTGTCAGTTGTCCGGTTTGTGCGATTTGTAGTTGCAGGGCAACAAGATCAACACCTGTCGTCATCTCCGTCACAGAGTGTTCGACTTGTAGACGCGTATTCATTTCAAGAAAATAAAAGTCTTGGTCGGCGACCATAAACTCAATTGTGCCGACATTTTGGTAATTTACAGCTTTGGCTAAACTGATTGCTGCGTTATACATGGTTTCAAGTGTTGCCTTGCTGACAAAAAGGCATGGCGATTCTTCTATGATTTTTTGGTAGCGACGTTGTAATGAACAATCTCGTTCAAAAAGATGGACAAAGTTTTGACCATCCCCTGCAATCTGAATTTCAACGTGTCGTGCATTTTCAAGGTATCGTTCAAGTAAAATTGTTGTCGTTCCTGTAAGTTTTTGTGATTCAGATATGGTCATATTCAAAGCATTTTCAAATTCTGCTTCACTGTTGACTCTTCTGGCCCCCTTGCCTCCTCCACCAAGTGGATCTTTTAATATAAGAGGAAAGCCGACCTGTTTGGCTAGATCCAGCGCGTTTTGAAAATTGGTTTGATTTGTACTAATCTGACCTATATTTTCAAGTTTTGCGCCCGGTACGGTTGGAACACCTGCCTCTTGGGCTACAATTCTTGCCTGGTTTTTATCTCCCATTAACCGAATGGTTTGTGGGTTTGGCCCGATCCAAGTTATACCGGCGTCAACGACCTTTTGGGCAAAAGTAGCATTTTCAGAAAGAAATCCATAACCGGGGTGGATGGCGTCACAATCTGATTTTTTTGCAATTTCTATGATTTCGTCTTGAGCCAGATAAGCCTTATACCCATCATGGTTGATAAAATAGGCCTGGTCTGCCTGGTATACATGTGGACTTGAATTGTCTTGAGGGGCGTAAATGGCAACCGTTTGTATGCCCAAGGATTTGCATGTTTGTTGGATGCGCAGGGCAATTTCACCACGGTTTGCTATCAGAATTTTTTCAAAATTATTTTTTATTGTGATCATCTTTGCTTCTTTATGGCGGTTTATGCAATTTTATGCTTTGTTAAGTTATTAAAATATCGGATAAATCGGGGTATTGTCAAATGCCTAAGCTAATCCAATTATGTAACTTTTTTGACTGATTGTGTTTATTTTTAGTTTTGGATAAGCTTGGGTCGTTTTAACCTAAAACTAAAGAATTTGGAAAACTTAAAAAACTTGGAGAATTTAATGGTCAATCAAGATTTAATAATTACTAAAACTGCTGAGTTTGTGAAAAATAAGATGGACTCCGAATCTACAGGCCATGACTGGTTACATGTTTATAGAGTTTGGAATAATTCCATAAAAATAGGGCACGCTGAGCAAGTTGATATGTTTGTGGTACAGCTTGGGGCACTTTTACATGATATTGCCGATTGGAAGTTTTACGACGGAGATTTAACTGCAGGTGCTCGAATTACCAGGGAATTTCTTGATAAATTTCAAATTGAGGGTGAGGTTCTAGATCATGTTTGTGAAATAGTAAAAAAAGTTTCTTTTAAAGGTGCCAAAACTGCTGTAGAAAAATTATCAAAAGAGGGGCAAGTGGTTCAAGATGCCGACCGACTTGATGCAATTGGCGCAATTGGTATAGCAAGAGCCTTTGCTTATGGGGGTTATAAGCAAAGAGAAATTTATAATCCTGCAATAAAACCTATTATTCATGAATCATTTGAGCACTATAAAAATAGTACGGGAACATCAATAAATCATTTTCATGAAAAACTGTTATTTCTTAAAGACATGATGAATACCCAAACTGCAAAAAAAATGGCCTGTGAAAGACACGCTTTTATGGAAGAATATTTGAGGCGATTTTATGAAGAGGTTGAAGTAAATGAGAGTTTATTTCAAAAATAGTGAATCATTGAGTGCTTTTGTTATAATCTTTAGCAGAAAATTGTAACAGTTTTGAAACTAGGGGGTGAGAAATGGATTTTAAAAAAATAAGAAGCGATTTTCCGATATTTTCAAAAATCGAGCAAATGGGACGAAAATTCGTTTATCTTGATAGTGCGGCAACAACTCATAAACCACAACAGGTGGTTGATTCAATTGTTGATTTTTATACTTTGAATAATGCAAATGTTCACAGAGGGTTGTATGATTCCGGTGAACAAGCAACAGCTCTTTATGAGGGCGCTCGTGAAAAAGTTGCCAAATTTATAAACGCCAAAGCATCTTCGGAAATAATTTTTACAAGCGGTACAACTGAAAGTATAAATTTTGTTGCACAAACTTGGGCAGTAAGCAATTTGAAACCTGGAGATGAGATATTGCTTACGCAGGCCGAGCACCATGCAAACCTGCTTCCATGGCAAAGGGTGGCCAAGCAGACTGGAGCTGTGCTTAAATTTATTCCTATTTTTTGTCATCCTGAACTTGATTCAGGATCTATCCAAATAAATTCTCCTGAGCACTTGGTTACGTCCAGAACTAAGCTTGTTGCTGTAACTTATATATCCAACGTTTTGGGTGATATTTGGAATAAGGGCCAGCTTGAAAATTTAATTAAAAATGCAAAAGTGCAGGGCGCTAAAATTCTGATTGATGCAGCACAGGCAGTTGCACACCGGAAAGTTGATGTGCAAGCTTTGGATGTAGATTTTATTGCATTCTCGGGTCATAAAATGTTTGCACCAACTGGTATTGGCGTGCTTTATATCAAAAGCGATTTACATGACCAGGTTGAGCCTTACAAGCTTGGTGGTGGTATGGTGCATTCTGTTTCATTTGAAAGTGCAAGTTGGGCAAAATCGCCACATAAATTTGAGGCCGGAACTCCTGCAATTGCACAGGCCATTGGGTTGGGTGTCGCTGTTGATTACATATCACAGAACTTAAATTTTGATCAAATTGCAGAGCATGAAGTATTTTTGTATAAAAAATTACTTTCGGAGTTGGTAAAAATTAAAAAAATTAGAATAGCAGGAAATATTTCAGAAGCTGAGCCACACGGCAGCATGGTTTGTTTTGCCGTTGATGGTGTTCATGCGCATGATATTGCAGGATATCTTGGGGGTAAGGGTATATCAGTGCGAGCTGGGCACCACTGTGCGCAACCGCTTGTTAAATCTCTTGGATTTGAATCGCTGGTCAGAGTAAGCTTTGGAGTTTATAATACAGAGCAAGATGTTGATACTTTTGTGACAGAACTAAGCGAAGTATTAAAAATTTTTGGTGTAGTGTGATATCATTCAAAGTAAATTTTATGCCCGCATGGTTCGAGCCGCCTTCGCCAAGGCTATGGCGTCCACGTACACTGGCCGCTCGTCCTGAGTGCGTGCGAAGCATGTGTATCGAAGGATCGGCCGGCATTCACAACAGCTTGCCCGTCGTAGCCACGTAGGGCGAAGACTGGGAGCGGGCAAATTTAGGCCATTAATTAGCGAGGGTGACATGAGTTCCAAAAATTATCAAGAAGAGTTATTCGAACATTTCAAATATCCATGTAATAAAAAGTGTATTGAAAATCCTGATTTTCAAGCCGGACACGACAACCCTTCATGTGGAGATAAAGTTACAATTGAAGGCAAGATTTTGGGTAATAAAATTATTGAAGTTGGGTTTAGTGGAAGCGGGTGTGTTATAAGTCAGGCTGCAACATCAATGCTTACAGAATATTGCAAGGGCAAAACAATTGACGAAATTTTGGCTTTAACAAAAGATGATATTCTAAATTTAGTAAAAATTGAGTTGGGGCCCAACCGTTTGAAATGTGCACTACTCTGTTTGCAAGTTTTGCAAGAAGCGCTTCTAAAGTTTAAGTCGGCTAACTCCTAGAAAAATAATAGTATTTTTAAAATAAAGGATTTTTAAAATGATATCCGTTCAACTTACTCAAAAAAAGTTTTGGGAAAACGACGTAGAATGTTACATTTTTTTGATGACTGAAAATTTAGAATCAGCATCAGATCTTGCAACACTTGATAAAGTCGAAAATGATTTTTATCCTCACGTAAAAGAGATTTTGAAGAAGCATAAATTTAATGGCAAGCATGGACAAAATTTTGTTTTGACTGCTATGCGCGATTCGAGCGAAGGTTCTAAAAAACTTATTCAGTTTATGTTTGTTGGTCTTGGTAAGTTGAATAACTCTTGGCATCGTGAACTAGAATTGTTACGTAGGGCTTTTGCCGGTGCAATTGAAAGAATGAAGGGCTTGGTCATACAAAATGCAGTTGTGGCATTGCCTGACCTAAAAATGTTTGATATAGATGCGGCGGAACTTGTCAAACAGCTGACAATTGTTGCATTTATGGCTGACTACGAATTTACAAAATTTAAATCAGACAAAAAAGATAAAGAATGGGCAGGAACTCTTTTAATAGAAACTGATCCAAAAGATCATGCCATGTTTATTCAGTCATTGCAGCAAGGAACAATTATTGGCCAAGCTGTTAACCAAGCAAGAAATTGGGCTGATCTACCTGCAAATATCTTAACTCCGTCAGAACTTGCTAAAGAAGCAAAACAAATTGCCGATGAATTTAATTTACAGTGCACTGTGTTTGGAGAACAGAAAGCCAGAGAACTTGGGATGGGCGGATTTTTATGCGTTGATGCAGGATCAGATCAACCGGGTAAGTTTGTTGTTCTTGAGTATAATGCCAGCGTTAAAAACGCGCCTACCATTGCACTCGTTGGCAAAGGCGTCTGTTTTGATACCGGTGGAGTTAGTTTAAAGCCATCAGATTCCATGCATGGGATGAAATTTGATATGTCGGGTGCTGCTGCAGTTATTGCTACGATGAAAGTTTTTGCACAGCTTAAACCGAATGTTAACGTTGTTGGTGTAATGCCACTTGTTGAAAATATGCCAAGTGGTAAAGCTGCACGTCAGGATGATATTGTTACTTTTATGAATGGTAAGACGGCGGAAATTAGAAGCACCGATGCAGAAGGGCGTTTGATTTTGGCTGATGCGCTTCATTATGCCGAGAAGAATTATAATCCGGAAGTTATAATTGATATTGCAACTTTGACCGGTGCCTGTGCCTACTCTCTTGGACATTTTTATTCAGCAATTATGACTCGTGACCAAGCTCTTTGTGATACTTTGTCCGCAGCAGGCAAATTAACAGGTGATAAAGTTTGGCAGTTACCGCTTGAGGATGATTACAAAGATGCTATAAAATCTGATGTTGCTGATCTAAGTAATACCGGATCCAAGGCTTATCTTGCAGGTACGGTTACTGCTACCTGTTTTCTTGAAAACTTTGTTGAAAAAGCTCGCTGGGCGCACTTGGATATTGCAGGAACTGCAGATGGTGTTCCAGGAGTTAATTATATGGGTAAGGGAGCATCAGGCGTTGGAGTTAGACTTTTTGTGGAATTTGTAATGAATTATAAGAAGTCCTAATTATACAAAAAACGTACTTAAGAAATGAAGTAGGCCTTGTGTCAAAACACAAGGCCTACTTCATTTCTTAAAATTATTTAATTCTTACTTAATCAAAATCCAAGTTCCATCCGGATTTTCAACAACTTTAATAACGGATATAACAGCTTTCGCAGGTATTTTTTGAACGCCATAGATATGTGGAAAAAAATCCCCGCCTGGTTTATTTTGTTCTTTTCTGATTTCCAATCCATGTTGTTGCAAAACCTGTGGATCGAGCTCCAATAAAATTATATCTTTGGAGCCTTTGAAAAATTTTTGTAAAATCTTTTCTGCCTGATTTCCAAAAGAGACGTGTATAAAACCAGACTCAATATCCAAAGGCATTAATTTTACGGAATCTTCAGAATTTTCGGGTGTATAGTTTTGATCTGGGACAATTTTATACAAAACGTCTGGCTTCAGTGATTCACTTAATGATACAGTCAATGGTACATGAGCTGTTTTGTCTAATGATTTATCTTGTAGGCTACCATCTCGCCCCGGCCAACATGCCGACAGAAGTAAAACTAGCGAGAAACCTGAAATAAATAAAATATATATTTTCATAAAATATTATCCTTTTCAATTAAACAAAATAGTTAATACTATTCCGAAAACTATCAAAAAGTTTTGGATTGCACAATAATTTGAGAAATTACATTTTTGTTGAGTCGATAAATTTCTTGTGTACACTTATTACTCCAGGTTTTTTTCGGGATATATTTTTATTTTTTGATCTTGTACGGTAAGTTATACTAAATTAGTTTATAAATATTTAAGTTAATCATATTGTGAGGATTTTTATATGATACGGAATTTTACTTGGTTTTTATCATTGTCGTTTATCGTAATGCTTTCCGGTTGTGTTCCTTATCACAAGCTTTCAAAAAGCGAGTTTCCACAGGGAACCAATCTTGAAACTCACTATGATATTACCGAAAATTTTGTTAAATCGCAGCGCGTTTTTGAGCAGTTTACGACACTCGCTAATTTTGATGCTATGTGGCTTTCTGATCAGACCAGAATTGCGTATGTTGATATGTATTGCAAGAAACGTGGCAAGAGCAGCGAAGCGCAGGGTACAATGCTTGAGCGCCAGCTTGAAGAAAATAGGCATTGGATTTCATTTTATGTGTTAGCAGATGTGCGAGATGTTTTCAATGGTGCAATGAACGATAAGACTCCGGACTGGACGCCATACCTCGAGTTGGATGGGCAAAAATTTGAACCGGTATCCATCAAAGAGATTGAACTTGAGCCTGAGTATATAAATTTATTTGGCTGTAAACTAAATTCATTCAAAACGTCCTATCTTGTAAGTTTTCCTGCGCAAGATCAAGCGGGCAAATTTTATCTTGAGGGATGTAAGATTGTAAAACTTGTGTTTAGTTCTGTTGATAAATCGTGTAGCGTAGAATGGAATTTAGAGCAGATCAGCAAGTCCTCGAAATCTGAAAATAAAAAGATTGGCAAAGAAATTGATTTTTATTGGGGAGTGTAAGAAATCGCTGAGCCCAAAATTAAAAATACTTGAAGAATACTTTTGTGTTTGATTAATATTTTATGAAAGAAAGAGAGCGTATGAGGATTTCAATTGGTGCCGATCACCGTGGTTTTGCTCTAAAAAATTTCATTATAAACTATTTCAAAGAGTACCAGTGGATTGATGTCGGAACAAATTCACAGGAACGTATTGACTATCCACCGTTTGCTCAGAAAGTTTGCCGCGATGTGCTTGAAGGTCGAGCAGATTGCGGCATTGTGATTTGTGGATCTGGAATTGGCGTATCCATTGCCGCAAACAGATTCAAGGGGATTTATGCGGCATTGTGTTGGGATCCAGAAGTTGCAAGACATGCACGTGAGTATGATGGAGCAAATGTTTTGGCTTTACCCGCAAATTTTGTTGAACCTGAACTTACAATTGATATTGTTAATGCCTGGACAGGCGCAGAATTTAAAGGCGGAATTTATCAAAAAAGACTCGATATGATCGAGGATATAAAATGAAGAAAGTATTAAGTTTGCTGCCGATCGTTTTTTTATTTTTGCAGTTGGATTATGGGTTTGCGGCTAAAGCTGAACTGAAAGATTATGCAGAAGAAGCCCGTTTTATTAGTGTGAATTTATCACAGTTGGATCTTATTAGAGGGCAAATTCAAATTTACAAAGAATGGGATAAATCTAATCTTGAATATTTAATGAAAATACTTTTTATGAATGTTTTGGGTATGTGGCTTCAGGTTGACGAAAAAACCAAAAGGGTTGTTGTTTCAGTTTCAGATTTTGGAAATTTTATTAAATATTTAGATGAAATGAAGCGTGAGAAAAGTTTGTGGGACAATGTAAAAGATTTTCAAATTCCATCGGGGATTGAAAAAAAAATAGAAAACTTAAGTGTATCTAAATTGACCGAGTTTTTTAAATATTATAATGATAACGCAAAACGTAGCACCTTCGATAAGAAATATATTGTCTTTGGTACGGGGTCTGAATACTTTACAGAGCGTGTAGAAGCAATTTATCAAAGGTTTTTAAAAACGCCTGAACAAATTGCGGCGGCCGAAAAAGAAAAGACTGAAAAACAACTTGCACCACTTAAAAAAGGGCTTGAGGATTTAAAGCAATCACTTTCAAATTTGAACGCAAAACTTGGAATACTTGATAATAAGTTGGGGGCTTTAAAAGGTAAGGTTGGGGGGCATGCGAAGTAGTAATTACCCGCGTTCTTCGACTCTAACAACTGAACCATTTTCAGTTTTTTCAATAATAAAGTGAACGGGGAAGTTGTCTTTGAATTCGTTTAGGTGTGATACGATAATTATTTTTAGGAAATCTTCTTGTACCGTATGAATTGCATTCATAACACGCGTGAGGCCTTCTTCATCTTGCGAGCCAAACCCTTCATCTATCACAAGCGTTTGTAATGCGGTGCCCGCCCTGCGAGCCAAAAGTTTGGAGATGGCAATTCGTAGTGCAAAGTCGAAGCGAAACGCTTCGCCACCGGAGTACATTTCATAAGGCCTGATTCCTGCGGCGTCTGAAATCTGGATATCCATAGTTTCTTTGACGCCACCTTGCTTCAAATCGCGTAACGATTCTATGAAAATTTGTGCTTGATTATCTGTGAGCCGTGACAGAATTCTGTTCGCTTCAGCTTCAATTTCCGGAATGGCCTGTTCAATCAAGAGTGCTTGAATTCCATTTTTCCCAAAAGTGTTTGCAAGAATTTGGTAATCATCGATTTCTGTTTCAATTGTTTTAATTTGTGCATCTCTAATTTTGGTATCATTTTTCAGCTTTTCGATACGTTGCAAATCGCTTTCAAGCTTGCCAATTTGCTGCATTAAAACTTCTTTTTGTTTGAGTTGCTCTGTTAATTGATTTTTAAGAGTCAAAAGCAAACTTTCAATTTTTTGTTCAGTTTCAGTATCGACTTTAAGTTGTTCTAGTCGTTTTTGAGTATTGATAATTTGCGAGCGCAGATCTTTTAAGTTGTTTTTTGTTATAGCTAAGAGCATAAGTCTTTGAGGTTGTGTTTTAATCTCTTCCTGGATTGCTTCCAGATCTTTAAGTTGTGTTTCGATAATTTTTATCTGTTCTTGCAGTTGCCTGTAAGAATCAAGTTTAGACTTTAAAGTTTTGATTTTGCCATCTGCTTCTGTTATTGCAGCTGCAATTTTTTCAAGCTCAGCATCTTTCGCAAAATGTGTTAAACGCGCAGAATCTTGTGCAAGCAAAGCTTCTGTTTCTTTTTTAAGCTGATCTGTAACAGTAGTCTCTTTTTTGGTAAGTTCGTCTATCTCTTTAGTTAGATTATCGAGTTCCTTCGTGTATTCGTCGATTCTTTTAGTTAAATCATCAGATTTGAGCTCAATCTGCTTGTGCATATCAGATTCTTTTGTAAGATCTTCGATTTGTTTATGCTGTTCAAGTAAAACAGTTTTAAGTTTTTTAAATACTGTGTGAATCCGGGTTAAGCGACGTTCAGCTTGAGCTTCTGACTTTGTTATTTTTGTGTTTAAAAATTGTTTACGTTTTACAGTTAATATTTGTTCGCAAAAAGGGCAGGATGGATTGTTCAAATCTTGTACGGCAGCTTTTTTGTGTTCAAGTTCGCTGCGTTCCGATTTAATACTGTTTCCCTTTTCAATCAGAGTTTGATAAAAGGCTTTACGTTTTTCAAATTGTGACTTGAGTTTTGTAAAAACAACGTCAAAATTTTCTTTGCCTTTTAATTTTTTCTTTATTAGTTCGAGCTCTTTTATATAAGCTTCTTGCTTGGTTTGTAGATCTTTTGTCTGCTGATTTTTTTGTTTTAGTGTTTGCTGTGTTTGTGTTAATGTAAATTGGCTACGTTCAACGGCCAATTTTAGTTCGTTTAGCTTTTTTTCAAACTCACTTTCAAGCAGAGCCATTCGTTTTTGATAAATATCTTTTTTTTGCAAAATCAGTTCTTGATATTTTAACTCTTCCCGTCTTAATTCAAAAGACTCTTTTTCTTTTTCAATAAGCGTGACCCGTTGTTTATTTAAGATATTTGTATCAGGGAGCTTTAGTGCCTTGATGTGCGTTTGTTTCCATTGAAACGTGACGTTTTGAAATTCTAATAGTTTTTGCTGTTCGCTGGTTTTTATTTTAATTAATTCTTGGGCTAGTGCAGTATAAATATTTTTTTGCTCGATGATTTTACTTTTTTGTTCTTGCGTTAGCTGAGAATGTGAATTTAATTCGTCTATTTTTTTACCAATTAATAAGCTGTTTTTTGTTGTGTCATCTAATTGCGCTTTAATTTCCGGTTCTTTTGCAAGTTCTGCATTTGCTTGTTCTTGCCCCATGATTAAAAGTCTTTTATCGTCATTGAATTTGCGTATCTTATCAAAGGCTATTTGTTGTAGTTTGTCATATTTTGAAAATCCAAGAATATTTGCGAGAATTTGTTTACGTTCCTTGGGAGTTTTTTTGGAAAATTCATTTGATTGGCCTTGACGCAAAAACGCGGAATTAACGAATGTTTCGTAATCAATCCCAATTACGGTTTCTATTTTAGCTTGAGTTTGGCGACTGGTTTTCTCCGTTAATGAAACAAATCTTTCGAGCTCTGAATTATAAATTTCAAAATCCAATCCAAGAAATGCTTTGGCGTGAGTTTTTGCAAATTCTCTACGTACTCGATAAATAAGCTGCCCCATTTCAAATTCAAAGCTTACCATCATTTTGCTTTGTCCCAAGCGAAGTAATCCGTCATCCGGCTTCATAGCACCGGAAACCTTTCTCGCCTGCCCCCACAGTGCCCAGGTCATTGCATCGAGCATGGCAGATTTACCATTGCCGTTTTTGCCAGACAAACAGATTAAAGAGTGTTTGGAAAAATCGATAGTTTGAATTTCATCGCCGTAACTTAAAAAATTTTTCAGGTCAATTTTTCTTGGTATCATAAAACTAAAGTTCTCAACTTAAAAGTTTTCAACATTTAAAAACCGTAGTACTATTATCGTATCGCCAAGTTTAATCCAAAACCAGAAAGAACGCTATCAATGTTGATGATAGACAGACGCTACTTCCGTTATTTTGATTGGTTTAGTTTTTTTATAACACTCCTATTGTTGGGGTTAGGGTTGCTTCTTGTTTTTAGTTCAACATACAGAGTTGAAAAACCTATTTCAATGTTTTTTAAAAAACAGGTTTTGGGTGCTTTGGCCGGTTTGATGATATATTTTTTTTTCTGCATCAAGGATTTACGTAGGCTTGCGCGCTTGGGTTTTTGGATTTACATTGGTGTGCTGGTGCTTCTTACATTTACACTTATTTGTGGAAAAATAGGGATGGGTGGGCAGCGGTGGATATCTCTTTATTTTATTCGCTTTCAACCGTCAGAGTTAGCGAAACTTTTTTTTCCATTTTTTATTGCACACTTTCTTGAAGATCTTGAATTTGTAAATTTTACACGATCGAGGTATTTGCCAACTTCACAGTTCATGGTTCCGCTGATAGTACTTCTAATTAGTTTCGTGTTAATTGCAAAACAGCCTGATCTTGGTACAGCCCTTTTGATATTGTTTTCGGGGTTTATTACTTTTTGGTTCATCGGCATTAATCGCGAGTTTTTTCTTACTTTGGCACTTATAGGAATGTTGGGGGCGCCATTTTTTTGGAATTTTTTAAAGCCATATCAACAACAAAGAATTTTGGTTTTGTTTGGGTATGGTGATGCCCGCAAGGAACGATATCAGGTAGAGCAGTCCAAAATTGCAATTGGATCAGGCGGAATAGTTGGAAAAGGTTTATTACAGGGAACTCAGAATAAACTTGGTTTTTTACCTGAAGATCATACGGATTTTATTTTTTCGGTTGCCTGTGAAGAGTTTGGATTTATCGGTGCCATGTTAATTCTTCTTTTATTCTTTTTAATGTTTGCTCGAATTATTTTTATTATTGCCCATATTCCCCCTTTATTTGAACAGATCATTGGGATTGGTCTGCTTATTCACATTTTGATCTCTGTTTGTATAAATCTTGGAATGGTTACCGGAATTTTACCGGCGGTTGGAATTCCTCTTCCCCTTTTCACCTCGGGTGTCTCAAATTTATGGATAACGCTTGCCAGTCTTGGTGGGCTTAATAATATTGCCATAAGGCGATTTTATTATTGATTTATAAAATGCTTGCACAAAAAAAACAAAAAATATATTTTTTGAATTAATAGTTTTTTGAATTGGTAACAATTCTTATGGGAGAGAGAAGAGATGAGTATAGTTCAAAAACGGATCAAATTCCGTTGGCTTAAAGGCCTCTGTTTTATCTTTGCAATGGTATTTTTTACATCATATTTTACAAATTTATCTTCAGGTAGTTTGGGAGGTTCTCCGGGTTATTTTGCATTCCAACCGGTGCACAATGTTTTTTATAATCGACAAAGTGCTAGAGGTTTTGTTCGTATGGATAATGGTTTTACGGTTACAGTTGCAAATTTGGGGGCAGAGTCAAAGATTGGATCAAGTGTAATTCTGGATACTTGCATATCCGTCTCCGGTGCAATTGATTTACGTGAAACGAATACAATTTTTCTACAATCAGATTTAATTTTAGATCATGGAGTTACATTTTCTTCGGGTGGGAATATTTATGGGTATGACAGATCTGTGATTTTGCATGGAGATTTAACAATTCCCGACGGAAAAATAATTCATACCGGTGGAAGGGTTGTGATTGATGGTAATGGGCATAAAATATTATTGGGCGATAGTGCACAACTTTTTGTTGATACGGATGCAACTTTAACTTTAAGAAATTTAGTTTTGCAGAACACAAAAAATCAGCCCGGGCATCCGACTGTTCAATGTGCCTCTTCGGGCAGTAAGCTTTGTCTTGATGATGTTGAACTTGCGCTTGCAGATGATTTTTATTTTAATCAGGGGCAGCTTTTTGTTCACAATGATGTTGCTGTAACTGGTACGTCGGCATTTGTGTATCGTTCGACAAATCCCAGCTATATAACAGCTGACAGTACTTTTTATTTTAATCCGAATACTACTTTTGAATTCAGACCAAGTAATGTTGAGACGCCAAATCCACTAGCACAAAATTTGTTGGTCATGCAAGATGCAACATCTCAGTTTTTCTTAAATGGCTGTGCTCTGAAGGCAACAATGACTGGAATGCGACTAACAAAAGGGAAATTAATTTTTGATAACAAAGTAACAATAACCAGCGCTGCTCAACTGGAATTAAAAGATACTGGATCTTTGAATTATATTAATAATGGTGACACAGTGGGTTCGGTAGAATTTAGTCCTGATGGGCGTTATATTGTTGTCGGTTATGATTATTCAACTTCCGGATATGATATTTATATTTATGATTTATCTTTAAATCCCATGACATATACAAATTATGGAGGTTCTATAAATTCAGTTAATTGGAGCCCTGATGGTCGGTATCTTGCTATTGGAGGTGCAACAAACTCAAGTGGAGATGAATTACAGATTTACAAGTTTGACGGTTCTTTATTAACGCTTGTTTTATCACAAAGTTATGGTCATGAGTACTCTCCTACTGTCTTTAGTGTAAATTGGAGTCCTGATGGCAGATATCTTGCTATTGGTGGACAATTTCCAACATCCGGTAAAGAACTTCAAATTTATCGTTTTGATGGAATTTCTTTATCTCTTGTAGCCTCACAGGATAGCCAAATTGATTTCGGGTCGGTAAATTCTGCAATATGGAGTCCTGATGGAAGGTATATTGCTGTTGGGGAATATTATTCTTCTGGTGGTACTAAGCTTCGAATATATAATTTTGATGGATCGTCATTGTCTCTTACTGCTGAAACGGGTAGTTTTTATAACATAAAATCAATAAGCTGGAGCCCTGATGGATTTTACCTTGCTATTGGTGGAGACGGTGATATACAAGTCTATTATTTTGACGGATCTAGTTTATCTTTTGCAGTAGGTGAAATTTTTGGTAATGATGTAAGTTCAGTAAATTGGAGTTCAGATGGCCGTTACATTGCAATTGGCGGAGGATTTCCGGATCCAGGGCACTCACAATTAGAAATCTATAGTTTTGACAGTTGGAATTGGGTTTTAAATCTTATAGCATCTCAAAGTTATGGAACAGAAGAAGAAGGATGGGTAGAGTCAGTTAATTGGAGTCCTGACGGAAATAATCTGGCTACAGGAGGAGGAACGATGGTATCGGAACACGGTGAAATTGACATTTATACTTTACAATATGGTCCGGAAACTGATGGCCAGTCTATTTCAAATTCTATAGTTTTCGGTAATTCAGTTTTGGGATCAAGTTATGATTTGAACGTTCGAGTTTTGGCCGGAGCACAAGCTATAGTTGATGGGATCTTGAATGATGATAACGTTAATTGACCAAGGCTTTGCGCATGAAGTGCTTCGCCGGGCAAAAAAATACAGAGTCTGAACTTGAGAAATCTAACTTGAAAAATTTGAAAGAGAGTATAAGTAAGAAAGAGAGAAGAAGTAAAATGTATAAAATTATTTTCATTACCTGTTTATCAATTATAAATATTTTCAGTTTTATTCAGTGTGGCAGTTTACTTGGTCGCGCTGGAATAATGTATACGACAACACATAATAATTTTAGGGATCAGCAGAGAGCGACGGGGCTTGTTAGAATGACAAATGGTTTTTCTGTTGTTACTCCGGACTCAGGCGTTGGGTCGACTCATGGATCATGTGCCTTTATGGACACATGCATCTCTGTTTCCGGTGCAATCGATTTACGTGAAACGAATACGATTTTTTTACAAGCGGATTTAATTTTGGATCATGGAGTTACATTTTCTTCCGGTGGAAATATTTATGGATATGATAGAGCTCTTATTTTAAACGGAGATCTAACTGTTCCTGATGGAAAAATAATTCACACAGGTGGAAGAATTGTTATCGATGGGAATGGGCATAAATTAATTTTGGGTAACAGTGCACAGCTTTTTGTTGATACGGATGCAACTTTAACCCTAAGAAATTTAGTTTTACAAAATACACGAAATCAGCCGGGGCATCCTGCTGTGCAGTGTGCCTCTTCAGCAAGTAAGCTTTGCCTTGATGATGTTGAACTTGCGCTTGCAGATGATTTTTATTTTAATCGTGGGCAGATGTTTGTTCAGAATGATGTTGCTGTAACTGGTACATCGGCATTTGTTTATAGATCATGCCAACCAAGCAATATACTCGCTGACAGTACTTTTTATTTTGATCTTGAAACAACGTTGGACTTCAGGCCAAGTACTACAGGTATACCTAATTTACGTGCAAAAGATCTTTTAATTCTGCAAGATGCAACTTCGCAGCTTTATATGAATGGCTGTTCACTTAAAACAACCATGACAGGGATGCGCTTAATGAAGGGCCAACTAATTTTTGATAACAAAGTAACTATAACCAGTGCAGCCCAACTTCAATTAAAAAGTATGGGGACTTGGATTACACAAGATTATGGATATATGGTACGTGCGACAAACTGGAGCCCCGATGGTCGTTATCTTGCTATTGGGGGTAATACACCAACATCTGGAAAAGAGTTGCAAATTTATAGCTTTAGTGGCACTTCTTTAACTCTTGTAGCATCTTTGGATTATGGCACTGATCCTAATTCTGAAGTGCGATCAGTAAATTGGAGTCCTGATGGTCGTTATCTTGCTATTGGTGGGGCCTATCCAACATCTGGCAATGAAATTCAAATTTATAAATTTGATGGGTCTTCTTTAACTTTTTTAACATCTCAAGAATACGGTACCTTTGTTTACTCAGTAAACTGGAGCCCTGATGGTCGGTATCTTGCTGTTGGTGGTGCCTACCCAACATCTGGCAATGAAATTCAAATTTATAAATTTGATGGATCTTCTTTAACTTTTTTAACATCTCAAGAATACGGTACCTTTGTTTACTCAGTAAACTGGAGTCCCGATGGCCGATATCTTGCTGTTGGTGGTCATCTTCCAACCTCTGGCAATGAGCTTCAAGTTTATAGTTTTAATGGGTATGTTTTGACTCTTGTAGCATCTAAAATTTATGGCAACCAATTAAGATCAGTAAATTGGAGCCCTGATGGCCGATATCTTGCTATTGGTGGAGATCATGCGTCAGCTATAATAGATGATCTACAGATTTATAATTTTAATGGATCATCGTTGGTGCTTATAGCATCTAAGCATCTAACCACTAACATAGTAACCTTTGTAAGATGGAGCCCCGACGGGTATTATCTTGTTGCAACCTGTGTAAATGGAGTGTCTGACAAGACTATTCAAATATACAAGTTTGAATCTTCATCATTAACACTTGCAGCATCACAATATCTTTCAGCTAGTGGGGCGTGGTCGGCAGATTGGAGGGCTGATGGAAAATATCTAGCTATTGGCTGCTTGGATCCATATCCTGGGCATGATGAACTAGAAGTTTACACTTTGCAGTATGGTCCGGAAATCTATACTCAAGCCCCATCAAATTCAATAGTTTTTGGTAATTCAGCTTTGGGTTCAGATTATGATTTAAACGTTCGAGTTTTGGCAGGTGCGCAGGTTACTGTTGATGGATTGTTGAACAATGATAATGTTAATTAAAAAATCGGAGAGGATATGAGAAAAGTAGCAGTGAATGTTTTTTTTGTATTTAGTTTATTTTTTACAGGCCTTTATTTTACGCTTTATTCGACGAGTCAAGATGGGACCGTTACACCAAAATTTCAGACAGTAAACAACGTTTTTTATGATAGTGAATTTGCCAGAGGTTTTGTAAGACTTGCAAATGGTTTTACAGTTGAGAAGAAAACTTCAGGCGTTGGATCTACACATGGGGCGTGTGTATTTATGGATACATGCGTTTCTGTTTCCGGTGCAATTGATTTACGTGAAACAAATACAATGTTTTTACAGTCAGATTTAATTCTGGACCATGGTGTTACATTTTCTTCCGGTGGAAATATTTATGGTTATGATAGGGCATTAATTCTAAACGGAGACTTGACAATTCCTGATGGAAAAATAATTCACACAGGTGGAAGAATTGTTATCGATGGGAATGGTCATAAATTAATTTTGGGTAACAGTTCACAACTTTTTGTTGATATGGACGCAACATTAACTTTAAGAAATTTAGTTTTGCAGAATACACGAAATCAGCCGGGACATCCAGCTGTCCAATGTGCATCGTCGGGCAGCAAGCTTTGCCTTGATGATGTTGAACTTGCGCTTGCAGATGATTTTTATTTTAATCGTGGGCAGATGTTTGTTCATAATGATGTTGCTGTAACTGGTACATCGGCATTTGTTTATCGATCATGCCAACCAAGTTTTATAACATCTGATTCAAAATTATATTTTGATATTGGGACAACATTTTCAATTGCTCCGGCAACGTTTACAGATTGCCCATATTCGATATCTAATACAACGACAACCAATAATTTCATAAGAATGGCTGATAAAACATCGCAGCTTTATTTAGATGGTTGTAGTTTGTTTACAACTTTAACCGGATGTAGATTTACAACAGGTTCCTTAATTTTTGATAATAAAATTCAATTTAAAAGTGATGCGATATCAGATTTAGCTTCATCTTCTACGACACCGGTGGTATTTATTCATGGAATTTCAACCGGCTCTGCTTCTTATTCAGTATCATGGTCGCCGGATGGGCGTTTTGTCGCTGTAGTTAACTCAGGAAGTAATACATTGCAAATTTTCAGCTTCTATGGAACTGGTTACCCAAATTTGGTTAGTAGCGTAAGTACGGATTCCAGTCCTTATTCGGTTTCATGGTCGCCAGACGGGAGATTCCTAGCTGTAGCTAACCGTGTAAGTAATACATTACAAGTTTTCAGTTTCTATGGATCTGGTTCACCCATATTGATTGGTAGTGCAAGTACTGGTTCAGGAGCTTGGACTCTGTCATGGTCTCCAGATGGGCATTTCATTGCTGTTGTAAATTCTTTTGGAAATGCATTACAAATATTTAAATTTTTAGGATTCGGTAATCCAATATTGGTTGGTAGTGTAAGTACTGGTATGGGTTCAGAACCTACATCTGTGTCATGGTCGCCGGATGGGCGGTTTCTGGCTGTTGTAAATTCTGCAGGGCAGACATTACAAATATTTAAATTTTTAGGATTAGATGATCCAATCTTGGTTGGTAGTGTAAGTACTGGTACTGGTGATTTGCGATCAGTGGCATGGTCGCCGGATGGGCGGTTTGTTGCAGTTTTAAATTATTCATGGAGTATATTAAAAATATTTAAATTTTCAGCATTAGGTGACCCAATATTGGTTGGGAGTGCAAATACAGATCCAGGACCTTATTCATTATCATGGTCTTCTGGTGGGCGGTTTCTTGCTATTTTAAATTATGCAGGCAATACATTACAAATATTTGAATTTTCAGGGTTTGGGGACCCAATATTGGTTGGTGGTGCAGTTACTGCTGCAGAACCTGGGTTTGTGGCATGGTCGCCGGATGAGCGGTTTATTGCTACTATAAATATTGGTGTTTCTGGTGGATTACTGCAAATATTCGGTCTAAATTATGTTAAAACATCATTAACCCAAAACTTATCAAATTCAATTGTTTTTGGGAATTCAGCTTTGGGTTTAGATTATGATTTAAACGTTCGAGTTTTGGCAGGTGCGCAGGTTAATTTGGATGGGCTCTTAAGTTGTGATAACGTGAATTAAGTATAAAAATGAAACAGGGAAAAGGAGAGTATTTATGGAATTAAAGTTTAAGAATATAGCAGCTATTTTTTGTGTTGTTGTCATGTTGCTGCTTAATCAAATATTTGCAACAGTGGCGTTCGATAACGAAATTTCGAGATTCATACTTAAAGACAGCAACTCAAAGATTAAGCTTAATCCTGCTGCAGTATATGGTTGGAGAGATCGATCTTTGATAAAAAACATTACGGGTGGGGGGCTTAGTGATTACAATATAAAATCTTATTCTGGCGTGGATGATATTGTAACTTATGCAGAAGCTCCAGGGGAACTCGTTTACGATAACAGTAACGCGATTATTAAATTGGATCGTGATTTAAGAACAGACAGCAATGCGTTTGCTTACGGTATTAAAAACAACAGCAACACTCTATTAGCTTTGAATAGAACGACATCTAATGCGTTACTTTTCGGGGACAGAAATAACTCCAATGCTATTGTTACACTTGACCAAACTGTAAGAACTGATAGTAATGCATTTGCTTATGAAATCAAGAACAACAGTAACGCAATACTTGTGCTTCAATTTGATGACCTACTTACACACCAAAATAGCAATGCCATTGTAAAACTTGATCAAGCTGTCAGAACTGATAGTAATGCATTTGCTTATGAAATTAAGAATAACAGTAACGCAATACTTGTGCTTCAATTTGATGACCTACTTACGCACCAAAA
>JBAZAX010000013.1:0-39799 GCA_041671765.1 Candidatus Babeliales bacterium | reverse complement strand
AGCTTGCGTTTTCTAATCGTAAGCCTTGGAAACAAAAAGGTACTGGTAGAGCAAGAGCTGGATCATTAAGATCTCCACTTTGGAGAAAAGGTGGCGTAATTTTTGGTCCTCAACCAAGAACAAGAACTTTGTCAATGAATGGCAAAGAGATGAATTTGGTATTTAATAATATTTTATTTTCTAAATTGGCCGAAAAAGCAATAGCTTGCCTAGATTTTAATGTATCAGCTGAAAAGCCTGTTACAAAATTGGCACAGAAGATGTTGAAGGCTGCAGATTTAGACAATAAAAAAGTGTTGTTGTTTTTGCCTTTTGATGATATAACAAGCATTGCATCTTTTAGAAATATTCCGAATGTTCATATTGTTTCATTTGATCAGCCAAATGCGTTTGATTTGATAAACGGTGGGTGTTGGGTATTTTTTAAAAAAGATGTGGATTTATTTAAAGAAATGATTTCACGATGGAACTAAAAGTTTATGATATTATCAAACAGCCTATAATGACGAGCAGAAGCTTTGAATTATATCGCAAGTTAGGTAAGCTCACATTTGAAGTGCATCCAGAAGCAAACAAATGCGTGATTAAGGATGCCGTACAAAAGATTTGGAATGTGAAAGTTGCAAATGTCTGTGTGATAACTGTGCCAGCCAAGCTTAAAACTTTTGGTCGAAGAGAATTTTTGTCTTCAGCCAAAAAGAAAGCAATCATAACTCTTAAAAAAGGTTACAAGATTGAAATACCTGGAATGTTTGAATCCATGGGTGCGGCAACTGAGTCTTTCGGTGCACAGAATGTTAAGGATGTACAGGCTGAAGGAAAATAAAAAATGACTATTGTAAGTAGAAAACCAAGAAATCCTTCTTTGCGTACACAGCAGTACATAAAATATACTGATTTGAGTAAGGGGCGTCCGGAAAAAACGCTCGTTACCCCATTACATAAAACTGGTGGCCGTAATTGCTATGGACGCATTACAAATCGTCATCAAGGTGGTGGTGCAAAGAGGCTTTACAGAATTGTTGACTTTAAGAGAGTTGTCAGAGATATTCCTGGCGTCATACATGCATTTGAGTATGATCCAAATAGAAATGTGCCAATAGCTCTAGTTTTCTTTAAGAACGGAGCAAAATCTTATATTTTAAAACCTGAAGGATTGGGTTTAGGAAATGAGATTTTGGCAAGTGACAAAGCTGAAGCTAAAGTTGGGAATTCTTTGCCACTAAGAAATATTCCTGTGGGATTTTTCATTCACAATGTAGAACTTCATGTGGGTCGTGGTGGAAAATTTGCAAGAAGTGCTGGAAGCGCTGTTCAGTTGGTTGGAAAAGATGGCGAACTAGCCGTTTTAAAAATGCCTTCTGGAGAAATGCGAACAGTAGGATTGGATAATTGGGCTACTGTTGGAATTCTTTCTAATGCAGATTATAAAAACGTTGTAATTGGTAAGGCAGGAAGAAGCCGTCGTATGGGTATTAGACCGACTGTTCGTGGTATGGCTATGAACCCTGTTGATCATCCACATGGTGGTGGCGAAGGCCGTTCAAAATCTGGATCTCACCCAATGACTCCATGGGGTAAGAGCTGTAAAGGTGTAAGAACGCGTAAACGTAAGAGTACTGCTATTCTGAAGAGAAGAAAATAAAGGATAATTGAGTATGTCAAGATCTTTGAGCAAAGGCCCATACGTAGCGCCATGTTTGATGGGAAAAATTGAAAAAACTAAAGAGTCTGGAAAACGTGAAGTGATAAAAACTTGGCAGCGTTCCAGTATGATTATTCCTGAAATGGTTGGATTGACCATTGCTGTTCATGACGGAAGAAAATTTGTTTCCGTTTTTGTTACTGAGAATGCAGTGGGGCATAAATTAGGTGAATTTGTTCCTACCAGAACATTTCGTGTGCACAGTGGACAGCGAAAAGCGGGTGCGGAAAGTGCTCCATCTTCGTCAGCTGCTCCATCATCAGGTCCAGTTGCACAAGCTGCTACCGCTGCAGCAGCCCCTGCGGCATCGGCCGCGTCAGCTGCTCCGGCTGCAGGCAAAGCAAAGAAAAAGTAGGTACAAAGAGTTAAGTTTTTTTGTTACAATAGTAAAGGTTGTTGATAATGCTTTCACGTGCTAGATGTAAATATATTCGAATTTCCCCTTATAAACTTCGCCCAATGGTGGATGTTATTCGTGGGTATTCGGTGGATAAGGCATTTGCCTTTCTAAAGACTTTTGGTGTAAGAAAAGCAAAGCCAATATTGAAAACATTATTTTCCGCATATTCAAATGTACGCTTTAAAAATCCAGAAATCGATTCAATGGATAAGCTTTACATTAAACAGATTACTGTTGATCATGGTCCAGTTATAAAATATTTTAAACCTGGAGCTATGGGACGCGCAAATATGCAGAGAAGACGGTTGAGTCATTTAGAAATTGTTTTAGATAAAAAATTTTAAGACAAAAAAATAAAAGAAAATTAGAGGTGTTACTGTGGGACAAAAGGTTCATCCAGTAGGTTTTAGATTGGGAGTTTTCGAAGATTGGCACGCTCATTGGTTTGCCAAAAAGGGTTATGGCGCTGAGCTCATCGAAGATATCCAAATTCGTAAATATCTTAAAAGTAAGCTAAACGATGTTGATGTTGCTAAAATTGTTATTGATAAAGCGGTTGGCAATGTGAGAATTACTATTCATTCTTCCCGTCCTGGTGTAATTATAGGGAAAAAGGGCTTGGGGATTGAAAAAGTTAAGCAAGAGTTAAGCAGTTTTGTAGGCAAAAATGTTGAACTCTCTGTTCAGGAAGTTAGAAATAGAGATTTGAATGCAGCACTTGTGGCAAAAAGCATTGCTGAACAGCTTGAAAAACGCGCCAATTATAAACGTTTAATGAAAAGAGCTGGTTTTACTGCAATAAAAAATGGTGCACGTGGAATTAAGATTTGTATTTCTGGACGTATTGGCGGAGCTGAAATAGCTCGTATTGAATGGTTAAGAGTGGGCTCCATTCCTTTACATACTCTAAGAAGTAATGTTGATTATGCTCTTGCTGAAGCTGTTACAACTTATGGCGTGATTGGTGTGAAAGTCTGGATTTGCAAAGGCGAATATTAATACAGCCTTGGAAGGAATGAGCTATGTTAATGCCCAAGAAAACTAAATTTAGAAAGACGCAAAGAGGTCGTATGAAGGGCCTTTCAAAAGGCGCCCGGACTGTGGCTTTTGGGGATTTTGGTTTAGTTGCAGTTGAGCCTCATTGGATTACATCAAAACAGATAGAGTCTGTTCGTGTAACCATTAGTCGTCAGCTTAAGAAAGTTGGCCAATTATATTTGAGAATGTTTCCTGATAAACCTATTTCGAAAAAACCTGCAGAAACTCGAATGGGTAAAGGTAAAGGAAATCCCGAGTTTTGGGTGTCTGTTGTTAAACGTGGTCGTGTGATTATTGAGTTAGGTGGAGGTCTTACAGAGTTAGAGGCAAAAGCAATTTTGCGTCTTGCTGCATACAAACTTCCATTGAAAACTCGTTTTGTTACCAAAGCTGATTTAGTTTCGGCTGAAGATAAGTCTGCTTAAGGGAGTTACATTTTATGATGGACAAAAAAGAATTGAAAAATTTAGATGCCGAGGCTCTTAAGCAAGAAGTTGCTTCATTGAAGAAAGAGCTTTTTAATCTAAGATTAACTAAGATAACGGGCCAGTTGAAGGACTTATCTCAGTTTAGAAAACTGAGAGTTCAGATTGCAAGAGCTCTTACGTATTTGAATCAGAATCAACAGTAAGTTGTAAAGAGGTTAGGTAAGAAATGTTGGATAAGGCTAAACAAAATATTCAAGAATCAGGGAGCCGAGTGTTTGTTGGTGAGGTTGTCTCTGATAAAATGGATAAAACAATTGTTGTAAAAGTTACAAGATTGTTGAAACATCCGTTATATGGAAAAGTTGTCAAGAGACACAGAAAGTTTAAGGCTCACGACGAAGAAAACAAGGCTAGTATTGGGGATGTTGTTGAAATTAAAGAATGTCGACCACTATCCAAAACAAAGCATGCAACCTTGGTTCGAATTTTGCCAAAAAGTTAAATATGCATAGAAAAGGATACTAGCGATGGTTAAAGAGCGTGCAATGCTTGAGGTTGCTGATAATTCTGGCGCTAAAAAATTGCAAGTTATTCGTATCACAGGTAGTAGCAAAAAACGTTATGCTTACTTGGGTGATATTGTTAAAGTTGCGGTTAAAACTGCAATTCCCGGCGGAACAGTTAAGAAAAGCGAAGTGCTTGATGCTGTTATTGTTAGAACTTGTAAGGAATGTCGCCGTTCTGATGGCAGTTATATTCGTTTTGATGATAATGCGGCTGTTATCATTGATAAAGAAAAACAGCCAGTTGGGACCCGTATTTTTGGTCCTATTGCAAGAGAATTGAGGGCTGCTGGGTATGCTAAGATTATCTCGCTTGCGCCTGAAGTTTGGTAAGTGTTGAGGTAAAAATATGTTAAGTCGAGTGAAAAAGAACGATTCAGTTATTGTTCTTTCTGGAAAAGATAGAGGCAAGCAAGGTTTAGTAATTAATGTCGATCATCAGAATAGTACGGTCTTGGTAAAAGATGTGGAAATTGTGACTCGACATTTGAAAGCAAGAAAAGCTGGCCAAAAAAGTGGAATTGTAAAGGCAGAACGCCCAATTCCTTTGCATAAGGTTATGCCAATTTGTCCTTCTTGCAAAAAACCTTGCCGCGTACAGGTTAAATTTTTAGAAGAAAATGACAAAGCAAGAATTTGTCATAGATGCAAAGAATCTTTTTAATGGTGGGTAAGGTTTATGAATAAATCACGACTTGAAGATTTATATAAAACAAAAATTCGTCCAGAGCTTGAAAAAGAGTTGGGCGTTGGTAATGTTATGGAAGTTCCTTCAATTTCCAAGATTGTTATTAACATTGCTGTTAAAGAGGGTGTTACTGACTCAAAAGTTGTAACACAGGTTAAGGAGTTGGTTGATAAAATTGCAGGGCAGTGTTCAGTTAAGACACTTGCAAAAAAATCAATCGCAAGTTTTAAGTTACGTCAGGGAATGCCAATCGGAGTTTGCGTTACTTTACGTAAATCGAGAATGTATCATTTTTTGGATAAGCTTATAAATATTGTGTTGCCGTCTGTTCGTGATTTTCAGGGAATTTCAACGAAGCTTGATGGAACAGGCAATTATAACCTTGGTTTATCGGACTGGATTAACTTTCCTGAAGTTGATTATGATAAGGTCGATAGAAGCCGTGGTTTGAATATAACTATTCATACCACAGCCCGAACGGATGAGCATGCGCTTGCATTGCTAAAGAAATTTAATATGCCTTTCCGAAAGAAGAGTTAATAGAGGATTGATATGGCAAGAAAAGCGATGATTGAAAAAAGTAATAAAACTCCTAAATTTTCAACTCGAGCAAGAAACCGATGCAAACTTTGCGGAAGACCGCGAGCCTATATGCGTTTTTTTGAAATGTGTAGGCTTTGCTTTCGTAAAAATGCATTGCAGGGTGTTTTGCCTGGGGTTAAAAAGGCTAGCTGGTAAAAGTGGGAATTTGATTATGTCCAGAGATATGATAGGCGATTTTTTAACAATAATTAGAAACGGATTAAAAGTTAACAAAAGATCCGTGGTGCTTCCTAGCTCAATTTTAAAAGTTGAGATTGCAAAAGTCTTAAAAGACGAAGGATACATCAAGGATTTTAAACTTTCAGAAGAAGATAAAAAGAAAACTTTAACAATTCTTTTGAAGTATGTTGATGGAGAATCTGTTATTCATGAAATAACAAGTGTTAGTACCCCGGGACGTCGTCAATATGAAAATTCAAAATCCATTACACCTGTTATTGGTGGTCTTGGAATTTCAATTTTAACGACAAGTTCTGGTGTTATAACCGATCGACAGGCTAAAAAGCTCGGTGTTGGCGGAGAAGTTATTTGTCACGTTTGGTAGAGGACAGAAATATGTCAAAGATCGGTAGAAAACCAATTCTTTTTTCAAGTGCAAAGATACAAGTTAGTGGAAATTCCCTTACGATTACAGGGGCTAAAACGAAATTTGTTCACGAATTACCAAATACTTTGGTAGCAACATTGAAAGACAAAAATCTTGTTGTGTCTTTAGCAAAAGATGAAAAAATGTCTAAAGAAAATAAGATGAATTGGGGTTTGCATAGAGCGTTGCTTGCAAATAAAATTAAGGGTGTAGAAGTAGGTTTTGAACGAGTAATGAAAATTGTGGGACTTGGTTTTAAGGCTCAGCTTGCAGGTAAGAAATTAACATTTACTTTGGGTTATACCCATAAGATTGATTTGGATCTTCCTGATGGTATCACCGTTGAACTTGATAAGACCGGACAGCTTCTTACATTCAAATCTCATGATAAATTTGTGCTTGGAAATGTTTGTGACATGGTAAGGTCGTTTAGAGAACCGGAACCGTACAAAGGTACTGGTGTTATGAGAATTGACGAAGTTATTACTCGTAAGGCTGGAAAAACAAAAGCTTCAGCAGCATAATTTTTGTCTGGGTAGTTTTGTGTTGAAAAGGATACACACGTGAGTTTAATAAGAAAAAAAGCGCAGAAAACACAGAGAAGAGTTTTTAGGGTTAGAGGAAATCAGTTTAGTCGTTGCGAAAAGCCACGCATAACTGTTTTTAGAAGCCTTGCAAACATTTATGCTCAGATCATAGATGATAGCACGCAAAAAACTTTAGTTAGTTTTTCTTCTCTCAATTTGGAAAAGGTTCAAGGTGATAAGAAGGAAGTTGCTAAACTTGTTGGTTTACAACTTGGGAAATTAGCTGTAGAAAAAGCGATCAAAGAGGTGTTTTTTGATCGAGGTAGATATAAGTATCATGGTCGCGTAAAGGCATTAGCCGACGGTTTGCGCGAAGCTGGCTTGAATTTTTAATATCGCAAAAATTTAGGAACGTAGGAAGAGATTATGGCCGAAGAGAAAAACAAAAGAAGCTTATTAGCAAAAGCATCGGTTCCGCAGGCGGAAGAGTATTCTGAAGCTGTTCTAAATGTTAGAAGAGTCGCAAAAGTTATTAAAGGTGGTCGTCGTTTTGCATTCTCAGCATTAGTAGTTATCGGTGATAAAAAGGGCAATATTGGTGTTGCTCTTGGAAAAAGCAGAGAAGTTTCTTCTGCAATTGCTAAAGCGCTACGCCGTGCAAGAAAAAATATGATTTCAATTCCATTCTATAAAACAACAATTCCGTTTAATGTAGAAGGAAAACAGGGTGGCAGCAAAGTAATTATTCGATCTGCATCAAAGGGTACTGGTGTTATAGCCGGTGGTGCTGTTCGAGCAGTTATGGAAGTTGCGGGAATTAAAGACATTTTAGCAAAAACGATTGGATCGTCTAATCCTCAAAACGTTGTTAAGGCAACGTTGCAGGCATTGGGTAAATTGAAAACCGCAAAAGAGATTGCTAGATTGCGTGGTAAAACAGTAAAAGACTTGTTTGGGGAAAAACATGTTGCAGCTTGAAAAATTAACGCAAATTACCAAGAAAACAAAGCGTAAGGGACGCGGTGGAGATCGTGGAGGTACTTCTGGTAGGGGTAACAAAGGACAGCGTGCAAGAACTGGTGGTACACATGAGTTAGGACATTTGTTCGAAGGTGGACAGATGCCTTTAAGTCGTCGTATACCAAGGCGTGGTTTTTCCAATAGAGAGTTTAAAAAAGAATATGTTGTTTTAAACCTCGAGGTTTTGGAAGAAAAGTTCAATGCAGGTGATGAAGTTACCTTACAAGCATTGAAAGATTTACGATTGGTGAAGGGGAACAAGGGATTTTTTGTAAAAATTCTTGGTAATGGAAGCTTGACCAAAAAGTTGACTGTAAATGCTGACGCATTTAGTCAATCAGCTATTGAAGCAATTGAAAAAGCTGGTGGTAAGGCAATATTGATGAAGGAGTATGGAAGTGGTGGTACAACTGCATAACTTCAAGAACATATTTTTTGTTTCGGAGTTAAGAAAAAAGCTTGCATTCACCTTTGGAATGTTTGCAGTATTTAGATTTGGGGCACACATAAGTGTTCCTGGAATAGATGTTGTTGCTTTGTACGGAAGATTTGATTCAAGTTTTGTAGGCAGTTTGCTTTCTTATTTGGATCTTTTTTCCGGTGGGGCGTTAAAACTTTTTTCCATATTTTCATTAGGTGTATCTCCATACATCAGTGCGTCAATTATGATGCAGCTTTTGACAATTATGGTTCCAACATTGGAAGCGTTGTCAAAAGAGGGTGAATATGGAAGAAGTATTATTAATCAGTACACAAGGTATTTAACCTTTGGAATTGGACTTGTTCAATCCATTGGAATTGCTGCTTGGATGGAGCATCAACCGGGGTTGGTGTCCAATCCAGGATTAGCATTTAAATTAACAACGGTGCTTATCCTAAGCGTAGGGTCACTTTTTGTAATGTGGCTTGGTGAACAGATTAATGCTCATGGACTGGGTAATGGTAGCTCAATGATAATCTTTGCAGGTATTGTTACTGCCTTGCCGGCCGCAATAATTAAATTGTGGGAAAACTATCAAATGGATCAAATAGGGATATTTTTAATAGCCCTGCTTGTTGTTATTTTGATCGGTGTGATTATGTGCATCATCTTTCTTGAAAGAGGTGAGCGCAAGATTCCTGTGCAGTATGCAAAAAGAGTTGTTGGCCATAAGGTTTATGGTGGGCAAAGTTCCTATATTCCTTTGAAAATTAATCCTGCAGGTGTTGTGCCTGTAATTTTCTCGCAATCTATTTTGGGTATGCCGGTTGCTGTTGCGGGCTTATTTGCCTACAGGTGGCCTGCCGTATCCGCGATGATTACGGATTATTTTGGCCGTGAATCAGCACTTTACAATGTTTTAAATGCCGGGTTAATAGTGTTTTTTACATATTTTTATACGGCGATTATTTTCAATCCAGTAGAATTAGCTGAAAATATTAGAAAATCGGGTGGATTTATTCCGGGAATTCGTCCAGGCAAAAAGACGGCAGAATTCTTTGATTATCTTTTGACAAGAATAGGTTTTCCAGGTGCAATGTATTTGGCCGGTTTAGCTATTTTGCCAAGCATAATTAGGCATTTTATTAATTTCCCCGTGTTTTTTAGCGGTGTAAGTATGCTGATTGTTGTGGGTGTTGCTCTTGATACGTCTGCGCAAATCGAGTCTCATTTGATAGAAAGACGCTATGAGGGTTTTCTTGCATCAGGTAGATTAAAAGGTCGATATGTACGTTGAAAGCTGTAAGGGGCACGTTGATAAAAAATAAGATTGCTATCGAAAAGATGAGAACCGCCGGAAAACGGCTGGCATGCATTTTACAGGATATAGGTCCTGAAGTTGTAGCTGGAATTAGTACCCTGGATTTAGATAGAATTGTTGAAGATAAAATGCGTAAATCAGGGCTTGTTCCGGAATGCAAAGGATATGCTGGGTATAAGCATGCTACATGTATTTCGCTTAATGATGGCATAGTACATGGGATTCCATCAAAAGATCTTATTTTAAAATCTGGAGATTTTGTTAAGATAGATGTTGTAGGGTCTTATAAAAGTTACTGCGCTGATATGACAAGATTCTTTTTTGTAGGGGACGTTTCCATAGTCACAAGAAAGATTGCCCAAACAGCTCAGGACGCTTTGGACGCTGCAATTGGCAAGATCGCGCCGGGTGTTAGGGTCTCTGAAATTTCAGCATGTATTCAAGATAAAGTTGAATTTGACGGTTTTTCCATAATTAGGGCCTTTGCAGGACATGGGATTGGAAAAGATTTGCATGAAGATCCTGATATTCCTAATTATAGAAAAGCAGGAGATGATGTAGTTTTGAGAGAAGGAATGACGTTAGCGATTGAGCCGATGATTTCAGAGCGAAGTCATGAAGTTCGAATTTTACAAGATGGCTGGACAGCCAAAACTGCAGATGGTGGACTAGCGGCACACGTTGAGGACACTGTTTTGGTTGTAAAAAATGGCTCGGAAGTTTTAACAAGAATTTAAAGATTTGGGAAACGATTCATATGGCAAAGAAAGAAGATGTTATTGTAATGGAAGGTGTAGTTGAAAAAGCCTTACCTAATGCGATGTTTCAGGTAAAATTAAGTGGTGGGGACCATTTGATTCTTGCACATGTATCTGGAAAGATGCGTATGCATTATATCAAGCTTTTGCCTGGTGATAGAGTTGTAGTCGAATTGTCTCCGTACGATTTGACTAAGGGTAGAATAGTTTCCCGTTGCAAGTAGTTAAGACGTGGTTGAATTTTTTAGATTTTAATCAGATTTTGGGAAGATGCAATGAAAGTAAGAACATCCGTTAAAAAAATTTGTTCGAATTGTAAGGTTATTAAACGTAATGGCGTTGTACGTATAATTTGCAAAATTGCAAAACACAAACAACGACAAGGTTAAAAAATTAATTTAGGTTTATTCTGAGAGGTAAATTTTAATGGCTCGAATAGAAGGTGTCGTTTTACCTAACGAAAAGCGTGTTGAAATAGGGTTGACCTACTTATTTGGAATTGGGTTACCTAGAGCGCGAAAAATTTTGGCAGATATAAAGTTGAGTCCGGATGTAAGAATTAAGGACTTAACGCATGAGCAAGTTGCAGCTATTCAGAAACACATCACTCAATTTTTCAAAATTGAGGGTGAGTTGAGAAAAGAAATCACAATGAATATCAAGCGACTTCAAGAAATTGGTTCCTACAGAGGGCTTCGGCATAAGAGAAGCTTGCCTGTCAGAGGACAGCGTACAAAGACAAACGCTCGTACTCGTAAAGGGCCAAGAAAACCTGCAAATGTCGTGCCAAACAAGAAAATTCTAGCGAAGAAATAATTGATACAAGGCAAGGGTAAAAATGGCATATAAAAAGAGTAAAAAAAAGCAACATAAGAATATCGAGTCAGTGGTTGCACACGTAAAATCAAGCTTTAATAACACCATGGTTGCTATAACAACAGTTGATGGTGATGTGCTTGTTCGTGGAAGTTCTGGACAGCTTGGATTTAAAGGCGCAAGAAAAGGTACTCCTTACGCAGCAACTCAAATCGGAACAAAGATTGCAAAAGAATTGCTCGGAATGGGTGTAAGAATTGTTGAGGTTAATCTTCAGGGACCTGGATCTGGACGTGATTGCGTTGTAAGAGCACTTCAGTCTTCGGGTTTGAACATTTCTATGTTAAGAGATGTTACTCCAATTCCTCACAATGGATGTCGAGCTCCTAAAAAACGACGTGTATAGGTTTATGTTAGTTACTTGCGATTTAATGATTTTTTTAATATAGAAAAAGGTTAACATGTCTGAATTTGTAAAATGCAGCCGCTGCAGACAAGCAGGTGAAAAATTGTATCTGAAGGGAGCCAAGTGTCGCACTGCAAAGTGTACGCTTGAGAAGCGTCCCACAGGTCCTGGCCAGCACGCAAAGCGTGTAGGGACCAAGAAGCTTTCCGAATATGGAAAACAGCTTCAAGAAAAGCAAAAAGTTAGATTGATGTACGGATTAAGAGAAGCTCAATTTAAGAGATTTTTTGATATTGCCGTTCGTTCAACAGGTGTCACTGGCGAGAGTCTTTTAAGCCTTTTAGAACGTCGCGTTGATAATGTTATTTATCGTTTGAAGATGGCTATCTCAAGAGTTCAAGCTAGACAATTAGTCGTTCACGGACATATAACTGTTAATGGTAAGCGTGTAAAATCTCCTTCATTTTTAGTCAAAGAGGGTGATGTTATTTCTCTTATCAGTTCAACTTTAAAAAATTCAAATTTTATTGAAACAGTAATCGACAAGAGAATGGGCATGGGAGTAAAGGTTCCAGAGTGGTTGGAGCTTAACAAAAAAGACCGACAGGGAACAGTTGCAAGATTGCCAATTCGTTCTGATGTCACCGCTCCAATTGAAGAGCACTTAATTGTTGAGTTGTATTCTAAGTAAAAAAATGGCTGTTGATCTTTTGGGCTTTCGCCTAAAGGATCAATAGCTTTTTTAGAGGTTATGAGTTTGTAGTTGGTTTTTAAAAAGGGATTGCTCCAAATGAATTATAAGCCATTGATACTTCCTAAGTTGAGCTGGAACAAGCAGGTATCTTCTGAGACATATGGTGAGTTGGTTGCTCAGCCATTGGAACCAGGTTATGGAACAACGCTTGGAAATGCATTAAGAAGGGTTATGCTTTCTTCTGTGGAAGGTTCTGCTGTGACGTCTGTTGTCATAAAAGGTGTTAATAACGAATTTTCAACAGTAAAAGGTGTAATTGAAGATACGTTGCAATTAGTTTTAAATATAAAGCAAATTGCGATTAAAAATTCTACAGGCGAGCCTGGTAAAATGCACCTATCTTTTAAGGGTGCTGGTATTGCAAAAGTTGCTGATATTAAAACTGATGCACACCTTGAGGTGATTAACAAAGACCATGTTATTGCACATTTGGCTCCAGATGGAGAACTTGATATAGAATTTTTAGTTGAAACCGGTAGAGGGTATCTTGCAGCACAGTGGCCTGTAGGTCAGTCTCTTCAGCCTGACAATAGAATTTATTTGGATGCAATGTTTTCTCCCGTCAAGCGAGTTGAATACAATATCGAAAAGACTCGTGTTGGACAAAGAATCGATTATGACAAGTTAACTTTTTGCTTACAGACAAATGGGGCTGTTAAACCTCAAGATATGATCCATTACGCAGCGTCGGTTTTAAGAACACAATTGGAGCACTTCTTGCAGGCAACAGAAATTCCGTTCAACGAGCTTTCAAGAGAAATAGGCCAAGAAGGCAAGGTTGAAGGTAAGTTTGATTTGGAAGGTCCAACCAAAGGGTTACCTGTTGACTTATTCCTCAAACCAATTGATGAATTGGAGTTTTCCGTTCGTGCACACAATTGCCTTGTCGGAGCTGGAATTAAGCGCGTTATTGATTTAGTTAATCTGACAGAAGATGACGTACTTAAAATAAAGAATTTTGGTCGCAAGTCTTTGCGTGAGGTTAAGGAAATCCTGTTGGCATTTGGGTTACACTTGGGAATGAATGTAAAAGAATTAGATCTTAAAAAAGTTCTTAAAGATCAAGAAAGTGGTGAATAATCATGAATCATCAATGTGGTAGAAAAAAATTAAATCTAAGATCAGCACATAGAACAGCATTGCTTCGTAATCAAGTGATTCATTTTATTGAGTATGGCATACTTCAAACTACAAAAGCTAGGGTAAAAGAAGTACAGAAACTCACTGAAAAAATTGTCACAATTGCAGGCAAAGGGGCAGATTTTAATACGATTCGTAGAATCAAATCGCTTTTGCCTTACAGTGACAAGGCTGTCATGAAAATGATTAAGGAAATTGCACCTCGCTATATCGGCAGACCTGGTGGATACACAAGAGTTATTCCTCTTGGGCAACGTGAAAGCGATACAGCAAAAGTTGCAAGACTTGAATGGGTTTAATTTAACTCATTTAAAGTGATTTTAAAAAATAAAAAAGCATCTATTATTTTATAGTAGGTGCTTTTTTTATTAGACTTATTTTGAAGCCCCGTGGTTTATCAATCAGTTATCGAAAGCCAATAACATTCATCACCAACGGGCACCTCAATGTCGCAGCGCCAAAAGGCGCAGCTTGGGAGCAGAAAATATCAATTTTAATTAATAAATATTTTGTAAATTCCCATTGTTCAGCTATCCCTCTGGGATTGTGGCATTGCGGTAAGTTTCAATAACAGGTTGAGCAACCTGGGGCGTTTTAGAAATGGTTCGTAGGTATAGCTTGTATGAAGAGTTTATGAAAGGCTTGTAGTAGATGAAAAACGATTTACATATTAAAAATGGTGTTACTATCCCCGGTTATGAAATTGAGTTGATTGCCAGTAGATCTGGTGGGGCTGGAGGGCAACATGTTAATAAGACTGACACTCGGATAACGGTTCGTTGGAATGTTAAAGCAACAGTTGCTTTGAATGAAGAACAAAAAAAACGAGTCTTAGAAAATTTAAAATCACGTTTAACAACAGATGGCGATTTAATTATACACAATAGCGAATCGCGTAGTCAAAATCAAAATAAAGAGATGGCTCTTGTGCGACTTGCGCAAGAAGTTCGGAACGCTCTTTATGTTCCAAAAAAACGCATGGCAACACGCGTATCAAAGGCGACAAAAGAATCTCGATTTCATGAAAAAACACATAGAAGTAAGATTAAAAAAATACGTAGCATGAAATATCAGGAAGATTGAACGGGAAGATTAATAAAGTTCTTGATCTGTTTGGTAAAACGAATAAATTAGATAGTCCAAATATTAAGCTAACGGTATAAATAATATTTTTGCGAATATATTGTTATTTTTTGAAGGACGTATTTATGTTTAATCGATTTTCACACAAATTAACTATCTTTTGTGTTTTCAATATTTTTTTCTTATTAGTTGATTTGTATTCTCAAAATGTAAGTTCACTAGATACAATATCAAATGAATATATCCAAACCCACGAGAAAGAGAGACTTGATGTGAATAAAATTAACAGTAGTGTTGACGCAGGTTCTTTTTATAGCGTTGATTGTAGCATCAAGCAGCTTGAAGAAAATATGGCAAAAATGGCGCAAGAATTGAATAGGTTGAAGCAGCATATTCAATTTGCCAAAGTGGCAGAACAAAAAAGAATTTTGCATACCCAGAAGCTTGAAAAAGAAAACATAAAATCTTGTCAGTCATGGCTTAATAATTCGTTTGATAACTCATGGACTGGTTCTTCGTCCAAAATTGAATCCTCTGATAGTAAATCTCATGATGCTGAGCTTACCACAACTGTGGCAGCTAAACAGACTGAGTTTTCTCAAATTTCAGTGATTACGCAGTCTGAGGCAAATCGAATTCAGATGCAAACACAATCTGAGGCTACTCGTGTGGCTGCTGAGACACAAATAGCCGCGCCTCAGCTTGTTAAATCGCAGTCTGTTGTGCTGTCCCCTGTTCGACAGGATGTTGTTGTACAAGTTGTTGAATATAAAAATAATTAATTTAAACTTGATCGTTTGACTAAAATTAATTTTTTATCTCTTTTTTAACGCAGATATTATTACAATCAAGCTTTTTGATTTGTATTTGTCAAAACAAATACCTGTTCGTCCGGTTTGCCCATTTGTAGGTCCTGGCGAGCAAATTTTTCCGCATGAAATTCGTCGGATTTCCATAGATCAATCTTGGCTTGAATGTGAGCAATTTCCTTCTCTAAATCCTGAATTTGTTGTTTTTCCAGATTGATTTCTTTTTTAAGCTTGTAATAAGCAATGATTCCACGTTTGCCAAAAACAATATATCCCAGACCAAATGAAAAAATTAGTCCGAAAAGTAGTAACAGAACTGTGTCTCTTCTCTTCATACGATCGCCTTTCTCTTAAACATATCATTTTAATTGGAATATTTAATCCATGGATCCTAAAACGAGTTCAGGATGACAAATGGTTTCTATAAAAACAATTTAACCTTATACAAAGCACTACGACCATTTCTTGAACACAGGGGTATTCCGTTGGTGATTAATGTGCGATAACTGAGATTGATAAACTATGGGCGATAATGCCCTTACTCTTTACCTACATCTCTGTGATTAATCAAAAATTTAATATTTTCCCAGTTTTGTTTACTCAAACGTTCAACAAACGTTACAGATCTGTGCTTTCCGCCGGTGCAGCCAATTGACACAGTTACAAAAAATCTACCTTCTTGATAAAATTTATCGATTGCAAATTTTGTGTAATCAGCGAGTTTATTCCAGTAATCAACAACTGCCGGTTGTTCAAATAAGTAATTTTGGATATCTGGAGTTCTGCCATCCAATGCTTTTAATGATGGAATGAAATATGGGTTTGGTAAAGATCTCAAGTCGTGAACCATATTGCTTTCAGTTGGCACCCCATATTTAAATCCAAATGATACTAGATTTACGACTAGTTTTCTTACTTGTTCATTTGAAAATGCTGCGCTGACCCATTTTCTTAAATCATGAGTATTAAATGCATTTGTATCAAGTTTTATATCGGCCATGCCCATTATCGGTGCCAGAATCTGTTTTTCTTTTTCAATTGCTTGTATCAGATCGATGTCTTTGGCTAATGGATGAGTTCGACGAGTTTCTTGGAACCGTTTAATAAGAGTTTCGGTTGACGCGGTTAAAAATATTATTTTTAAATTAGTGCCGAGCTCTTTTTTTAGTTTTTGTACTTCTGTAATGAAATCAGTAAAAAACTGCTCACCTCGAGCGTCGATGCCAAGCGCAACCTTTAGCGTTTGTGTTTGGAATGCAAGATTTAAAAACACAGAAAGCATTGGGACAGGAAGATTATCAACGCAATAAAAACCAAGATCTTCAAGACCCCTTATTACTCCGCTTTTTCCTGCGCCCGAAAGTCCTGTGACGATTATAACTTGGCGGGTTTGTTTTTCTGTCGAAGTATTTTGAGTGCAATCCATTTTGATTTCCTCAACCTCTCGTTGAACTTACATAAATTTATTGCATAAGTTTTTAATTTATTGTTACCATATTTCAATCATAATTTAAGCATAAATTGTTTACACTTTTTTTAAAGTGGATAGTTAAAAAGTTTGTTTAAAATGGGTTTCCAGAGTTTAATTTTGACTAGTAGAATGTAGGAGAGAGTAATGAAGATGTATTCTTTGCAATTGTGCTTTATTGGCGCAGTTTCTTGGTTTAGTTTTAACTTTGCTGATACGGGTTCCCGTGATACTGAAAATATTTCATCTGAAAACGCAAAAGACTTATCATATTCCAAATTATATGATGCTCAAAAAGATATAATGCAATGGTTACCGACATATTCTGAGGTTTTGAGTATTGTTGAAAAAAAAGCATTTCGTAAGGTTGATTTTGATAGATTTGTTCAGGACTCTTTAAAGTCTGCTGTTTCAAAGGTTGATGCACATTCAAGTTTTTTCAGTAATGACGAATATAAGTCCACACTAGAGGCTACATCAGGGGAATTTTCCGGAATTGGTGTAAGTATTATCGGTAAAGCTCCGGATGATGATTCTTTGATGATTATCGAGGTTCTTCCCGGTAGCCCTGCAGAAAAGGTTGGCATAAAAAAAGGGGATAGGATTATTAAAGTTGGAAAAGATAATCTTAAAAATATGACTACAGATCAGGTTATTAATAAGCTTAAGGGGAAAGTTGGAACAAAAATTTCTATCAAAATTGCACGTAAAAAAAAGCCAATGTCATTTTTGGTAACACGCGATATAATCAAGGATCAGATTTCTCTTTGTTACTTTTTTAAGAATCAAAATGTTTATTATTTTTCGTTAAAACAGTTTACTGAAAATGCAGCCAAACAGATGTCTGGGTTGCTTGAAAAAGCCAACCAGGGCAAATGCAAGGGGATTGTGCTTGATCTTCGTGGCAATCCCGGTGGCACACTTGATTCTGCCATTGAGATGGCAGGTCTTTTTTTACCCAAAGGCGCGCCTGTTGTTCATACACGTGACAGGCACGGTAAGATTGTTGCCAAATATTTCACAAATTCTGACCCTGTTTTAAAAAGCGATGTGCCTATATTCATATTGATTAACAATTTTACAGCATCTGCTTCTGAAATTTTGGCAGGTTGCTTACGTTTTCATTCCGAGCAAAGTTATTTAAATGGAGGGTGGAAGGGGAAAAAATTGATGGTATTTTTGCTTGGTATGACCACCTTTGGTAAAGGTTCCGTGCAAGAATTAATACCTGTTAAAAATGGTTGTGCATTAAAACTTACAACAATGTTATATTTTTTACCTGATGGTTCATCTCTTCAAGCTCAAGGCATAGCTCCTGATTTTACAGTTAAACCAAAATATGTTCCGGCTGATGAAATGGAATGGATTAAAGAATTTTATGGGAAAGAGAATTCGTTAAAAAATTACATAACAGTTAAAGAAGTAAGCGAGAATTTAGGCTTGCCTGCTGATGAAGCCATTAAAAAAGAGGAAGAAGCCAAGAAAAAAGAAGAACAAAGTGAGCCATTAATTGATTTGACGAATGAATCTCAAGAACTCGAGAATCAAGAAATTGGCGAAGAAGATTCAACAGAATATAATGGTGATCCTGCTTCTGGCGATTCCGATAAAAATAAGAAAAATGAAAAAAGTTGGAGCGAAAGGCAAAAAGAGGCACTTGCAACAGATAGCCAGGTTCAGGCAAGTGTTAATATGGTTAACTTGTTAAATTGGTTTAAAAAAGGTCGTAAGAAAAAGACCGTATTGACACGTGTTGATGCCATACGATTATTGAACAAAAATTATCTTACAGATGAAATTTCTGTAATTGAAAAAGTAGAAAACTAAGAAACTTGTATTTGACCTTTGATTTTTGTTGTAAACAGCTTATAATATTGAAAATAACATTTTTGAATATGGTGGGCGTAGCTCAGTTGGTAGAGCGTCAGACTGTGGCTCTGAATGTCGCGGGTTCGATCCCCGTCGCTCACCCCAGAAAATAATCAAAAATAATCTTCCATAAAGTTTGAAATTAGTGTAACTTAAAATAAAAATTAATGTCGGGGCGTAGCGCAGTTGGTAGCGCACTCGCTTTGGGAGCGAGGGGTCGTCAGTTCGAATCTGACCGCCCCGACCATTTCTTTCTATATTCTATTTTTATTAAATTTATTTTACTGAGTCGTCTATGCGCCCGTAGCTCAGTTGGATAGAGCAACGGATTTCTAATCCGTAGGCCACAGGTTCGAGTCCTGTCGGGCGCACTCTTTTTTTAATTCTTGATATTTTGTCTTAATATTCGACATTTTTAATGCTCAAATCCAAGAAAAACTCTTATCGTCGTCCGTGGTTATTCAATCGACAATTTGTAAGTTATACAAAGATCGTCACCGACGGGATACCCAGCAGTCGCTTTCAGCTATGACGGTCAGGTCGCAAAGTTACAGTGTCCAAAGGCGCAGTTCAGGCGTAGAAAATAATAATTTTAAATTATAAATATGTTGTGAGTACCCCGTAGCTGTCCTGTATAGGACTGCGACATTGAGGTAGGCCATGGTGGTGGATGTAGATGGATTTTTGATAACAGATTGGGAAACCATGGTCGGGTCTAGCATGAGAATTTGATTCATTCTTAAATATAAGTATTTTTGTAAACAATTAGCAGATAAAACTAAAAGAAGCAGGGCGTGATTTTAATCACGCCCTGCTTCTTTTTTAAATATGATTATTTATTATCTAAGGAAAGGCCACAAAAGACCTTTGATAAATCCAGCATTAGCTACTGGGATTATTGGTTGTTCGCTTGAAGAACAAGTTGGTAAAACTGCAGGTCTATCAAATTGTGAACAGTTTGGTTGATAAACAAATTGTTGTGCTAATTGTTGAGCCGTTTGTTTTACTGGCAAAGCAGGTAGAATTTGTTTTAATGAATTCCAAAGCACTGTTACAGAGTAGCCTGTTACAGCTGCAGCAGCAGTCAAGAATTTACAGGTATGAACATATAATATGTCGTTTTCTGCCATATAGTTTGCGTGACTTGTTGCAGCACATGTCAAACTGGATGATTCATCTGTGCAGCCAGCATGGTTGTAAACAATGTTTCCGATTGCCAAGTATGATAGGTAGGCTGCTGCTAAACCACCAGCTGTGGCTAAAGCTATTTTGCTTGCCTTACTTGAAGATTTAGCTTGTACTTTAGTCTCAGGCTTCTTTGGTTCTGAAGGATTCAAAAAGGATTCATTTGCCTTAATAAAATAAGATTTTACCAAAGTGTTTTGTTTTTCAGTTAATTGAACTTCTTGACCGTTCAAATTAACTTTTCCTTCTGCAGGATACAAACCACCATTTTTAATCATCCAACAAGCGTAGATCGTAGCGATTTTTGCTTGTTCGTCTGCGCTAACTTGATTAAAAGTTGCAACGGTTGTTGCAAATTTGGGATAAACACAAATAACGTCAGTATCGTTAAATTTATTTAACAAAACTGTCATAGTCTCTACGGTTGCAGTGTCCATGTTGATATATTCGTGTGAACCTGATTTGTTGCTGGCATCAAGAGAAATAAACTTTGTTGCGCCGGCTGATGTTGCATTTGCGAAAGCAACTTCACGAGATCCTGCGTTTGGGTTTGGCATAGCCATAAATCTAGACTCTGCACCACCTATTTTTACAGCGGCAAATTGTTCGCCCATGCCCTTGACGCTTGTAGCGCCAGTAACAACAGAAAGTAATCCAAGAAGCATAATCTTATTGAATCTATTCATGATATAACCTCCAAAAAAAATATTAAAAATATAACCTCACATTCATAAAATTCCATTTACTTACTAAGCTTTTAATACTTATAATACTTACTAAGTTACTAACAAGATTAATTTATAAATTTCTTATTTGCAAATGGGGGGGGGAGGGTGAATAGATTTACCTTGTTCCTTGACTGTGGTAAATTACTCCATGTAACATGATACGATATAGTAAAATAAAGCTTTTTATTAATACTTTTGTTAATACTATTGATTGATCCAATCAATAAATTGAAGGGGTTTGGTATTAGTCGCATAAGAATAAGCACAACCAGAAGTTTTAGGGCATTTAAAATACTTTTTGCCTTCGTTTTTTTCGCGTTTTTAATAGTTTTGAGGCTTTTTTACCTACAAATCAAGCAAAAAAACGTTTTTATGGGTATGGGAGAGCGAAATTTCCTAAAAATTGAGGTTATTAATCCTCCCCGTGGTAACTTGCTTGATAACAAGGGTACCATGCTTGCAGCAAATAAGCCCGTTTTTGACCTTTATTGGCAGGGATTAGGGGGAAAGACTCTTAATGAAGAAAAGTTGGACCTGCTTGGCAAAATTGGCCAAATTTTGGGCACTGATTTGTTGCAAGATCCAATTAACCAGGATCTTGTTATGTCAGAAAGATATTCTCGAAGAAAAATGCTTTGCCAGAACATAAGTTTTGACCAGCTGTGTAAAATTAGCGAATTTTGTGGAAATCACCCGAGTTTGGTGGTTTCGAATCGTTTTGAAAGAGTTTATCTGCACGGAGCATTGGCGAGCCACGTTTTGGGCTTTTTGAACAGAATTGAAAAAATAGGTAAGGCGGGACTTGAACAGTTGCTTGAAATTGAGTTACAAGGTCAGCCCGGATATATGTTAAGTGTAACAAATTCTACTGGTAAAAAGCTGGCATTAAAGGATTTCAGAGAAGCGAAGGCCGGAGAGGATATAAAGTTAACAATTGACCTTGAGTTGCAGCGAATAGCTGAATCGCTTTTCGAAGAAGGACAGTCGGGAGCTTTTATTTTAATTGATCCTGAAGATGGAGCCGTAAGGGTTTTGGCCTCATGTCCAGGATTTGATCCAAATTTATTTTTAAGTCCAATATCTGAAGATGAGTGGGAAAAATTATCTGAAAATAATCCGTTACTTAATCGGGCAACTTGTGCATTGTGCCCACCGGCATCTACCTTCAAGCTTATTACGGTTACGGCAGGGCTAGAGGAGGGGGTTATTTCACCGCAAACTGAGTTTTTCTGCAAAGGATACCTTGAGTTTTGTGGTAGAAAAATTTGCTGTATGCGGCATTCCGGACATGGATTACTTAATTCACGAATGGCTTTGGCTGCATCGTGTAATGTATACTGTTTTGAAGTAGCTAGAAAAATTGTTATTGATAAGTTGGCCATGTATGCGCGTCGCTTTGGGTTGGGGCAGAAAACAAACTTTTTGTTACCTGAAAGAGCGGGGCTTGTGCCGGATAAGGCATGGAAAAAAGCATTCAAGCGTGAAAAATGGTGGAAGGGAGAGACTCTTAACGTTAGTATCGGACAGGGAGATTTATTGGTCACCCCACTTCAGGTTGCAAGAATGGTTGCAGCTGTTTGTTCCGGGCATCTTGTCAGGCCTAGGATTCTGGAAAGTGAGGCTATTGAATGTGACAAAATTGACGTTTCTCAAAAAACTTTAAAAGTTTTAAGAGATGGTATGCATGCAGCTGTCCAAGAGGGTACTGTGAGATTATTAAGTTTTATAAATGGTATCGAAGTTCATGCAAAAACGGGAACGGCACAAACCTGTGCTTTAAACTCAGAAAAGAAAAATAAAATTCAACTTGAGCATGCTTGGGTTGCGGGTTTTTTTAGATACAAACAAGAAAAGCCACTAGCAATGGCTATATTAATTGAAAATGTTGGATCTTCCGGTCCGGCAATTATGATGGCAAGTAAATTTTTGAAGGCATATAAAACATTGAAGGAGTCTTGATATGGACGTAAATGACCTAGGTTTAGACATCAATCATTGTTTCTCGGGGAATATTTTGCTGTTTTATGCATTTGATTTTGGTGATGAAATTGATTTAAATACCATTAAGCAAAAAGGTATTCTAGATCCGCTTGAAGTTCCACTTTCTTCATATTTTAAAAATTATCGCGTTCCTTACTCATTCAAAATGATGGAAAGTTGCGCATCAATTGATGAAAAAAAAGGTAATATAACCGGCACAGGATGTGTTCTCAGTAAATTGTATCATTTTGGCGTACTTTCTTTGTGTTATCAAATTCCGTTTAATGAAAAATTCGATGATTTGAAACTAAAATTGATAGAAGTAAAGCGTAAATTTGATATGACAAGTGAGGTTGATGCAAGAAATGTTTTTAATAAAATTAGTTCACGGTTAAAAAAACCTCGATTCTATAATTTAAAAAGTGATTATTTTGCTATACAGGTAAATCCTTTGCCTGAAAAAATAATGCCTGAGGATTTTAAAGATTTGTATGGAGCAAAGATAGCATCACTTCTACGTTTGGAAGTAAAACCTTTATCAGATTATCAAATCGATCAGATTCTTTCATCATCAACAGGGTATTATGGGCAAGATTTGATTATAATCGATTCAAAGGCCGCATTTGTTTATGATAACGAATATTTTGAACCGCTTGAGTTTTTTGAATCCTCAAATGTTCAAATGCTTGAGCTACAGTATTATGATCATCTGATTGATGATCGGTTGACTTACTTTTATGGGCAACAATCCCATAGAGTGCCTTTTTTGGCATATCTGCCTCTAATGGGGGAACGTTTTGATTCTCCAATCTCAAGGCTTGCCAATTTGAAAGTAGATATATCTGTAATTACCGAGCAGCTCGAAAATAGCGTAAAAATGACAGGTGATGCATATTATTTGAATTTTTATGCTTTGTTAGTTGAAAAACTTTATTTAAGAGATTGGCGCGATTCAATTAATCGAAAGCTGCGAATAGTTCAAGATTTGAACACTATTTACCAAGATAGACTTGATACGATACATGAAGAAATGTTAACAGTAGTAATAATTGTTCTGATAGCATTTGAAGCATTTATGGCGTTTATAAGATAATTGCAGATAGGCTCTTTTATTTAGACGGGTCGCATTAGTTGTATAATATGGCATAGTTTATGACATGATTTTATTTTTTGATTAAATATCTTGCAAAGATGAGTAAAGAGTTTTAGTTTAGTTACCTGGTAATTGACAACTTAGTAATTGACAGTTTGGTAACAAAAAAAGTCGACGTTTATTTAATTTTAAATAAAGAGTGAGACTCATGTCTACGCAAATTACGGTCAAGGATGTTGTAAAACTTGCTTGGCCTGAATTTTTTGTTCAAATGCTAATAGTAGTAGCCTGTATTACGGAAATGTTCTTTATTGGGAAAATTGGGGTAGTTTATGTTGCTGCCGTTTCGATCGCGTGCATTGTTACAACTCTAATTAATAATTTTTTGGGAGAATGTGAGGCTGGATCAAGAACATTGGTTGCAAAATTTTTCGGAGCTTCGGATCAAGATAAGATAAATAAAGCATTTTTGGTTAGTATAATAGTTCCGTTTTTTGTAGGTTTGATTGTGGCTGCCTTTAGCCGACAGATAAGTTTTTTGGCATTTTATATGGTTGGAAGTTCGGATGTTAACCAAATTGGTTATGCTTATTTAAACACCGTTCTAAAGGCTGTTCCTTTTTCATTAACCTTTTTTTCTTTGACGGGATTTATTAATGGAATGGGAGATACGCTTAGCCCGTTTTTTATTCGCGTTTTAATGCATGTGGCAAATGTTTTAATTGATGCAGTATTAATTTTTGGGATGTTTGGGTTTCCCAAGCTTGGAATTCAGGGTGCTGCAATTGCTTCCATTTTCACATATTTTCTTGGATGCGTATTAAGTGCCTTTGTTATTTTTAATAAACAATTTGTTGCAGGTAAAATTAATTTTAATTTATTTAAAAGCTCATTTTGGCAAAATTGGGAAGTTTTAAAGGAGTATCTCAAAATTTCTCGAAACGTTGGATTTCAGTTTGGTTTTTGTGATTTAGCAATGTATTTTTTGGCTTTAATTATTGAACGATTTGGGGTTAATGCATTGGCTGTACATCAGATTGTTTATTATCAAGTTTACTCATCCTTACAGCTACTTATTTATAGCTTTTATGTTGCCTGCTGGATTATTATTGGCAAGATCTTTGGGAGTAGGGATTATTTGGGAATAAATCCTGCCATAATAAAAATTTGTAAAATAGTATCGGTTGTAGCTTTAGTTTCCGTTGCAACTATTATTGCATTCTCTTCATTTTTAGGGGGATTTTTTAGCCCTCTTAATATTGAAGTTGCAAATGCCAGTTCCGTGGCTATAAAGCTTCTTGGCCTTAATCTGCTTGTTGATGCACTTTATGTGGTGATAAGTGGTGGATTATTGGGCGCTGATGATTCTAGGTTTGTTATGTTACAAGGTGTTTTCTCTGAATATTTAATTCTATTGCCCTTGGCGTATATTTTTTCTGTTACTTGTGGAATGGGACTGATTGGAGTTTATTTCGCATTTTGCTTCAGAACGGTATTTAACTTATTAACGGTAGGGTGGCGTTTTTTTGTTAGTAGAGAGTGGAATAAAGTAGAAAATTTAAAACCCGAGCAACAATATGAGCCAGCATACTTTAGTGACTATAATCTTCAGTTTGGATTACAAAATTTGATAGATGAAGATATTTTTGTTCCAACAAATGTTTTTTTTGTAGAGCAACCCTTTTTTAAGAAACCACGCATTTTCAGATAAAGTGTACATTGGTCTGATGCTTTTTATCTTATGTTTTTTATTTTACGCTTTGACTGGTGTGCTTTGCGAATTATTAAAAGATAAAACATGACATTTTATGTCTAATTGACATAATAACTAAAGCTACTTGATAGTTCTATAAAAAATTGATTTTTTAACTATTTCCGCTAAACTTTAGAACAAGTAATCATAATACAAAATCGTTTCTTACTTCTTTTTTCGGGTGGTGAATTATATCATGAGTTAAAATTGGTATAAAACCTAAGAAGTAATTGGAATAACCCAATAAGGACTTATATGTTAGATTTACGTGAAATGCTTAAGGCTGGGGTTCATTTTGGACATAAGACATCTCGTTGGTGCCCTAAAATGCGTCCATATATTTGGGGTTCAAAAAATAGAATCCATCTAATTGATGTTTCCAAGACAGCTCTTTTACTAGAAAAAATTGGTGGACTTATAAAAGAAGTTTCAAGTCAGGGTGGAATGTTTTTGTTCGTAGGAACTAAAAAAGCAGCACAACCTATTATTGAAGCCGCTGCAAAAGAGACCAAGACTCCATATGTTATAAACAGATGGGTTGGCGGAACTCTTTCAAACTTTGAGCAAGTTAAAAAAGCTATTACAAGACTATTACATCTTCGAGATGTAGCCGAAAAATCTGCTGGTTATTACAAGAAAAAAGAAATTGTAATGTTCCAAAAAGAAATTGCTCGACTTGAAAAGAATGTTGGCGGAATTATTGATTTTGCATTTCCACCTGCAGCATTGATTGTTGTCGATGCCAAAAAAGAACGCGCAGCTGTAAAAGAAGCACATGCTTTGGGAATTCCTGTAATTGCTATTGTTGATACAAATACAGATCCAGTTGGTGTTACTCACGTTATTCCTGCAAATGATGATTCTCCAAAGTCAATTCAGTTCTTAGTCGATTACATTGCTTCTAAGATCAAAGAAGGTCAAAAATTTTACGCAGAAAATAAGCCAGTTGAGGTTGCAAGACCAACAAGATCAGCAGATGAGTCTGCTAGAGATGTTCATACCAGAGGTCGTGAAGAACGAGCTGGAGAAAGACAAGCCCCTAGAAAACAATTTGATAGAAGACAATCGGCAGCTCCTTCAAGACCTGCAGCTCCAAGGCAAGCAGCTAGCCCAAAAGTTGAAGCGGTAAAAGCACCTAAAGCTGAACCAGTAAAAACTGAATCAGTGAAAGCTGAAGCAGCTAAAACTGAAAAAGAATAAAAAAGTTAATTAATTTTAGTTGGAGAGATGGCTGAGTGGTTGAAAGCGCAAGATTGGAAATCTTGTATACCTCGTAAGGGGTATCGAGGGTTCGAATCCCTCTCTCTCCACCATCCTTCGCTTTCGCCCTTTGGGCTCATAGCTACGGATGGCAAGCCAGGTGCTAAAATTAAATAGAAAATTGAGGGAAGGTAAGTTGGTAGATTGTTTAATCTGTCAGGTCCGGAAGGAAGCAGCAGGAGCAATTTATTTCTGTACCTTCCCTCTTTTTGTTTATTCTTCGTAAACAAAATTCTCAAAAACCGTTTGAATTCAAAATAAAACATTATCAAAATACTTTAGATTGCCTTTAATCGATCTGATTAATAATACTGATATTTAGTTGGTCAATATAATAAAAATTTATTTAATGGAATTTTTATGAAAATTAAATATTTTTGTCACAGTATTTTGTTTGTGAGTTTATTTTCTGTGAATTTTATTTATTCAGCGAATTTTGATCTTAAAAAAAGAGACGACATAATAAAACTTATTGATATCATAAAGTCGATCGAACAAAAGACGAATTTTGATGAAAAAATTGATGTACTTGCGTTTGTGATTAGAGAGATTGACTTTAAAAAAGCCTGTCCATGTGTCAAGAAAGTTTTTTTTAAGTCTTTAAATGACTTGTCTGATCTTATCCTTGATTTAAATCCCAACGATTTATATAAGTTAGAATCATTTTTACAATTGTTGTATAAAAGAGAACTAATTTCGGGTTCATATAAAAAGCAGATTGATGCTATCAAATGGCTTTTGAATGGTGCAATTGGTTCTGCTCCTAAATTTATAAAACAACAAATAATTAAGAAATATCAAAAAAAATATTGTAGAGATATTTTTGTGGAAGTTGGGAGTTGTCATCCAGGGTTATTGATTCCGCAATGTAGTAAATTTAAAAGGACATATGCAATTGGGTTTGGTGAAGTAACAAGTAAGCACACAAAAGAGAGATTAAAGAAGTTTAAAAACATACAGATGATTCCCGGTGTGGATGAAAAAAAAGTTTTTGCCTTTGTTAAGCAGTCAAAGACGCCAGCCATTTTATGGATTGATTCCAAAAAAATCGAAAATGTAATGCGTGTACTAAATTTGATAGTTAAAAGTAAGACTAAGGCCGTAATTTTAATTGATAATGCTAGTTATTTTTTAAATGGCAATTTTGATGAACTAGCAAGGGTTATTAATAAAGCAAAGCCTTCAGCTGAAGTAGCGGTAGAATACGATATTATTAGCATAATTTAAGTGTGTGGCAGTCCAAAAAATCAAACAAAATATCCTATATTAAAAAAGCTTAGATATTTAAGGTTTTTTGCGTATAATTAATTTATCGTAAAATTATAAAAAACCTTTTAAAGCCCTGTATAAATTGTATAAAATGAATAGCTTGAATCTTGCCAGAAAATGGCGTCCTAAATCGTTTGATCAGATTGTTGGCCAGCAGATATCTATACGCATGTTGCTCAATGGTCTTTTTTTAAACAAATTTTTCCCAGTATATCTTTTTGCCGGTCTCAGGGGATGTGGTAAAACTACAACAGCGCGTGTTTTTGGGGCTGCTGTTAACTGTCAAAATTTGAATAAATTTCAAAAAGATCCAAATGGCAATAAAATTCCCTGCCTTGAGTGTGATTCTTGTAAATCGATGTTGCAAGGCAATCATCCGGATTTTATTGAGATTGATGCTGCATCTCATACAGGTGTAGATAATGTTCGTCAGATTATAGAGGCATCATCATATATGCCACTTTTAGGACAGAAAAAAATATATTTGATTGATGAAGCGCATATGCTTTCAAAGGCAGCATTTAATGCATTATTAAAGATTTTGGAAGAACCGCCTGCATCGGTTTTATTTATATTGGCAACAACCGAGGTTCCAAAAATTCCTGCAACTGTGCTTTCGCGTTGTTTTCAGGTTATTTTTACATCGATTGAAAAGACTGAGCTTATAAATCATATTAAATCGATGTGTGCTCAAGAAAACGTATCAATTGAGGACTCTGCAATTGAGTTAATAATTGCAGAAACTGAGGGATCTGTTCGAGATGCCATAAATTTACTTGAGCGTGTTCGCTTCTCGCAAGCTGTGGTGACTACGGATATAATTTTGAGTGTTCTTGGTAAGATTAGCGCACAAGAGCTTTGTGTTTTGTTTGATTGTTTGCTTGAGCAAGATCCATCCAAAGTTTTAACACAGCTTAAGGCGATGAATTTTCAAAGCTTATCCCCTCAAAACCTTTGGGATATGTTGATAGAATTTTGTAGAGCATTGCTTTGGATAAAGTATGGGGTTAAAGAATTAAATATTGGTTTGAGTCAACACTTTGCAGAATTGATTCGATTGGCTCAAAAATGTTCATTTAACCGGTTGCAAGCCATTTTTCAGTTATTTTGGAGTCAAGAAGATATATTTTTAAGAACAAACAAAAAACATATTTTTTTAGAAATGGTTTTATTACAAATTTGCGAGCAAACGAATATTGCTGATTTAGAAGATCTCTTGAACTTGGCAAAAAATTCAAATAACGGATCCGGTAATTTCAATACTTCTCCCAGGCAACGCTTGGTAGAAAATACAAAAACAGGTTTAGCGACTTCAGAGTCAAATGATGTGCAGGATAATTTTTCGGATAAAGATTTGCTTTGTCAAGAAGCGTCTGATCAAGGTTCGTCTTCTCAAGTCCAATCTGGGCAGTGTATGTCACATGCTTCAACTGAATCTGTTTCGATAATTACGGCTTTGCCTAGTCCGGAATGGACTGCATTTTTACAAAAAATGAGCGATGCAGATGACCAAATGCTTAATTCGATTCTTGTTCAGGCTAAGTTTATAAAGTTTGATGAAAATTCCAAAAAAATTGATATTCAACTTAGTAACAACAGTCGTTTTTTCAAAGATAAGATTGATGAGACCAAGGATCAGTGGTTGGTAAAATTGCAGGCAAGTTTTAATCAATGTATTGGGTTTAATCTTCTTGATGCTCCTGTGCAGAGCAAAACTCAACCAGAAAAACATGTTATGCCGGCATCACGTCCAATTCCGCCTCAAAGCACTACATTTCGTCCTGTAGACAACAGTATTGTGAATGTTAAAGATAAAGATAAATGGCCACTGGCAAATTTGATTACAAACCATTTTCCAGGTGTAGTCAAAAAATCTGGTGAATAAGAATTATATTTGCGTTTTTAGATCAATTTGCTAAATAAAATTTACCATTGAGTTTTCTATAAATAACTTGAAAATCAGGGTTGGGAGAATTAAAATCGATATCAATAAAAATGGCATAAGTCATATTTATGCCAACGGTAGGGCTGCTTTTTAGAAAGATAATTAATTGATTTTTACTTGTAAATTGAGCATTAAGTAGTCTTCCATTATGTAACAAAATTGAATCGTTTTGGAGGGATTCAGGTGTAAGCAATTTGCAATATGCTGCGATATCCATCTCTATTTTAAATAATTTAAAATTTATATATTTATTTTCACTAATTGAAAAAAGAGTAACCTGCTCATATATATCGCTGCCATAAATCTTTCTCCCTGTAAACAAAATTACATCCGGATTTGACGTACATTTTGGAGCATCCATTACCCATAATTTGCTATGCACATTAATTTTGCTATATTTTTTTCTAGTTTTTTCTTCATCTGTTGGATAAAGATGAATTTCTGTTTCCAATCTTCCATCTTCTGTCATCGAGTTAATAGCGGAATAACAGCCGTCATCAACGCAAATTCCACAAAAGGACCTAAATCTGTCCCCGGTTTTATCCTTTATCATATAGGCATGTTTCAGTGTGCATGTGAAAACATCATAAAATTTAATTGCATATAAAGTTTCTACTGCCAGAAAGCCTCTGCCTGTTTTTTGTGTTATGAATCTTACCGCCCTTATAGTACAGGGTTCTTTAAGCATGGAGATTGGCGTTGTTGGATTTTTTAAATTGTAAAAGTATATATTGTTATCAGTATCATAATAAACAACAGTGTCAAAATTTTCAGAAATATCAAATCCGCAAATACAAGTACCTCTTTGATTTACATTAAAACGGGATTCAAAATTTTGATCATGTATTTTTCTAATATCCAATCTATTTCCCCAATTAAAACCAATGTAAATATCATTTTGTGAAAATTTAATCTCTTTACATGAATCTACAATATAATTTTGAATTGCAGAATCCTGTTGTAAATTCCAGCTTAAAATAAAACTGCCTGGAAATTTTTTAATACTCATCACAAGATTTTCACCACTTGATGAAATTGCACTACTAACAACGTGTTCATTTTGTGAAAATAATCCAAATTCTAACTGCCTACTTATTTTGCACGGATATAAAAAATTAAAAAAAAGGCACATTAATAAAGCAAAAAATTTATTTACTTTATAATTTTTTTTCACAATAAATCCTTTGGGTGGTTATAGGTAATAAAGTTAACGAGAATAGAAGTGTATACAAAGTTAATTAAAAATTAAACATAATATGTGAAAATGTTTTTGTGTTAAGCTAGTATCAGTCATTATGTTTTCTAAGTCGTTTGTGCTTTTGTTCGATCTTATTTCTAATTGCATCAAATATTAAACTTTTATTATCAATTATATTTTGTCGAATTAATCCGCTCAGCTTCTTAACATCTTTACTATTGTAGATAAATTTTGTTGTCGTATAAGTAGTCTTAAATTCTTTTTCGGGGTCAAATTTTGCGTCATAGTTGTAATTTTTGACTGGAGCTAAAAATATTATAGTTGGTGCAGTTGTGTTACCTTCATCCGCAAATACACTTACTTGTTTTTCTGTAATGGAATCAAATTTTATTGAAGGAAATGGAATTCCCCTAGATTTTGCATATTCAACTGTTTGTTGAAGAGCAGAAGCTCCTTTATGAACATTTGCCGAAGCATCCATAACAATTATTATATCAATCTTACGTTCTTTTTTCAGTAATGGAGGAAATGGTAAATTGAATTCGTATCCAGAGTCCATCAGTGTAAGCTTTTCAAGATTTCTTGTAGATGCTCCGGTAACACCGTATAAAGGGTTAAAAACCCTTACCGCGGCCACTCTGACAACGCCCACATGTGTCTCAATAAAAATATCATTTAGGGCCTTGAAAAGTGTTTTCGATATGGAAGTTTTTTGTGTTCCCAATAGATTGGTTGCGGATCCAGAACCTGCAGATCCCCATATTCCCATCAAAAATCCGAGTGATTGTTCCGGTGCAAAATTGGTTGAAGTCCCTTCTTTAAATTTTCGGCCCAGTGCCCAAATTGGAATATACATATTAAAATCATCGATACCAAACTCGTAGGGAGTAAATGTTGCCCAGTGTGTGTCCGTGCCTTTAATCTCAATAGACGTATAAATTGGGAAAAAAGAATTGCCATCAGTTAAGTGCCTTTGAGAATCTGATAAGCGAATGTTTTGTCTTCCGGAATTATTAGAACTGATGTTATGAAAAAACGTGTTAGCTAAAAAAACTCCATATAAATCGACAATACTTGTGTGCTGATCAAAAACATATTTTGGCCACAAAACATGTGCAAGGTCTGTGGGACTGAATACATGAGCTTTTGAAAGAGCTTGCACAAAGTGCTCAGAGTACTTATCCATTGGTAGCCCAAGTTCTACAAAACTGGATAATGTCCATGTTGATCCTGACAATCCTGCTGCATAAGTAAGTGCATCAAGCAAGCCTATGCTATCCAACCCTTCAAATAATCCTTCTGCTGCCGTTGCGGCACGCATTCCTCCGCCACTCATACAAACAGCAATTCGAGGAACCTCATTTTGATCTATACTAAATCCCAAAAGTTTTTCCAATTTTTGTTTGGTCTTAGGAGTTCTTTTTGTTAAAAAATCAATTTCTTCAGTTGCCAGATCTGAACCTCTACGAACGTGTGCCGTTTTATTTCCGTAAGGGTGCTTCGAGGTACTTGTACGTATATCTTCAAGCATTCTTTTGAAAATTTTATGTGCTGCAGAAATTACCGGTTCGACAACTTTCCACTCAATGTCGCTGTATCCATGGAAAACATTATCTTTTTCTGCAATATGAAAGGTAGATCCATGTTTCATGCTTACAGGGGTTTTGCTTGCTAATTTATATTCATTTGCATCAAACTTGTCTTTGAGATATCCTTCAATATCTGAAAAAATTAGTTCGCGATTAGTTTTTATTATAAGTTTTGATCTATCCAACTTGATTTTGCCATTTGCAGGAATTTGCACAATCTTATTTTGTAAGTTAGCATCACCAACACTTTTTCCAAACAAATTTTCCTTAAGTCTGTAAACCCCAACCCAAACTGGATCATCTGTGTGGTTTATTATAGTGATATCATCTGCACGTAAGTTTATTTGTTGTGAAATAAGTAGCAGCACTACTGCTAAAAAATGCATTTTACTAATTTTCATATAATTTCCTTCTATTTTAGAGAAAAACAACTAGTTTTATTATGATTGTAAAATTGCTAAGAAGGTCAATAGTTTGAGAAAATTAGACCTGAATGTTTGCTTTTTCGAAATAACATTAATATTAGCATTTGTATTTGCTTTGTAGAATTTATTAATGCTTGAAGTTTAATTACTATGATGGTAGCTTAAGCACCATGTTTATTTTGGTGTATCCAAAACAAAAAAATAAGGGATTAATATAATGAAAAAAAATGTATTGTTAGTTGTTTTATTTTTAATTTTTGCAAACCAAAGTTCTTTTGCTATGCAGCCAATAACAGTGGCCAATTTATTTGAAATAATAAAGGGCGAGACTGCTCCAAAATATATGGAAAGTTCACCTAAACGTGTAATTTTATGTCGAGACGCAATTTCATGTAAAGATGAAATTCCATGTAAAGACAAAGAATTGGATTCTTACAGTGGCGAAAATCCATTAGTAGAATTAGCGCATTTTATAAGCATAATTACTTCAAAAAGTAAGGGTGTTGTTAATCCGGTAGAATTATGTGCAATAAAAGCGTTCTTAAAGCGTGAGGGAGAAAACCGCGAAAATATAGGGAATCGTTTTTATGGAGATCTATCAACTTATCTTGAAAAGCTATATCCAACTGCACATATATTTAATTTTGAAGATGCATCACAATTAAGTAATCAAATATGTACAATTTGCCTGTCTAGAATTGAGATAGGTGCCAATCCGCTAATTCTATCGTGTAAACATGTATTTTGTTACAACTGTTTATTTGAATGGTATACAGGACGAGATTTAACAAAGCATGACGAAGCACATAGGCATTGTCCAACTTGCAGAAAAGAATTAGATTATCCATTCATAACATTGTTCATATCAGATTATCTTTATAAAGATAAATCAGATATTGCGATGGCAGAGTATGGAAAACAGGCATTGCAGGAAAGAATTTTACGCATTTTAATTTTGGGTAGTCATTCTTAAATAAAAAAACTTAAATAAAAAAGAAAAACAATCGTGAAAATTAAATTTTTATTTTTATTAATTTATCCAATAATATTTCTAAGTTATTTAAATATCTTTGCAATTAAGAAATCTGATGCGGCTATGTTATATAAAGCGACACTTGAAGATTGTTTTGATAAAACACAAGAGCATCTAAAAAAATTAATTAGAATTGGGACAGATATTGATTCGGAAGAGACCGTGCAAGAGGAATTAATAGGTTTTACGGCACTCCATATGGCATCATACTATGGGCTTTATTCAGGGATTCCAAAAATTTTAGCTATGGGTGCTAATATTAATAAACCCGTGGGCCTACTTAACAATCTTAGCGGAATGACAGCCTTGCAGTTGGCTATAATTCGCAACTTACCAAAAATTGTTTATGTGTTACTACAAAATCAGGCTAGAATTGATATGCCACCATCCATACCTTGGTTTTCTACTTCGTTATGTTTTGATTTTTTTGTTGAAACCGTTTGTTTAAATTTTTCAAAAGAACCTCCATCAGAACTAAAAAATCAATTAATTGGAATTGCACAAAAAGAAGTTATTGATATGGCAAAAATACTTGTTAGGGCGGGGCTTAAATTTGATGAAGATACCAAATACCATGTTTTACGTAAGTTGGATTTGAACTTGGATAATTTACCAAGTTAAACGTTTTACGAAAGGTTTGTATGTTTTTAAGTAAATCATTTTCGTTATTTTTTCTTTTGACTGTAGTAGGTGTTTCATACATTTTTCCAATTAAGTATCTTCCAATAATATCATCCGAATCTCAATATTTTGTTCCCAATGCAGTATTTTGTAAATTACATACGCAGGGTACTTGCGCCAGCGGATATTTTTATGATTTAAGTAAGTTCTTTCTTTATCATTTTGGCGATCTATCAGAACAAGATCCTAGCAAAAAAAGTTGGAGTATCAGTGAAATTAGGCAACGATATTCTAAATGTTCTGACATATGCAGGTGTGAAATATGCCCATCAGAAGATTGTTATGAAGAAGATTCTGAATTATTACATCAACCGGGAAAAGTATTCATAACTTATCACGACAAGATATGGCAATACTTGGCCATTGAAGAGATTACATCAACAAATTTACCCTCAAATTTAGGTGACAAAAATTTAATAGATCATATAAATATGCGGCTTGATCCAAGCGCTAAACCGGAAGCATGTCATGCAGAAATTGATTTTTATCATGGAAGAAGAATGATCTATTTTTTTAGCACATCTCCACTTCAATGTATTTTAAGTATGCCTTATGACGGGCCAGCTAAATTTACACATAAAGAAATGGAATATTTTTCTAAATTTTTGGATATAACTCAATTTAGAAATCCTGCCTATAGAATTATTGGTGCTTTTGATAACCTTGCTCCATGCCTGCTTCAGTAAGCTGCAATAATGGTTAAATACCAGTAAATATTATTTATTCTTGAATAAGAATATAAAATATTTAGAATCTCTTTTTGCCTAATCTAATATGTTAATGATACTATTAATATGCTGTGTATAGAACGATGTGTAATAAAGGGGAGATTGGTTACAATGAGTTCAAATAAGTTTTTCAAAAAAATAATAAATTGGCTTATCATATTTTTGGTGATTTTTTTAATAGGATACATTGGGTACAGAGCTTATGATGCTGTGGTTCAAGATATTACCAAAAGGATAAGGCGAGAGGTTTCTAGTGAAATAGTTGATACTATTAATCCTTTTAAATGGCCTGGAAAAATATTTGGGCGAAGGCGTAAAAAGAAGGATGGAGATGAGCAAGCCCCAAAAAATTTGTACTATGAAATTTTTTAGGGCTATTTTACGCTAAATATTCTGCCATACTTAATTTTTTAAGTTTTCTTTAAAATATTCGAATTTTGGATGGCTTAGAAAATACGGATGTCGCACTGTTTGAGCTTGGTGCTCAAATGCTCCCATGCCTTGTTTTTTTAGAGACGAGATTTGTGCATGCTGCATCAAATTCTTCACGACTAACGTGCAAATCTAATTTCATAATCATGACAAACTGAAGCTCAAGCATCCATAATTCTTCTGCACTTACGCCTCCCATTTTGGCATAAAAGGCGTTTGTATGCCACCTATCATCGCAATATTTACCAGCAATTGTGATTGCAGCCAAAAATATCCGATGAAATGATATGTGGTTGAAAATATTGGAGCCACCTTCTTTATGAACTATTTCATCCACTTTATTAATAAATTTTTCAATATATTTAAGGGCTATTACGTAACATGAGGGTGAGCATTTTAAGTATGTTTGCATTCGACGTAGATAATTAATTGGTCTAAGCTCAATAATTGGGTCTTCATGGCTACCGTAAAAAATTCGGAGATCTCTGAGAATTGACGTTTCACCCCTTTGATCTATTGCATCTTTTTCGTCAAAAGTATATGAAATTTGTTTATAATCTTTATCAAGAAATAAAAATTGAATTTTACTGAAATCAACTTTTGTTACAGGTGTTCTATGTTCAGGATTTCTTCCAAATTCAATTGGTTTATAATCACTATCCAAAAGAACGATCATATGAATGATTTTTTCAAAAATTGCGTCCATTAATTCCAATTCTTGCGTAGTATGCGATTTTTTCATGGCCTCATAAGCTTCCATTGTAAAAGCACCTTGTGTTTGGGCCCTATCTTCCATTCCATAAATACAAGGTATGGTTATAAAAAGAAGCGTTAAATTCAAATAAATTATCGATATAAATTTCTTATTAAACATAAATGATACCCCCAGTAAATTAAGTAAATGTTATTGATTGTTTAAAATAATGTATAATATTGATAAATATTACAAAATGCATTAATTAATTATACTACAAAATTAATTGAATTAAAAATGCCATTTAATTGAAAAAGACCAATTTAAAGGCATTTTTTCGTCTTAAATTGGTCTTTTTTAAAAATTACACAAAAAATAACGTAAAATCGTATTTGATCCAAGCGAAGTTTTTATAGATTTAAAACTTAAAATTACAAAATCAAGACATGATTTTCATGAAATATTTTCTTTTTTTATCTGAGATGCGTTCAATTGCATATCGTAGCGTTGTGCGTGGCATTTTACCTGCGTGCAACTAGAGAAAATTTTCTAAAACAATTTTAGAGTGTGCATACGGTCCAACGCTGGTCTTAAAAAATCGCTGAATATGTTTTGCTTTTTCGGCAGAAGAAAGCAGTTTTAAATCATTAACAAGATTATTCTTGTGTCTATTTTTTTCGGTCCGCAACGTCATACTTGGTTTCCCTCATTCTTTGCCTTCTCGCAATGAAGGTATCAAGATTTTCAGTAGCAGTAGCATTGTATTCTTCTAATGAAGCATTCAAATCTGATTCCATAATCATAAGAAATTGATGTTCAATGGTCCATAATTCCTTTATTCCCACTCCGCCAACTTTGGCATAATAGGCGTTTGAGTAGTACAAATCACTGAAACATTTGGTTGCGACAGTTAATGCTGCTAAAAAAATTCGGTAACATGAAAATTGATTGAAAATATTTGATCCACCTTTTTTTTCCATTATGGCGTCTATCTTATCAATAAATCTTTCTATATATATGAGAGCAATTACGTAGCAAGATGCAGGGCATTGAAAATATGTTTGTATACGATGTAAATAATCAATTGGTTTAACTTCATTAGGTATGCTTTTGTCAGTTCCATAGAAAATTCGAATATCTTTTGGTCTTGAAAATTCCCTTTCTTCATCAAAAGTACTGAAACTACAGCTATAACCTTTATCAATAAGTGGAATTTTGCTCCAATCAATTTCTTTTATTGTGTTACTACGTTCTGGGGTTCTTTTTCTAATTGGCTGGTCATCATCGTTTAAAATAACAATTATCTTTATAATTTTTTCAAAAACCAAGTTAATCAACTTCTTTTCTTCTTCCGTATATAATTTTAGCATGGCTTCGTATTTGCTCTTCGAAAAAACTACAGACTCTTTTTTTTCGGCCATTCCCGATAATATGGATACTGTTGTAAGAATAAGCCACAAACATAAATATGTTTGTGGTACAAATATTTTATTAATCATAAAAAATATTCCTCATAAATATTCCCTAAAATATTCCTGATAATCAGTTTAAGCATTATCAATTATTAAAGGCAATATTTGAATTTAATAATGTTAATGAAGGTATAAAATTAAAAAAATGTTGAATAAAAACTTAATTTAATTTTTTTGTTTGCAGTATATAATCAAATCAATACATATTTTTTTCTTTAACATTTTCAGACCATGACAAAATAGATGTAATTATAGGGAATATAGAGCTATGATTTACAGAGTATTTGTATCTAAAATTTGTTTATCTTGTTTTCTCATTTTCACAATTATTTCTTATTTATACGGTATGGATCAATATGGGACGGAAGTCAAACCGGATAGAGTGCTTTCTAAATTTTATACAAACAGAGATTCAGAATTAATTTATTTAGTTTTAGAAAAAATTAAGAGCATAGTTTTTGTTTTAAAAGATGCTGAGCAAAAACCAATAAAAGAGATTGGATTAAGGACTGTTCCAGAAAAAGTTCGTATTTTTTATCCTCCACAAGAAAAAGAACCTTCCATTAGATTTGATGATTATTTAAATCGTTTTGTGCGTATGGCTCCTCAGGCCTAATTTTGTTATGTGGCAATACATATCTATATTAATAGATTTATTAAAAAATATGGTCCAAATATTTTTAATCAATTTTCATCGCATAGGATATTTTTAGCAGCATTTGTAATAGCTGCTAAATGTTTTGATGAAATATTTTATCCAGACGATTTTTATGCAAGCGTTGGAGGAGTGGGTATTGATCATTTACGTGAATTGCAAATGAAATTTCTTGAAGATATGGATTTCAATATTTTTATTTCGAAAGAAGAATTTGATAATTTTCTTTTAAATGCTTCGGACGTATTTCTTTTTTGTCTTGGGCTTAATAGAAAAACGGATGATTTTTTGGATGGCGTTAATAGAGAATTAGATAATTTTATATGTGAATTCAAGAAAATGAAATTGGTCGATACCCCTTAGTTTGACCAGTGTGTATTATTATGGAATTAAACCGATACTCTTTGCATATTCAACTTGTTGCAAAAATCTTTCACCAATTCCGCCTAATGGAATATCTTTTCTTGATTGTTGGATGGCTTGGCCAGTGCCAAATTGCATCACCTCTGTTTCCAATCCAAATCTTCTTGCCTGTTCGATTTGTTTAGTTATTGAATGGCTTAATTCGAGATCTAATTTATCTATGTCGTCTATTTCATCATCACAATTTGGGTACTGAGACCCGTCAAAACTTTGCTCATTTTGACTTAATTTAGGAGCGCCCTGCGTTGTTTGGGCAGGGGTATCACCATTTTGGGATTGGTGAACGTGCTGTGCATCCAAACAGCCACTTTGTGCTTTTTGTTCCGTAGGCGTTTGAGATGTTTTATCATGGTTACATAAATGATTATCTAATTCGATGTTTGCAGACTTTGGAATTTTATCGTCTGCTCTTTGAGCTTCATATTTGAACCAAGGTATTTTGAAATTTAACCATTGAGCTAATAAATATAATAAATAAAATACAACTGCAATAATCACAAGAATGGCGGTAGACTCTAATACGAAATAAGTATTTTTTATTTTAGCCCAAAAATTTTTTTGCATATAAAATTTTTCGAATTCTTTGTTCCCAGCAAGAATATTTATGACATTATCTGTTGAATATTTTTTATTCAATAGACTTTCGATATGTGTTACGAGTTTTTCAATATTGATATTGCATGAATGTGTTTGGTCATCATTGAGCATTTCTATAACTTCATCTACAGAATGTCCCTGTAGTATATAATTACAAATATTATCTGCAAGTTCTATAACGTTGTGATCTATTAAATTTAGATCTGTATTTGGATTTATTAAATTTGCATGATTTGGTTCAGAACTATCTGCAAAT
>JBAZAX010000012.1:41345-42184 GCA_041671765.1 Candidatus Babeliales bacterium | reverse complement strand
AAATATTCACAAATTATATCTAATTTTTATTTAAATATATAAGTTTTTTTAATTTAATGCAGTCTCAATAAAACTTTGTTGGAATTTATTAAGCCGATCAGCTCTCCGAAGATTTGCTTTGCTTCTTTTGCCTTCCCCTCTTGCTCCATCCGACGCTTGGCGTTTTTTTGATTGCAAATAATATTGGATATACTGTTCTTGTGGGTCTTGCAGAAGAGCTTGACGGAGTACTTCAAAATCTAATTCGCTATAAAAAGAAAACTCTTTTCCGGTATCAACGAAAACGTTTGTTTGCTTATTGCATGGAGCCGAATTTATTTTAGAATCTAAATTTTCAATCATTCTTTCAAGTTTCTTCCAAGATGGTGCATTAAGACTATATGCACATACAAAGCCACTTTTTTTAAGTAATTTGGATATGTTTATGCAATGCGCTGCCCCTGCATAAACGATTTTTTTTGAATGCTTAGAAATTTCAATATTATTCATTATCTCATAATCTATAATATCAAATATTAAATTTATCTCATGGAAACTAGGAAAGGGAAAAATCACATTTAACGCCTTTTGTTCCTCCTCGTTCCAATCGTGAAAAACCAAATGCGAGAAATGATCAACAATGTATGCATATTGTTCGCATATTTTTTCTTTAATAAATCCGGGTAAGCAATTCAGCCTAGACCCTTCTTCAAGGAAATCAAGTAATAGAAGACTTGTCACCATTAGCCTTTCCATTTTGGATTCCAAATCGTTTTCGGAATCGTATTGTTCTTTCTCCCCAGTAAAAAAATCATATTGAAATCGACAGCTTTTTTCAATATGAAAATAACATGAACAAT
>JBAZAX010000012.1:20685-41335 GCA_041671765.1 Candidatus Babeliales bacterium | reverse complement strand
TAATCATAGTTTCTTATTAAATCGCTACTGATGAAATTGGGATTGTTTTGAATTTTTTCTGCGAGTACTGTAAAAAGGTGGTTACTGTCACAAAATCTAGCTAATTCGCTATTTTCAAAATCCATAAAAGATTTTATTTTAGCAGCAATATCCACAAAAGCTTTTATTTTTAGGCTTAATTCATGTTCATCTTCAGATTTGTTCAAAATTGGCTCGAGCCTCTCTCTAAGTTTCACTGCTATATCATGAATACTTACTGTTGAAGATGACATTATATGTTCTCTTGGATGATATTCAAATATAACGTCCGCATTTTCAAGTAAATGAGAAAACAGTTTTACATACTGTCCCATATGTCTATCGCTTGGCACAGAGCCATAAGGTTCACCATGCAAATCAGAAATGAGGTCAACACAAATCTTTGTTTCTGGATTGAACATGCGTTTAAATCCGATAGGATACGCCGCCGTATTTTGTATCTTTCCAAAACAAAATAAAAATAAAAGTGCTGTTTTTTTCAGTGTTTGTCTCATGATGATTTCCTAAATAATTGATCCATTTACAATCCCTGATAAGTCCAAATTATAATATTAGTTCTCTTCTGAAACCGTTCAAAAATTATATCTAATTTTTTATTTAAATATATAAGTTTTTTAAAGAGCAGAAAATATCAATTTAAATTTATAAATATTGTGAATTCCCATTGTTCATCTATCCCTCTGGGATTGCGACATTGCGGCCTGCCCGCCATAGCCTTGGCGACGGCTGGGTAGCCCCAGGGTGCTCAACCTGTTTTGAAACCTACCGAATTGTCACCACCTGGGGCGAATATATGAGCTATTGCTGTATTCTAGCACTAAAAAATGTCGGGTTCCTAATCGAGATTCGTAGAATTATTTGGACATCATATTTTCAATATCATCAGCAGATTTTGGTAAATCTGCGCTCAGACAGACAACCCCGTCTTCAGCCATTGCATAATCATCTTCAATTCTAATTCCAATGTTTTCTTCAGGAATATAAAGTCCGGGCTCAATGGTAAATACATCACCCGGTTGAAGTGGAAGATCGTTGCTTCCGACATCATGAACGTCAAGACCAAGAAAATGCCCAATCCCATGAACAAAATACTTAGAATATCCATGTTTATCTAAAAAATTAACGGCTTGGTGGTGCAATGACCGCTTTGGATCATTTGCATTATTTAGATACATGCCAGGCACTGCGAGCGACTCAATATGTTTTTGAGTTTGCAGTACAATATCATAAACTTCTTTTTGTCGCACAGAAAATTTACCGGCAACGGGAAATGTTCTGGTCAAATCTGATGAGTAAAATCCATATTCGGCCCCAATGTCCACTACCACCAAATCATCTGCATGCAATTTTGTGTTACGATCGTTACAATGCAAAATTGTTGTATTTTTACCTGTTGCAACAATGCTTGCAAACGCAGCATCCGCATTTACACTCTCTTTAAAAACATATTCAATAAATGCCTGAATCTGATACTCATACTTGCCGGACTCAATATTTTTTGCAGCAGCTTGAATGGCAAGCGATGTAATCTGCGCAGCTTTGTAAATCAAATTTATTTCATGATTTTCTTTAGTTCTTCTAAACTTGTGAACAATACCAGACACATCTGCAATCGTAATTTTTTGGTCATATAGCCAATCTTGAAAGCGAGCAATAAGCTGCATCTGAGTGAAATATCTTGAGCTTGTAGAATCCATTAACGTGTAAATAACCCCACAGTCTCCAATATTTTTCTTTATATCGGCAATAACTTCGCTGTAACGCTCAGGCGTAAAAAATGGCGCACTCGAATATCCCCTGACTTCTGAGCCAAGATATTTGATCTGATCGACTGCAATGTCCGACACTTTAGTTTTTAGACAAATATCTGTTTTGACCCATTGATCACGGTTTTGTCCGTAAAACGGCATATAAAGAATATCAGCTCCATCAAAATAGCAACACATAACAACCGCAGGCTCTGTGACACCTGTAAGATAATAAAATGACGATTCTTGCTTAAATGCGTGTCGAGCTGATTCAAAATCGGCAATTAACAACAAGACTCCGGACTCAACCTTTGGATTCAATAATTTGATTTGCTCTATAACTTTTGTTCGTCGAGCCTTGAATCGATTTAAATTTTTTTCCTGGGTATAAAACATCTCTTCTCCAATTACTCTTCATCTATCCTGTGAATTATAGGCTGGCGCCTAAATTTTTTGGCAAATGATCCTAGCGAATCTAATCTTAAAGAAAAAACCACCGTATGTTCTGCCTTGCTATTACCACAATCACGATACTTCTTTGCCTCAAATCCAAGATAAAAACCCCAACAGTGTCCGTTTATCTCCATTCTTACTCTATGCAATAGAGGCTTTAATCCCCGTAAATCAGCAAAATGAAAGCCTTGTTCATCATAAAATTGGCCATCATAACAAAGTACTACCTCTTTACTGATAGGAATTGCAATATTCACAAAAACAAAATGCGGAACATTTGATAAAAGCTCACGAGACTGTTGCAATAAAGGATGTTGATAAAAATATCCAACCGAAAGATTTAACTTATCTTTAAAAATACCTGCACTGATTTGTGACTGCAACAACCGCAACCGCCCCCACTCAACCTCTTGATCCAGAGAAAGTTTTAAAATATTATAACCAATACTAAAATCGTATTTAAAAGGCAAGATATGACGTTGCCGTACTCCACGACGCAGATAAAAAATATCGGATTGGCTATAAAAATCATATCCCTGTTCAATATCTAAATCGATATTCCAATTTTTCCAATTCCAATTATTTGAAAGGTTTCCGGCCAACTCATTTATTGGATATGCTCGGTCCCATAAGTCCATATAATACCAGTTGTTTTGATAAAATTTGGGCAAGAATGTCCACTTAATTGTTGGTTGCATAAAATTAGAGCAACTAAAATCATTACTGTAAATAGTAGCATCAGGCAATGCAATTTCAGCTCCATATTTTGAGTAAATTCGATATGCTCCATTACCCAATAAATGATCCTCTATCACATTTTTTGTGTGAATGTCGTTTGATAAAGTATTACTTCTAAACTGAACCTCGGGTTCAGCAAAAAGCCTAATTTTGCTATTTTTAAAATTAAAAGATGAATGAATATTTCCCTTATAACCGGCTCTAAACACATCGTGTTTTTCAAGCGGAATTAAGGATGATTCTTTAATCATTCTTGAATTAACAAAAATACGTTCTATCTCTACTTGCCTATAAAAAATTTGATCAAAGAACAGATCATGTCGATAAAATAGTAAATTATTAAAACTCCAACATGAAGGATTCCACTCAAAATGTGGTAGTTTTAATGTTTTAAATCTGTCTTCAATCTCTTTTTTTGTAACCAAATCACCATCGAAATCGACAATTTTCTCTTTATTATCATTCGCAAATTTTTCCGCAAAAGAAAGCTCTTCGCTGTTAAGATCTATAAATTGCTTTCGTATCGTACGCTCCTTATCTCCTTTAAATTCAAATAAGTGCTTATCTGAATGTCCCCTAAAAATAATCGAATTAAAGAATGTATCATCTACAGATTCAATATTATTGGAAAAATAGTATCCAATTTGCTTATCCGTTCCAAAATCAGCTCGAATAAGGCTCCTAAAATCAAAACCCCCAAGATGAGTAAGGTATGTAAAATCCTTACCATGAATCCAATACCTATGTTCTGTTTTTTGAACAATATTTTTGTTCTGTAAAGCATATGAATCATTAACTATTGCATACTGACCACAAGCGTCTGTAAATGAATCAGGAGATCTCGCCCATCTAAATTCATCTGAAAACACAGCGCCACGCTGTGTTTTAAAATCTAACCCGAATGTAGTATCACAGTGTTGATTAATATATTTGTAATACTCAATTTTCATACCAAAACCAAACTCATAATCAAATGAAAATTTTGGAATTAAAAAACCGGATTTTGAATGCCCTTGAATTGGTAAGGCTATTCTTGGCATGTAGAAAACTGGAATTCCACCTGTTTTTAAAATAATATTCGATGCATCGATAAAATAATTTCCATGCACAACAGCCTTTGTTGCACTAAAATACCAATGTAAATCGTCCTGATCGCAAGCCGAAAATAGAATATCTTCCATTCTCCAGTTAAAATCATTAAGTTTTTGTGCTTTTTTTGCAGAGATATACCCTTCATCCATATGAATTTTTATATTTTCAGCATACCCTGTTTTATTTTCAAGATTCAAAAAAATGTAATCGGTTAAAATTACAAAATCATTATTTTCAATTTTTACAGGACCACAATCAGACATCTTTGCAATAAGCGTTTGAGCTCCTCGGTCGACCTCTACCCTATCTGCAGATAAGTGGAGTTTTTGATCTATAATTGCATCAACGGCACCCTCAAAAATTATTATATTTTCATCAATAACGGTCTGTTTTAAACTATTTATACGTAAAAACTTACCGGCAGTAGAAGATTTTATTGAAGCATTTAAATTAAAAAAGGAACATGTAAGAACAATCGGCAAAATAATTCGTCGCAAAAAACTTTTAAATGGGATAAGAAAATTGTATAGAATCATGCGGCTGTCCCCTAAAAATTAAATCCTAAATCTCACACGATTCAAAATCAAAATGGCCTTCTGCAGGTCAAAGCCTTAGAGATTGTTACTCGATCCATATATTCAAGATTTGATCCGATTGGAACACCACTTGCCAACCGTGATATAGGAAGCGATAAATCTTTTATTTTAGAAAAAATATAACTTGCAGTAGCTTCACCCTCAGGAGTTGGGTTAGTTGCAAAAATCAGTTCATCAACTTTATTAGATCTCAACCGCTTAACCAATGAATCAACTGTCAAATTATCCGGACCAACGCCTTCCAAAGGACAAAGCGCTCCCCCCAAAACATGGTAAACCCCATTAAATCCCCCACTATTTTCGATAGCAAATAAATCATGCAAGGTCTCCACAACACAAATAACTTGTTTATTGCGCTTTGCCGATGAACAAATCGAGCAAAGCGCATCATTATCTTGTGCTGTTTCGGACATATTAAAACATTCTTTGCAAAATTTAATCGATGCCTTTACGTCAATCAACGTCTGACAGAACTGCTCAATATTTTTTTTGTCACTCATCAAAAAATAAACCGCCACCCTGTAAACATTTTTTGAGGCCAAAAATGGCACTCGCTGTAACTGACGAATAAGTCTTTGAAAAGTCGGTAAATCTGCAAACATGGAAAAAACCTAATTTTATTATCTCAAAACATATTTTCTGAAATAATCTTCCATTAATGTAATAACGTTATTCATGGTCCAATACAAAACCAATCCAACTGGAAAGTTTGCAAAAAGAACTGTCATTACAATTGAAACAAAATACATCATCACTTTTTGTTTTTCATCACTTGATGGAGTCATCGCCTGCTGCCAGAGCATTGTAAGCCCCATTAATACAGGGATTACATAATATGGATCTTTAGCGGAAAGATCGATAATCCATCCAAAAAATGGAGCCTGATAAAGATCAAGATAATTTCCCAAAACACGATATAAAGCAAATAAAATAGGCATCTGTATTAACAACGGCAAGCAACCAAGTAATGGGGTTGCTGTAGATAAATTATGATCTACATGAAACTTCATCAATTCTTGATTTTGCATCTTCAAGTCATGTTTATACTTTTGACGAATGCGCTGAATTGTTGGTTGAAAGCGTTGGTAATCTTCCATCTTTTTTCTACTAAAAATTGAAAGCGGAATAAATGGAAGACGAATTAAAATAGTCATAACAACAATTGCCCAACCATAATTTCCGATCAATCCAAACAACCAGAACAATAATTTCAATAAAAGCTTACATATCCAAGAAAGCCACCCAAAAGCTAATAAATCAACTAAACGATTATCAACCGCAGACATGGATTCGAGAACCTTTGGCCCCATATAAAAAGATAGATTAAAACTCTTGGCTTCAGTCAACTCCGGCCCCTCGAACACAGCGGCAACTGTTTTTGTATCAATTTTTTTAACATATGCACGTTGAACAAATTTAGCAGCGTCATTGACCATTGAATGCGCGAAGTACTTATCTTCGGCACCAAACATAACATTGGGAGTAACCCAATGCCAAGCCAAATCTTGAGTTGCGGTTAGGTCTATCTTATTGACCGCCTCTTTTGATTCATTAAACACAAATACATTTACAGGATCAGGCTCAATTTCACTAACACAAGGCGAACTAACTAAAATTCGTGCCCGTAGAGGCTTGACAGCATCCGCATTACGTGGTTCAAATTTAACCGTCAAATCAACTTTGTAGCTATCTTGATAAAGTGAGTAAATCTTCTGAATGGTCCAAAATTCTGTTTCTGTTTGATATGCAACTTCCACAACATTATGTTGATCAATTGTTTTATCTTGTTTATGCAAAAATTGATATTTGAATGGAGTGTTTTCTTCAAGCGCTAACAAGAAACAACTATTTGCACGATTATCTACTGCAACATCGTTACCACAACACTTACTAGAATCGCTTGAAATAGTTTTTAACGGAGAGCCATCTTTACCTTTATGGTCACTAAATTCAAATGATGTCAAAACCGCACCATAATTTGAAAATACTGCTTTGTACTTTGGAGTTTGTACATCGGTAAGAATCTCAGGTGACTCATCTCGCGATTCTTCAAACTTAACATCCATATTCAATGGACGAAAAAGCTCCTGGGTTGCTGCTACCTTTATTGGTTGGCCTGGAACAGGTTGCTGAACTTTTTCTACAGATTCAGGCTTCTGTTCACCTTTGCCACTAAAAAAATACTGTAACCCCAAAACGGTTAACAATGAAAGCGATAACGCTAGAAAGAATTTTTTATCTATCATAACTTGTCCTTACCTCAAATATAAACATACTTTTTTAACGAGAAAACTAGATTTTAACAGAGAATAGCGCATCAAGCTAGCTTTTTGTGTCAAGCCCGGCCCCACCGTTTTCGATCCTGCCGTGTCCGCCGAACTGTCCGTCGAAGCCTTGGCGAAGTCGGAAGCCTTGTGCGAAGGCATGGATTAATAATATTCCATATTTGGCATCTTATTTACCTCAAACTGCTCCACCAATTCCTTGCACAATGGCATCTAAAACAACATGCCAATCATCATCTTGATTAACCCCAACCTCAATCAAAATAGCTGGAGCTACAACCCCGCACAGTGGCTTGAGAGGAATTCCATAGAAACCGCCAAAATCAAACAATCTTTGGTTATCTGAGTTTGAAAATGTATCGGCCAGACGTTGACCAATATTTTTCGTTTTAAATATACTCACTTGATGCGACTGCAAAACCGGTACCATTTTAAGCGCTGGAAAGCTTCTGTTCGCGAAATCTCCGACCGGGTCCGTCACATGCTGGTATACATAAACCTTTGGCCTAATTGAATCTAATTTAAAAAGATGCACGCTTATAAACAAATCTACATTTAAGCGATTGGCAAATGAGGCATTCTGAAAATCAACGATCTTTTCACCCGGGACACGCGTTAAAACAATCCTGAAGTCATAACCACGTTCAAAAGCACTTTGAAGTTCCTGGGCAAACCTGAACGTCGCTGCACGCTCAAAACCACTTAGGCTACGCCCCGGATCTCCTGCATGCCCGGCTGGATTGATCATTATAACCTTCTTTTCGCCCTTGAGAGAAGGATCAAGAAAAGGAGCATTGGCGTATGTATTAAATACAAATAACCCCGTTAAAATAGGGGTTATTAAAATTTGTTTAATTAAAACTGATTTAAATATCTTCATGTGGTTATTCTAGCCTAAAATAAGTTTCTTTACAAATTTGGTAGAAGAAAAGCCCCCGACTATCCGCCAGGGGCTTAATTTTCTTAATATTCAGTACAACAATTAACTTGGAAAACATTCACCAACACATTGTGCTGAAAGAAAGTTAGCCTCACAATTGCAATCAGGCGAATTTAATGGAGTAGGTAACCCAGACGTTGGATTTCCATAATAACTATCACAAACGTTATATAATGAAGGATGAATAAATCTACCCAAAAAAGGAAGGTACGAAATAAACCAAGGGATACTTGACATCCCGGTTCCACAATAAGTAGGCAACACTATAAATCTATACCCAAGCCAAATGCCCCCAACACACATAAGACCGCAAATAGAACCTCCAACGAGTGCCTTAACCAAAAACACACCTGCTGATCTTATCTTCTCTTTTGGGAATTTTAACCCTTCTTTCCAACCTTCTAGCCACCAAGAATCTTGTGACTTTTTCTCATCTTTCTTGTCCATCTTCTCTGCAATTTTTTCAAGAAGCTTAATTTGAGCGTTCCCTGCAGTAATATCATGTTGCAACCGAACAATGTCGGTCATGCTTCCAGCTTGAGCAGCAGGAACAACCGCATCAACTTTTGATTTCTTAACTAATTTTAAAAAATCATTTAATGAAACAACTTTGGACGTTTTACCATCATCTAAGACAACAACCGGAACAACGCCTGCAACATCTTTATCTGACGGTTCAACAACTGTCGAAGACTGCGTTGGCTGTAAAACAACTGCTTTATCAGGTCCAACAGCAAATACAATTAAACCCGTAACAGCCAAAACTGAAATAAAAATTAACTCGCAAACAAAAATTTTTGTTTTAAAATTAGATAACTTGTTCATAAATCCCCCTAATCTATAATGTACCCCTAAACAAATCCCATACTTTCATATTACATAAAGTATGCTTTTATGCAATAAATCCAGTGCAAACCAGCTTTATAGCACAAATCTAAAAAATGATATTTTCAGACATAAACTTTACCTGAATACTTATTATTTTAGTATAACAATTTGCATTTAGGGTTGTTGGTTGTTTTTCGTAAATTTATTGCCGTAAATTACTGACGTGCATTTCCTTGAGGCCCGCCTCGTCCGACAAAAATAGTTTGCCAATTTGAACAAATAAGCGCCCCGATCAAACAAAAGAAATCTTCGGCTGCATGCAATCCAAAATATGCTATATAACTATAGACTAGCGGCATCATGCAAACGCCCATCAAATTTCCCATCGCATCTGATCTTGTCGCTGGAGTAAAATATGTAGCACCATTATGAGTATGTCGACTAAACATACCAGCAGGGTTAATTAACGTATTAAATGATGGAATCAGCCGATTGTTTATCTGGCTGCTATAACTACCTGAAGATATCGCTGTGCTCAATAAAATATGAAACACCGTAAGCTCACCCAATAATATAAAAAATGTTTTTAATACAGGCCTATTCCAAGCCGCCGTTGCTCTACGCAATTCATCTCTTAAAGCTACAAGAGGATTTACGTCTAAACGGACAGGCAAACCCCAATGTAAAAAAAGATTTCTAGCAACTGTTGTCAAACTTTGTTGCGGAACTTGAGGAAGCTCTTGAGGCCGTTGAATAGCCGCTAAGCGAGGCATCAACAAATTAATCAATTCCAATGGATTGGCCCCTGCAGGAAAAGCTACTCGTTGTCCTGTTACAATATTGGCAGCATAAAATTCTTGGTCATGCATATGTGGATGTCTGAGAACATATCTAATGCCATCAATTTCACATGAAAATACATTCGCTTGAGTCTCATAGGTATATGTTACGCCTTCTATAGTACGAGTTATAACCCCTCGTTGTTCTGGCTGCTGCATTGAAAATAAAGACGAACAATTTAATAACGATATCACAAATACTATACTTTTAATTAATTTTTTCATGATTATAACCTCCACAATTATTTAATTATTTAAACTTAATTAACTAACCCTACTGAATAAAACAATCTTTTTGTCCCTCACCTTTTTTATCTTTATGTTGAAGCATTGCAATATGATTTTTAAATTGCGCCAAAGTCAAAACTTGCCCTTCTACTACCGACGCAGGCTGTACTGCTTGCACACCAACTGCAGGCACAAGCGGATCTCGTACTGGTTCTGGTTGGGCTGGAACTTCAACTACCGGAGCCGCCTGCACAGGTGCTGGTTGTTGCTGTTTTAATGCGAGGGCCAATCGACCAATCTCTGCATAATCAATAATAATCTTGCGTTTGGGCTGAAGATCACCTTCTTGAGAACCATCCGCAGCCAAATTTCCACTAAAATCTCTTTTATGCTCGGGTCTTGCTGCCAATCTAGATGCAGCATCTGGATCCTGCGCAGCCTCATCTGCTTCGCCCCCCAAAATACCCTCACCCATATCATCATCTTCAACTGGTTGTTCTACGCCTGGATGCTCTACTGGATGTTCTAATGGCTGCGGGGCTTGAGACGCTGGCAAAGGTTGCTGACAAGCGTTTTTACCTAAAATATAAGCTGCTAATGACGAATCCAATGTCTTTGCGAATGATTGACTAACTTGTCTTGGAGGCAAATCACCACCGCATAACTCTATCCAAGAGCCATCGATACCTCTATGAAAAGTATGATCAACACCGCGAGATGTTCTTTGTATCGTATATTCACCATTACCGTTATCCACAACATTGCGAATTTCAACGGCAAATAAATTCACTGATATTAATGCTAAAATCGCGAAAACAAAAGCTAATAGCTTTTTCATGGTATAACCTCCTAAAAATAAATCCGATCTAACCTCATAAATTTAAAGACTAACATTCTTTATGTTATTATATATTTTCTCAAATAATTGCATAACAGTCAAATGCCTGCCATGCGATTAAAAACTGTAATAAACAACAAAAAATGCTATTGCAATATTTCTATGTGAAAAGATTTAGATTTTTATAACAAAATTTGAGTATAATGAGTATAAATTGAGCGAAACATCTTGGTGGTTTTAGCAGCCGCGTATATTCTTATCAATCTGACACAGTGACTTATCGCACCAGATAACCTTACCATTTTCAACCTTGCAGTAACCTGGAATCTCAGGATTAAAGCTACCATCAGGCAAAACAACTGCTGGAACGCTTGCTGAAATTATCTCTGCTGCTCGCTTGAGTTTGACCTCTTGAGATAAAATTTTATTTGACTGAGCAGAACTCTGACAAACTCCATCCTCACCTGAACCCCAATAGTCTGAAACAGGTAACCAATCTGCAATAACGGGTCCCGGCCCTTTGCAGTAAGCAGGAATAACCAAAATTTGCCACACTATTGCACCACCAATAAGTAAAACAACTCCCATTGTTGCTCCAACTGTAACACCTTTAATAACAGATTTTGCAACCGATTTTACCGCTTGCCCAGAGCCCTTAAAACACTCTGCCAAGGTATCTACCACAAAAGAATCTTTAAATACTGAATTTATCGAATTTCGCATAGAACTTACAACAGCAACGCGATTCCCTCCACCATTACCGCTTGAAGCTTGCAAAGCCTCTCGATCCAAATTTTGCTTAATGCGAAGAATGTTTTCAAATTCTTCTTTATTGTTCTTTTTCCCCGCATCTTTCAAAGCAACTTTAAAAAATTCCTCTATTGAGACAGCTTTTGATTCTTTACCATCGCTCATCATAACAAAATTGCCCGAAACAGGATCTTGTATCTGACTTGGTATTTCAGAAAATAATTTGGCCCCACAACTAATTGAAATCACTGCAACAAAGAACACTTTGCTACAAAGACCCCAAATTCCGGACCTAAAACCACAAATTTTAAACATTGTTTCATCTTTCCAAAATCGCATATCAAAATAATTTAAAGTTCCTAAATGCATCCCTAAGCGCTTTTAGACTTCTTAATGGAAGCCTTTAGAGTTTACAGATAAAAATATTTTTCTCAAGTCGGATTATTTAATAGAAAACAAAAGAGGCGGTAGATTTCTAAAAATCTACCGCCTCAAAACTTTTTACTTAAATTTATTAATTTATTAAACCAGATATTAATAAAACTTAATCGTCAAGCCCAAACCTAAATGGGTATGCCATCCTTCTTTGAGCCTGTGTATTACCTGTTACAACACTAATTGGCAGCTTGATAAGTGAATCATAGGCACAACGCAAACCAATTATTAAACCAAAAACCCATGCGTACAAACGTAATCCCGACAAACCAAGAAATGTTACACAATACTGTAATCCCGAAATTGCAATCCATAATCTTGAAGTAGTAAAGTGAGACGGCGTAGCAGAAAATATATCCTCCAGTGCAAAATCAGCAAGTTCCAAACGTTTATTTGCGACTAGACCAAGCCCATCGCATGAAGCAATATACAAAGATACTCCACATAGAGCACCTTCCAATGCGCATCGCATTAACACCTTGCTTGCGGGCTCAACATTGGTGGTAGAATTATGGATAAAAGATGTAATTGATACGCCCAATTCCCAAGGAGCTGCCAACAATTTTTTAAGAACATTTGTAACCGCTTGGCGGTTAGCCGGAGCAACTGCAGGATTTCCAGCTACGGCAGGCGCTTGAGCTGCGGGAAGACCCCCAGCAGGAGCCGCTGGTCGCTCATCATGATTTATCAGATTTTCTATATCCATAGGATTTCCTCTTCGCATAGCATTTAAAGAAGAACCCAAAAAGCCGATTCCAACGCCTATTCCGGTTAATATCAACAAAAATATTCGTTTTTTCACGATAACCCCCATATTTAATAAAATAAAAAAAACTTTCTTAATTTAAAATAAAATTTATCACTTGTAATATTATTTTAGCAGGCAAATATACTAAAATCAAAGGCCCCCACCCTGTTGCAAACTTAGAAAACAAAAAATATACTCTATCATCGCCCAGCCTTCGCCCTTCCTCCTTCGCTCAAGTAGCTACGGAGGATAAGACGTGGCTACGGCGGGCACGGCAAACTTTACATTGAATAAATTATATACATACATTAGGAATTAGATGTCTGAAGTATTGAAATATAGCAGTTTGGAGTTTTGGGCAAAACAGGCTCAGAAATTACCTTGGTTTAAAAAATGGAGCAATGTTTTGGCATGGAATGAACCATTCGCTCACTGGTTTGTTGATGGCCAAATAAATGCATCCTATGCATGCCTAGATATTCACATTCAAAACGGATTGCAAGACAAAACAGCAATAATCTGGGAAAGTGAGAATGGCAACACTCAAAACCTTACATATGGCCAACTTTATACCCAAGTAAATAAATTTGCCTATTTTTTACAAACACAGGGTGTAAAAAAAGGCGATATCGTTATAATTTATCTCCCAATGATTCCCGAAGCAATCGCAGCCATGTTAGCAGTAGCAAGGCTTGGCGCAACCCATTCGGTAGTATTTTCAGGCTTTAACACAACTGCTTTAAAAGATAGAATCGTCGACACAAAAGCAAAATTCGTGATTACCGCAGATGCAGCATTTTACAGAAACAAAAATATTGTACCCAAAAATGTCGTTTCTGAAGCAATCAGCCAAATTGCTTCGACTGAAGAAAAAAACACTACGCAAGGCAATGATACGCAAAAAGTTGCAGCACAAGAAAATTTTGTTAAAAAAGTTATTGTCATTAAACGAACAGAAAATCCAATATCCATTACTCCCGGACTTGATGTAATTTATGATCCAAAAAGTTCATGCAGCTATGCAGAAGATAGCCAACAGGAATTTGGTCAACTAGGCCACAGACAAGCACAAGATAATGAGGCAGGATACAGCGAAACAGAATTCGTTCCGACGGTACCGGTCGAATCAAATCATCCTCTTTTTATTCTTTATACATCCGGAACAACCGGCAAACCTAAGGGAATCGTTCATTCAACCGGCGGATATTTGACTTATGTTTATTCAACAATTAAATGGGCTTTTGATATAACCAAAGATTCAATTTACTGGTGCACAGCAGATATTGGGTGGATTACAGGACATTCATATGTAGTCTATGGCCCACTCATGCACGGAGCAGCTATCTACATTCGTGAGGGAGCACCGGATTATCCCACACAAGACGCTTGGTGGCAAGCAATTGCAAAGCATAAAATCTCGATTTTTTATACATCACCTACGGCATTACGTATGTTCATGAAGATGGGTAATGAAAATATTTTAAAACATGATTTGAGCAGCTTAAAAGTGCTTGGTTCGGTAGGCGAACCAATAAACCCGGAAGTCTGGCGCTGGTTCAATGATCTAATTGGACAAAAAAGGTGTCCTATCATTGATACGTGGTGGCAGACAGAAACCGGCGGTTTTATGATTTCCCCAACCGCAGGGCTTGATTTGGTTAAACTTAAGCCCGGATCTGCGACATTTGCATTACCTGAAATTGATGCCGATATTGTTGATGCAGAAGGACAATCTGTCCCACCACAAAACAAAGGCTTTCTTGTAATCAAAAAGCCTTGGCCGGGAATGACAATTGGAATTCATAATAATCCCGAAGCATTTCGTGAAATTTACTGGTCAAAATTTCCGGGCATGTATTATTCTGGGGATTATGCAATAAGAGATGCTGAAAATTATTTCTGGTTGCTTGGGCGCGCAGACGAAGTTTTGAAGATTTCAGGGCACAGAATTGGCACATCAGAAATTGAAAGCATAACGCTTGAACACGAAGCAATTGCAGAAACTGCGGTCATCGGAATCCCCGATGAGATAAGAGGCGAGGCGATAATTATTTTCTCGATTCTCAAAACAAGCTTTACCATAGATATTAAAAATGCAAACGGCAAACACGAAGTGTTTAAGCAAGAGATCTTGCAAAAAATCAGAACGCAAATTGGCGCTTTTGCAACGCCAAAAGAGATTCATTTTGTTGAAAGCTTACCAAAAACACGTTCCGGAAAAATTATGCGCCGTCTGCTCAAGGCTGTCATACAAGGCCAAGCAATAGGCGATTTGTCAACATTGGAAGATGGAACCTCAATTGAAGAGATTCAGGCAATTTATCATAAATTTATGGAACAAGTTCAAAAAAATACAATTTAAACGTTTTGTATCAAGCCAACAGCTATTTGGTTTAATGTAACGTGAGTTTTTCGAATAAATCGCAACAATCTGATACACTCGTATCCGTCACATCTGCAGGGCTTAATTTTTGTCGAGTAATGTATTCAAAATAGCCGTGCCTACTTTCATGCAAACATAATGACAGATTCGCACGAGGAAACATTCTTTTAAAAAAACTAATAAACTGTCGTGCGCCTTCTTCGATCATAAAACAATTTTTTAATAAAGCGTGATCTTTTCTAGCACTGTATGGATATTCCTGACCCAAACTTTCTTTTGCAAATTCTGCAGACAAAAACATTATTTTTACAAAACATGGATCATCATCTTTGGTAATAACACGAGAACTCCCAAACGATGCCCGACATAAGACATAATCTGTAAAATTATAATCAACCAAGTGAATCGACAAATTCGCATCTGGTTTTTGACTAAATACCTTAGCGGCAATTATAAAATCCATAAAATAGCCCGTTGCGCCAAAATTAACATATTCAACAGACCTATGCTTAATCTTATTTAATTTTGCTAAAAGACTAGAGACTCTTTCTTCAATAGCAAATCTAGATAAAAGACGACGATTCATATATTCGCCAAGCAAAAAAACCGGACAATTAACTTCACATTCTGAAACAACTGCTTTTAAACTATCATATGAAAATGCCGTTGCTTCGAATGTTCTTATTCTTGCCTTTGCATCAAAAGCTACGTCATAAATTTTATCAAAGGCTAAATCCGAATAATTTAATGCTAAATTTAAAAAAAACTGATCTCTGGACTCCATACAAGATAAAGGTGAAATATTAAGCAAGTGCAAAATAGAGATAAAAACAACTGCTACTGCCCAATTTTGACATTTTTTTAAAAACATATTTATGCCTATTTTATAAAACAGAGCCAAAAATTCTTTTGTTCAGGTTTATCACGTTAAAATTGAAACGGCAAATATTTTATGAAACAGATGGAGAATGCAATAAATTCACTTGTTTTTTTGTTGTTACATCTCGACTTGGCAAGTCTTGGCCAGCCAAAGATGCTGCAAGCATCAAAGATTTCTCATCAAGCTTGTATGCTTTTGTTCTTGCATCAGTACATGCATAACGAAGCCCAACAAATTTGATTCCCAACTCTTGGGCTGAAACTTTTACAGATTCAAGATTTTTTAGTTTATCATCCACAAAAACAATCTTTTTAATTTTTAATTCAGGATGCCCCAACAAAAAAGCTTTGAGCGCCGGACCTTTGTAATAGCCATCACAAAATAAAATTCCATTAAAATATTTAGACCCAAGTTTGGAAAGAGTTGAATTAATTCCATTTTCAGGAATAGAATCTCGTTCAACATCAATTTCAACTGATTTTAACTGCTTAAAAACACTCTCTATCAAACAAAGAGATCTGACAGTCAAAATCATTACCTTATGTCCATCGTTTTTTAGGTTTTCAATCAAATTTTTTGCATCCGGTTCAACAGCCTGAACTACAGCAGAACGCTGGATTTCTTCGTAAACTGGAAGTAACTTAGCCTTGGCTTCTTTCGTTGACAGCCCACGACCTTCGAGCTTACCCATCATCGCACAAAACCAGGCATCAAACCCATAATCTAATTTACCTTCGACAAGCACATTATCATAATCAAAGATAAATAGTGTGTCGGACTCAATAAATTTTTTGACATCTTGAATTGAATTGCTTTCTACAATCTGAACTGATACGTCTACCGACGAGCCTTGAAATTTATAAAAACTAACTGCAATAACCAAACAAGATAATACTAACGCAAATAATTTTGTAATATTTTTCATGTAATTCTCTTATATTTGAACTCTCTTGTATATTGCTAAAAATTCTTTATTTCCAGACTTATCGCCCCTAATCGGAGATTCCATAATATCAAACATTTCAAAACCAAACTCTGCCATTCCAGATTTAATTTTTTCAATAACTTTTTTATGAACTTCATCGTCTCTAACAATGCCGCCTCTCCTGATTTCTTCTCGTTCTGCCTCAAATTGGGGTTTTATCAGTGTAATAATTCTTGCATCCGGCTTTAATAATTTACAAACTGCAGGCATAACTTTAAGTAAAGAAATAAAAGATAAATCAAGCGTTGCTAAGTCTACAAGTTCAGGCAGAGACTCAAGATAACGCAAATTTGTTTTTTCATACAAAATGACACGTGGATCATTGCGAAGCTTTTCATGAACAATTCCAAAACCCACATCAACACCATAAACACGCTTAGCACCGCGCTGCAATAGGCAATCGGTAAAACCGCCAGTTGAAATTCCGGCATCAAGGACAACTAAACCTGTTACATCGACTTTGAAATTATCCAAAGCGCCTTCAATTTTAAATCCTGCACGACTCACAAATTTTGGCGTTTCATTTTCAAGATCAATTTTTGCATCAAGAACAACCGGCGTTCCGGCCTTATCTACGATCTGGTCATTAACCTTGACCTTGCGCTGCAAAATAAAACTTTGTATCTGATTTCTTGATAAATTCGGATATCGCTCCTGAATAATCAAGTCTAGTCTTTTCTTTTCTGCCATAATTTATTCAAGCATAATTTTTATGAGAGCATAACTTTTATGCAAAGGCATAATTTTATACAAGCCATTCCAATATTATGCAAGCCCCTCCAATAATTTAGATTTTTTATAAAAGAAACGACTTGAAAGCATCTCTTCATCTTTTAAAAGTTTCTCAATTGAAAGCACTGCACACAATTTGTCATCTGTCGTAATGGTTATGTAACCACTTTCTTTGCTCTTGCGCACCGCTTCTCTAAATTCTTTTAAAGTTTTAACTTCTGCACCGTTAATTTCTGTAATTATATCACCGGGACGTAAAATTCTGGTTTTACGTGCCTGAGAATTTGGCAAAATGTGTGAAATAATAATCGCAGGTTCATGCTGAAGATCAACACGCATGTATTTGACTAAATTTGAAGCACCGTTAATTAACTTTTGCACATGATTTAACGTAAGCTGCATGACAACCATTCCGCCTATAACCTCATAATCAGTCATATCCGGTTCAAATTCAGGATAAACGGCACGAACGGAAGGAATATATTTGTGTTCAAGTGGGAACGTAAAAACCCTTGCACTCCCTTTGCGATACATCAGTAATCTTAGGTTATCGCCCACCTTCATTCGATTCAAAAGTTCAAATAACGAAACTTTATCTTCACTCCATGGAACATTCATCTCTCCATACATATCAACTTTATATCCATTGATCTCATAAAGCATGTCACCATCTTTTACACCAACACAACTTAATAAAGTATTTTCAAAAACTTTAGCAACATACCAACCACCCTCTTCAGGATTTCCAAGATAATCAACCAGCTCAGGAGTTGAGGCAGTAAACAAACAGCCAAGTGTTGGACGACGAAGTAATTTAACTTTATATAAATCTTTAAGCGCTGTTTTTACTTCATTTATTGGAACGATATATCCGACATTTTGTGCATCTGCAACCATACAGGTATTAATTCCAATGACTTCACCCTCAACATTAAGAGACGGACCGCCGGAATTACCCGGATTAAGAGGAGCTGTTATCTGAATATATCCAAAATTGCCATGGCGCTCACGTCCACTAACAATTCCCAAAGTACTTTTTAATCTGAATTGAGCCAGCGGATATCCAAGAGCAAGAACTTCTTGAGAACGCAAAATTTGGTCTGAATCACCTAGCTCTAAATATGAAATTTTTGGAATTTTAGTCTGAATTTTCTTTTTAGCCTCATCAGTAAGTTTAAGTAAAGCAATATCTCTCTCCGGACTTACACCCACAATTTGAGCATCAAAGCGCTCCATACCAAATGATGGAATTTGAATTTGAACGCTTATGGATTGCGCAACAACATGATAATTTGTAATTACATCTCCATCAGAATTTATGAAAAAACCACTACCGGCACCTTCACCCTGACCTGGAGTTTTATAGGGCTCTGTCCAATTAAATTCAGATGTTTGAGAAAAGACTTGTACGACAGTATCTTTCACTTGCTTTTGCACATCAAGCCAAGTCTTCCCTGTCTTTTGCGAAACGACTCTTGAAGGAACAACTTTTACCTCTTTGTTTGCATCTGCTGTTTTTTCTATATTCACAACCTGTCTATATTTTCTGAATGCAAGTTTATTCATAAAAGTTGTATACAAAACATAAACGAAAATTACTGCAACAAGTGTCAAGAAAATTGACAGAACGCGCCTTTTTAAACTTTGCATCAAAAGACCTTTCAATTCTAGAACTAATCAATGATTTATTGATATCATTCTAGCAAAACGAAAGAAAAACACTACGCTTTATGGATTAAAATACAAAATTTATGTTACTTGTGAATAATCGATTCGCGAAGAACATCATGAGTCTCGTTAACGCGAACTTCATGAACTTGAATTTTAAATTTCAGATATCGAAAAATTTGCGATATTTTACAAAAAATAGCTTTACCCAAAGCAAACGCTATGTAAGCCGCATAGAGAAAGAATAAAACTTTTATAAAGCCAAACACAACTGCAAATGCTACAAAAATAATTGCAGCCAAGGCATAAATGCCTTTTCTAATATGTTTGAATGTTGGAATTCTTACGCTACAAACCATCAGTCCGGAAAGAACAATCATCGCAAAGGCTAAAGATGCCAAAGAGAAGAAAGATCTAAACAAAAGCTGCTGCGCATTGAGGACAAATGACGCTATAAAACAGGCTGCAAATGGTGTTGGCACCCCAATGAATGAATGCGACTGTTCGCTATGCGTTATATTAAATTTTGCAAGGCGCAGTAACCCGAAAGCTAGGAAAAGCCCACAAATTGCTACCCCTATTACACCAAGTCTTTTAAGCTGCCAACAGTAAATCAAAAATGCCGGAGCAAGACAAAATGTTATGGCATCAGACAATGAATCAAGTTGTAACCCAAACTCACTTGATGAACGAACCCAACGAGCAACCTGCCCATCAAGCGCATCCATTAAAGCACCTAAGAAAATACAGAAAGAGGCAGCAACCCAAGCCTCTTGAGTTGCAAAAATAATAGAACAAAAACCAAAAAAGGAATTCCCCAACGTGAAAATGTTTGGAAGAATATTTAAACCTCGACGAAATGGAATTTTGTGAAATGAAATTCGACGGAAATTGAATCTTTTTCCACGCATTCCATTCATTCGTCTTCCAAATGTATGTTTATATTTTGATCGAAGATTTAAAGCCATAAAATCCCCTTGATTTTCGTCACTTATTTTTTATTTTGCAACAACCACTTGCGCGTACTTAATAACCTTGTCTTTGAATTTATAACCCTTGCTTACAACATCAACAATTTGCCCTGATTGATGTGTAGCTGAATCAATTTGCGCAACGGCTTCTTGAAGTTCCGGATTAAAAGTTCCAACCGATGTAACCTCTTCAACGCCTACCTCATTAAGGGCTTTTTTAAAATTCTTCTGTACGACAGCCAATCCCTCAACCCATTTGTTAACTGCAGGCTGGTCGCTAAGAACTGAGGCACTTAACGCTCTGTCCAAGTCTTCAATAACAGGAACTAATTTCAAAATTATAGACTCTTGAGCAATCCCAGTCCACTCGGTTTTCTGCTTTTCAACTCTTCGTTGATAATTCTTCAGATCGGCAGTAACACGTAAAAATAGATCTTTGTAGTCAAGCTGTTCAACTTTTTCTTGTGTTGGTTC
>JBAZAX010000012.1:0-20675 GCA_041671765.1 Candidatus Babeliales bacterium | reverse complement strand
ACCATAGGCTCAGTGTGATGCTCAGACTGTTCTCCGGATTGAGCATGACTCTCTTGTTGAGATTGAGTCTCTTGATTTTTGAAGTTATTTTGCTCGTTTTTGTTGTTATCCATTTTTATCTGCCCTTTTCAAACTGAAAATCGTCTTTTATTAATATTAACAGTTTCATTATAAATAAAAACCGCCCAAAAATAAAGAAAACCCCATATTGGAGACAAAGCATAAGACCTGTATAATTTTTCGAAATCATTTCGATATAAAACGGTAATTTGAGGCAGCTTTTTGTTTCAATTATGCTTGAATTGATTATAATGCCCATAGAATTAGTTACTATATGAATTTTTCATTAATCAAAAACATCCAATTCAGAATAAATACACTTGAACAAGTTATATTTGTTTACCAGACAAAATAGCCTATTTCCCTATAGTTTTGGAAATTTTCTCGGCTTGTTATATATTTTCGCATCAGGGTGCTTGATCTTTAGTTCTTCTAGATTATCAGGCAATAATGTTCTACCTGTTCCACCATTTGATTCAATAATAAGCCTGAATAATCCATTTTTAGGTAGGTCAAATGTAACTTCTTTGTGCCATTTTAAATTTTCTTCAAGACATTCTATTTCTTGCAAATGCTCACGCCCAAGAAGTTGAAAAAATTCAGTAACTCTTACTTTATAATCTGTAGGTTGTAGAGACTTTGGTTTTAAATAAAGCTTAACTCCGTCAATTGGATGCCTATTATTAACTTTTATATAATAATCAGCGCGTTTGGACTCTGGAAAGTCAGAATTGCCCCATACAACTTGAGGTTTAGAAATTATCTTATACATCAAGAAATAGCCCTTGATTAAGATAGGAATAATTGCAATCACCGAAGCTATTTTAGGTAAATAATAAAGAAACATTGTAACTTCGCCTTTCATCGAATGTACTTACGTTTTGGGTTTAATTGTGTTGTTTCGAAATATCAATAAAATTTAACTTTTGAATGTACATTATTTACCCCATTTTTCTTCGCTTGTAAAATCAAGAAAATTTATTAATTCAGTGGGATTGTCATAAGTCTTATCAAAAAAAGATTTCGCTTCATTATCTCTTTGTCTGTTCAATTCTTTTGCTTCACTCATAGAAATGCCTAGCGAAGGCGTTGGAATTTTAGAATAACTTTCAAAGTCGTGTTCAGATAGTAGTAGCATTTTATATATGCATAAACGGCTTATTTCGAATAAATTAAATAGATCCTTTGTGAAATTAGTTTGTTCTGAAGGGAGCTTCAGATGGCCATGCAATTCCGGATATCTATTAAGCTCCCAAATATATTTTAGTCGATTTTTAATTTCTTCTTCAGAAAATTTTTTTGAATTGCTTTGGCAAGTTATATTTGCTAAAAAATGAGCTATTTTTGATGAAACATTTTCAGCATGGTTACCACTTGGATTGCCGGCGAATGAATCTAAAAGAGGAAATAGCTTAGAAAAAATTGAATGCTGATAGTTTAAATTTTCCCAAAGTGTCGATTGGAAAAACATGTCTAAATTACAACACGGCCGCTGCAAAGAATCTCTTGAATTTAGAATATTAAATATTTTGGGGAATATGGACTTTACTAATTTTAAGTCATGTACGTTATAGCTAAGCAAATTGTCGTTAAAGTTGTGTTGATGTTTAATCGCATCAAGGCTTAAATTGGATTTATAAACTAATTTTTCTGGATTGCAAATAAATTGCTCTCGATCACCATAAATAAAAGCCCCTGAAAGTCTTAGGAAAATGGGTTTTACGATTATAAGAGCGCTAACTGTAGTCCAAAATAATCGATCCATTTGATCTTTTGGGATATTTTTATCAATTTTGATACAAACATGTACTACACCACAACCCGTTTGTACATATTCTGGATAAACATAAGATGCAAGGGCAATATTTTCTGTTGGTTTTGCATCAATTCCTTCAGCATGACTAAGTGCATAACTTGGAGTTTCAACGATTGATACCCCATCAAAAATATTGAAGGGTAGGTTTTTGTGAATAGAGTAATCACGCGGAAAATGTGAAAATAAGAAACATTTATCCCCTTTATCAAAATGTATATCGTATTTAGGCTGTTCACTCTTTAAATTCCAAATAAAACCAATGTCATTAAGTTGTTTTGTATATTCTCGAGATAGATTATTTTGTTTATATTTTGTGCGCTGCTTACTCACCCATCTACTTAATGCGGGATTCTTTGAATAATTGGCTGAAACCAGACAATTTCCATTTGATTCTTTAAATCTGCATAATTCAAAGTACATGGTCTCCCAAGCCTTTTTGTCAGGTTCAAAAACAAGTCCAATGTCACTGAGCTTTTTTATTAATTCCTGTGGTAATTTTCCTTTTACAAAGCTTGTGCGTTGGCGATTTACCCAATTTGCAAGAGATGGGTTGTCTACATAGTTTATGGGAACATTGCATGTTCCAAATTTATTTTTGTATTTTTGCAGTTCCGAAAATTGTTCTTCCCATGCGGATTTAAGAGGATCCCAGTCAAATCCGATTGATTCAAATTTTTTAATTTTATCTTGGGATAATTTTTTGTTTTTATATAAAGTTCGTTGTTTGCTACACCATAATTCAAGAGAATGATTTAAGGCATTATTTTTTGGAATATTTAAATGTCCGTTAATGTTTTTAAATTTACAGAGATCGTTAAATGCCTTTTCCCAAGCAGCATTGAAATAATTCCAAGTAAATCCAATATTATTGAGTTTTTCAACCTGCATTTGAGATAATCGATCTTGTTTATAGAGATTTCGTTGATTATTCACCCATCTTCCGAGTGCGCCGTTTTCTGCATAAAAACGTGGTACATTGCAATGTGCGTATGCTTCTTTAAATTTACATAATTCGAGGAAATTTTTCTCCCATTCGTCGTGATTTGGATTCCAAATGAAATTTATTTCTTCTAGTTTACTAATTTGATCTTGAGATAACATACCCTTTTTATATTGAGTCCGTTGTCTATTTACCCATAAGCCGAGAGATGAATCTTTGATATGCTTTACGGGAATATGGCAATAATTATTTGCCTTTTTAAATTCACACAGCTTTAAAAACATGTAGTCCCATGTTTTTTTGAGTTTGATTTTATTTACCATAAGCGTTCTTATCCTATAAATCCGATGGATTGTAATTTTTTCATGCGTTCATTTGATATTTGCTTATTTTTACATTTCGATCGTTGCTTATTTGCCCATCTTGAGAGTTTTATGTTGTTTTCATTGTTCTGAAGAATTTTAAAATTGCCATGCATATCTTTGAATTTACAAAGGTCAGCTAACCATTCATCCCAAGGTCTTGATTTAACATGGTCTTTGATTTTCCAAACAAACCCAAGTTCGTTAAGCCTTTCAAATCGCGCTTGAGATAAATTTCCTTTTTTATAATCAGTACGTTGCATTGATACCCAACGCCCTAAATTGGGATATTTTTGTGCAACAAGGCAACTTCCATTTGATTCTTTAAATTTACACAATTCAGTAAACATTTTTTCCCATGCTGCTTCATCAGGTTCAAAAACAAATCCAATGTCATTGAGCCGTTTAATCAATTCTTGTGGTAATTTTCCATTAACATATTCTGAACGTTGGCGGTTTACCCAATTAGCGAGGGATGGATTATCGATGTAACCTCTTGGAACATTACATTTACCAAATTTATTTTTGTATTTTTGTAATTCCGAGAATTGTTCTTCCCATGTGGACTTAATAGGGTCCCAATCAAATTTGATTTCTTCAAGCCTCTTGATTTTATCAAGGGATAAATTTTTGTTTTTGAATTTACATCGTTGCTTGTCAACCCATGTGCCAAGTGATGGATTTGCAGGGTTGTCTTTGGAAACGTTGCAGTGGCCTTCTGTGGCCTTGAATTTACATAATTCTATAAATTTATCATTCCATTTATCACTCCATTTTTTACCAACAGGCTCAAAATTAAAGCCGATTTCCTTGAGCCTACTAATTTGTGAAGGCGATAATTTGCTATTTTTATATTTTGCACGTTGTTTAGTTGTCCATTTATTTAAATTTGAATTCCATGGGATATTTAAGTGTCCATTCAAGTTTTTGAATTTCTGTAATTCATTAAATTTATTGTTCCATGCTATATCATTAACAGGTTCAAATACAAAATCAATTTCTTTTAGTTTGTTAAACTGCTCTCGCGATAAATCATTGTTTTTGTATTTTGTGCGTTGACGATTTTCCCATCTAGCAAGTGTTTGATCTTTGTAAGTATTTGGAGTGTTAGAATCATTGTTTTCATGCTTAGATTCACGCAGGTTTGAACGCATTTCTTCCCATGAAAGAGCTTTCTCTTTTCTTCTATTCTCAAGCATCCAGTCAAATTCAATGGAATTAAGCTTGTCAATGTGTTCCTGTGATAAATTTTCTTTTTTATTAATCTGCTCTCGAGATAAATAATTGTTTCTGTATTTTGTACGTTGACGATTTATCCAGCGAGCAATTTTTTTATCTTTACAAGTATTTGAATCGTTACAATTATTAGCTACTTTCTTAGATTCACGTAGTTTTGCAAACATTTCTTCCCATGAAAGAACCTTCTCTTTCCTTATATTCTCAAGCATCCAGTCAAAACCAATGGAATTAAGCTTTTTAATGCGTTCTTGTGATAAATTTTCTTTTTTGAATTGAGCACGTTGCGTTGTAACCCATCGCCCAAGCTCGAGATCTTTCGGATATTTTTGAGGGACGTTAGCATTGTTATTTACTTCTTTAAATTGGCATAGCCTAGAAAATTGTTCTTGCCAAGCTGCATCGTCAGGTTCGAAAACAAAACCTATGTTGATAAGTAAATTGATACATTTTGGGGATAATTTATCTTGATTATATAATGTGCGTTGACGAGTTACCCAGGTAGCAAGTGTTTTATCTTTATAAGTACTTGGAACCATACAGTCATCATGAGTATTCTTATATTCACATAGTTTTGCAAATCCTTTTTCCCATCTTGTACCATTTGGATCCCAATTAAATTCGATTCCTTCAAGTTTTTTGATTTTATCTGAGGACAGCTTTTTATTTTTGTATTTTCCTCGTTGGCCATCAACCCAAATTCCAAGTGAAGGGTTTTTGGCATAATCTTTTGGTACGTTGCAATCCCTATTCTTCTCCTTAAATTTGCAAAGCTCGCCAAATCTTTCGTCCCAAGTTGATCCTAATTTTTCTACTATTTTAGTTGTTATTGCATTTTTCAAAACCAAAAGTTGTACCTCTGGCGCAAGAAATTCAATTTTCTCTCTCAGGCGGCTGTCATCGAACCCACCAGTTCGTCCGATATCTTCACGCATCTGACTTATAATCTCAAACAAGCTTTCGTCATGTTCCTGCAGTGTTTGCAAAACATTCCAAATATCATCAAACTGAGTCTTCTCGAACGCCTGCTCGAGATTTTCTCCACTGGCAAGTTCTAAAAAAATAGGAATCAATATGTAGCCATATTCTTTTCCCTCAGATTTTCGCATGGCTCGCCCTGTTGCCTGAATTATATCGATTTGGCTTCTTTTTGGTGATATGAATGCAACCATGTCTACCGCAGGAAGGTCAACCCCTTCTGTAAGACATCGCGCATTAGACATTATTGCTTTTGGCGCCTTTCCAAATTTTTTTATGCGCTGGTCTCGTTTGCTTGTTGTCATTTCTCCACTTACATGGAACAGGTCAAAGCTATCGAGAAAAGTTGAAATTCCTTCGCTTGAGTTAGAGGTAAAAGATTTTGCTGCCTTAACAGAATTGTGAAACGTAAATATTCGTTTTACGCCGTAGCGTTTGACGGCATTGGTTAATGCCAATAAATTTGCAGCACGTTGTGCTTTTATCGGATCGTCTTTGATATTTACTATACCGTGTTTAAGCAGCTCTCTATCAACTTCTTCTGATACCACAGAAATAACGATTTTGTATTTGCATATGATTTTTTGTTTGGCAGCATCAGCAAATGAAAGCTTATGGCAAATCCGTCCATAAACTGCTGGATTATCCATTGAGAAAACAGGCTTACTATTTCCTTCTTTATCCTTTTTATTAACGTTGACGTGTCGTGGGGTTGCTGTCAAAAACAGTCGCTTGGTAATGGAAATATTTTCATCTTTCAATGCATATGTAAAATTCGTTCCTTCTCGTCCAGCTGTTTTATGAGCCTCATCAAATATTGCTAGATCAAAAGAAAATCCGTGAGGCATTGCTTTTGCTACTTCCTTGCATGATTGATATGTGGAAAAAATAATTTTTTGTGAAAAATTTTGATTTTGAATAAAACTTTCGATTTTATTTTCATCGGTAGTAACCGGAAAATCCAACTCATGCCTCTTTAATATTATTTCATCCTCACCTTTGGTTACTGTTACATCAGAACAAACACATAAAGGATTAAACTTATCCCATCTGTTTTCTTTATCCCAATCATGAAGTGTTTGCCTTACCAAGGCTAGGGAGGGAAGTAATACAAGAATGTTTTGAATATTCATTTTTTCAGCAACCCACATAGCAACCAAAGTTTTACCGGATGCGCATGCCATATGCGCAATTGTACGATCTTTTTCTTTGAATTCATTTAAAATATCGTTTATTGCTTCTTTTTGATGCGGCCATGGAGATTTTTTTTCTTGCACAAAAGGTATAACTTTTAAAAAATTTTCAATTTCCTGAAAATCTGAGTGATCAAGCCTGTCTAAATCATTTCCTCTAACTGAATAAAAATCAGTTCGTGTTTCTGTGATATGCGATAAATCATTAGAATTTGTAAAAAGTATTCGCCCATCAACGCGATCAGTCTGTCCAAAAAAATTTCCCAAGCGATCATTATCCCAAGTTAATGCTGGTCTATTTGACCTAAACTTGACTTGATAAGCCTTATATAGTCCTGTAGAAGTTTTGATTACTCCGTCAACACCAGCATCTGTAGCGATCCCTAATTTTTCGCGCAAGCTTTCAGGCAAATCTTTTTCAGGCCATACCTCTTGCGCTTGATGAAGACCTTTTGTATTAAAATAAGCTTCTGCAAAAACTTCGAAAGCATTGCCTCGTTCAGTTTTCGGTAAATTAGATATTCTGGTTTCCAATTCGGAAAAACTAGAGAGATTTGCAAACAAACCTTTGTTTATAAAAAAGTGAGCTTTTTTATGTTTGGGTTTTATTGCTTTATTATCAGGTAATGTTGGAGTCATTGATATTGTCTTTCAATGCTTAATTTAAATTGCATAATTCAGTGAAAGTCATAATATCCGCAATCATTAAATACTGCAAGTGATTCATTTTAACGAGATGTCAATTCTATTAGTTAAAATTATATAAAGCACGTTTCTATTGGCATAAGGGTATGATAATAATTGCAAAAAATTCAATTTCAAGAGATTCTTTTGTTTGCAATTAATTATAAATTGAAGTCTGGATAAATATTATAAAGAACAAAATAAAGCCACTATGAACGATGAAACATCAAACGCCTAGAATTCCAAAAATAAGGAAGAATCCAGTTGGTGAAAGAAAATCTGCAGCTACTTTTAGTTCAGATACTGTATTTCAATATAAACCCCCACTTTAAAACTTAGCGATTTTAAAGTGGGGGTTTTATTTAATTAAATTTTGGCTTACCTACAAATAGTAGCCAATAAATTTTTACAAATTTTAACTGACTCGCGTTCCGTTTTCAACAAAACCACCGACAGTCAGCATTCTCATATTTCCTGCTTCATCTTTAGCAAACAACATCATACCCTGCGACTCTTGCCCAAGCATTTTGCGCGGTGCAAGATTGGCCACAAAGATCCCCTGCTTGCCTGTCAAATCTTCTGGTTTAAACCACTGTGCTACACCAGACAAGATTTGGCGTAAGCCTTGTGGACCAAGGTCTACTTCAAGTTTTAATAATTTGTCTGAACCAGAAACAGGTTGGCAGGTTTTGACTGTGCCAACAAGCAACTGAACTTTGGCAAAATCATTGATGTTAATAATCTCAGTTTCGCAACTCTTGACCTCTGCCGGCTTGGCTTGCTTATTTTTAACTTCAGGTGCAATAGCGTTAACTGCTGGCGCACTTGAATCTAGCGCTAATTCTTGTTTTACCTGATCAACGTGTGACTCAGGACGAACAAAAAGAGGTTCTTTTACTGCGATTAGATTAAATGTTTTATTTACCTTATTGTCTCGGAACTCTTTTTCATAGTTATTGGCAACATTAAAATCATGTCCAAGATGTTTTAACAATGTTTCCATCTTGTTTGGCATAACCGGCCAAAGCAGAACAGCAATTTTATACATACTCTTACAAGCAACGTAAATTACCTCTTCAAACAGTTCACGATTTTGCTTTGCCAAAACCCATGGCTGCATCGTATGAAAATAGGCATTTACATGAGCCACAAACTTCCACAATTCTGCAAGTGCAATGTGTGGATGTAGCGCATTCATCTCTTCCCAATAAACTCTGAACGCCTCTTCGCCTTTTTCTTTTACTGATATGGAAGAAGGATCAAGCGCTGCTGGAGCCGTTACTACACTAAAGTTATTATTCAAGGCCAATGTTAGTGTTCTGCTGAGTAAATTGCCAACACCATTGGCAAGATCTGCTGTAATATAATTTTCAAGATCCTTCAAATCAAATTGTGAATCTTGAGCAACTGAAATATGACGCGCCAAGTAATAACGAACCTGCTCAATGCCATACCAATTGGCAAGATTATCAGGATCAATAATATTGCCGCGAGACTTAGACATTTTGTAGTCGCCCATGAGAATAAACCCATGAACAAGTAATTTTTTAGGTTGTGGCAAATTTAGTGCCATTAAAAATGCAGGCCAATAAACTGCATGAAATCTTACTATGTCTTTTGCCATAACCTGAACGTCTGCTGGCCACCAGAACTTAAAATTTTCTTCAGATTTAATATCATTTTGGCCATAACCAATTGCACTAAGGTAGTTAAGTAATGCATCACCCCAAACGTATACCGTATGGGCCGGATCTCCCGGAAATGGAATACCCCACGAGACATTTTTACGTGAAATACTTAAATCTTTAAGGCCTGATTTTACAAATGAAATTACTTCTTGAAGTCTTTCTTTTGGCGCAACAAAATTTGGATTTTCTTCATAAAATTTTAAAAGCTGATCTTGATATGCAGAAAGTCTGAAAAAATAACTTTCTTCAGAAACCTCTTTTAACCCACGTTGACAAGACGGACAAACATGATTTCCTGCAGCATCTTTTGGAGTTTCTGTATTAATTGTTACAAATGTTTCGCAAGGAACACAGTACATACCTGTGTAAGATGATTTGTAAATATCGCCTTGCTCTTGTAATTTTTCTATAAAACACTTAACAGCTTTTTTGTGCTCTTCATCAGTTGTACGAATAAATTTGTTGTACTCTATTTCGTAATTTGCCCAAGTTTTTTTGAACTCCGGCACAACGGAATCAACAAACTGCTTGGGTGGCAATCCAGCCTTCTCCGCAGCTTCTTGCAACTTTTGTCCATGCTCATCTGTTCCTGTTAAGAAGAAAACATTTTTGCCCATAACTTTGTTCCATCTGGCAAAAATGTCTGCTAACAAAGTTGAATAAAGAGTTCCAAGATGAGGCTTTGAGTTTACGTAATAAATTGGAGTTGTTATATAAAATTTATTTCTGTTCATTGTTGCTCTCAATTTTAAGTTTTTAATTATATCATTTTGCACAATCAATATATCAAACTTGCCCGCTCGTGGTGAGTATTTTTTGCAGGCCGCACCCTTCGATACGCCTCGCAAAGCTCGGCACTCAGGGCGAGCGGCCCAAAAAATGTACCTGGGCGCCATAGCTATCCAAGCGAAGGCGGCTCGAACCATGCGGGCATAAAATTTACTTCGAATGGCATTCCGGCAAGTCTAAAAGCTAGCGTTGTCTATCTTCAGCGCCCTCATGATCAATATGCTCAGCTACTGCAGTCTTTCCATTATGATTCCATAATGGTCTGAAAAAACGCCCAAATCGAATTGATTTTGTCCAGAAATCTATTGGATGCTTTACCAATTCAAATAACCAAAATGCTTCTTCGCTATCAATTGAATAAATTATAAAACTTGCTCGACCATGAACACGTTCGCTATCCAAGAAATGCCACCATCTGCTATCTCGGCTATTTTTACGACTATCACCCATCATCCAATATTTTCCTTCAGGAACCGTAAATGGACCGAACACATCGACGCAGAAGAATGTTCTTTGAGAATAATCAAATCCATATGTTGGGGAATAAGGCTGTGCAAAAATAGGTTTGCCTGTCTCAGCATTCATAACAATTTCATCCGGATTTAAACGGTAAAAAGGTTGTTCATCAAGAGATTTTGATGGATCATAAGTGTAATTATAATCATCACGAGTGGAAAGACGTAAAAATTCCGGAACAACAAGCGGGCCAAATGAATCAAGTGGAATAAGACCCTTTGATTTTCTGCATCTAACCAATGGATATGAATTTACATAAGTTTCATTAAGCTTTTGCCCGTTAATATACACAACCGGTTTTCCATCCTCAAGCTTGCCTTCAATGACATCACCCGGAACTGCTATTACACGCTTAACCCAATTATCAGGTCCACCGCTTAATCCTAACAATGGGACTGGAAAACCAATGTACTTTTGCCACCAGTATTTAATGATATTACTTTTGTCATACTTGACTTCAGGATTATCAAAGATTACCAGATCCCCGTGCTTTGGCTCCGAGAAATAATATGCCATCTTGTTACCCCAAATTCTGTCACCCACCAAAATGTTTGGCTCGGCAGAACCTGTTGGAACATGATAAAGACCAAATACAAAATTCCTTAAAACAATGGCTAAAACAACCGCTATTACAATGGCTTCTATCCACTGCTGTAAAACAGGTTTGGTTATGTCATTTAATTTTTTATAAACTGTTTTAAAATCTTTTATCTTTGATTTCAACTCTTTTTTATTAACTCCGGGATTTGAAGCTTCTTGCATCAAATTAGCTGCATAATTTTCAGCTTTATTAAAAAGTTCCATTGCATTGCGATGGTCAGTGGTATAGTTTTTTTGTCCCCACCTATCTATTACTTTTTTGAATTTATCACGTTTTTGTTTATATTTTTCTAGAATGCTTTGAATTTTTATTTTGAGTGTTTCCATATTAATACCTAACTTTAACCAAGTTTACTCAATAATTTCCCGTTTAATCAGGAAAACCTTACTCCCAACCAAATTGAATCTACTCTATCAAGCGAAATTTCATTATTTATTAAATGAAGTTTATCAAACATCGTATCTTTAGGGAAAAAATTAGAATTTTCTGCAACTTTTTCGTTAAACACTGATATGTTGCTTGAATTGGTTCCGTATAAATTCGCATGCAACATGGCTATTTTTTTCGAAATCAAAAAATCTATAAACTTATGTACCAGATCGGATTTTTTTGTTTTTACAGGTATAGCAATATTTTCGATTACCATTATGCTGCCGTCTTTTGGAATTTGAAAAATAAATTTATTACTGATTTCCTGCAGTTTTTTCATCCTGTGATTTGAGATTAAGGCAACCGATGCAATTCCTCCGGTAAGAAAATATGGAGTTCCGGCATCGGTATAACTCTCCACCCAGCCTTTTTGCTTACTTAATAAATCTTGAATCTGGGCAAGTTCAACATCTGTAAGATTCTCGGTTCGCCCATAAAGATATATCGCAGCCAAATAAACCATATCTCGCGGATCTTGAGCCATACAAACACGATAATGCTTGTTGACTACATCAGAAATTACAAGATCCCAAGGATCTTTAAAAAGCATTCCTAAATTTGCTTGCTTAAAATTTGGACCGACGATATCCCTGTCATAAACAATTCCATAAACAAGCCAACATATTGGAATCGAATATTTATTTTCAGGGTCAAAATACTTGCCCAATAATCGTGAATCCAGCTCTTTAATATTTGATAATTTAGAGTGATCAATTTCTTGCAACATTCCATCCTTGCGCATCATCTCAACCATATAATCAGATGGAGTTATCAAATCGTACCCTTCTCCATGATTTATTTTAAATTTGGCATAAAGTTCTTCGTTAAATTCAAAATACTGAATTCTAACCTTAATCCCTGTCTCATGCTCAAACTCTTTCACTGCTTCAGATGAAACAAATTCGGTAAACGCATATACGTTAATGGATTGCTCATTCGAAAAATATTCAAAAACTCTAGGCGAATATAAAAAAGCCGCAATTATCAAAAGATAGACACCAATAATTACAACTTTGGGATACCACTCATCATAAAAATTTTTTAAAGAATTAAAAATATTATTCATTTGAAACAACCAAATCAAGAACTTTTAAGTAAGATAAGATCAGTATTAACAAACTACTCAATGCCAAAAATATTGCTGAAATAGCATTAATCGTAGGATCAACGCCTCCCTTAATCATTGAATAAACATAAACCGAAAGTGTTTGAATTTTAGGTCCCGAGCAAAAAAAGGCTATCATAAAATCATCCAGCGATAATGTAAAAACCAATAAACTGGATGCTACAATTGAAGGCAATAAAAGTGGAAACAGTACCTTTCGGAATGTTTGACCATATGTTGCCCCAAGATCGAGTGATGCCTCTGTTAATATAGGATCAAGTTCAACGAATCTCGCTCTGACAACCGGAATTACAAAACCCAACCCAATGATGGTATGTCCGGTAATCAAACTTAGATATCCAAGTGGAATTTGAAAAAACGTAAATATACTTAAAATACCGATTGCCATAACAATTTCAGGCAACAAAATATTTCCATAAAAAATCCAAGACATATAATCCGATTTTTTCCAAACACTTGCAACAACAAATAGAGTTCCTATGACTACACTGAGTACCGTTGCAAAGAACGCAACAACCAACGAAACCCTAAGCGCATCCAAAATTTCAGGAGTTTGAAAAAGCTTTTGGTACCAATACAACGAAAAGCCTTCCCATCGCACAGATATTCTGCTTTTGTTAAAAGAAAAAAGCACCATAACTATGATAGGTAAATACAAAAAAAGATAAATCATACCCACAAAAACGGGCTGTATCATTCTTGAAAATCTATTCTTACCGTCTTTTATCATTCAACTTCCTAACAACTTAGTTCACACCACGTAAACGTTTTACCAAATTCCTAATCGCAACACAACCTAAAATGATGAGAACAAAAAGCATAATTCCAATAATAGCCAACGCAGATCCAAAAGGCCAATCTCGTGCTCTTAAAAATTTGTCTACAATCAAACTGCCCCAAACCACATAAGTTGATCCACCAAGCAATGATGGAATGGCAAATTCCCCAAAAACCGGGACAAAAACTAATAAAAATCCGGTGTAAACACCAGGCAAAGAAAGAGGAAAAATAATACGTTTAAAAGTTTCAATTTTATCCGCACCTAAATCAGCAGAAGCTTCAAGCAGACGTGGATCCATTTTGTCCAGAATCACATAAATCGGTAAAATCATAAATGGTAAAAAACATGAAACTAAGCCAACCATAATCGAAAAATAATTATTAAGAAGATGCATCGATTTTGGTATAAGTCCAATCCAATGCAATGTCCTACTAACAAGACCATCCTGTTCAAGTAAAAAAAACCAAGCATAAATTTGAACAACCAAGCTTGTCCACGATGGCAAAATTAATGAAAACAACAAAAAAGTTCTAAATCGCTTTTGAACTTTTATTGCAAGAAAATATGCCACAGGGTAAGCAATTGTGAAACATATAAGAGTTGCTGTAAATGCAAGTTTTAATGAATTAAGTATCACCCGAAAATAAAGTGAATGAAAAACTTGTCTATAATAATGTAACGTGAAAACCCAAGAATTTGTTTGTGCTGAAAATTCAAAACAGCTGTATAAAGCAAGAACAAGCAATGGAAGATACAAAAATATACATTCCCATAGCAACGCGGGACAAGAAAAAACAAATGCAATTTCTTCAGAAAAAATCTTACGCAACGTCTTCATTAACACTCCAATAAAACTATGTTCTCTTTTTGGAAATATAAATGAACATTATCGTCGTAATCAATACTTTCTTGTGGAAAATGTTCCTCGTTTTGCTCAAAAACCATCAGTCTCAAACCATTTTTTAATTTAACATTGTATTGTGTACTACGGCCGTAATAAATTATATCAACTACCGTACCCTGTAAATGATTTGAAAACTCAGAACGCTCTTTTTTGCTTATAAAAATTTTCTCCGGACGAATACTCATGTAAACGCTGCTAGATGAATTGATAGCGGATTTTTCAGGCGTTACATAAACGCTAAAAAGACCTAACCCGTCGACTTCAACAACCTGTCCCTGTTCAGACTGTCCGAGCTTGCCCTCTATTATGTTTGTATTTCCCACAAAATTTGCAACAAACCGCGAAGCCGGAAATTCATAAATTTGTTTAGGCGTACCAATCTGCTCAATTCCACCATTCGTATTCATAATTGCCATTTTATCTGCAACTGTTAAAGCTTCAAACTGATCGTGTGTTACGTAAACAAATGTAGTTTTAAGTTTATACTGCAAATCAATCATCTCAAGCAACATCTCTTCTTTAAGCTTTAGATCAAGAGCTGCAAGAGGCTCATCCAAAAGCAAAACCTCCGGACGATTAACAATGGCTCGGGCAAGCGCAACCCGCTGTTGTTGTCCACCTGAAAGACTCCGTGGATATTTACTTTCATGCCCAAAAAGCCTAGCCATTTTCAATACTTCGTAAACTCTCTCTTTAACTTCATCTTCCTTTATACCTTTTACACGCATGCTATATGCAACATTTTCAAAAACAGTCAGATGAGGAAAAAGGGCATATTGTTGAAAAACTGTATTTATACTGCGTGTATAAATTGGCTGATTTGTTACATCCTGATCGCCGAGAAAAATTTTACCGGAATCAACTGCATCCAAACCCGCAAGTATACGTAAAACTGTTGTTTTACCGCATCCACTTGGACCAAGTAACGCAAAAAATCGTCCTGCCGGAATTTCCAAATTCAAGCGATCTAAGATTAATTCACCATCAAATGATTTTGAAACATTTTCAAATCTAATACTTTTCATCAACCATCCTTGTAAGGGAAAAACCGTAAATATTAAACTCTTTTGTTTTTCCTGTTACCAAAACGAGCAAAAAATACCGGAACAACAACATCAGACATAATACATGGAATAAGCACGGCAAAAACCAGATATAAAAAGACAAACCCCATTTTTTCCCACCAATCATTAAACCCAAAGCTTATCAGGTACAACAATCCGGCCATTGAACTGACAAAAATATGTGCAAAGTGGAAGGTAAGCGAGTAAAACATCTGCTTACTGTGTGAATGAGCACTCATTACCCATCCATTAACAACACCGCCTATAAGAAACGGAAGTACTGTATCGATATGGCTTAAAAAACACCAATGTAAATGCATATCCAAACCCAACATCTTGCCGCCAAGATATGGCAGAAATGCATCGGAAACCGTACAGAAAACAGCAGGTACGGAAAAACCTACTATCAGACTTACAAAAAAATTATTCGAATAACGTCTAAACATCAAAATTGTGCCACTCGCAGCAAAAAGAAGATGTAGAAAGTGAAAATTATGAAAAAGCCGATATGCAATCTCCGCAACAGACTCAGCCTTGGGGTAAGAGATAAAACTCGTAACCACCATTGCAAGGGCAACAGAAAAAATTGCATATGGAAAATGGCAAAATATCTCATCTTTTAGAGAAACATGATGCACCAAAATCTTTTCATTTTTATTTTCATCTAAATTATCATGTAGATGATCATGATTGCAACACGAACCGCCCATCTTTTTTATACATCCCTTTTAGAAGTTAAACATTGAGCAACTAGCTCACAACCACCCAATTTACAACTACTTACAGTTTATTAACTGTTTGGGTTCCTACGCGCCACTGAAACCCATATGTTGTTCACACACAACTGTGTATTAACACAAGTGTGGTAGAAATTGTCAATATAATTATTTACTGAGTAAAGTAAAGAAAGATTTTAAATCCAAAAATTAAGTCCTTATCTAACCCCACTTTAAAGTCCCCACACACAATATTTATTATAAATTTATTATAAAGACGATTGAACATTTAGCAAACGGTTATTTTGCCACAGTTTAAGCATCTTCTTGATGATATAAAAACCCCAGCACTTTTACCTACCAAAATTACAAGTTTATTGGTCCAGACACACAATAAAGCCCCAACAGCTGCGGAGATACTGCTCACATTGGCGGAAGGATTGGCGCATGTAATATAATTCGTTCAGTTTTCGTTTTATTTTTTCCAGGTTTTTCAAGAATAAATGAATATCCAAAAGCGTCTAAAATCTTAAAAAATGATTGCAATGATAAATTCTTACGTTTTCCTGCACGAATTTCCTGAACAATCGTAGGAGATATTCCTGCAGCCTTAGCCAGCCTTCTAACAGAAATATCATCTTCTTGCATGGCAGCGATAACAATCTCAGAAAGCAATAGTTCTTGATAGCCTTTTTTGTAGTCCTTCAATTCTTTTGGACTCAAACTTTGCATGTGTTCATCATACGTTGATAATGACTTTTTCACTGCTTCGTTTTTCTTTTTATTTTTCATAGTAGAAACCCTTATTGACACGCATTTCATAATCTTGGCGACAGCTTAGTGCCTTAGCCTTTTCCCTTGATGGTAGCTTCTGTTGCTTCTTTTCAAATGCATTGGTCACAATAATTTTTGCACCAATAAAAAAGAAGCTTAAGAATCGGTGTGGAATTGGCTTGAAGGCATAAATTTGATCTCCTTCGGCATTGAATTTTTGTTGATTTCTAATTTTCCCAAAGTCTCCCATCATCTGAAACAGGTACAACACCTTATTTCGTTCTTCAACCGATAGCGATTGGTAATATTCTAATACCTTGCTGTTCCCGCGGTCATCAAAATACCACTCAATGGTAAAATACCGACCTTTATATGCTATAAATTTGTTCATACTTTCTCCCTAATAATATGTCGAAATCGTAACACGATTGTGTTACTTATGTCAACAGAATACCACTTCCTATTGTGCAACAATTACTTTGGCTCAGCCTAATCGATTGTTTTTATAATCCTTAAAATGTCATTTTTATCTTAAAATTTGCGAAATGGTTTAAACATAGGGGGATAAAATAGCCATACCTTGGACAAAATCACCACCATATTTAAAACATTAATATCAAAAACCCCAACACTTTTACCTGCCAGGGCTACGCATAAAAACGGTTATTTTGACGATTTAATCACTGACTTGTAACTGAATTTGAAGAGGTTGTTCAAGCGAAACAATTGATCCGGAAATTGGTCGCTGATCAATCACATGACAATTACCACAAGCATGGTCCTCGCCAACGCTCTGCAAATGCACAATTTCAAGTGATATATCATTCGAATGCGCAAAATCTTTTACCTGTTCAACCAGAAAACCCTTAAAATTTGGAATAATAAAAAGAGGAAAATTCCCATTCGAAACATAGACAACCATACGTTTACGTATGAGTTGGGTCCCTGGGCTTGGATACTGAGCAAAACAGGTATTACGAGGAAATGAACCAAAAAGCCCTATATTAAAAACATCAATATCACTTCTACTGGAGCGAGTTTGAATATCTTTAATGCCACATCCAAGAAAATCAGGCACTGAAAGTAATGATGGTTTTTTTGAAACGGTCACAAAAACATTTTGATTTTGTCTAATTTTATTATCTGCTTTAGGAATTTGGTCTAAAACTATACCCTCTGGCATTGAAACATCTTCCTGCTCACGCATTAAACGTATTCCCAAACGTTGTTTTGACAATATTGCAACACTTTCTTGCAAAGATCTACCAATAACATTTGGCGTTATCGTAGTTTCTTGCTGCATAAAAAGATAGGTACCCATGTACCCTAAAACAAAGCCAATAAACGGTAATGACCACAGTATTTTAATTTTTTTCATGTTTGTTCGAAGTAATCTTTATGCCCGCATGGTTCGATACACTGGCCGCTCATCCTGAGTGATTTGCACAGCAAATCGTATCGAAGGATCGGCCAGCACTCACCACGAGCGGGCAAGTTTGGGAATTTCAAATTCACGGAATAATACGCTGGGCAATTCCTTTGGGCAACTTGTAAGCTGGATTTTGTGATTGACTACTAAAAATTCAATCGGCAACCATTTATCTAAGCGACATACCCGCGAGTATAAGGAACAGGTGACCAACTCGCTTACTTTGTCTTGCTCCGGATGGGGTTTTCCCACCAGCTACATTACTGCAACTGTGCGTGTGCTCTTACCACACGTTTTCACCCTTACCTGAGGTTAAAAACCCCGGGCGGTATATTTTCTGTGGCACTTTCCATGGGCTTACGCCCCCCTTATTTGCATGATCTCTGATTTTACTCAGTTATCACCTTATAAGGCATCCAACCTGCTAGGAGTCCAGACTTTCCTCCATCTACCAACCAAAAACTGAACCGATTAAAATCGGGACTGTCTAAATATCGGTAAAAAGCGATTGCCCCGTACACCCAAAAGAATTACTTTTGTTATTATTATATTAATAAAAATTTCAAAAAGAAAGTCTGTGTTGAAAAATGGCTTATTAAGCAGCATTTTTTTGATTAAAAGATGGTCAAAAAATAGAACCCCTATTATTAAGAGGTAACATACGTACTCCTGCTTTGCATCAATTACTTGGCGCAGGTGTGCCATCAAAACTATAACAGGAACCAAAAAGACAAGCATCAGCCCAAATCTACCATTTAGGAAACAGTCCTGTAAAAGTAATAAAATAAGTGGAAAATAGCAAAATTTAAACGATGTTTCAAAGCTATCTTGCTTAAGGGAATGAACGACAAAATAAACAAGCAAACTGTTTAAATACCACCCATTCCAAAAAGAAAATGCCACAAAATCCAGAAAAAAGAATAATAATGCTATCATTTTTGCTCAAACAGTATCGATTCACCAATTTTTAATAATTTTAAACTCTTACCTTCAAGCCTATCTTCAAATTTTTTCCAAGAATTCAGCAGCCCAAGAGCAGGCGCTGAAAAGCTCTCATAGGCCGACCTAAATGTTCCCCAGTGCATGGGAATAAAACATTTTGCATCCAAGTCCAAAAATCCTCTTACGGCCTCCATCGGACATGTATGTGCTTCATCGATTAATTTACGTGGCTGAACCGGACCAATCGGCATTAAAGCTATATCTATTCCCTGGAAAATTTTGCCTATTTTTTCAAAATGATCAGCATAGGCCGTATCACCCGCAAAATAAATTTTAAAGCCCGCATGCTCAATCATCCAACTACCCCACATTGTTTTGTTAATATCGAGGATGCCTCGGCTAGTCCAATGCACTGCCGGTAAGAATGTAAATTTTGAATCATCGCCAAAAACCTGCGCTTCCCACCATTTTTTTTCAATTACATTCTTAATACCCTTTTGTTCAAGCCATTTTTTGTTTCCATGTGGAACTAAAAATGTAGGTTGAAATTTAGCATTTAGCATCTTAATGCTTCTTAAATCCATATGATCCATATGATTGTGCGAAATTATAACAAAATCAATTTTGGGAAGTTTATCAATTGGAATGCCTGCCTTTAAAACCCTGGGAGCAAAGAAAGAAAGATTGAAAAACACAGGATCTGTAACAATATTTATTCCACCAACTTGAATTAAAAATGAGGAATGACCGATCCAGGTGATTGTCGGATTGTGGCTGTGCTCTGATACATTTGCAGCTTCGGCCCAATTTGCAGGGTTAAATTCAATATCACATTCATATTTTTTCCCAACAGCCTTACGAGCCATTTTTCCTGCAAGGCACCTTGCAGCCCTGAAAAGCCGCATGCTTATAAAATCTTTCTTGTGATTGTAAAACCGTCCAATCCAAATATATGGCTTATTTTGCATAACAAACACCCTTAAGAACAAATCACCGCACAACCCAAACAGATATCCCCATCATAAAAGACAGCAAACTGCCCCGGAGCAATTCCCTGATCATTGCCCTCGATCTTTACAAAACCGGTAGCTGTACGCACCTCAGCCCGCCGCCCCTCCGTCTTCGCTAAAGCTTCGACGGACAAGTCGGGTGATGATTCGATACCGGCGCTCACCCTGAGCTTGTCGAAGGGACCACGAGCGGGCTTACTTAATTCGCTCGTCCTGAGTGTTTTGTGAAGCTCTGCTGAACAAAATGTATCGAAGGATGCAGATTCCTCCAAAATATCCAACGTTGCTTTGTATAAAACTTCGCCATGTCTAAGCTTAACTTCCAAATCGCGTTTTTCAGGCGCACGTTGAGCAATCCAGTTGAAATCAGACACACAAAACGTATCTCTTGATTTATCATCTGAGTAATAATTTTTTGAAATATAAACAATATTCTTAACTATATCTTTTTTGACAACAAACCATGGCCCACCAGAAAGACCTATCCCTTTACGTTGACCAACAGTGTAATACCAAAAACCCTCATGCTTGCCAACTACTTGTCCCGTCTCAAACTCAATTAAATCACCTTCGCGTTCTTTTAGGTGATGTTTTATAAAATCACTGAATTTAATTTTGCCAAGAAAGCATATTCCCT